>JAQBNO010000037.1 GCA_028288485.1 Segetibacter sp.
ATTTGAAAAAACCATTGTTGCTCACGTGAAAAATACTGTTTGCTAGTGTTTAAGTGTCGACGAAGATCACTTAAATGAAAATTGATAACAGGGACTGTGTCACTGTAGAAGTCAAAATAAGGAAAAACGGCTAAGTTTATAAAGCCGTTTTTCCTTATTTAGTTCCGCAGTGAAAATATAGTATAAGAGTGCGAGGGTCATCGCTATTAAAGATAATTCAGTGAAGAGCCAACTACTACCTTTTTCGGTAAAGAATGCTGAAAATACGGACCGATTGTACAAGTGTGCGACGCAACGGTAGGTGAATACACTTCCCCCTGCAGGCTACAAAAACTTCCTCTTCTTTAACAATTTCCCCTGTAAATTTTTTAAACCAACCGGGGAAACAAACCGTTAAAATTCCCCAGACGTTTTCATTCTTAGTACCTTTGCGGCCTCTTTATGAAATCAAGAACACTTAAAAAAGATAAGGTTAATATTATTACCCTTGGATGCAGCAAAAATATGGTTGACAGTGAGGTACTCAGTGGTCAGCTGTTGGCCAACGAAATTGATGTTGTACACGAAAGCGGTAAGCGCGACCATAACATTGTAATTGTAAATACCTGCGGTTTTATTGACAAGGCAAAAGAAGAAAGTATCAACACCATTCTCGACCAGGTGAACCTTAAAAAAAGAGGCAAACTCGATAAGGTATATGTTACCGGTTGTTTAAGTGAGCGTTATAGGAATAATCTTGAGGAAGAGATCCCTGAAGTAGACGCGTTTTTTGGCACCATGGAACTGCCTCAAATTTTAAAGAAGTTCGACATTGATTATAAAGCAGAACTGGTAGGTGAACGCTTGTTGAGTACACCATCGCACTATGCTTACCTTAAAATAAGTGAAGGCTGTAACCGTACCTGTTCCTTTTGCGCTATTCCCTTAATGCGCGGCAACCATGTTAGCAGACCCATTGAACAACTGGTGGCCGAAGCCGAAGGTTTGGTAAAACGTGGTGTAAAGGAAGTGATGCTGATTGCGCAGGAACTGACTTATTATGGCCTGGACCTATACAAAAAAAGAGAATTACCACGGCTGCTCCATGCTTTGGCCGATGTAAAAGGGCTGGAATGGATTCGCCTACACTATGCTTACCCCAGCAAGTTCCCGATGGAAGTGCTGGATGTCATAAGAGAGCGTGACAACATTTGCAAATACATAGATATGCCTTTGCAACATGCGAGCAACAATATGTTGAAGTCGATGCGCCGTCAGATTACCAGGGAAGAAATGACTGAACTGGTACACGACATTCGTGAAAAAGTTCCCGGTATTTGTTTGCGCACTACATTGATAACCGGCTACCCGGGAGAGACTGAGGCTGATGTGGAAGAACTGAAAGGCTTTTTGCAGGAGACGCGTTTTGACCGTGTTGGTATTTTCACCTACAGTCATGAAGAGAATACGAGTGCTTATGATTTGGTAGACGATGTTCCGGCAGAAGAAAAAGAGCGTCGGGCACAGGAGATCATGGAAGTTCAACAGGAGATCAGTCTCGAAAAAAACCAGGAAAAAGTAGGGAAGACGTTTAAAGTACTGGTCGATAAAAAAGAATCAGGCCGCTACCTTGGCCGTACCGAATTCGACAGTGTGGAAGTAGACAACGAAGTAGTAATAAATACAACAAAAAAACTGGCAATTGGTGAATTTGTAAACGTAAAAATTACAAAGGCCTACGATTACGACCTCGAAGGCGAAGTTGTGCCGGAAGGGATATTGGAAACGATCAAGAACCTTTTTTAAGAATACGGGTGAGAAGGTGAAACGTCAAACGTGAAAGGTCAATACTAAATTTTGACGTTCCACGTTTGACGTTTCGTTTTTTGTACTTAGCCTTGTTGCTACTATCGGCTTTTGTTGTGTCACTCACTTGTACGGCCTTTAATTCTATTCAACATTCAAACAACAGGTATAAACGCTAAAAGCAAGTTTCAGCATTAACCGGTAGTATTACTTGTTATCGTTTCAATCGTTGTTTATAAATTGCACTCCAATTAATTTCAATGGAGACCAACTGCGAATACATTAGTTACGAAAGCACGGGTTATTTTTCGAAGATGATGCTTGATTATGTGAAAGGGGACGAAAAACTAAAAAGTTTTTATAAATATCCGGTTTCCGTTGATGGCATTAAATCTTCTATTGAAGCCCGCAAACAGTTTGATACTCCGAGAAGTCTGCTTGTTGACGAATTAAGAAAGCAATACGAGGGAATTGCCCTAACTGCCCGCCAGGAACAAAACCTGCAGCTACTTTTGCAGGACAACACTTTCACTACCTGTACCGCTCACCAACCCAATATTTTTACAGGACCCCTGTATTTTATTTATAAGATTTTACACGCCGTTAAACTTGCTGATTACTTAGCCCATGAACTTCCAGGAAACAATTTTGTTCCGGTTTATTATATGGGAAGTGAAGATGCAGACCTGGATGAATTAGGGCACATCAACCTGAACGGCGAAAAGCTGGAATGGCAAACCCAACAAAAAGGTGCCGTTGGAAGAATGAAAGTCGATAAGCCGTTGCTAAAACTAATTGACCGGATAGCGGGCGAACTTGAAGTTGCGGAACATGGTAAGGAACTCATAAGTCTGTTGAAAGAAGCCTATAAAGAAGGGTTAACCATACAACAAGCGACTTTGCAACTCGTAAATGAATTGTTTAAAGATTTTGGTTTACTCGTTCTTATTCCTGATAATGCAGCTTTAAAAACCGCCTTTAATTCCATTGTAAAAAAAGAACTGGTTGAACAGTTTTCCCATCCGCTGGTTGAAGAAACCAGTAAGCAATTAGCTGAACATTATAAAGTGCAGGCAAGCGGGAGAGAGATCAACCTGTTTTACCTTGTTGATGATAAAAGAGAACGAGTTGAGAAGGAAAGTGAAAAGTTTAAGGTAGAAGGTGTAGGGAAGACGTTTACGGAAGCGGAGATATTGTCGGAAGTCGATTCACATCCCGAAAGGTTTAGTGCGAATGTTATTTTGCGCGGAGTTTTCCAGGAAACAATTTTACCAAATATTGCATTTATCGGGGGTGGGGGAGAGATTGCCTACTGGCTTGAATTACAAAAAGTATTTGAAGCTGCCAACGTTCCTTTTCCGGTATTGGTTGTTCGAAACTCTTTCCTTTTGTATAATGAAGCACAGGAACAAGCAACCGAAAAACTCGGTTTTAATGTTACTGACCTGTTTAAACCTACAGACGCTTTAATCAACGCAGTGGTAACACGAGAAAGTGATTTCCAACTAAACTTGCCGGAAGAAAAAGAACAGCTGAAGTCTTTTTATCAACGTCTGCATGATATCACAACTAAGATAGACGTCACTCTAGCTCAGCATACGGTTGCGCTGCAGGTAAAAGCTTTAGACAAAGTGGAGGCACTTGAAAAGAAAATGCTGCGGGCTGAAAAGAGAAAATTTGATGATCAACAAAGGCGGATTAACAAACTTAGAGCGCAATTATTTCCGAACAACAGCTTACAGGAAAGGCTTGATAATTTTTCGCATTTTTATGCGAAATACGGGAAAGAGTGGCTTGCTCAAATTTATGAAGCTTCGTTGAGTTTAGAGCAGCAGTTTGGTGTTTTAAAGTTGTTGTAGCACCAAAGTTTAGCGCAAAGGGCGCAAAGAAAAGACATGCAAAGAGAACGCAAAGAAAAGACCTGCAAAGAGAACGCAAAGAAGAAGGAAGGTCAATTTAAAGTAAGCTTTACTTTAAACAACACGCTTTGCCCTTTATCATTATCCGAAACAAGATGAAGGGTGAAAAATCCGTCTTCATATTTTTCTACACAAATCGATTCTATTTTTTCTCCTGAAAATTCTTTGTCTGCTTCTACGAGGTTTATCATTCCATCAGGACTAATTTCGGTTGAATTTAACTGAGTGCTGATATTTTTAATCCAACCTATATAACTATCTCCGATCTCTCCGTCGTCGTAGGCGTTACCTGTCAATTCTGTTGATGCTGTAAATAACAGCAGGTCTTCTTGAGGCACATATGCTAAGCCTGAAATGCCGGCGACATTTGTTTGTTTAGGCAATCTAATCCTGGAAACTTTCAACCGGGCAGCTACCTGGTTATTAAAATAGTCGGGACTGGTACTTATGAAATGATTGACAGTGTGGGTTTCATTTGCACGGTTACACAACACAAGAACGTCTTTAACGATTGCGGCGCCTTCTATATTCACTTCTTTAATCCCCGCCTGTTTTACCCGTTGCATAAATACTGAAGTATTTATAGTTTTTATGCTGTCCGCAGGATTTTTAGGGTTAAATTCCATTACCACTTCGCGATTAGATACAGCAGCAGAGCCGAAAACAAGCACTCTTGTTCTTCCGTTGGTTGTTATAATTGCCGAAGCTTCAAGGTCTGCTTTTTTATACTTAGGAATCCGTGGTTGTTCCGGGTTGAATAGGGTTATGCTGTCCAGAGGATTATAGTCATTGTCAAGAATTAAAATATGGTTTGCATCGTCACCTATTAGGTATACCCTGTTGTCATAAAACTCCAGCGAAGAGCCTGAAGGAAAATCTTTCAACGGCAACTTTTTTGTAAGGGTGATAGATGGTGAAGCCATATTACAATTGATCAAAAGAATTAGTCCACCCATCACCAGCCAGTTTTTCAACTTTCTGTTGCACGCTTTGCTCAAGTTCATTTTTGTATTGCTGTATTTTCTCAGAAAGCTCATTATTAGATGTTGCAAGAATTTGGGCAGCAAGAATGCCTGCGTTTTTTGCGGCATCTAAAGCAACTGTTGCAACCGGTACGCCGTTTGGCATTTGTAGAATAGATAAAACCGAATCCCAGCCATCTATACTGTTAGAAGATTTTACCGGGACTCCAATAACCGGCAGTGTAGTGATCGAAGCAATCATTCCGGGTAAATGGGCCGCGCCACCTGCACCGGCTATAATAACTTTCAAGCCTCTTTCTTTTGCTGATTTTGCATAATCCACCATTCTCAATGGAGTGCGGTGAGCCGATACAACTGTCAGCTCAAATTCTATTTCAAATTCTTTTAAAATTTCAGCTGCAGCTTTCATTACAGGCAAGTCACTGTCGCTTCCCATAATTATTCCAACTACGGGTCTAATAGAAGTAGACACTATGTTTTTTTGTTCGGCCATAAAATATAATAGTTAGTTATACTACCCAGTAAAAGATTGCCCAAAGGTTTGCAGACGAACGTTTCCGCTATTCGCGGAACTGCCGATACACATCCATACGGCACAAGAGTGCGACGCAACGATGTTCGATAAAGAACGAATGCTTGGGACAAAAAAATAATGTTCAATGTTCAATTTTCAACGCTCAATTTTCAATTCCTAATTTTCTAATGCCTAAACCGGCAATTTAATCAGCCTCACTCACTACGCTCAACAGACTCTTAATCTTCATTGCCTGGTGAATTAACTCCTGCCTTTCGTTGCTTAAAATAGTGACATGACCCATTTTACGTCCCGGCTTTGTTTCCTTTTTTCCGTACATGTGTACAAATACGTTGTCAATTTTTAAAACATCCTCCAGGCCTTTATAGATTGCTTTGCCCGAAAAATTTTCTGCTCCCAGCACATTTACAATCGCAGAGTTGAGAATAGGCTCAGTATTGCCCAACGGGTAAGAAAGAATGATGCGCCACAGCATATCGAACTGGCTACTGTAATTGGCTTCAATCGTATGGTGACCGCTGTTATGCACCCGTGGAGCCGTTTCGTTTACCCATACTTCGTTGTTTTGATCTACAAACATTTCAACGGCAAAGATGCCCGGGCTTTTTAGTTCTTTCACCACCTTTAATGCAAGTGCCTCGGCCTTCCACAAAGTTTTTTGCTCAATTTGAGCCGGGCTGATCTGGAAATCGAGCAGGTTTAAAACGGGGTCGAAAAGCATTTCAGCAGAAGGGTAGATGGTGGTTTCACCTTTATCGCTCATTGCAACCATTAAGGCAATTTCCTTTTTGATAGTCACCATTTTCTCCAACACTGAAGGCGCATCAAAACCCTTTTCAAGATCAGCCACTGTGCGTAGTAATTGAACGCCACGACCATCATATCCACCCATTGCTACTTTATGAACCGCAGGAAGAAACGCAGCTTGTTGTTTAAGCTGTTGTAAATTTTCTGTTACTACAAAAGCCGGGGAAGGTACCTGGTGGTGGCTATAAAATTGCTTCTGCAATATTTTATTTTTAATAGTCTTTATTGCCGAACTATTAGGAATAACTTTTACGCCTTCGCTTTCCAGCTTTTCCAAAGCATCTGCATTTACCGCCTCAATTTCAATAGTAAGTGCATCAAGATTTTTTCCAAAATTATATACCGCATCAAAGTCCTGGATATTTCCTGTTACAAAATGATGACACAAATGGGCCGATGGACAGTTTGGATCATTCTCCATTACAAATGTTTCTACCGGGTAGTTAGCCCCGGCTTGTAATAACATACGACCTAACTGTCCGCCGCCAAGAATTCCAACTTTCATAGTACTTTTAATAAGCGGCGAAGATACCATTCCGCCATTTGGGTTTAAAATATATTCAACGATAGTTCGTTAAATATTAAACCACCTGCTTCTTTGCGTTTGTGTGCATTAGGCACTACATATAAAAATACTTTTTCACACTTTAACTTTACTTTCTTTTTGTTCTATCTTAGTAAAGAATATTTTTGAGCTAATGAAACGTTTACTTACAACCGTGGTCTTCCTTCTGCTGATTAATTCTGTTTTCGCCCAACCGTCTTTTGTTGAATATCAAAGGACGTATCCCCGTGTAGCTTCTGCGATGCGGTCAAAAGAAGATACACTGAGAAGACAGTTTCAGAAAGCAGGTTTACAATGGCCGGCAAACCAATTGTACATCCGGTCATTTAAGTACGATAGCCAGTTAGAAGTTTGGGTTAGAAGCAACAGCGGCCAGTCGTTTAAGCTTTTTAAAACCTATAAAGTGTGTGCATTGGCAGGTTCAATCGGGCCAAAGCGCTTAGAAGGAGATTACCAGGTGCCTGAAGGTTTTTACTATATCAACGAATTCAACCCTAATAGTAGCTACCATTTGTCGCTAGGTATTAATTATCCAAATGCGTCTGATAAAGTTTTAAGTGACTCCATTAAGCCGGGCGGGGAAATTTATATTCACGGAAATTGTGTTACAGTCGGCTGTATTCCTTTGCAAAACGAACAGATCGAGGAATTGTACATTTTGGCGGCAAATGCCAAAAACCAGGGACAGGATTTTATTCCCGTTCATATATTTCCAATCCGTTACAATAACCGGAAGAGCTTTGAATACCTGGCAAAAACCACTAAAGACAACCAGGATCTGCAACGGTTTGCAATTAAGATAAAAGAGGTTTTCGATTATTTCGAAGAAAAGAAAAAACTTCCATTAATAACGATCAATAGAAAAGGTGATTACGTTGTGATGTAAATGAGGCAAATTTTTTTAAAAAGAGGGATACCTGGTATCCCTTTTTTTATGCCTTCCACCAACGCTTCTTCACTAACATTTACTAACGCCGGGTTACCACACCAGGGTTAGTAATAAGGGTTTTTGGTGGTGGGCATCTATTCTGCCGTCAACATCGTTGCCACGCTCGCTTGTACTGTAACCCATTATTCAGCGTGGCCGTTTACCCTGGGTTGGCGAAGGGCAGCGCTCTTATACAGATATAACATTTTCAACTTTCTCTGTCAAGTGACTGTTATTCTTGCAGGAACATGACCAAAGGAAATCATCGTTGGATTATAGTTCGTTTTTTTTTAAGTGAAGCTATGTAGCAGTAGAATTCATTCTACCACAGAAGGAGGTGAATTTGGGCCGCAGAACGTTCCGTTAAATTAAGCAATAACGTAAACACGTAGTCGAATGACCGATAGAATTCTTCTCTAAATTCACCCGCTCTTTCCGTAGATTAGAAACATTTCGCGTTCTTTGGTATTTAAATATTTCGCTTGTACAAAGCCGCCATCATACTTTACTTTATTTGTTACTTTTTATATGTACTCTTTTCAAGAGTGCCCGATTATTTTGACGGGGATTTTGCAAAAGGTATAGTTTCCAAGGCAATATTTTCAGCAGCAGGCCACCATCCCGAGGTTTTCGTCGAATATAAAGTGGGAAGCGAAGCTTTTCAATATAAAACTGAAATGTGGTTCCTAACGTCCTACAGGCCGGGACAAATAGTGACCATTATCTACGACCCTTCGCATCCCTCAGTTGGGAGTATTTATTCATTTATAGGTTATTGGATAAAATGGTCGGAGCTGTTTTTAACAGCTGCTTTTTTTATTATTCTTTTTCTTGCTGCGGTTTCAATAACAGGAAAAAACACGAATGAGATTATAAGTTCCGAACAGCTGAAGAATAAAAGAAAGTATGATGATTGATAGTATTAATTCATAGGAATATTTTTCCTGGTTTTATTTAAAGGAATGTTACGGGTGCCTGGGTGTCTAAAACATAAAACCTATCGTGAGAAAATCTATTGTATATGTATAACACTTTACTCGGGGCGAATATTGGTTAACTTATTAAAACCATTAATGGAGAAATTTTAAAAAGCGGTTTTTTCGAAAAAATAAATAGTTTATACTCATCCTTTAACGGCGGTTGTTATAACGTCAACAAGGGCCATTTCTTTAACCAGCGAATTTCGAACTGCGGAAGGTGGCATGAAATTATTGGAAATAGTATAAACACCGTTATGAAAAAATTGGTATTCTTAATTGTCGCTGCTGTCTTTCTTTCTCATTCTGCTATATCCCAGTCATCGTCTGAAACGCCGAAAGTGGAAGGGACTGAATTCCTACCTGTTGGCGGCCATAGCGAAACGGGCGTTCCACGCGAGTTGCAGGGTATATGGGTGTTGAAATCGAAGCTGCAGCCGGGGAAGAATGAACTGACTTTGCAGGACGGGAAGAAATCCGCACCTGGCTCCGAACGCAGGCGCGACAGCATAACAACGACCAAAACTATAAATGGAGTAACGCATACCACAACTGAAGTGGAAGTAGAAAGAACACTTGTACCGGAAAAGCAGGTAACGCCACCACAAGGTTCAAAAATGCACCGACCCGAAAGCCCCAGTATCAGTTTCTTCGGTTTAAACCAAACTTTTTCTGGCTTCACCGGATGCAACAAATACTCGGGCCGTTACAATATCAACGGAAGCCGTATCACTTTCAGAGATGCAGCAGCATCAACTAAAATGGTTTGTATCGGGGAGGCAAATGAAGGAGCTTTTCTTGAGGCACTAAAAAACGTGAACGCATATAAAACGAGCAATGGACAGTTAGAGCTCATGAATGGCGATGACGTGTTACTTGTTTTTCAAAAAAAATAATATCTTTATTGTGTAATCTTATTGCCTTCATTTGAATTGAAAATAAATGGCAGGAAGGTTGCAGTTAAAGGGTTGACGGTCGTTTTTATGCCTGTTTTTGAGTTATATGAAAGCCGCCTATTTCATTTTCCTTTTTTCATTTTCCTTATTTGCTTTGTCGGTTAAAAGCCAGGCACTACCTGATTCTACCCTTCCTCTTTCCAACGAAATTGTTTTTGCCAGTGATACACAGGCACCTATTTGGATAGAAACTCTCTGGTTAAAACCGAACAACAACAGGTATGCAACGGGCAAAATATTTGGGCACATACTAAAGCGAAAGCCTCGAGAGGTTTTTTTATTAGGGGATGTAGTATCTGTAGGTTCAAGTAACAAACAATGGAAGCGGGTAAATAAATATCTAAAACAACTGCGAAGCCTGGGAATTCAGGTAAACGCCGCATTAGGTAATCATGATATTTTGTTTCAATCTGCAAAAGCACAGAAGAAGTTCCAGGAATATTTTCCAAATCATGTAAAAACAGGTTATGTTGAAATCAGAGATTCTGTAGCTGTTATTCTTTTAAATTCTATTTATACAACGCTGTCTGAAAAAGAAGATTCGGTGCAGGTAAACTGGTATAGGAACACTTTAGAAAAATTAGATAGCGATCCCTCTATACAATTCATTATCACAGGTTGCCATCACTCTCCATATACGAATAGCAAAACAGTTGGCTCAACTGTTTTGGTTCAAAAAAGGTTTGTTACTTCATTTCTTCGTTCCGTGAAAGGCAGGTTATTTTTGTCCGGTCATACACATGCGTTTGAACATTTCAATATTATGGGAAAAGACTTCGTCGTTATCGGCGGCGGCGGCGGGATGTATGAGTCTTTAAAAAAAGGTAAAAGTAAATTGAACGACCTCTCTGATTCTTATAAGCCAATGTTCCATTATCTCACTGTTAAGAGACAAGCTGATAAATTGCAGGTAACTTCTATCCGGCTTAAAACAGATTTTACAGCTTTTGAGGAAGGGGAAAAGTTTTACATTAATAAAGCGACAGGTGCGTCGGTATTAACGGATAAGCTCTTTACTGGCAAATGAAAAAAATGTACAAGAATGTTACGCAAGAAACATTAGGGTGCGGCCCCCAGACCATGCAAAAGGAACTTTTAGTGTGATCATTTATAGCTCAAGACGCGTGGCTTCGTTATTACAACAAACTCCACCCGCTTGTCTCAGAAACCGCTTCGCTGGTTTCTGAATCCCTTCGCCTTCGCCCGTCACCCAACCGCCTGATGTCCCTGATGCAATAACTGTTGTCAGAAGCGAATATTATAACACCAGCCGATAAAAACAGACACCAACTTACTCTTTTGTTGCCACTGGCAATGCAGACGAAAGGATTGCGACGCTGAAGTCAGCTCACGCTACCCTTCGGCAAGCCCGGGGTACCCTGAGCGAAGCCGAAGGGTAAAAACTGCTACGCTAAGTTCTGTCAAAGAATTAAAAGTTGAACTGAGCGTAGCAACAGGGTTTTGGCAAAAAGAAATACTTTTTTCTTCGCAGAACTACTGGTGTAGTTGAACAAAAAGGAGGCTGTCTCAAAACCAAAAGACCCGCCTCCTTTACTTTCATCCCTACTGAATGGCGTTACCAATTGCCGGGTTTTAAAAAGTTTAATTGGTGCTACCAGTCTACTTTTTGGACTTTTTGTAGCAGTTGCAGCACGTTTTTACGAAAGAAAAACCTGTTAAGTAAAAGACATTGATTGTATGGACGATTGGGTATTAAGCATTCAGCCTGACATCAGGTTGTAGCTTAAGTCAACGATATTGATTAGACAATGAGCATTAAGCATTCAAGGTCGTTAACTTAACGTTTGTCACCCTAAGCTTGTTGAAGGGGATCTAATACTTCTATCGTAATTAGGCTTCGACAGGTTCAGCCTGACAGCATATGTGGTTTAAGCGAACAGCACTAATTGAACATTAAATAGCGTTTGAAAAAGTAGGGACAAAGCAAAATGTTCAATTAGCAGTTTTCAGTGCTCAATTAAAACACGTGTTCACTAAATCAAAATACTCCAGGTGTATCTCTGCCCATTCTTGCCCCATTGTTTTAATGA
>JAQBNO010000057.1 GCA_028288485.1 Segetibacter sp.
ACAGCATATAGCGCAATATGTCCGACAATCCCATAACAAGCTGTTTTACGCTTTTTAATATTTAATTTTACTCCCTCCACTTTCTCTGAATAAATTTGAATGGTGTCGTTGTAACAAAAATGGATAACCGACGTCTCCGCAGTTTTAATATTGCTTTCAATTATCCACTAGCCCTTATCTAAGATCCACTGAGGCGTTGACGTGCAATACTCATTTTCCTGGGCAAATGCAAGTGTAGATATCAGGGTTGAAATCACCGGCAACGCAAAATTTTCTAGACACTTTTACATAAAGTTGTTTTTGGTATTTTTAATTACCACATAAAACTATACGAAGTACAGAAGTGAAATTTTTATAACAGGCAGGCGGACCTTGGCCTGGCATATACAATAGAAGCAAAGAGATAAACAGCACTAAAGTCGATGAAAGCATTTAGTCGACGAAAACAGCTGCTTTGTACGTGATTTTGACCTCGAGGTTATTAATCTACCATGTAAAAAAAACACCGGTTTCTATGTTCTTTTTTCTACCATAGCCCTAAGGCGCAACTCTTCTATATCCAGTTCTTCTTCAGCCTTCCTGATGGTTTCATCATTATATGTTCCTTCTTTACGGAAACGGTTTAAAAGTTCATGTTCATACTTCACTATTTCAAGTTGCGCTGCCAGCAGTTGATTAATAAAGGTAAATTGAGAATCAGTTTGTCTCAATTCTCCTTTATTTCGTTTCTCCTTGTCTGAGAGCAGCTTAATTGCTATCTCATACTGCTTCCTAATCTGAACTGCTACCTTTTCATCTAGTTCAATAGGAAAATCATGATTAATATATTGCAGAATGCTTTCTGATACACTCAACTGCAAATCTTTTTCATCTTGCTTTTGCAAACCTTCCTGGGGCTTAATTTTAAGCAGCCTGACTAACAGGGGCAGTGTTAATCCCTGTACTACCAACGTTACCAATATAACGATAAAGGCAAGTAACAGTATAGAATGCCGTTTTGGGAAAGGAACACCTTCACGTATCGTCAACGGCAACGCTAATGCTGTAGCCAGGCTTACAACACCTCTTGTACCGGTCCATGCAACAATCAGTACATTTTTCCACGAGGTTTTTTCTTCTTCCTCTACGCCTACGCCCATTGTCTTCCCGCTAAATAACGATCGGTGATATGCTCCTGCAAATACCCACACTATCCTGATGACTATGGTTACTAAACTTATGACCAACCCATACCCAATAAGCTCAACGACTGTATTTGTTTTCAGATCCTCTACAATTGCAGGCAACTGAAGGCCAATAAGAATAAATACAATTCCGTTAAGAAAAAAAATAACAGTTTCCCAAACTGCCTTTGTTTGCAACCTTGTTTGCGATGAATATGCTTCCCTTGAACGCCACGAAATAAATAAGCCGGCGCTGACCACAGATAGTACCCCGGATAAATGAAAATGCTCCGCAAGCAGGTATGCAACAAAAGGTGTAAGCAGGCTTAGACTTGTTTCTACGACTGCATTGTCCTTAATTTTCTTATGCGAAAATACGAGCACATATCCTATCAGTAAACCTATAAGAATTCCACCACCTGCAACCAATAAAAATTCAACGCTTGCCTTCCACAAAACGAAGGTACCGCTAACGGCAGCGGCTATAGCATAACGATAAGCGATCAGTGCGGATGCATCATTTACCAGGCTTTCACCTTCAATAATGGTGATTACTTTCCGGTTTAGTCCGAGGCCTTTTATAATACTTGTAGCTGCCACCGCATCTGGCGGGGAAACAATGGCACCCAAAACAAAAGCCAACGGCCAGGTAAAGCCGGGGATAAGATAATGAGCTGCAACAGCAACAGAGACTGTTGTACAAAAAACGAGGGTAATGGCAAGTGTGGATATCGGTCTTATTTCCTTTTTGAAGTCGTGCCATGATGTTTTAGAAGCAGCATCATAAAGCAAGGGAGGCAAAAAGATCAGGAATACGATGTCGGGATTCATTTCGAGGTCGGGCAAAAAAGGCACAAAGCCAATGATCAATCCAACTACGACCAGCAGGATAGGATAAGGCAGTTTTATCTTATCTGCAAATGCTGACAGGGTAATCAGAATGGTCAGTAGGAATATGACGATTTCGAAATTCTCCATGCGGCAAAGGTAAGGGGGGAAGAGGGAGTTGGCGGATGACGGCTGGTGAGGAGGTTGACGGATGACTGGTGAGGGTTGACAGATGCCTGTTGACGGATGACAGAAGAAGTAGGAAGTGGGGGGCAAGAAGTACAAATAAAAAAGTAATCATGACTGAAGGGAACGCTATTTCTCGGGTTAGTGCCGGGAGAAGGTGATGGCTTGACGAAGTATTACAGTATGTATGGAAGCCGAATTTTATATTTTTAACAACAGCCGGAACCTGCAGTTGAATAAGTTTGCACAAAACAATTTCGCGCACGAATAACAACGCTATTGACATTATGAAAAAACTGATACTTGGCTTCTTTTTCAGTTCGTTTATTACTTTTTCAATTACCGCATATTCACAGGATGAATACCGGTATTCAGTAGATTTAGGTAAGGTTCAAAACGATGCTGTAACAGTGGAGCTGCAGACACCCAAAGTAAAAACAAGCGCCGTTACTTTTTCGTTTCCGAAAATTATTCCGGGAACTTATTCGATCAGTGATTACGGAAAATTTATAAGTGATGTAAAAGCATTTGATAATGCAGGAAAGCCTTTGCCGGTATCGAAAATCTCAACAGATAAATGGAAAATAACCCGGGCGAACGTTTTGTCGAGGATTACCTATAAAGTTGAAGACATTTTTGATTCGGAGATCAAACACGGCATCTATCCAATGGCCGCCACCAACATTGAGGAAGGAAAAGATTTTGTAATTCATACGCCCGGTTTCTTTGGCTTTTTTGACGGCTATAACCGCCTGCCTTTCACCATTAGTATTGCCAAGCCTGCTAACCTTTACGGCTCAACCAGCCTTACCGATACTGATGATAACTCTTTAAAAGATGTGTTTAAAGTTGCTAACGTGGATGAACTGTATGATTCACCTATTATGTATACTGTACCCGATACTACTACAATAACTGTAGGCAATTGCCGCGTATTGGTTTCTGTTTATTCTCCGGGGAAAAATATTCAGTCTAAACAAATAGCCGAGTGGATGACCGATCTGCTGGAAGCAGCACGCCAATATCTTGGAGGTAAATTGCCTGCAGATAAATATGCATTCTTATTTTACTTTAAGGACCCGAAAGTGAAGCAGTCTTTTACACCCGGAATGGGTGGTGCGCTTGAGCATACCACTTCCTCATTTTATTACCTCCCCGACTTGCCTGCCAGCCAAATCAAGAACACGATCGTTCATGTATGCTCGCATGAATTTTTTCATATCATCACTCCCCTGACCATCTCCTCGAAAGAGATTAAAGAGTTTAATTATGATGAACCCGTTCTTTCGAAGCATTTATGGTTGTACGAAGGCTCGACCGAATATACTTCTTATCACGTACAGGTAAAGCACGGCATGCAAAGTAAACAGGAGTTCCTGCAGACACTGTCCGATAAAATAACTTCATCGCGTAAGCAGTTTAACGATACGCTTCCTTTTACCGTTTTAAGTAAGCAAGCCGCGGGGAAATATGCAAAAGAATATGGAAATGTTTACGAAAAAGGAGCATTGATCACTGCTTGTCTCGATATCTATCTTCTCCATTTATCTAACGGCAACTATGGCTTCCGCAACCTTACTTACGACCTTGGCGTTCGTTTTGGAAAAAAGCGATACTTTAATGACGATGAATTGTTCGGTGAAATCGGTGACTTAACCTACCCCGAAATTGAAGAGTTCCTTCAGAAATATGTTGCCGGTTCTTCGCCAATACCTTATGACTACTTTTTTGGTCTTGCAGGAATTCAATTTACACCGAAAGCAGAGACGAAGGTTTATTCGCTGGGAGGCATCGCCCCTTATCCTACCGACAAAGGAATTATTACGATCTCTCCGTATTCTAAACTGAATGATTTTGGTACTAAAGTAGGCTACAAAATCGGCGACGAATTGTATGCAATTAATGGTGTAAATCTTACTGCTGCCAATGTAATGCAGGCTATAGAAACAATTAAAAGCACCATGAAAGAAGGTGATAATTTCGAGGTAAAAGCAGGACGCAAAAATGCCGCAGGAACCATTGATACTGTTATACTAAAGACAACTGTATTTAAAGCAACGCAAACTGAACTGAACAAACTGGCGCCAATGATTACTGCTACAGCCAAGCAAAAAATGGTTCAGCAAAAATGGCTCACTGCTGCAGAAACTAATGTAACAGCTACACCGCCTGCCGATCCTAAAGATGTAAGCAGTATTGATGCTATTGTCAAAGCTACTTACGAGGTTATCTCTGGTCCTGCAGGTCCACGCAACTGGGATCGTTTTAGCAGCCTGTTTTTGCCGGAAGCAAAAATGGGAGCTACGGTTACTTCGCCCGCCGGACAGGAACAGTTTCGTTCTTTTACGCCTAACGAATACCGTAAATTAAATGCCCCCTTCTTTACCCAGTCCGCCTTTTACGAGGAAGAGTTAAAACGAAATGTATCAGAGTTTGGCAATATGGCAACCGTAGCGTCTTCGTACCAGTTCAAATTCGATCCTGCAGGCAAGGTTGAGCAAAGAGGCATTAATTATTTTACCCTTGCAAAAGCCGGTGGAAGATGGTGGATCGTAAATCTGAGCTGGCAGGATGAAGATGAAAAAAATAAGTTGCCGGCAGGTTTTGAAAAGTAATGTTTTCAAAAGCGAGGCCTGTATGTTTACGAACCAGCCACGTTTAAAGCTATAGAAATAAGTACACAGCCGGAACCAAAAGTGAAGCTTTTTTGGTTCCGGCTGTGTTTCTTTACCGGGCATCGTTGCCACGCTCGCTTGTACTGTAAATGCATTATTCAACGTGGCAGTTTTTACCCTGAGCCGGCCGAAGGGTACCCTGAACTTGTCGAAGGTCGCACCCTGAACTTGTCGAAGGTCGCACCCTTGTACTTTTTGTTCCACCTGCCACCATGCACCCTTTTTATAATACACGAATTCTCCATCCCCAAAATAATTCTCTCGAGACACGTCACTTTATTGCTCCCCGAAAAGGATTGATTTTTGCAATGGTGGAATTTGGGAACCTATTTAAATTAGTTTATTACTTCTTCAATTTTATTAACAATGATAGGTATGCAAAATGCGGTGTATTCCATTCGTCCCTACAGGTGGCAAAACATGTGGGTATTCGATGACGAACGGGTAGGATTGGTAAAAGAACCATTTGTTATGGGCATCCCCGAAATCATAAATAAAGCGGTTGCTCATTTGCCTAACCCTGAAGCAGGTTTTACTGTGCTGTTTAATAATACCGGCCTGCCATCTCCTGACCTTGTACTTAAAAAGGTGGATACGGATTCGGGTGGAACGTGGTACGAACAGGAAGGCTCAGGAATGAAAGGATGGTTATGCCCCGCCCTTTTTAAATATTACCCGGAAGCCCCGGAAAAGTTATTTATAAAGGTTAGTGAATAAGAAGTTTTCATTGCCGAATAACGAAGAAAAGTACAAGAGTGCGACGCAACGGGACTCTTATAGCAGTAATTGGCCCGGCCCCCAAAAGTCTCTTCTCAGAATGACATAACCGTTAGTCCAATAAAAAAGGTCAGCCCTTATTATTGGACTAACCTTTTTTACTCACGTGGTGTGAGCCGGGATCGAACCGGCGACACAAGGATTTTCAGTCCTTTGCTCTACCGACTGAGCTACCGCACCATCTAACCCTTACTTTTTTCAGGATTAATTTCCCTTTCGGGCTGCAAATATAAGATGTAATTTAAAAATGCCAAATTTAAAAATTAGAAAATTCTAAAAAATGTATACGGCATTTCTAAAAGTCCCCTTCAGGCAGACTTTTAGAGGATTTAAAATTCACAATTCTTCGGTGTTCTTGCAAATGGAATGACGTCCCTGATATTGGTCATGCCGGTTACAAATTGCACCATTCGTTCAAAACCTAGTCCAAAACCGGCATGCGGAACTGTTCCAAAACGACGAGTGTCTAAATAGTAACTCATCTCTTCTACCGGGATATGCATTTCCGCCATCCGTTTTTCAAGGTTTTCCAGTCGTTCTTCTCTTTGTGAGCCACCTACAATTTCGCCAATACCTGGCGCAAGAATATCCATCGCTGCAACCGTTTTACCATCTTCATTTAAACGCATGTAAAACGATTTGATGTCTTTAGGGTATCCTGTTACGATTACCGGCTTTTTAAAGTGCTTTTCTACCAGGTACCGCTCATGCTCACTTTGCAGATCGATACCCCACTTTACATCGTACTTGAACTTCTTCTTTTTATAATGCGGACTTTCCAATAAAATGTCGATCGCCTGGGTGTAAGTAATACGTTCGAAATTATTGTTCAAAACAAACTCCAGTTTTTGTAACAAACCCAACTCGCTTCGCTCGTTCTGCGGCTTTTGCTTTTCTTCTTCAGTAAGGCGTTGGTCGAGGAATTCGATATCTTCCCTGTTATTATCCAACGCATACTGGATCAGGTATCTAATAAACTCTTCGGCCAGGTTCATATTGTCTTCAATGTCGTAAAAAGCCATTTCAGGTTCTATCATCCAGAACTCGGCAAGGTGCCTCGTAGTATTAGAATTTTCGGCTCTGAACGTTGGACCGAACGTATAAATTTCACTGAATGCCATTGCTCCAAGCTCTCCTTCGAGTTGACCGCTCACTGTAAGGTTAGCGCTTTTCCCAAAAAAGTCTTCTTTGAAATTTACAGTTCCATCTTCATTTCGGGGAGTGTCTTCAAATGGCAATGTGGTTACCCTAAACATTTCTCCGGCGCCTTCTGCATCGGAAGAAGTAATAATGGGAGTATGCAGGTAAACAAAACCTTTATCATTAAAAAATTTATGAACAGCAAAGGCAAGCGAATGTCTTATGCGAAACACAGAGCCAAATGTATTGGTGCGAAAACGGAGATGTGCTATTTCACGTAAAAATTCCAGGCTGTGCTTTTTAGGTTGTAAGGGGTATTTATCGGCATCACTATCTCCTAAAATTTCAAGAGCAGTTGCTTTTACTTCAACCTTTTGTCCTTTGCCTAATGAAGGAACAACCTGTCCTGTTACTTTTAATGAGGCGCCGGTAGTAATTCTTTTTAAAGTTGCTTCATTTAATAAACCTAACTCTACCACCACCTGCAAATTATTATTTGTGCTTCCGTCGTTCAAAGCTATAAACTGGTTGTTACGAAAAGTACGAACCCAGCCCATTACAGTAACTTCATGTCCTGTTTCAGCAGAAGAAAGCAAATCTTTAACCTTCACTCGTTTATTAAACATATCGTTTATTTTATAGGACGGCAAAGATAAGGAGTTGTGCTTTTGTGTTTTGTAGTAACCATTCCACTGTTCTAAATAGTCAATGCTTTTAAACTACTTTGCACCGTTGTAAAATGATGCTGGTTAAGCGTTTATTTTATGCTGGAGTTTCTTGGTATTGCATAAATCATTTACCGGTTGCGTATCAGCTATTATTAAAACCAATGAGTACCATAATGAGGCGGCGCTCAACGAATAGAAATCGCGATTCTACATCATGGCTCAACTTTTTTGAATGATTAAGGTTAATTAGTTTCAATGTAATTAAAGCAGCTATGGATAATTTCTTAAACAGGGTTTATTGGGGAAATACGGTGTTACAATATCTATTTGTTCTTGCAGGATTAATAATAGCCTGGATAGGGCTTAAGATCATACGTTCGGTAGTTATAAGCACGATAAGAAAATTCACAAGCAAAACAACGACATCGTACGACGACGCTTTCATAAGTGTAGCTGAAAAATTTATCATCCCTTATGTTTATTTGCTTGCAAATTATATCATCATTAAGCAGTTGAGCTTTTCGGTAAGAGGGCAGCGAATCCTGGAAGTAGCCTTTACCCTCGTATCTGTTTATTTTTTAGTAAGAGCCTTTAACCATTTGCTTCATTATTCTATACAACTGTATTTAATTAAAAGAGAAGAGACAGTTACCAGGATCAAGCAGTTTGATGGGATGCTGATGGTAGTTAAAGCCCTTGTTTGGGTGATTGGATTATTATTTTTCCTTGATAACATTGGTTATAGTGTAACTACAATTATTGCAGGCCTTGGCATTGGTGGTATTGCAATTGCGCTTGCTGCACAAAATATATTAAGCGATCTGTTTAGCTATTTTGTCATCTTTCTGGATAAGCCTTTCGAAATAGGAGACTTTATTGTTGTAAATGACAAAAGTGGTTCTGTAGAACAGATTGGATTTAAAACATCGCGTATTCGTAGCCTGGGAGGTGAAGAATTAATTATACCTAATGCTGAACTGGTAAAGTCGACCATCAATAATTTTAAACGCCTTGAAAAAAGGAGAATCTCTTTTACCGTGCGGGTCGTATACGATACCCCGCCCGAGTTGTTGCAGGAGGTACCGGAGGTACTAAAAGCCGCTGTGGAAAAAAGAGAAAAAACGTTATTAGACCGTGCACATCTTGCAACTCTTGCCGATTATTATATAAACTTCGAAGTAGTATATTTTGTATTGAGTGATGATTATAACCTGTATATGAATATCCAGCAGGCTATCCTGCTAGACATTATCACCGCTTTCAGAGCAAGGGGAATCAAGTTTGCATTACCGACACAAGTAAATTTAAATGCTAAAAATGAGGCTGAAATAAAACAAACCATTGAAAGTGACGTTGATAGTAAGAACTAAGTGAAATCAAACATTTCAAAAGGCAACTTCGCGTACAGCATTTATGGTTTATTAGCCGACATTACCAAAAACACGACGCGGTTCTCACACGTCGATTGTTACTAAAGTCGCACCTGATTGCTGTTTTTTGCATCGCATTTTAAACGAAAAGTGTGGACTGACAGATAAACAGGTTAAAAAATCTGGCATGAAGTTTATACAGTTTACGTAACTGCCTGGTTGAAACACTCACTGTAATATTTACTCAAATAGAATTTAACCCTAAAGATTAATAGCAAACCAAAAGATGAACGGACTGCGACGCAACGATGTAGAATCATGGAACAGAGGCCTGAGTTCCCTTAAAAAATACTTATATCTTATCGAGAAAAGGCGAAAACAATGTAAAAGTTTTAATTTTACAGAATTGTAACGTAAACTTGCATTGAAATTCAAAACTGATCTGTCACACCACTCTTAGCTCATCAGTTTTTCGGTTTTCCCAATTTCATTTCATTCATTTTTTCCTTTTCACCTTGGATGTTTTGAGTTTTAACTATCAAAAATTTTTATGTACGACATTTCGCAACTGAACGATATGCTTGTTCCTGAACTTAAGGACATAGCAGATCAACTTAGCATTCCCCATGCGCAAAAAACAGATAAACAAGACCTTATTTATAAAATATTAGACCGACAAGCAGTGGCCGAAAGCACCGATACAACCCCAGCACCCGAAAGAGGCAAACGTAAAAGGATTGCTAAA
The DNA here is from genome assembly GCA_028288485.1 of Segetibacter sp. Lineage (GTDB taxonomy): Bacteria > Bacteroidota > Bacteroidia > Chitinophagales > Chitinophagaceae > Segetibacter. The sequence continues at coordinate 9,553 of JAQBNO010000057.1, forward strand.
ACAAGTAATGCTCCGGTTGCTGCAGTAGCCGAAGTAATGACTGCACCCGAGCCAGAACCTGAACCACAGGTTGAGGAACAACCAAAAAGAGAAGGGTATAAAAATGCAGGTCCTAAACGCGGCCGCAAGCCAAAATCTCAACAAGAAAACAATAATAATACCTTAGAATTCGACTCGGTTAATACCGACGACAGGCCCGAACAAAAGGAAAGTAATGAAGATGCAAACAGGAATATTTCGATAGGTGAAACTCCTGCTGAAATGCAGTCGCCGGATGGCGCACCTGTAGTGCAGCCTCAACAGCAAAATAACAGGTTTCAACAAAATCAAAGAAGAGAACAGGCTTTCAATATTGAATTTGATGGTGTAATTCAAGGTGAAGGTGTGCTGGAAATGATGCCCGACGGATATGGTTTCCTTCGCTCATCTGATTACAACTATTTATCTTCTCCTGATGATGTATACGTTTCGCCATCTCAAATAAAATTGTTTGGATTAAAAACAGGTGACACCGTTTTCGGTTATGTTCGTCCGCCAAAAGAAGGTGAGAAATATTTTGCACTTTTAAAAGTGGAAACGATTAATGGTAAAGGACCTGAAGAAGTAAGAGATCGTGTGCCGTTTGATTATTTAACGCCGCTCTTCCCATACGAAAAATTAAACTTGTTTACCACTGCCACAAATTTTAGCACCCGTATTATCGACCTTTTTACTCCTATAGGAAAAGGGCAGCGCGGACTGATTGTAGCGCAGCCTAAAGTTGGTAAAACTGTATTGTTGAAAGAAGTTGCAAATGCTATCGCTGCCAATCATCCTGAATGTTATTTAATGGTCGTTCTTATCGATGAACGCCCGGAGGAAGTTACTGATATGGAACGTAGTGTTAAGGCCGAAGTTATCGCATCAACATTTGATGAGCCTGCTGAAAAGCACGTGAAAGTATCTACCATTGCCCTGCAAAAAGCGAAACGCCTGGTTGAGTGTGGACACGATGTTGTCATATTATTGGATAGTATCACTCGTTTGGCGAGAGCGCATAATACAGTTGCTCCATCGAGCGGTAAAGTGTTAAGTGGTGGTGTGGAGGCAAATGCAATGCAAAAGCCAAAGCAGTTCTTTGGTGCAGCGCGTAAAATTGAACATGGCGGTTCGCTTACTATATTGGCAACAGCGCTTATAGAAACCGGTTCTAAAATGGACGAGGTGATCTTTGAAGAGTTCAAAGGAACAGGTAACATGGAATTACAACTTGACCGTCGTTTGGCCAACAGGCGTATTTTCCCTGCTATCGACCTTGTGTCTTCGTCAACACGTCGCGACGATTTATTGCTCGATAAGGAAACGCTTCAACGCATGAATATTCTACGCTTATATATGAATGACATGAATACCGAAGAGGCGATGAATGAGCTATTGAGAAGAATGAGGGGAACCAGAGATAATACCGAGTTCCTCGCCAGCATGAATGGATAAGAGGAATCTCTATAGAATAAATGTAAGAGCCACTTTAACCGGTGGCTTTTTCAATTGGGGGTTACCATCAGTATCAATCGTAGGATGCTTTACTTGCGACGCTCCGTTTAACATTTTAGCCACGAGGAGCAAGTAGTGGAATTGTTATTTGGGATATCACAGAAAAGCCGGGCGCTATCCTTCATCTCAGGCAAACGTGAAACCGAAGCTGTTATATTTCAGGAAATAGACGTAGCCCCTTAAATAATAAAAGCCACCCTTCATGTTGAGAGTGGCTTTAGTATTTTGGTTAAGCCCTTTTATTGAACAACAACTTTTTCTGCTGTAGTTCCTTTGTCTGTTGTGATCGTTAGTAAATATAATCCCTTACTAAATCCACTCAATGGAATTCGAATCTCCTCACCTGTTTTTACTGTTTGTAAGCTTTTCTGGTACAATACTTTTCCTGACACGTCATTGAAACGAACAGTCAACTGCTTCAAATCAGCTAACATTCTTACGGTAGTCTTTTCAATGGCAGGGTTTGGATAAACTGTATATAAAGCACCTTTACTATTTGCTACAACAACTCTTACAATTGTTGAATAATTTATCCGGCCATCTTTATCAACCTGTTTTAAGCGATAATAATTAATTCCTGTAAAAGCCTTTACATCGTTGAACAAATACTGTTGTAGTGTACCCGGGTTGTTTCCTGCTTCTATATTTCCAATACTATTGAAATGGATCCCGTCAGAACTTCTTTCGATTTCATAGTGCCTGTTATTGGCTTCATTCGCTGTTGACCATTGCAGGCTAACCGTATTATTTTCGTTTTTATACCCGGTGAAAGTAAGCCAGTTAACCGGTAACGACGTAGGCATATACGTGCAAATACGAAGGCCCCAGTTAGTTAAACTTCCACCATCGTCTGCAAAATGGTCTGCTATTTTTAGCGTCCAGGTGCCGGTACTGTTTTGGTTATCAAAAGCCGACAAAGGCATTATAGGTTTAAAGGATTCTCCTGTCGTTGGCGGGCAGGGAATGTCTTCGCTCGCCGCTTCATCATTAAAGTTTAGATCAAAGTCTTTCATCTCGGCACAAATACTGGTAAAAAGAGTAACAGAAGTATTTGCAGGGCTTACCAGCGAAACCGTCAGGTCGCTAACATAAGCGTGTGTTCCTTTCAGACCAACAACGTCAACATCTTCAATTATTCCTCCCGCCGGAATGTTTAAAGTAGAATAACTGGTGTCGATAGCTTCAGGAATTGTAAGTGGAACATTTGTACTGTTTATAGTGTCCGCACAGTTAATTGCGGCCGTTTTAAATAAGAAAGCGCTGGATGCAGGCCCTGAACCGCAACTGTTATTTGAAAAAACACGCCAGTAATACGCTGTATTATCATTAAGGGGTGTTGAAACAGCATAGCTGGTACCGGTAATATCATTAATTGTTTGACTTGTTGAAAAGCGTGGCGTCGTTGAAATTTGTAAGTTATAGGTAACGGCAGAAGCTGTAATCTGCCAGCTAAAAGTGGGATTTAAAGAGTAGATTACTGTATTATCAGGAGGGCCAGACAATACAGGAGCATCAACGGGAGCCCCCTTTGTAAATTTAATTACTCTTGTTTTTATGTCTGATCCCGCTTTGCCGGTAATTGTGATATTATAGGTTCCTTGCGCCAACGCTCCCTGAATCGTAATCGTAGTACTATTTCCGGGGCTAATTGGGTTTGCACTAAATACAACTGAAGTACCGGCAGGATTACCTGAGGCAGAAAGTGTAATTGGTGTTGAAAAACCATTTAGTGTACTTGTATTTAAAACTGTGAAGGCATTACTGTTATCACATTTACTAACGGGTGGAGGGTTATTGAAAACAAATTCACTCTGCTGTGCAAACCGGATAGTAAAATTTTCATTAGAAATGTCAAAAAAAATATTTCCAACAGCTTTTATTCTAATTCTTGCTGCATTTGTAAAGGTAGAAGGCACTGTGATCTCTTCTGATCCATCGTTGGGAGTACTGGCTATCAAAATAATAGGAAATGTGGAGCCACCATCGGTGGATAATTCTATAGTAACATTTGCGCAATTGACCGGGGTGGTATTGGTGTTTGCAACATCCCAGGTAATAGTCTTAAAAGAACCTGCATCCCAGGTTGTTGCGGTGTTGGGTGCAGTTACTATAAAAGGTCCGGCCTTATCATTTACAACTACGGTCATATCATCCGAACACACGCCTCCTCCACCGGAATGATTATCACGAACCGTTAGTCTAAAATTAAGGTTGCGGGAATAAGCCGGTAAAAACTCGCCAATAGTCGTGGTATTGTTTAGGATGTCGCTAAGCTTTGGAAAATATCGTTGAGGAGTATTGACGGGGGCAAAAGATCTAAAAATGGGGGCATTCCCGGCAGGATCGTTCCAGTCTCCAAAAAGACCGCCTGCGTTCATTTCTTCCCAACAATAAGTAAGTGAATTATTATCATTAGCATCTGTTGCTGAACCTGTAAGTACAAATGGTGTCGATTTTGGAATGGTATAATCGGCCCCAACGTTTACTACCGGCGATGTATTTCCGGTCGTGAGAATTTGCGCACAGTTCTTACCTGCACCATTAATAATATAGTCGGTGATTTGACTAAAACTTAAGGCGTGAAAAAAAGCATCGCTATTTGCCTGCAGATTGTTCTCCGAACCACATATTCCTGCATATGCCATAATTGTGCTTCCGCTACCCGGTTCCACATTAGAATTGGATGCGCCCTGGTTGGTACATGCGGCGGTATTTGCGTTAAAGGTATGCGTAGCTCCGAACTGGTGTCCTATTTCGTGTGCAACATAATCAATATCGTAAGGATCTCCCACCGGATTTGGGGAACCGGTTACTCCACTGGCTTTATTACCATTTCTGCACACAACGCCTACATTTGCCAATCCTCCTCCTCTCGTACTAAATGTATGTCCTATATCGAAGTTCTCAGATCCGATCCTGGTCGTAATTTCATTTTCGCTTTCGTCAATTAATACTTCTCCGTCATTATTACCAGTAAAAGGGTCGGTATCAGGATTTGTAAAAACAATTTGCGTGTTATTAGCTACAAGCACCAACCTTATACCTACTTCACTTTCATAAACGCCATTAACCCTGTTTATTGTAGTTACAATTTTGGGGAATACAGTTTCAACCGTGGCACCTGTACCACCGCCTACTTTTTGCGCATATTCTCCGGTGCAGGCAACTGCCAAACGGTACTGTCTTAATGTTCCTCCAACACACTGGTTCGCTGCAGTTCGTTGCGCTGCCGTTCTTTTATCTGGTTCCTGCTGCGTTGCCTCTTTTCCTTTTTCAATGAAGGTTTGTGTTTGTCTTACGTCTTTCTTATTATATGCAATATATTCTGTTGCAGTAGCATCGCTGTAAGGATCGATAAAGACAGCACCACTCACGGGCGAAAGGATCATTGCATGAAATCCGGAAGGTGACCAGTCAATTTTTATAGTGGCATAAGGATCATCAATCCCCTGTCCAGCAAAAGTTTTAATATTTGGAAATCGGGCAGCCAGAGCCGGTTCCATCATTGAAGTTTTAACAATCGAAAACCTTTTAAAGCTGCCGTCGGGAAAGGGTAGCATAACAACAGAAGGAGTATTTTTTGCGCGGGAAGTAAATTCTTTAGGAGTCTCGAGAAAAAGAGAAGTTAACCTGGCGGTGTCTAAAATAAGTGTGCGGTATAGTGCAGGAGTAATTCCTTTTTTAGCAGAATTCTTAGAGATGGCCGCTTCTGATACATTTGACCAAAAATTATTTTGGGCGAAAACAGGAGAGCCAATAAGGTAAAAAGCTACTACAAAGCCAAATTTCGTAAATACTTGTTTCATAGAAAAATTTTTCCCGGCAGGAAAAGAGCCCTTGAATTTTATTCCTAAAATAATTAACGGGTTACAACTTTAGAAATTGCAATAATAAATTTAGTAAGATCGTTCATAAATTTCTAAAGTTGCTTTTACAAACAAAAGAAAGTGAGCGAGCCTGGTACTAACAATCACTTTTTCCACCTAATATAAAACGTCGGCAAAGAAACTTTAATTGTATTTGGAGCATTTGTAATAATCGCTGTACCTTTCTCCCCAAAATTTAAAATCAAATGAAGAAGATGTTTTTTGTATTTCTTTCAGGAATGCTATTTTTTGCTGCCTGCTCTAATGATAATTCTTCAACACAAGGATCTTATGAAATAGAAGAAACATCTACAAAAGAGGAGACCGAGCATCACGGATCAAAGAAGGAAACAAAACACGAGGAACCAAAGGAGGGTATCAGTGATACCAGCGCAACGGCCCCTGCTGATACTACCGTACATCATTGAGGACAGGCTGAGAGTGGTGGCTCGTGGAAAGAAAAAAATGAACACAACGTTGGTAAATCGAAAGGCGTAAAAGTGGAATCAAAAAACATAAGAGTTGATGTAAAGCATTAAATAAAAGCTTTAAAACGCTTTAGAAAAAAAGGTTACCCCCATTGGCGTAACCTTTTTTAATATGCATAACAGTAAGATCGTAAACGAGAACCTATGGAACTGACGCTATCTAAATATAGTATTCATCCCTGTGTCGGAAGCAACGATGGTGCTTGTAGTACAAAAGCTGGTATCAAAAAAAACCGGAACCTGGTGAGTAGGTTCCGTGTTATTAATTAGTACAAACCATGCTTAAAAAACAAGGTGTTCTTTGTTTTTGATTTTTTCATTAGTCAGTTCCGCTACCATTTGAACAGATGTGATAGACTTAACAGATGAAATGATGTTGCTGCATTTGCTGTCATCAACATAATCACCTTTCATCAGCCACAAAAAATCCATGTGTCTGAATTCGGGTAAAAGATATTCGCCATCGCAGTGGTTGTGAAATAGGTAATATTTTAAAAAACTGTTTTCTTCGTGCTGGTAAACTGAAAAAAAATACTGCCTGTTTTTTTTACGCAGTTGTTTATCTATCTCTGTATTCAGGCGAAAATTATATCCAAGAAGATTATTTAGTTGCCAGCAAAACTGGTAGTTTCTTATAGGTGCCATAATACCGAGAAGACGGGTGTCGGAAAAAAAATCGTCGGTTATAGCTTCGTTATCAAGTATCAGTTTCATTCGGCTGTAAAGTTAAAACTCTACCGCAAACTCTTTATTTTCTTTTCCTCTTTTAATTCGCAGTACTGTTTTATCGCCGGACTTAAAAGCAGACAAAGCGTGTATATAAGTCTTTACGTCTTCGATTTTATAGGTACCGAGGTAAGTAAGAATATCACCCGATTGTAACCCAATTCTCGCTGCGAGCTTTTTAGGCGATGTTCCATTTATTCTAAGTCCTTCAGCCATATTATTTATGTTATCGGGAATTATTCCCAGACTTACTGAATTTTTTGGATCGGAAGTATAGGAAGCGATCCTGGCCCCGTTTGCCCGCGGTTGCGCTGAAACTAATGAAGCTACTGCCGCCTCCGTTGCAACTGGCGTCGTTTTTTGGGTAGCTGTTTTTGTATAAGAAACCTTTCCTTTCGGATCTGCTGTTTCAATAATGTTCCTAATGAACTTAGCAATTTGAAGTTCGGCAGAGTAATTAATTTGACCGGCAGGTGCAGCCGCCTTATCATTTACATTGCTAATTGCATTAAAGGATAATACAGGGATTTCCTTTTGCGAAAACCAGGTGTAAGTGGCAGCCGTCGTGCCGTTATTATCATAAGTAAGTTCTAATGCTTTATCTGCAATTGGTGTAATTAATTCAGCCCACGTTGCTGAAGTTTCCAGACCTCCTATTGAAACTTTCTTATCCGGGTTGTAAAGGTCAAGGTTATTTAAATCAATCATGAAATTAGCAGGCGTAGTAACAGTGGCATGGTTTAGCCAATATTTGCTTCCCTGAGCTTCCAGGTTGTCGGCAGCAAAAGCGATAAAAAGGTAATTGTTACTTTTAGCCTTAGACGCGGAAAGCATTTTTGCCAGTTCAATAAGTATAGCAGTACTGCTAATGCCATTACTTTTTACAGTTGAAGCCGATGCAGATGTATCAGCTACTAAAACATCATCTATTGAGTCGACCGGACTATGATGGGCTGCAATAATTATGTTTGAAGTAGCATTGTTGTCAATATAACCTACCACATTACTGGCCTTTTCTTCAACTTCTTTAAATGATACTTTGAGGTCGATATCCAGGAGTTGTGAATGATCCTGGAAGTATTTTTTATATCCTTCTCCTGTAATGTAAATAACCGGTATGCTTACAGGGGCAGTTTTATCTTTTTTATTAAAAGCCAAATCATCATTAACACTACTACTGTTGTAGATAAATAAAGCTGTTGCTCCTTTTGCAGCCACCTTCACTGCTTCCTTTCGTACCGCTTCGTGTAGGTCAATGCTTGCATTTTTCTGATTTTCGCCAAGCCAGTCTTTTATATCGGTAAACCATGGAACTCCTCTTTCCCTTAATGCCATAGCTGGAATCCCGGTGACTGTTTTCGCTGCGGAATAGGCTAGTGGAATATATTCTTTTTTAATCTGAAGTGGGTTTCCATTAATCTTTAAATAAGTGGATGCTTCAATACGCTTACCATGCTCAACTTCAAAGGATTGCAGGTATCCATTTGTTCCTTTTGGTCGCAGGCCGATTAGTTGAAATTGGCTGGCGAGATAGGAGGAAGTGGTTTCGTCAGCTTTAACAGTGCCTGAATGTTGGTCCAGTTCATATTTTTGAAGCGTTTTAATATGACTTTTTAAATTGTCAATAACCACCATGTCTGCTTTTTGCTGTACCTCTATAGCTTTTTTTTCTTTCCTGGATTGTGACAATAATAGAGTAGGAATCAATACGAGGACAAAAAGCAGTTTCTTCATACAAGAATTTTGTTTGCCAGCCGCAAAAGTGATGCCGCTTCTGTTAATTTTTTTACTCAATACCTATTTTTGATATTGCAGCTCGTATCTTAAAGCGAAGCATTCAATATTAGTAAGCTATTAGTAGTACCAGGTAGTGGATGTTTCCTTAAATACCGCTGTTATTATTGGAATAAGCAGGACTAAAGCATGTACAGAAGGCCCTAATAATATCTATGTGCTAAAGTTCCGTCCATAGCACTACTGGTAATGTTTTTAACGCCTATGATATGATTTGATAAGCAACAAGGCTCATTACATAAGCTAAGAACGTCATATACAGGAGTTGAATAACAGGCCATTTCCAGGTTTTCGTTTCTCTTTTTACTACAGCTAGGGTGCTCATGCACTGCATAGCAAGAACATAAAAGACCATCAAGCTTACGCCGGTGGCGACGGTATAAACTTTTGTTCCGTCTGCCCGAACAGCATTATGCATTTTTTGCCGGAGAGATGTGTCGTCATTATCCTCTTCAACACTGTAAAGGGTCGCCATTGTTCCAACAAAAACCTCGCGGGCCGCAATAGAGGTAATTAAGGCAATGCCGATTTTCCAATCATAACCAAGCGGAGCAATTGCAGGTTCTATGCTTCTTCCTAATATTCCTGCGTAACTGTTCGCCAGCTTTTGAGATCGATACTCCCTGTCCAGCACAGCTTTATCAGCCGATGGTTCTTGTTGCAGCTTTTCGTACTTCGCGGTAAGATTATCTATTCTGCCGGGAGGACCGTAACTGCTTAGAAACCATAAAAGCAGGCTGATAACCATGATCACCTTTCCGGCATCGCGAACAAAAATCTTCGCTTTTTCGATCATAGTTACACCAACGTTCTTCCAGCGGGGCGCCCGGTACGAGGGTAACTCTAAAATGAAAAAGCTTTTTTCGTTGAGGCGGATTATTAACTTGAAAACATAACTTACGATCAAAGCCATAACAACACCCAGTAGATATAAGCCCATCATTATCAACCCCTGGAGGCTTAAGAAACCTAAAAAATAATGTTTAGGAATAACCAGGCTAATGAGAATAGTGAACACAGGAAGTCGTGCACTGCAGCTCATAAGCGGGGTAACCAATATAGTAAGTAGTCTTTCTTTCCGGTTTTCAATATTACGTGCACTCATGATAGCGGGTACCGCACAGGCAAAAGCACTGATCATCGGCATTACACTCTTACCATTCAAGCCAACTTTACGCATGAGCTTATCGCTTAAAAAGCTAATGCGGGCCATGTAACCGGTATCCTCCAAAATAGTAACCAGGCCAAAAAGGATCATGATCTGGGGGATGAAAACCAATATTCCGCTTAAACCTGCAACAAGCCCATTTACAATCAGGTCACCCCACCAGGCGGACGGAAGAACAGAATTTAGCCAGCCACTAGCAGTGGCAAAGGTCCATTCAATTGCATTCATCGGGTATTCAGCCAGTGAGAATATACTTTGAAACAACAGGAACAGAACTAATAAAAGGATAACATACCCCCACACACGATGCAATAAAAGGTTGTCTAGTTTTTCGGTAAAGAGTTTACGCTTTAAAGGATCCTGTTCAACAACGCTCTGGTGCATTATCTGCCTTATCCGACCATATCGCTGCATGATTTCTTCGGCCTGCAATTTCGTAGGATGGAAGTTATTTTTTACTTGGATTCCTTCAATCTTTTCCTGGATCTCGGGCGAAAGGGGGAAATTTTCATGGTTAATAAGGTAATGAACCGATGCATAATCAGTTAATGCAGGAAATATTTGCTGTACGTCATGAACTGCATTTTCTGCTAAGGCTTTAATATTGATAAAATCCCTGGAAGGAACTTTATATTGCAGACGGGCTGTCTGCAGCAGCACTTTCTTCAATTGAGGAAGTCCTTTATTTTTCCGCGGGTTAATCGACACTACCGGCACTCCCAATTCTCTTTCAAGTTCATCAAGATCGATTTTAATTCCTTTTCTCGACGCCAGGTCAACCATCGTTAAAGCAACGACAACCGGAATTTTAAGGTCGATCATCTGGGAACAAAACAACAGGTTCCGTTTCAAATTGCTTGCATCTGCCACTAATACAACCATATCCGGTTGCAATGTGCCATCCATATTCATTAATACTTTATAAGAAACCCATTCATCCGCACGTCGGGGGTATAGACTATAAGTACCCGGTAGGTCTATAATATTAGCCGAAAAACCCGGCTCAAGGGTACATACGCCTGTTTTTTTATCAACAGTTACCCCGGGAAAATTTCCAACTTTTTGATTTAACCCTGTTAAAGCATTAAATAAAGAAGACTTACCACTATTAGGATTTCCAACAAGCGCTATATGAAGATGAGAATAAGCCATTAATTAGTGTGCAAAAGTAAATTGAAGCAGTATTAGGCTGTTACGAGATCGGGAGAATTAACAAGGTGTAAGAAAGTTTAAGAAAAGCATTGAAACCGGCATTGATTTTTAACAATTCCAGAGCGCCAAATTCGGCTTGTAATCAATACTTTTTTTCATCGAACAGTTGTTCAATGTGCAACCGCTAGTGTCCCAAATAGATTTCTTTGAGTATGTTGCTCAGTTTGTACCGCATCTTTTCATTTCGCCAAGTAAGAAGAATAAAGATGTAGGATTTGGAGTGCAAAGCATTAAAAGGGAGAATTTCTCCAATTATTTTTTATCGCGTCTTAAACTTCTTCCCAAAATAATTGTCCTACTGTCTCCATATTACCCTCCATATAATTTTTAAAGATTATACAAAAAGACGGTTAAAATTGTTTTTTGGCACGGTTGTGGTTTTGCGTCAATCAAAACCGTAAGTATGAAAAAGACAATATTTGTATTACCTCTGTGCGTATTCCTTACTTTTTGTAGTAGTTCAAAAAAAGCAGTTACTCCCGCCGCTCCCGGAATATCGAATGTGAATGTCAGCCGTAACGATACTATGACCAGTGCTGCGAAAGCATCTGCTTCATTTACTCCTGCAGACAGAGATTGGGCGTATAAAGCAAGTCGTGATACAAGTTTAAATGGTACATGGTCGCTCGATGGCATGATGGCTGCTGATGGAACCTGGAGCACAACACAAACAAGCACCCCTGCTACTGCAGCAGCTGATACAGGATTGATCATGAATGATTCAGCCGGTACCGCCTCAGCTTCTTCAAAAAAATCTAAAGCAAAAGCAAGCAACAGGAAAGCTCTATACCAGGCTGCACAAACGCGCTTAAAAATGAGTTTCAGGGATACAACAGTGAGAGACACGACTATTGCGCCATACCAATATTGGAAGCGCACTCCAACACTTACTATTAATGCTCTAAACAGGATATTTACAGGTAATACTGGCTGCAATAGCCTTAGCGGCAGTTTTAATTTCAGCGATAAAGACATTCAGTTCGGTCGCAATATTGTTACCTCCAAAATGATGTGTAACGAATACGATGAGAATGTATTTTTGTCTGCGCTTAAAAAAGCGGACAACTACACTTTGAATGGAAACATGCTTGAATTAAGACAGGGAAGCACCTTATTGCTTTCTTTCCACAAATCGTAACAACACTTCTATATACTCTGCAAGCCGGTAACTTTATTACCGGCTTTTTGTTTTTATACTTTTTCTTACATGCTTTTTTTCTGAAGGTCAAATAGTACTTTTCGATCGCCGCTAGTAATAACTGCAGAGGTGTCTTGCAAAAAATGCCTTTTAAATGCTTTAACTGCAGCAACAGAATCACGTACATCATATCCCACAATTCGCAAAGCATACAAGCTATTAAAGGTTTCAGGAACGGTAACGTTGGTGGTATCTGCATACCAAAGTCCGAACCCGCGATCCGCCATCGCTTTCCAGGGAAAATATATATTAGGATCTACTTTTCTCGATGGGGCAATATCTGAATGCCCGATAAAATTTGCAGCTGGAATATTATATTTCCTTTTTAAAGTATCGAGTAACTGAAGCAGACTATTGATTTGAGGCTCTGTAAAAGTTTCAAAGCCGTTATTGTCGATTTCGATACCAAGCGACGAAGAGTTCAGATCTGTAACACTGCCCCACTTTGCAAGGCCAGCATGCCACGAACGCAAATAGTCGTTCAACATATGATGAATAGTACCGTCTTTACAAATTACATAATGGGCACTAACCTGCGAACTGGCCCTTGTAAAAGCTTTCAGGGTCTCTGCGCAACTGTTTTGCGCAGTGTGATGAATGATGACAAAGTTTGGTTTACGTATATTAAAATTGGTAGTGCCTATCCAATAAGGATCGTTGCGCTGCATATTATTAAATATAGCAGGTGTGTGCCCAATTTCTCTTGCATATTGTTTTGCCTGTTTTTTGTAAATCTTATTGGTATTACGAAATGGCTGACGACTGCAGCTATAAGCAGTAATAAAAAACAAAAAAACGAAAGCTCCAATTAAGCGATTAACCATAGTAACATTTTTGAACGCGTAATTTAAAGAAGAAATAATTGCTTGAACAGAAGAATCACTGCTACGATTTGTAATGGAAATGAATGTTTGTCGGAGCCGGGCAGGAGAATATCAAGTTTAACATTGTTGCTTCCGATAGATCGAAACACTTGTACTGTAACGCATTACTTACCTTGGCAGTTTTTACCCTGAGCTTGCTGCAGGATCCCCACTTGTACCATTATACTTCGCTTTCCTTTATTCTTTCGATTTAATGTTTTTTATCATATTTCTCATCATTGCCGGCACGATGAGTTTATGAAAAAACTTAACCGGGAAGAAATACAACCGGCCAAACCTATTATTTATCAATACTACCGTGGAAAGGGTAAATGTATACGTATAGGCCGATTTATCTTCCTCGAGCAACAGGAACGAAATTCGAAAATTGACATGTTTATCATCTTCACCCATTAAAACTTCGTTGTTGTTTACTGCAAAAACTTTGAATAACCCAATTGCTTTTCCAGGCGTTACTGTAAAGTTTTCCCGTTGCTCCCTCCCATTTTTTTCGGTGGTTACTTTAATTCCGAAAGGTTTCATCAACGAGTTTCTGAGCTTCATTAGTACTGCTCCGAAGTTTGTAGACGATTTAAAAAACGCAAGAACAAGGTCTTCCACTGCGAATTGCCGATTTGAAGTAAATCCACAGGTATATGCATCTGCATAATCCGTTCTATTAAATGATTTTTCCGCTAATGAGTTGGGGGTAATTGAAGTCCTGCATATTTTCATCACAACTGATTTATTACGCTTGTTTTCTGGCTCAAATACAAAAACTGGCTTGAAAGAAATGCAGCTGAATAAAATAACAAACGAAGAACAAAAGCACGTTTCTACAAAGACTTTCTTGATTTTTTAATCACCATATCCGTAGCCAGGGCAAACACCTTCGGCAAATTATTTTTAAATGAACGGATCAACCTGCTATTAAAGTCGCAATAGATCTCGAACCTGTTTTTTTGCAGACCCCTGATGTAAATCATCGCGACCTCCTCCGGTGTTTTTACTTCTATATTTTTACTTAGCGCCAGGCATTCAGGAAGCGTATTCTGTCGTTCATTATGAAGCAACGGTGTATCGGTGTCCGGCGGATAAATAATTGAGACGCGAATGTTATCGTCCTTTCCCTCGTAAAACAGGCATTCTGCAAGACCTGTAATGGCAAATTTTGTAGGTGCATAGTTAGAATAGCCAATCAGACCAAGGTATCCTGCTACACTCGAAACAAAACTCAATTGGCCCTTCGCAGCTTTAAGATATTTCCATGCGGCTTTAGAAGCATAAACTACTCCCATATAATTTACCTGCAGCGTTTTTTCGAACTGTTCGTTTGTAAGGTCGGCAAAACGACCATGGGCGGCAATACCTGCACAGTTAATTAATACGTCAATTGTTCCAGACTTTATACCTACCGCGTCTATTGCAGCGGTAATTTGTTCTTTCAACGACACATCAGCAGCAATAATGTCAACAACTATTTCTCCGTTGATTTTTTGAATGGCAGATTGAGCAACTTTTAATTTTTCAATATCCCTGGAAATAATAGTAATACGAGCATATCGCCTTGCAAACTCTTTGGCAACTGCCAGCCCAATTCCTGAAGAACCACCTGTAATAACTACAACTTTATTGTGGTAGAAGCTATTCGACATTTTGCAGTTTTAGCAGGAACGGTTTAAAAGTTGGAAGTAATGAGTCGGTATTCAACAATCAGCGTAAAAAACAAAACGTAAGAAAAGCATCATAGAAGTGCTGCAGATGAACGAAATGCGACCTTTCGACAACCCCAGGATAAACTCCCGCGCTGCTATAAAAACAGCCTGTGAACCGCTTCGATGAATCGGAGGAACGGTAATTCATTTACATCTTAAAGCCGATACAAAAAAATGCTTCTACACTAACTACAATGTTTCAACTACGTCCAGGGCGGTATTCATTACAACAAACTCCGCTTTATAGCCTTTTGCAATTTTGCCTAACTGATCATCCATTCGCATCACTTGTGCCGGGTATAAACTAGCCATACGCAAGGCTTCAGCCAATTCAATCCCCGCTTTCCCGACGCCGTTTTTTACGCACTTTGCCATCGTTAAAGCAGAACCACTAAGAATGCCGTTTGAAACATATTTCTCGCCTTCAAGCTGGTGCGGATAATAGCCTTCATTGGTTTCGGTAACGGCATCTGTAATAAAAAACAGCCTTTCGTGCATTACTTTTTTGGCAATGCTTATGGCTGCAAAGTCAACATGATAACCGTCGGCAACAATGCTGGCCTTTACCCTTTCGTGCTGCAACACTGCGCCTACCATACCAGGCCCACGATGTTGTAAAGGGCTCATCGCGTTGTACAAATGAGTAGCCGCAGGAATACCTTTGTTAAATGCATCGGTTGCCTGCTCAAAAGTTGCATTACTGTGGCCGGCAGAAACAACAACGCCGTAAGATTTGATAAGATCGATCACTTCATCGCTGCAGACTTCAGGGGCGACCGTTATCATAGAAATAACGCCTTTACCAAATTCAAGCAGTGTTCTTACCTGCTCAATTGTAGGAGAATGAATAAATTCTTCAATGTGGGCCCCCCTTTTTGCCTTACTAAGCCACGGACCTTCAACATGCAGCCCGATAACACCTTTGCCTCCTTTGTTCCAATAATCCCTTACTGCGTCAATACACTGGTTGATGACCTGGTAAGCATTTGTCGCTACTGTAGGCTGAAAATAATTTGCTCCGCCCGCTTTACAATATTCATATGTTTTTTCAATGGCTTCCGCGGTCGGCTTCACAGCCAGCAGAAAACCCTTTGCTCCATAAATCTGAAGGTCGATAAAAGCGGGGGCAAGAAAATTGTTACCGTGGTCAACTATAACGGCGCCTGGCGGAACCGCTTCTTTCGCAACAATTTCCCGGATAAAGTCACCTTCAACAATCACAGCTTCTTGTGTCAGCCATTCTTCGCCTGTAAATATTTTTTCAGCAACGTGTGCGTATATCATTAGAACTTTTTCAGATTAATCCTGCAGGATTTTAAAGGCATCCGCATCTTTCCAGAAAGGCATTTTCTCCCTGATCGTTTCTAAATCCTCTTTTTGTAAGGTAATGGTATAAATATCTTCATCATGCGCTTTATGATACAGGACTTCGCCTAAAGGATTAACTACCATGCTGTCTCCACTATGATAAATACCGTTTCCATCGTTCCCTACCCGGTTAACGCCAATGCAAAAACATTGGTTCTCTATTGCCCTTGCCTGCAATAAAGTTCTCCACATATGGCTCCGCTTTTCGGGCCAGTTGGCAACATAGATCAATACATCATATTCAAGAGCGGGATTGTCGTATGGTTGTTGTGAATGACGGGCCCAGATAGGAAAACGAAGGTCGTAACACACCATCAGGTTTATTCTCCAGCCCTTAACAGAAGCAATCAGTCGCTTGGTTCCGCTGGTATAATGCTGGTGTTCGTTTGCAAAGGCAAACAAATGTTTTTTATCGTATAAGCCCATTTGCCCGTTAGGCAGCATCCACACAAGCCTGTTGTAATAACGGTCGTTTTCTTTGGTGCTCAAACTGCCGGTAAGTATCATCTTTTTTTCGGCTGCGATCCGTTTCATCCAGGTAAGCGCCTCGCCATCCATTCCTTCTGCAACCTGCTCAGGCTTCATGCTAAAACCGGTACTGAACATTTCAGGAAGAATAACTACCTCTGTCTTTTCCCCGATGCAGTTTATTTTTTCTTCCAGCATCTGCAAATTGGCTGCCCTATCCTCCCAATGAAGTCCGGTTTGAATGATGGTAAACGTTAATGACGACATTCGTAAAATTTTAGTTTTAATTACCCGAGGCGCGAATTTCGGAAATAACTTTGTGAATTAAAGATGACTCATATCCTTTTTGTAAAAGATAGGCAGTTGTTTTTGCCAGGCGGCCGAGGTATGGCTCATCGCTTAACGACGTCCATTTTTTTTCGGCCAGCTTTTCAAGTGTTGCAATATATTGTTCTTCCTCAATATCTTTTAATCCAATTTTAATGTTGAAGGGGTTGACACCCTTTTGTTGAAGCTCATACTGTATTTTTTTTCGTCCCCAATGCTTCATTCTGAATTTTCCACCGGCAAATTGTTTGGCGTATCTTTCTTCGTTCAGGTAATTGTTTTCGATCATTTTAGATACAATTTCGTCAACTTCCGCTCTTCTTAAACCGTAAGAGTAAAGCTTATCTTTCACCTCGTTATGGCACCTTTCCTGGTAAGCACAGTATTGCTTGATTTTTTCTAAAGCCTGCTCTTTTGAAAGTGTTTTTTTAATAAACATCCAACAAAATTACAACCGATGGCATTTCGAACAAAAATTGGCAAGGATGTTGTTTTTAGGGGAAAAGTCACATGAAACGAGTTCTTTAAATATTAAACAATAACGATGGAAGCTAATTCTACCCCCCTGACTATTTGCCTCATTGATGATGACAGCATCTACCAATTTACGGCAAAAAGAATAATAGAACTTTTAAATCCGTTGCAAAAGGTTTTGATATTTTCAAATGGAAAAGAAGCGATAGATTATTTCGTCCAGAACACTTCAGGTAAAAATGAATTACCGGATGTTATTTTTCTTGACATAAATATGCCGGTAATGAACGGATGGGAGTTTTTAGAAGCGTACGATGTTGTAAAAACGGGTCTAAGAAAAACCATTACGATTTACATGGTAAGCTCATCGGTAGATGAGAAGGACAAAATTCGCAGCAAAACTTTCGAAGACGTAAAAGACTTCATCGTAAAGCCCATCCATCAGCAGGTTATGCACGACATCATTCTTTCATCTGTAGCCATTGCTTAAGTGTTTAATTTTTCTTTTAAGGTTGCCGGCATTCGTTTTCATGGCGTCATCGTTGCCGGATGGATCCCTTTGTCTAATGACTCCTTTGGAGGCGGCGCCGCACACTTCTTCTGTAAACCAGCAGGAAGCCGTCATCTTTATTTAGAAAACTTTCAAAACCTACTACTTTCATCGTCAATTTCTGCAGGTCTCATCTCATGCAAACTTCAAACATGTTTGGGGTTAACCTATTCACACGGGTAACAGCTTTCTTGAAACAGCGGGTTAAATAGAATGTTATTCACATTACACTGTTGAAAAGAAGGTAGTCTTTGTGCAATTAACCATTTTACTGTAGGTTTGTTTCTTAAGAATTTAAACCGACCAAAGCATGAAGTTTATTGTTTCGTCATCATCGCTGTTAAAACACCTGCAACAAATTAGTGGTGTAATTAATAGTAATACTGTATTACCGATACTTGAAGATTTTCTTTTTGAGATACAAGACCGGAAACTTTCTATTGTTGCCACCGACCTGGAAACAGTTATGAGAGTTCAAATGGAAGTAGAGAGCAAAGTGAATGGAAGAGTATGTATTCCTTCTAAAATCCTGGTAGACTCTTTAAAAAACATTTCTGATCAACCCCTTACTTTTAATATTGATACCAATTTTGCTGTAGAAATTACCAGCGACAACGGAAAGTACAAGGTGATGGGCGAAAACCCCGATAACTTTCCTAAAGAACCGGGCTCAGACGATACTACTGCCTTCACAATGCCAAGCAGCGCATTGGTAACAGCTATCAATAAAACCCTGTTTGCTGTTAGCAACGACGATCTGAGGCCTGCCATGACGGGTGTATTCTTTGAACTTAATCCCGATTTTATCCAGTTTGTTGCAACCGATGCACACAGGCTCATCCGTTACAAACGTACTGATGTCGCCTGCCCCAAAACTGAAAGTTTTATTGTGCCTAAAAAGCCGTTGAATCTTTTAAAAAATGCCTTGCCCGATAATGACGATCCATTAACAATCAGCTACAACAGCAATCACCTTTTTGTTTCACATGGTACCACCCAGCTCATTTGCCGGCTGATTGATGCACGTTTTCCTGATTACAAAGTTGTAATACCGACCGACAATCCCTACAAACTGGTTGTTAGCAAAACAGATTTCCAGGGTGCGCTACGCCGGGTAAGTGTATTTAGTAATAAAAGCACCAACCAGGTTGCTTTAAGTATCAGCGGCAGTGAATTGCAAATGGCCGCCCAGGATGTTGACTTCAGCTTTGAAGGAAACGAAAGAATGAACTGCCAGTACGATGGAGAAGATCTGCAAATTGCTTTCAATGCCCGCTTTCTAATTGAAATGTTGAATGCGGCAGAAACAAGTGACGTTAAGGTTGAATTAGCTACCTCAACAAAAGCAGGCATTATTAAACCAACAGAATCAGAGGAGAACGAAGAATTGCTTATGCTGGTTATGCCGTTGATGTTGAATTCGTAGAACCGGGATTTGTTGGATTTTTATCGATTGAAAAAATAAAATAAGATTGCCCTTTCTTTTTAGAAAGGGTTTTTTTATGTAATGAGCCTTTAGATAAAGTAAAAAGTTGATTGTTTGAAAATTGAAAGGAAAGGTTTTATTTCCTCCAAATCTTAAGCAACCTGTTAATCATGGTTCCAGGTTCTTTACCCGGCTGATTTGTTTATCTTAGACTAGCCATTATTCCTCCATCCCATGTTAGATAACCTGGTCAACTATTTTCAGTTTCTGGAGCAGAAGCCGGTAGAAAGATTCATATTCCTCGTATCCGGAATGTTATTACTGTGGATACTTGAAGGCGCGATGCCCCTGCTAACTTTAACCTACCGGAAAAACAAGGCAAAACATGCAGCAGTAAATCTTTCCTTTACCCTTATACATCTGATCATACACACCGGTTTTGCTGTATTCATCGTTTTTTTGTCGGATTGGACAAAAGTACAAGGCTTTGGAATTATTCGTTGGATTGACGCCTCCCTTGTCGCCAGCATCATTATTACCATATTTGTTCTTGACTTTTTTGCCGGCTGGTTCGTTCATTTTATCGAACACCAGTTCTCTTTTCTCTGGCGTTTTCATATAATTCATCATACAGATAATAATGTTGATGTTACAACCGGTTTACGTCATCACCCCGTTGAAAGTGTATTAAGGGGCCTATTTTTCCTGGCGGGGGTACTCGTTGCAGGAGCGCCGATGTATGCTGTAATGATCTTTCAAACACTGCTGGTACTGGCGGTCCAGTTCACACATGCAAACATTAGTTTACCCAAATGGCTTGATCAAACACTTAGCTATATCATCGTTTCGCCAAACATGCACAAGGTTCATCATCATTACAAACAACCTTTTACTGATAGTAATTACGGCGCTGTATTTTCTATCTGGGACCGGGCTTTTAGAACTTTTCGCAAGCTGGAGCCAAAAAACATTAAATACGGCCTCGACCGTTATTACTATAATGACCAGGACGAAAACCTGGTACAGTTACTGAAACATCCGTTTAAAAGAGGAATTGAAAAGATTCAGAACCCTGACGAACTTGATTTTTAGAGATTAGGGTGAAAAAAGGAGATTCACAGAACTACTTTAAATATTCAATAAGCAATGTTCGATGCTTTGACTTCAGGTTTGCTTTTAGGTAACATGGCTTATTTTTTATGATTATTAAAAATTGAAAGTTGAGCATTGTATTTAACGGCAATAGTTTAAATACACAATTTCGGGCTGTTCTTTGCAGAATCAAAATATCTTTGGCTATGTCTAACGAAACCGTTTCTCCGCAAAATCCTATTCCTAATCCAACCAATCGGGGTTCTGTAGTTGCGCTGATTCCGGCGAGGTATGCGGCCACCCGTTTTCCCGGCAAGTTGATGCAGAAGCTGGGAGATAAAACAGTAATTCTTCACACCCACGACAATACTGTTGCAACCGGTTTATTTGACGAAGTGATTGTAGTTACGGACAGTGATGTTATTTACAGGGAAATAACCGGTAATGGTGGCATGGCTGAAATGAGTAAAAAGCAACATGAAAGCGGAAGCGACCGGATAGCCGAAGCAGCAGCATATTTAAAATTTGATATTGTAGTAAATGTACAGGGAGATGAGCCCTTCGTTCAAAAAGAACCGTTGGAAAAATTACTGGCTGTTTTTGCAGGCGAAGAAGGTAAAAATGTACAGGTCGCGTCGCTGATGCAAGTATTGAAAGAACAGAAATTTATAGAAGACGCGAATTATGTAAAAGTAGCGGTGGATAGAAATATGAATGCTCTCTTCTTTAGCCGGTCTGTAATTCCTTATCCCCGCAATACGGAAGCTGCAATAACTTATTATGAACATATTGGTGTGTACGCATTTCGTAAACAAGCGCTGCTCGATTTTACTAACTGGCCAATAACTCCCCTCGAGAATGCGGAAAAAATTGAATGCCTTCGCTACCTCGAATATGGAGTTCCTATAAAAATGGTAGTAACCGAATATATGGGCGTAGAGATTGATACACCGGAGGACCTGCAACGAGCAGCGAAGCTTGTTTGACCCACGAATATTCTAAGTTCTCTTAGCTGCAGCACTAAGGCTGTGTGCTACTTCGTATCCTTGGTGGCCTGTCGGTTCAAAAATTGCTGAAGATTTTCCTTGAGTTGAAGAGTGCGACGCAACGGAAGTCTAATAGCAGCACTTAGCCGGCCCCCCAAAAAAAACTACTCTCCTAACTGGTCGATTATCTTATCTATTTTTTCAGAGACTTCATTTATTTCGGCCTCGTATTTACCGGTGTCTTCAGCGATTGCTTTATAAATCAGTTCAGTTTGCCTTACCCGCAATTGCGCATATTGATTTAATAACTTTCTTTTGTGTTTGAATTTACTATCAAGGCTATAACTACCTGTTTTCATAATTTCCTTCTGGAAGTGCTTCCACTCAGGTAAGGCAGTATCGCGTAAAAATTTTGAAGCTTCTTCATTTGTTTTTTCCTGCAGCCGTTGCATTTGAGTCATTGCCTTCACTTCTATCTGGTTAACCTTCATTACCGCCATTTCAAATTCAAATGAATCATCTCTTGCATTACTGCGGAGGTATAAAAACACCAGTAAACCGGTTATCAGCAGCACTTCAACAGATATCCTCGTTCCTCCCGCCCTTGCCAGGTTCCTTTTAAAATGGAAAAAATAAAATAAGTAACCAATGGCAGTGCCGGCAACTAAACCCCCAATATTTGCCGCATTATCGTTAGCGTCGTGGAGGCCGATTACTACATTAAAAGCAAGGTAGGCGGCTATACAAACGAGCCAGAGTTTAGGAAATTTTTTGTTGATATAATTCGTGGTTGTAAAAGCAAGCAGGATACCGTATAAACCAAAAATTGCACCTGAAGCACCTGCAGTTACCCCTTCGGCAACCCACATAATACTTACGATGTTTGCAATTACACCGGCGCACAGGAAACCGATCAAAAACTTAAGGTTGCCAAGTACCGATTCAACCAAAAGTCCTATAAAGTAAAGACCGAACAGGTTTACAATTAACGGGTAAACGCCTATATGAACAAAGTTGGCCGTTAACAGCCGCCACCATTCGCCGCCGGTTATATTAAACTTTATATTTCCTCCCCAGTTAATAATATCTGCTACCGATGGGTCAACAATGTTAACGCCCTTAGCTGCCATTATTATAAAGACGAGCACCATAACAGCCATCAGCGTAAAAGTCATTTCATGGTCACGAAACCCAAAGGTCATTTTTTCGCTTGCTACCCGGTTACCTGACTTTAGCTGGCCGGCAATCTCAGCATTTAAAGCAGAGGCTTTACTATGAAGGTCTTCCTCTTTCCACTTTAGTTTTATTCTTTTAAAAGCCGGCAATAGCTGGTCTTCAATATTTTTTTGATTGCGACCGGCTTCATACAGTTCAAGGCTTTCGCTTTGGCTCTTAAAAACTATTTGTTCGTTTTCAACAACAATTGTTATGATCTCTTCGCTTAAAGTCCAATGGGTAGGCGTAGTAGCAGTAAAAGTTTTTTCATCAACAACGAGGTATTCCCATTCAAGTTCTTTGCAGGCCTGTTCTGCGATGCTGAAAATTTCCCAGTTCGTCATCCCATCAGCAGGCACTCGTTTTTCATATTCTGTTTTCCAACCAACAAAAGCCATAGTGTAAATATTTTCTATAGAGACGTAATCCGTATTTATCCTAAGTAAAAAAACCGGTCACTGTAAGCATATCGCTTCCACTAACAAAACTGTATTTTCGTGCCACAAAATTTAGATCATGAGCAAGTTTCGAAATTTTAAAATGGTTGATTACGTAATTTATGGCAGAGGAAGTTTTAACCAACTCGATGAAATTTTGTCTCCCAATAGAAAAGGTGACTCTCCCATGATTTTCCTTGTTGACCATTTTTTCGAAGGAAAGACTTTGCCCGGTCGTATTCCGCTGCAAGGTAAAGACAAAATAATCTTTGCCGATGTTACAAACGAACCGAAAACAACATATGTTGATAAAATTTCTCAGGAATTAAAAGATGAATTTGGAACGGTAAGTGGCCTGATTGGTATTGGTGGAGGCTCTGCTATGGACCTGGCAAAAGCAGTGAGTCTTATGATGACAAATCCCGGTTCGTCTGCTGATTACCAGGGTTGGGACCTTGTTAAGTTTCCCGGAGTTTACAAGGCAGGTATACCTACATTAAGCGGTACTGGCGCCGAAGTTTCAAGAACAACCGTATTAACAGGACCGGTACGTAAACTTGGCATGAACAGCGATTTTACACCTTTCAACCAGATCGTTCTCGATCCTGAGCTGGTTGCCAATGTTCCAAAAAACCAACGCTTTTATACCGGGATGGATTGCTACATTCACTGCATCGAAAGCCTGCAGGGAACTTACCTGAACGAGTTCAGCAAGAGTTATGGTGATAAGGCACTGGATCTTTGCCAGGAGATCTTCCTTGAAAAAGATAGCTGGGATGATGACAGCGATGACAAATTAATGATGGCGAGCTACGCCGGCGGAATGAGCATTGCCTACAGCCAGGTAGGGGTTGCGCATGCAGTAAGTTACGGACTTAGTTTCCTGCTGGGAACCAGGCATGGTGTAGGTAATTGCATTGTAATGGATCACCTCGAAGAATATTACCCGCAAGGGACGGCCGAATTTAAACGTATGGTGGAGAAGAATGAAGTAGAAATTCCAAAAGGAATTTGTTATGGACTTACTGACGAAGAGTTTGATAAAATGATAGATGTAAGTTTAGGCATGAAACCGTTGTGGGAAAATGCCTTAGGTAAAGATTGGGAGAAGATAATGACACGAACAAAGCTGAGAGAGTTGTATGAAAAGTTATAACGGCTATTAAATTATTTCTTAAGTCCGCTGTTTAATTGGGTGGATTTTTTGATTCTTTTATTTTTGGCCGGCTTCGGCATTTCATGGCGTCCTCGTTGTGTCACTCACTTGTACCGCAGATCATTTTGCAGCTTTTCGGCGTTATTATGTTTAACCCTGCTAATTATTTCTATCATTATATTTTATATTTTAATTGCCATCATGAAGAACTTTTTTTCCCTCATATTTTTAGCTCTTTTGGTTTTTGCCTGCCGGCCAGGCAAGAAAAAGGAGGTGGATCTGGTAACTGACAATAAACCCGCTGAAACAAGTATAAGCACCATAGATGCATATAACAGATTTATCAAAAGCCTCGACACTACAGATATAGCCTCTGTTTCTGCCGCCGCTCAAAAATATGTTGAGCTGTTTGCAAAGACAGACTCAATCCAGGCCGATTCAGGATTTGTATTGTTTGAAGGTTTGTACGATAAAATGGGAAACTATTTGAATGAACAACATCTTAAAGACTCCTCGAATTATGACGCTTATGTTTTAGGCAGGGATACGGGTAATGCAACCAAATCGCCTAAAGCGAATGCACATGTACAAAAATTAAAAGACAATGGATTTACGTTAGGCACAGTAGAAGGAAGTACGTATATAAAACAAGACAGGAATTTTCTTTCGAAATATTTTTACCCTCACATTTCCTCGGTTATGAAAAAGTACCTTACACAGGTAAATAAAGAAAACGAGGAAGGATTTATAGATGATGCGGGCCTGCTTATAACACCGCTTCAATTAAGTGAACGCGTTCTCTGGTGGGAAAATTTTTTAAAGACCCATCCTTCGTTCGTTTACGTTGAGGAAATTAAACAGGAACAAAAAGGTAAGACTACTTTTTTATTAGAAGGGATCGACAATACCCCTTTACTCGATTACAATACAAAAACTCTTCAAACAGACTATAGAAAAGCATTTGAGAGCGTATTAAAAAAGCATCCGCAATCTGCAACCGCTGCCTTAATAAAACCCTATTACGAGGCACTGAAACAAAAGGATACAAAAACCGCAAAAAAGCTTTTGCAACAATATAAGAAGCAGGGGATCATTTATGATTACAGCGCATAGGGTAGTTTGCTGAAGCCACTTAATCAATCCTGCATTTTAATCTTGTTTTGTAATGTTCAATAAGCATCTTCAATTCTCAATCTCATAAAATTTAGTCAACCGCTATGCCGAAATTTAAAATTGAACACTGAGAAGCCGGCATTGAGCGTTCAACGTGCTTGAATTGTACTGCTATCGGGGTCGTTTCCCCTTTGCCTCTACACTGAAAAATAGGGCTGGCAAACTTTTTATCATTTATACTGTTTACTCAACATCATCTAACATTAGCACCCCTTTTATGAAAACATCACTTTTGGTACTATTTCTTTTGATAGTTACTTGCGGCAACACACAATCAGTAAACCTGCCGGCAAACTTCAAAACTGCATTTAAAAATAAAGGGGTTGACAAAATGTATGTCTTAAATGCTTTTTTGCAAAACCCATTACTGCAGGCCGATTTTAACGGAGACGGCTCAGAAGACGTGGCTGCTTTTATTTTAGAAAAATCTACAAAAAAGAAGGGTATATTGGTCATGCACGGTAAAACAAACGAGTATTTCGTATTGGGAGCAGGTACAAAGTTTGGAAGTGGCCCAGAAAACTTTACAGGGGCGAACAAATGGACGATCTATAAAAAGAAGACAGCGCTTGAAAAAGTTTTTAATAAAGAAAATGGCGACCTGGTTGCAGATAGAGAGGTCAGGTTGTCGAAGCCTGCAATTTTAATCGAAGGGGTTCAGTATGGAGCAGCGCCGGGTAGGGGACTCCTGTATTGGAACGATAGCAAATATGTTTGGATACAGCAGGGGGAGTAAAAAACTTCGGTGTAGACTACAACTCAAAATAAAAAATTACTGAAGTAAATGTTACCCTGTTTTGTGGTCTTGTTAAAAAGTTTCCGGTTAATATTTGTTTAAGCTCCTTTCCAAGTATATTTGCGGCCGATAATGTTGAAACTTAAGATCATATCGTTTTTCCTGTGTCTGCTGTTAACACTGCAAATGTTGCCGGCGGGGCAAATGGGGGGTATGGTGAGTGAAAATCAATGGGCTGAAGAGTTGCCTCACAATGCTGACGAGCCCGGCAAAGCAGATCTTACTGCTAATTACAATCACCCGTTTCTACCTCCCCCCGACTACCTCACTCCTGTTTCTCTCTTTTTAGAAGCAAAGAATCTTGCTTATATTCATCATTCAGAACAAATTCCTTCTAATCATTCTACAGAGATTGTTTCTCCTCCGCCGGATTCTGTTTCTTAAACTACGAGATTACCTCCATATTGTTTATTGATTTCTATTTTATCGATTGAATAAATACATTCCTTTCGGAATATTTAATTTATTTAAGAGAGTTCACGTGCCACTATTCCGGCTCCTATTAGTCGCACTATCTTTGCTTACTCATTATAATTATTGCGTTTATGAAAAGTCCGAATGGATTAAGCTTTAAATTTTTGAAAAATGATCTACCGGCGGGATTGGTAGTTTTTCTAGTTGCACTTCCGCTTTGTTTGGGTATTTCCCTAGCATCGGGAGCCCCGTTTTTCAGTGGATTAATATCAGGGATTATTGGAGGAATTGTTATAGGCTTCCTGAGCGGTTCGAAGCTTAGTGTAAGCGGGCCCGCTGCCGGTCTTGCTGCTTTGGTTTTGGCAGCTATTCATAATATAGGATCTTTTGATCTTTTTCTTTGTGCGGTATTAATAGCAGGAATCCTGCAGATTGCAATAGGCGTTGCCAAGTTGGGTGGTATTGCGATTTACTTTCCATCAAGTGTCATTAAAGGACTACTTACAAGTATTGGTATTCTTATCATAGCCAAACAGATCCCTCACGCAGTTGGTTATTCGAATGAGAGAAGTGTTTTAACCGAAACCGGGAATGAATACTGGCACCCGTTGTTACAGCCCCTTCAGCAAATACAACCCGGAGTACTACTTATTTGTATTGTTTCAATTTTACTCATGTTGCTTTGGGATCGGCCTTTTATAAGAAACAAAGTAAAATTTATACCGGGAGCTTTAGTTGCGGTTGTAGTTGCGATAATTCTCAACGAAATATTTAAGGGTACTAATAGTGCTTTAACCGTAGGTAAAGATCATCTTGTACAAATCCAGGCTGCTAAAAGTGCTTCTGATTTTTTTAGCTTTTTTACGTTACCCGATTTTAGTGGCTTTACAAACAGTAAAGTAATTGTTACGGGTTTTATGATTGCTGTTATAGCTTCACTGGAAACCCTATTAAGTATAGAAGCGGTCGACAACATTGACCCTGAAAGAAATGTGACAAACACCAACAGAGAACTGATAGCGCAGGGTATAGGGAATTCGGTTGCCGGGTTAATAGGGGGTTTGCCAATCACTGCAGTTATAGTACGGAGTAGCGCGAATTTACATGCAGGAGCAAAATCAAAAGTATCGGCAATTTTTCACGGTATTCTATTATTGGTTTGTGTAATTACTATTCCAAGCCTGTTAAATATGATTCCTTTAGCTGCTTTAGCAGCCATATTGTTGTTAACCGGTTATAAGCTTTGTAAGCTTTCTATTTTTTCACAGATGATAAAAAACGGCAAATACCAGTTTATTCCGTTTTTTGTAACAGTAGGAGTTATTTTGAGTATCGATCTGTTTGGAGTTTATCCGCCGTTGAAAGGTGAAGGCTTATTAATTGGTGTTATTGCCGGCCTGGTAGCAGCGTTTGGAGCGGTACTTCACGGCAACCTTAAAAACGCCTACTTCTTCCACAAGGACAAATATCATGAAGGTGATGTTATTAAAATACGACTGGCAGAAGAAGTATCTTTTTTAAATAAGGCAGCTATACGCGAAACTTTAGATCATTTACCTGAAAATTCTACCGTCGTTATAGATGCATCTCGCACCAATTACATAGATTTTGACGTGCTTGAATTGATCAAAGAGTTCAGGGATATTAAAGCGCCTCTTAAAAATATTGAATGTAGTCTGGACGGCTTTCACGAAACCTACCAGATCGAAAATCAATTACGAGTACAATCAGGACATTAATAAAAAAAAAGTTATTTATGGAAACTTCATATCAGAAATTAATAAAAGGAAATAAATCTTACGCAGAAAGCAGGCTTTCACAGGATCCGGATTTTTTTAAAAACCTGGCAAAAGGTCAAAAACCCGATTATCTGTGGATAGGCTGCAGCGACAGTCGTGTTCCTGCTAACGAGATTACTAACACCCAGAGCGGTGAAATATTTGTTCACAGAAATATTGCCAACCTTGTAGTGCATACTGATACCAACCTATTGAGCGTGTTGGAATATGCTGTTAAGTACCTGAAAGTAAAACATATCATGGTGGTTGGCCACTATGGTTGTGGCGGGGTACAGACAGCTATGACAAACATTTACCACGGTTACGTGGATAATTGGTTGCGCAACATTAAAGACGTTTATCATGATAACAGCCAGGAATTAGATGCTATTACTGATTTAACAGAAAGAGCGAACCGGCTAACAGAGCTAAACGTAATAGAGCAGGTAAGGAACCTGGCGAAAACAACTATTGTGCAACGCGCCTGGGCCGAAAGGGAACTACATCTTCATGGATGGGTGTATGGTCTCGCCGATGGTTTGATTAAAGACTTATCTGTAATACATGACAGCAGTGAAAACATCGATCCGATTTACCGGTACACACATGTGAAGCCGTTATCAGACGATATAATAAAGCTTTAGTAAAACTATATTAACTAACTGCCGGTATTATCCTTTGTTGGAGCCGGCAGTTTTTTTGTGCAACTTTGGTTGTGTCACTTCCCGATGCAAGGTCCTCTTCTTAAAGTAGAGGATGTATTCTCATCCCTGCTTTATTTTCTAATAATAAGTTTAAACTGCTTCTTTAGAACTACCGGAGTCTGGTTTAAAACCGGGAAAAGTCGAATGCATCTCCCCCTTTTTGTATTTCTACTGTTAGGTTAGGTTATTAAAATCAATAATTTGTAAAAGTTTAAAGACCATTCCATCTATCTTTGCCTATTACGATGATAAAGCTAAAAATTATATCGTTTTTCCTGTGTTTATTGTTGACCTTACAAATGTTACCAATTGCACAGATAGGTATGATGCTTAGTCAAAATCAATGGACAGAAGAACTTCCACATGCGCAGGATCCGGGAAAAGCCGATCTTTCCGCTAATTTCAATCATCCATATTTAGCTCATCCTGATTACCTCTCGGGCGGTTTGGTTTTTCCTGAAACAAAAGATTCGGCTTATATCCATCACTCCGAAGAAATTCCATCTAATCATTCTACCGAGGTCGTAACTCCCCCACCCGACTCATCCTGTTAGCCGCGATCTAACTTTTTTTGGCTTTTACTACTTATTGATTAGATAAATTTACTCTTCTGAATGAAAAATTTTTTCAGGAATGCCAGTGCTGACATCCCAGCTTCTGTCGTCGTCTTTTTGGTGGCTCTTCCACTTTGTTTAGGCATTGCTCTTGGCTCCGGTGCACCTCTTTTCTCCGGTATTATTGCAGGTATTGTAGGGGGCATCGTTATTGGCTCCTTAAGTGGTTCGCAACTGAGTGTAAGCGGACCAGCTGCAGGCTTAACTGCTATTGTTGTTGCAGCTATTACAAAGCTTGAGGTGTATGAAGCTTTCCTGGTGGCAGTAGTTATTGCAGGTGTCATTCAAATCACTTTGGGGTTTTTAAAAGCGGGGATTATTGGAGATTATATCCCAAACTCTGTAATTAAAGGAATGTTGGCTGCAATAGGATTAATTCTTATCCTGAAACAATTACCGCACTTCTTCGGGTACGATAAAGATTACGTAGGAGACGAAAGTTTCGTTCAGGGGAACAGCGAGAATACCTTCACCGAATTATTTCGATCTTTTCAGGCTATTACACCTGCGGCAGCTATTGTCGGACTGATTTCGATGGTTATTCTGATACTGTGGGAAACAAAGGCATTTAAGTCAAAGAAAGCGTTAATGCTGATACCGGGACCACTGGTTGTAGTTTTGGCTGCGGTATTTATCAACATTGCCTTTGCATCTTATTCTCCTGGTTTTGAACTGGAAAACAAGCATCTGGTATCACTGCCCATTGCCGAAACTCCGGCGATGTTTATTTCTTTTTTTACTTTCCCTGACTTTTCTTTTGCTAAAAACCCCCAGGTATGGATTAGCGGATTCACAATAGCGATTGTTGCAAGCCTGGAAACATTACTGGGGATTGAAGCAGTTGACAAACTCGACCCCTTTAAAAGAGTTACTCCCACCAACCGCGAATTAAAAGCACAAGGGGTGGGAAACCTGGTTTCAGGGTTAATCGGAGGTTTGCCGCTCACATCTGTAATTGTAAGAAGTTCGGCAAATGTAATGGCAGGTGCTAAAACAAAGATGTCGACGATTACCCACGGTTTACTACTTCTTCTCACTGTTTTCTTTATTCCCAAAGTGTTAAACCTTATACCATTATCTGCATTAGCTGCAATCCTCATTTTTACGGGCTATAAATTAGCCAAAGTGGGTCTTTTTAAAGATTTCTATAAAAAGGGAATGGACCAGTTTGTGCCTTTCGTTGTTACTATTATAGCGATACTGTTTACCGATTTATTAGTTGGTATAGTTATAGGAATTCTGGTAGGGCTCTTCTTTATGATCCGTAGCAACTTTAGATCAGCAGTTTTAGTAGTACACGACGACAACCGGTACCTCGTACGACTTCGTAAAGATGTTTCTTTCCTGAACAAGCCTATCATTAAACGAAAATTAGAGGAGGTACCTCCTAATTCTTATATTCTCATCGACGCAACAAGAGCCGACTTCATCGATAAAGACATCATTGAAGAAATAAACAATTTTTTAAAACATGCGCATTTGAAAAATATAAAGGTTGAGATTAAAAAAAACTCGACGATAAAAATGCACTCATTATTTAATGAACCTATAAATCTTTAGCCCATGACTTCTTACCAAAAATTGCTACTTGAAAATAAAGCCTGGGCAAAAGAAATGGTACAGGACGACCCCGAGTTTTTTTCAAGATTAGAGCATATACAAACACCGGAGTTTTTGTGGATCGGATGCAGCGACAGCAGGGTGCCTGCAAACCAAATCACTGGTACCACACCCGGTGAAATCTTTGTGCATAGAAACATTGCAAATCTTGTTGTTAATACCGACGTAAACATGTTAAGCGTATTGCAATACGCGGTTGATGTACTTAAGGTAAAGCACGTGATCGTTTGTGGTCATTATGGTTGCGGAGGCGTAAAAGCTGCACTGACGAATACCGACCATAAGCAGGTTTTGAACATGTGGCTTAGAAATATAAAGGACATTTACAGGCTTCACAAGGATGAAGTGGATAGTGTAGGGGAGGGTGAAGCAAGGGTAAATAAATTGATCGAACTTACGGTAAAAGAGCAGGTGATCAACCTGTCAAAAACATCTATAGTTCAAAAAGCATGGAGCGAAGACAATAGACCCCACCTTCATGGGTGGGTCTACAATCTTTCTGATGGTCTCATAAAAACTGTTTATGACATGGAAGCCGGGACTAAACTGGATCCGTTCTACATGTACGAAGAGTTTCAGGAATAAAAAAAGCAGTGTAGCGTAACTAAATGGCTTGTCTATCTAATAAAGTCCACTGTTTTTTTGATCCAGGCAATTGTCTTCCTGGCAACATCGTTGCCACGCTCGCTTGTACTGTAAATCTATTATTGAACGTGGCAGTTTTTTGTAGAAGCATGTATGCCGAGCAGCAGCCGGTACCATGAGCGAAGTCGAACGGTACCCTTGTACTTTTTTTTAATGATTCAACAAAACAAATAATCAATGCGAAAACATCGATCCTATTTACAGGTACACTCATATTAAGCCTTTGTCGGCTGATACAATTACCGTTAAGTAACAAATAACCTGGCAGATTTTAAGTTTAGCATTTGTTTCTTGTGCAGTTCCGATAATTACTTTGGGCACGACGCAGATTCTATAGGTGTTAATGGGATCTTTTCAATATATTCAATTATACGTAGCAAGGATTATAGCGCTTTTTACTTGTTCAATAGGGAACCAAAAAGTAAAAGAGTGCGACGCAAGTAAAGCTACATAGTAAGCTTTTCGACCGGCACCAAACCAGTATCGTGCTTTTTCCTGCTAAGTATAGTTTTATGAGACCGTAAGATCGCGAGTATGGTAAGTAAAATTATTAACGAATAAAAGCTGATAATTTATGAGCCACCAACATTTCGACGAAGCGCACGTTTTGCACGAGTTAAAGCACTATCTGCCATCACAAACCCCACTCAAAGATTTTATTCACCATAATTCTTTGCACGCCTTTCAACACATGAAATTCTTTGATGCTATTTTTAAAGCATCAAAGATTTTCGGCTTCCAGGCTACCCTTCAATTGACCGAGTTTAGAGAACTGCACCAGATCGGCCGAATAAATAATGAAGTACTCGAAAGAATAATAGCTGAAAAGAAAGGAGTGCAGCAGGTACAGCTTTGGAAGGAAAAGTTATTACACAAAAAATATGATACCCACAATTCTCCGCGGATCGGTGCGATCAGGGCCCACTGGAAAAATGAGTACAAAATTGACTTAGACAACCTCGTTCAACCACTGCTTTTTAGAATACTTTGTAGTTACCTCGACCAGGGTATCTCTATCTGGAAATTTCCTGCCGGCAACGACGGTTTTCTTTCTTCAATTACCCGCCTGGAACAAAACAGCTTTACCAGCTTTTTCAAAACTTCGAGGGCGAGGCAACTTTTACTGCAGGGCAATTTGCAAATAGGCCATCTGCTTAAAACGGTAGTTGGCGACGAGGCGTACTTTGAGCAATATTTATTTGACCAGCAATTCAGTCACTGCGGATGGTCAGGTATGGTTTGCGCGGTTGAGGCAATGCCGGGTTCTTTACTCGACCGCAAAACCATCTCGCTGCATGATTTAATTGTTTTTGAACTGCTGCTCGAAATTGATGCGCTCGAGTGTGAACTCGGGAAAAACTGGCAACCTTTAAGTTCTCATGTTAAAACCCAACCTGTCGAGCTGCTTGCAGGTGTTGCTCCCACAGAATTAAGCGTAGTTTTTGCGCTGTGGCAGGAAGCTTTTGAATGGAGTTATTATGACCAGGTACTTGCAGGAATATCTGCAGAGAAAAAAAGAGAACATCCGGCTCCCAAGCAAAGAAGTTTCCAGGCAATGTTTTGCATTGACGAGAGAGAGTGTTCTTTGCGACGGCACATAGAATTTGTTGATCCGGCTTGTGAAACACTCGGAACACCGGGATTTTTTACAGTAGAGTTTTTTATGCAACCGCAAAACGCGAAATTCTACGATAAACTCTGTCCGGCACCGGTAACACCGAAATACCTTATTAAAGAATACGATGTAAAAAAAGAAAGAAAGCATGAATTGCTCTATACCAATAAAACACACACTTTTTTCGGTGGTTTTATAAGTACACTCACGCTTGGTTTTTTAGCTGCTGTAAGACTGGTTCAAACTATATTCAGGCCTAAAATGAGCCCTGCAATTTCCAATGCATTTACCCACATGAATAAGGAGGGTAAATTAACGATTGAGAATAAAAGCCTGGAAGACAGGGAAAACGGTTTGCAAATAGGGTTTACTATCGATGAAATGACGGCAAGGGTTGAAGGCTTATTAAGAGGCATTGGATTAGTGAAGGATTTCGCACCAATAGTATATGCAATTGCCCACGGCAGTAGCAGTGCCAACAACCCACATCACGGCGCGCACGATTGTGGCGCGTGTAGCGGAAGGCCGGGATCTGTAAATTCAAGGGTGTTGTCTTTTATGGCTAATCACCCGAAAGTAAGGGAATTGCTACAGGAAAGAGGGATTGTAATACCAACCGAAACGCAATTTGTGGGTGGACTTCACGACACAGCGGCTGACCAGATGGAATTTTACGATGAAGAAGTACTGACAAAAGAGAATGCTGAACGTCATAAAAAAAATATAGAATTATTTGAAAAAGCCCTTGATTTAAACGCGAAAGAAAGGTCGAGGAGATTTGCTTCAATTAACACAAAAAAAAGCTTACGACACGTACGTAAGGAAATTTTGAAACGGTCTGTCTCAATGTTTGAACCAAGGCCCGAATTAGGGCACGGAACCAACACACTTTGTATTATTGGTAGTCGACAGTTGACCAAAGGGCTATTTTTAGACAGGCGTGCATTTTTAAATTCCTACGATTATAAAACCGACCCGGAAGGCAAGCTGTTAACCGGAATTATGAGGCCAATTGGGCCGGTATGTGGAGGAATTAATCTCGAGTATTATTTTTCCAGGGTTGATAATTACAAGTTGGGCGCCGGCACAAAACTGCCACACAACGTTATGGGATTAATCGGTGTGGCAAACAGCAGTGATGGTGATTTACGCCCTGGTCTTCCACTGCAAATGATTGAAGTGCATGATCCCGTTCGCCTGATGACAATTGTAGAGCATTATCCTGAAGTGGTTTTAAAAGTGATACAGTCTGCTCCGGAAATGTATGAATGGTATATTAATGAGTGGGTGCATATAATCGCGATCCATCCCGAAACGCATCAATTCTTTTATTTCAAAAACGGGGTATTTACACAATATGTTCCTCTAGTCAAGAAAGTAAATACAATAAACGACCTGATAGTTTTGGTTGAAGACGCGAAAGAGATGGAGACAAATAACATTGTTCATGCTACCCAGGAAAACCTGCCGGTTTACTCATTAAACTAAAATCATTTCATGTCGCAAATACTTCAATTATTTGTCTTATTACCCCTGCTTGCTTTTTTAGCCAGTATGGTAATTTCTAAAAATAAGGAAAAACTTATTTCTGGCATTGCCATTACAACAACTGGTATTCATGCAACTGGTAGTTTAATCTTTATTGTTTATTGGATAATAAATGGCTACCCGGTATTAGATATTAAACATCTTGTATTATACAAAACAGCTGCATTTGAATTTGTTATTAATTTCTATTTTGATAAAACCACAGCCGTATTTGCAACAGTAGGAGGAATAATAACATTACTGGTAAGCATCTTCAGCCGTTATTATTTGCACCGCGACGAAGGTTTTAAACGGTTTTTCAATACCCTGCTACTGTTTTTCCTCGGGTACAGCCTTATTGTTTTCTCAGGTAATTTTGAAACACTTTTTATTGGCTGGGAAATACTGGGGTTTTGTTCTTTCCTGCTGATTGCTTTTTACCGCGACAGGTATTTGCCGGTAAAAAATGCTTTAAAAGTAATTTCCATTTATCGTTTGGGCGATGTCTGCCTGATGCTTGCCATGTGGATGTGCCATCACCTGTTTCATGCAAATATTACCTTCAGCCAAATACATGATGAAGCTTTTATTGCTGATCACCTTCCGCAACATACTTCCCTCTTTATTTTTACCTCGGTAATGATTGTTGTTGCAACAGCAGCTAAATCTGCAATGCTGCCTTTCTCCTCCTGGTTACCGAGGGCAATGGAAGGACCTACAACTTCGAGCGCGGTTTTCTATGGATCTTTATCCGTTCACCTGGGCGCATTTTTATTGATACGAACTTACCCTTTTTGGGAGAACATTCTGGTTGTAAAACTATTGATCATAGTATTGGGATTAACAAGCAGCATTATAGCCTCCTCTATTGCCCGGGTTCAGTCAACAGTTAAAACCCAAATCGCTTATTCTTCCATTACCCAGATAGGATTAATTTTTATCGAAGTGGCATTAGGCTTTCACACACTTGCCTTGATTCATTTTGCGGGAAATGCCTTCTTAAGAACTTACCAGCTATTGGTATCACCATCGGTATTAAGTTACGAGATACATGATATGGTCTTCAACTACAAACCTCCGATCCACGATCAAAGCACCGGTACTTTACAGAAAATAAAAAATGCCATTTACGTATTAAGCATAAAAGAATGGAACATCGACTGGTTTTTGTATCATTTTCTATGGTATCCTTTCAAATGGATCGGAAGTAAAATGCATTTTTTGGGAAAGCCCGTATCAATTATTTTATTAGCCATCGTTTTCTTGTTCGGTGTGATGAGTTTTACGAACCAGGATGGCAGGTCGCTCCACTTAGAGAACTTTCTAACGCATGTTTTTTCGCTCCTTGGTTTGTTGTTGGTATTAAGCTCGTTCACAAAAAGGGATGATGCACGAAGAGCCTGGCTATTCGTAATAGCAGGCCAGTGTTTTGTTACATTATCAATAGTGATTGACGATAACGTCGATTTGATAGAGGCTTTTATTTACCTCAGTGGAATAACTGTGGGTGCCGTTATTGGTTACATATGCCTGAACAGGATAAAGCAGGTCGATAACGACATCAGTTTAAACCAGTTTCACGGGTATTCTTACGAAAAACCAAAGATTGCCTTTATCTTCCTGTTAAGTTGCCTGGCTTTAATTGGCTTTCCGTTTACCCCCACGTTCCTGGGAATCGACTTACTATTCACACACATTCACCGCGACCAGCCTATATTAGTTGCACTTACTTCTTTCAGCTTCATATTTATTGAAATAGCCATCTTAAGAATTTATGCCCGTATTTTTATGGGTCAGCATAAAAAGAATAACCATCCTATCGCTTACAGGTCGTCGTAATAAGAAGTTAAAAATGAACAAGGCCGGCTCTTTAATTGAGCCAGCCTTGTTCATTTTTATAATGTGCGTTTTCTCTTAAAAGTATCTTCAATGGCATGTATAAGAATTTCTGGGGAGCCAACAGAAGTTTCCTTTTTCAACATCGTTGTGTCACTCACTTGTACGTTCCGAACTCCCTTTACCAAAAGCTTTAAAAGGGAATACCCAATAAAAAGTTCTTCATTCACAATTCTCCGCTCACCAAGCACATCATTCACCTTTGCCCATTCATCACTAACCACTCACAAACTAGCTCACCTTACTCTTGCTCCTGAACTTCTGGATAAAGTTCCTGCTATAATCACTTAAGATCAACCTTCCGCTGATCGAAGCTCTTTCTTTTAACAACTCATCCCAGTCCTCTGTCCCTTTCCAAAACACTTTTTTCAATTCTCTCATTGCTTCAGGATTGCTTTGAGAAAGCGTAAAAGACAATCTTTCAATTGAATCTTCCATTCCCGATACTTCCGGATGTAATTCTGCATATAGACCTTTTCTTCGTGCCCAGTCACCTGAACGCCACATATTGGCGTCGATCGTTAATTGTGTAAACGACGATAAGCCAATTTTTCTTTGAACTGCAGGGCCGATTACAAACGGGCCGAAACCGGCGCCGAGTTCACTTAATTTGATATCGGCACCTTCTACCGCGATGGCATAATCTGCAGCCGCAGCAAGGCCAACGCCGCCACCCACAGTTTTACCATGAACCCGTGCAATAATAAACTGCGGAGCTTTCCGCATTGCGTTGATTACTTTACCATAACCACTGAAGAATTGATACCCTTCTTCGGCTGTTTTTATGTTTTCCAGTTCATCAAAAGATGCCCCTGAACAGAATATTTTTTCACCCGCCGAACGGAGAATAATCACTTTTGTGCCTGGATTTACTCCCTCACTATGGATGGCTTGAGCAAGAGTTTCCAGCATTTTTCCAGGCAATGAATTTCCTTGTGGATGGAAAAATTCTAAGGTTGTAATTCCGTGTTCCTTTTCAGTTTTTACATATCCATCGTTTACCTGCGTAATCATGAGTTTATAATTTAGTTTTTTAGATGTCTTTTAAAATGTGCAAGGATGGCAGAACTTTCAACAATAGCCAATTCTCATTTTTCTACTTCCACAACTCTACGACCGGGGCCTTACCACGCGTTATAGTTGCTTTTCACTTTACGGTTGATTTTATTATTTTAACAAAATTCAAAAGGATAAAGTTTATTATAGAATCAGGCCTCGTAATTACTCTTTCATAAAATTACAATTTCTTCAACCTCTTTTACATTAAAGGTCCTGCAACTTAAAAAATTGAAAACCGGTCCTCTTCTTAGATGTCAACTCGTGGTAAAAGTTTAGTAACTGTCCGGCACTTTAACCGTTAACAATAATCCTTTTACCGAAATATGCTTTTTTCAACTAATTAAAGCGGCCCATTGAATGCATCGAAAAGAATAGCCCTTTCTACAAACAGCTATAAAATTGAAAGTGGTTTTTTGAAAACTTATTGTATCGGGAAGTATTTAAATAACGGGTAAATGATTAAAGAAATTGTTTATTCCTTATAGAATTTAAAAAAAGTTCAGGAGCAATATCTAAGCGTTTAACAGGAGTAGAATATGCAGCAGAATTGTTAGAGCAAAAGCAAATGTTTCTCTGTTTCCCGGCCTACTTCTCCTAACGAGAAGGACCGGGTCTGCCCGAATGAATTCTTTCAGGCGGGGATGCGGTTAAATGCTGCTGATAAAACACAAAGTAAAAGTGAGTGACACTACTTGTCCCCTTCAGGCAATGATGCTGAAAAAAGTTATCAAGCTTGTCTCAAAAAACTTCCGCTTGCTGCCACCGTCCACAAACCTACATTCATCGCTGGCACAGCTTTATTACAATCTATAACCTAACGCCACAGCCATGAAAACAAAAGATCCGAAGCCTGACACTAAAATAGAGGCCCTTTTAAAAAAAGGAACCAAAACCAATTTTCCCGAAGACATAAAGCCGATGCTTGCGACACTGGTTGATAAACCGGTAGAAGAGCCTGGCTGGATGTACGAGGTAAAGTGGGACGGCTTCAGGTCGCTTGGCTATATAAACAATGGTGTAGTTGATATTCGTTCCAGGAACAATAAATCGTTTAACGAAAAGTTTTATCCTGTTTTTGATGCGTTGAAACAATGGGGACTAAACGTAGTTGTCGACGGCGAAGTGGTGGTATTAAATGAAAAAGGTGTTCCTGATTTTAGTGATCTGCAAAACTGGCGAAGTGAAGCAGATGGACGGCTTGTCTATTACCTTTTTGATATTTTATGGCTTGAAGGAACCGACCTGATGAAGGTACCACTTAAAGAGCGGCGCGAAATATTGCAGGCAGTTGCACCCAAAGAAGGCATCCTGAAAGTGAGCGAAAACTTTGATGCTACAGGTAGCGAATTCTTTGCTTTGGCAGATAAAATGGGGCTGGAGGGAATAATGGCTAAAAAGGAAACCAGCCTTTATTCTCCCGATCTGCGCAGTAAAGAGTGGCTGAAAATAAAAACCGAAAAACACCAGGAACTGATCATTGGCGGTTACACATGTAATGAAGGATCTCCCAAACCTTTTAGTGCATTGTTACTTGGTTGGTTTCAAAGCGGCGCATTTCATCATGTAACGCCGGTAGGTACCGGTTTTACCGTTAAACACCAAAAGGAAATCATCGAAAAGCTAAAGCCGTTCGTAATCCCCGATTGTCCTTTTGTACATGTTCCCGCATTTAACAAGCCTTCGCGGTTCCGGCCAAATCCTCCTAAAGCAGAAGTGACATGGGTGAAACCTGAAATCGTTTGCGAGATCAGCTACCGCGAAATGACAAAAGATGGCGGCATCCGCCATCCGTCATTTAGAGGTTTACGTGAAGATAAAAATGCAAAAGATGTGGTTCGTGAAAAACCGGTACCTGTAACTGAAGTGGTTAATGAAGAAAATACCCTGGTTAAGAAAAAGGTACTTGGAGCGCCAACAAAAAAAGAAAGGCAATCGCTCTTAAATCCAACTGAAGAATCGCAGGTCAAAAATGTTTGTGGGCATGATCTCAAGTTTACCAATCTCGGCAAAGTATACTGGCCAAAAGAAGGTTATACCAAACGCGATATGTTGAATTACTATTACCAGGTTGCGCCTTTTATGTTGCCCTATGTAAAAGACAAGCCCCAGACCCTGAACCGTTACCCGAATGGCATTGATGGAAAAACATTTTACCAAAAAGACGTAAAAGGC
Source organism: Segetibacter sp. (assembly GCA_028288485.1). Taxonomy (GTDB): domain Bacteria; phylum Bacteroidota; class Bacteroidia; order Chitinophagales; family Chitinophagaceae; genus Segetibacter. The sequence continues at coordinate 49,628 of JAQBNO010000057.1, forward strand.
AAAGCTCCCGAATGGGTGGAGACCTTTCCTTACCACAGTTATACAGATGGCCGGGACAAAGAGTTTGCAGTGATCACCGATGAAGCAAGCCTGTTATATGTTGCCGGGCTCGGATGCATAGAAATAAATCCGTGGAGCAGCAAGACCGCAACACCCGACAATCCTGATTGGTGCATCATTGATCTCGACCCTGATAAGAACACCTTTGAACAGGTAATTGAAACAGCCTGTGTCACCAAACAGATCTTAGATGCTATTGAAGTTCCTGCCTATTGTAAAACTTCCGGTTCTACCGGTCTGCATATCTATATTCCATTTGGTGCCAAATACGATTATGAAGATTCAAAAGAGTTCGGACGGGCGCTCGCAAAACTGATACATGGACAACTTCCCGACTACACAAGCATCGAACGAAAGGTTAGCGACAGGAAAGGAAAAATGTATATCGACTTTCTTCAGAACCGTCCCCAGGCGACTGTTGCCGGTCCTTATTCATTACGGCCGAAACCATTTGCCCCTGTTTCCATGCCTCTGCATTGGGAAGAGATAAAGCCGGGTTTACAAATCAAGAACTTCACCATCAAAAACGCCATGGCAAGAGTAAAGGAACAAGGGGATATTTTCACTGGTGTGTTAGGTGAAGGTATTGATTTGCAGAAAGCTTTAAAAAATGTGGAGAGTATGTTTGGGGGAAAGTAATCAATTCGATAAAGAAGCTATTTATCATGTCAATAATAAATGGGGGTTGCAGGGTTACACCACTTTTCAACTCTCCAGGATTGATAACCAGCTTATGCTTGATGCTTTAGATACTGTCTACAATGACATGTTGAAAAGTAAGAAAAAATAGCAGTGTTTACTGCAGGCTAAAGTGCAACAAGAATAAGAACGAAGGCGGCTAACGGCTATTAATGGATTATGCATTCTCGCAAGCCAGTGAACGAGGCAGATGTAGCATTATTTTTTCAACAATTCATCCAGGTTACCATGCGCCATTGTAAAGCCTTCTTCAAAGCCCATTTCAATGATTTTTTCCATATCAACTTCACTGTCGAATGTAATTTCAACTTCCACCCTCGTGCCTGTATCCGTTGAACTGAAGATATTCTTCCAATGCATACCAGGGATATCATGCGTTATGTTTCCGTTCTCATCACAAAACGAGTCTCGTGCACTAAAGCTTTTATTTGGAACAATTGTTTTAAAGTCTTCGCGGCAATAAGATTCAGTCCCATCCGGTCCTACCATACTATACAGCCAAAGACCACCTTCACGAAAGTCCATCGATTTTGTTTTTGCTTTCCATGGCTTCGGCGCCCACCACTCATCCAGTATATTTTTATCGGTCCAGGCTTTCCACACTTCTTCCAGCGGAGCATCAAATTCCCTTACTACAATAAGTTTTTTGTTGGCTGCATCTTTCGCGATGGTTGTCTGTTTGTTACTCATGGTTTTGTGTTTTTTATATTTTTTAATACAGTATCTAACTGGTTAAACCGGTCTTCCCACTTTTGGCGGAAAGGCTCAAGCCATTTATCTACTTCCTTCATTTTTTGAGGATTAAAATGATAATATATTTCTCTTCCCGATTGTTCTTGCTTTACAAGGTCACTCTCCGCCAAAATTTTTATGTGCTTCGACACGGCTTGCCGGGTGCTTTCAAAGTGTTCAGCAATTGCATTTGGTGTCATTGCCTGGATGGCTAACAAAGTGAGAATTGCCCTGCGTGTAGGATCTGCAATTGCCTGGAATACGTCTCGTCTCATTTTATATTCATTTTCTGCAACTAATCAGTTGCAAATATAAACGCGAAATCGAATGGTTGCAAGTTTTTTTAATTTTTTCTTTACTCCAGCTTAATCCTGTTCCCCGAATTTTTTCTCGTGTTGAAAGTGGACGTTACTCTGGAAGACCATTATTTTCATCAAGTAGCGCTTTTGTCCAAGCTCTCCCCTTGCTCGCGCCAGTATAATTGTCTTGTTTACCGGTTTAGTATCGTCACCCGTACTACTCTCATAATCTTCCGCAATATTTGCCATAATATCTCCCGTTCGGGGTTAGCTTAATCATTTAAATAAATGGTCTCTATAGTACAAGCAACTACTGATAAACTTTAGGCTATCGGAATTAAAATGCGTATTATATCGTTAAAAATCCTGTTCTGGCGCCTTACTGTCTTCAACGATAAATCTTTCATCTTGTGTTCTTTAATGAAAGCTTCAACCATTTTTAACTCTTCGTCGTTTGCTGTTTCTATTAATACACTTTTCATTGTTTTGGATATGTGAGGTAAATCAATTTCTCCCTATACTAATTTTGGTTCTAATTCCGGATCTTTAATTGTAACGTGCGTTATTTTACCAACCAGGAAAATATAAGAGAGCGCACCGATCAATCCTAAGGCGCCAATAAAAACAAGGGCCGGTTCAAAATCTCCTTCTTTTACCAAAAAACCGATTACGATGGGCACGACGATGGAAGCTAAATTACCCATGAAATTAAACACCCCACCTGTTAGCCCAATCAGGTGCTTTGGCGATAAGATCGAAACAAATACCCAGGAGATTAATGCCATCCCGGCCCCAAAGAAAGCCAGGGCCATAAAGAAAATAATATAGGTCGTATTGTTAGTGTAATTAGCGCCCACAATACTCGCCGATACAATAAGACCAATAATAATGGGTGTCTTCCGTGCCATCCCGATAGATTTACCTTTACGCACCAGGTAATCTGATACGAAGCCCGACAAAAGCAAACCCCCGCATGCAGCCAAAAAAGGAATAGAAGCAAGGTAGCCCGATTTAATAAAGTTTAAGCCACGGTATTGAACCAGGTAAGTGGGAAACCAGGTCAGGAAAAACCAGAGCATAGCGTTCATCGCGAATTGCCCAATGTATATACCCCACAAAGTACGGTTGGTGAATACCTGTTTTACATTCGCCCATTTCCAGATAGAGGGTTGCCCTGGTTCATTTTTTTTACCTGAGATTAAACCGCCTCCTTTTTCAATATAGTCGAGTTCGGCCTGGTTCACTTTCTTGTGATCCATCGGATCGCGGTAAAAAAAATACCACACTAATCCCCACACCAACCCTAACATGCCGGTGGTAACAAATAATCCTTTCCAGCCAAAATAAAATTGAATGGTTACCAAAACGGGTGTAAAAAAAGCAAGGCCGATGAATTGACCGCATACATACATGGCGATGGCGGAAGCCCTCTCATGGTCGGGAAACCAACTGGTGACGATGCGGTTATTGATAGGATAGGAAGGTGCTTCAAACGCCCCGGTTGCTAAGCGAAGTCCAAAGAGACTAACAAATCCTCTCGCAAATCCTTGAAATATCGTAGTCAGCGACCAGGTAATTAAACAAAATGCGTACAAGACTCTTGGTCCAAACCGGTCAGCTATCAAGCCTCCCGGAATTTGTAATAGCGCATAGGTCCAGCCAAAAGCCGAAAAGATCAAACCCATTTCTACGGTAGATAATTGCAGATCTTTACTAAGAGCCGACGCAGCAACTGAAAGATTACTGCGGTCGAGGTAATTAATCATTACATTAACGAACACAAGGCTTAGCATAGCGTATCGTATCCTGGTTCTTTTGGTTCTGCCGGTTAGTTGTTCCATTGAAGGGGTATGGGGTATATGTGAACGGTTTAAATTTTTACAAAAAGCTACGATGTTGTTTACGTAAGTGTTATTTTTTGTTGACCAACTTTAGCCTCTTTATTCATCAGCGTTGTGTCACTCACTTGTACTGTTAATCCCCCTTTAACCAGATTTTATCCTGCAAGTGAAAGGTGGTCACGCACTGAACCTTTCCAGATCAATTAAGCATGAAAAACAAATGCTGAAGCCACAGTAGCACTTACGCTTAATCACCGTACAAGGAAAGAAACCGGATGTAATCGTTTCTTACTTGATTTTTCTTTGGTTACTTTCTATTCATCAGGGAAATGCGAAGCATTTATCGAAACCAATAAAAGCATAAACATTACTGAGATAAAAGAAAGTGACAACTTTGCAAATAGCAAGGCTATGAAACCAATAGTGTCTATTATAACACTTAAATGAACCACCTTAAATATTCGATACCGTTAGCATGTTTACAAGAAGCGAGCACATTGGTTAGCTTCGAATCCATTCACTTTCGATGTTGCAGAAATGGAAAAATAAGTACAAGAGTGCCCTTCGACTTTGCCCAGGGTACCCGCTCTATGAAAAACTGCCCCGTTCAATGATGCATTTACAGTACAAGCGAGCGTGGCAACGATGATGCTATGAAATGCAAATGCCGGCCCCAAAAAAATTCATATCGCAACACCTCCGGCCTACTATTACCGGGCAGTCCAACCACCATCAACAGTAAGCATCGAACCTATCATATAACTGGCCGCATCACTTGCCAGGAATATTGCTGCACCCTGGATCTCCCGCATTTCTGCCCACCGACCCAATGCAGTTGCGCCTACCACAAATTTTTTTCCTTCTTCTGTATCGGCAATAGGTATATTCATTTCCGTTAAGAATGGTCCCGGGCAAATAGCATTTACCTTAATATTAAAGGCTGCCAACTCTAAAGCCAGTGCCCTGGTCATTTGTACCACCGCTCCCTTACTCGCCGTATAAGGCGTACGGTTCGACAATCCCACCAGTCCGAGCGTGCTGGCAACGTTGATAATACTGCCGCTGCCGCTTTTCTTCATGTAAGGCGTCACCGCCCGGCAACAAAGCCAGGTGCCCTTTACGTTTACTTCCATTACCTTATCAAAATCTTCCGTGGAAAGCTCATCGATTGCACCGCGGATATTGATACCTGCACTATTCACCAGGATATCGATTTTGCCAAATACCTCTATAGCCCGGGCGGCCATTGCCTCTGTTTGTTCCTGGCTCGTAATATCAGCGGCGAAGGAAATTGCCTTAATACCGAAATCCTGGCCCAATTCCTCTGCGGCCTTCATGCCTTCGTCTGCATTCCGGTTTACTAACATTATATTAGCCCCTGCCGAAGCTAACCCGGCAGCCATCGCCAAACCAAGGCCTTTAGAGCCTCCTGTAATAATCGCGGACCTTCCGCTGAGGCCAAACTGTTTAATTCCCGGAAGTACTTCTTTACTCATGTAGTATTATTAGAACTGATTTATTTTTATTTTAAGCTTCAGTTATTTAAGTCCGAGGGCGTTCCTGCTATATTCAAGGCAGGCCAGTATATTGTTCTCCTCTGCAGCCAGCTTCTCTTCCGGAGACAGTTGCGAAATCCTCGGCAGGCCATTTTCATATTTGTGCTCACGCACCATTCGCAGCGCACGGGCCAGCTCCGAACCCGGCACTCCTGCAAAAGTTTCCCAATACTCCTTTTTAACACATGGTATCTCCAAAGGGTCGCGGGTAATCATTTCAAGACTAAAAGTCATCTTCGGGTTATGTTTCCTGCAAAGCGAAACGATGGCGGGAAGGTCTAATATACCCTTCCCTAAAGGGACTTCTGATAGTAGAAATCCATCGCGGTATTCTTCAACCGCCATATCTTTTACGTGTGTAGAAAAAGCATACGGCACCAGGGTTTGGATGACTTCCATGGGGTCTTCGAGGAGGGAAATACTATTACCAAAATCAAGCGTTACGCCTACCCATTCGCTGTTTACTTGTTTCACCATACGCTCTAATTCCGGCGCCCGCCAGTCTTTATGATTTTCAACCCCCAGTTTCATTTTGTGTTTACGCAAAACCGGTTCGGCTAATTGAAGAGAAACCAGTGCATTTTTCTGCAACTGCTGAAAAGCTTCCGCGGAGTGGTAGGTTTCGTAGCGGCGGCCGCCGGAGCAAACAGTTCGTAATACCTGCATTCCAGCTTCTTTGCAATTTTTAACTTCCTGCGCGAAGCGCGGCACATCTGCTGCGTTATTAGGAACACCTATAGAGCCTTCGAGGTACAAGCCTAACTTTTCTCGCAGGCTCCCCACTTTTTTGGCGAAGTCGCTTGTCCAATCTTTTACTACCACCTGTGCACCACCTGCTCCAATTTGGTGGCAATGCTCCATCAAGTCCATTGCATTTGTAAATGGCGCGTATTTTTGGCTCTCTACCTTCGAATTCCAACGGAGGCCGTATGAGTGCACAACGATTCCCATTCGTGCATCTTTTAAGAAAGCAGGTATTTCAGGTAACGACAACGCCATGACGCCTAAGGTCGTTTTTTGTAAAAAGTCACGCCTGTCCATCTGCCTGCCCGGCTGTTTGTGCGAGGAAGGCCAGGATGCTTCCTGTTTGTCTCTCATAATGTAGATATATTCATGACACTTTTATTTGCTTTCAGAAACCTCTGTTTCAAGTACATATTTCTTCAGTTCCCCGGCTTTCCATGGAACTACTCTTCCCTGCGACGTATTCCTTGTGGTGCCCACCGTACGCCTGCCTATGGGACCCGCGTTATTACCCCATTCATTGCGGATATAGGTTAGAATAGCGGTAATAGCTGCATCATCCATAGAAGAATGAGCAGGCATAACGGGCAGGATTTCAGGGGCATCGTACTTCTTACCGCCTACTTCTACGGGACCCTCCATACCGTGCAAGACAATCAGGGCTAAGCGTTTCTCATCTCCCAAAACCCATTCCGATCCAATAAGAGGCGGTGCAAACCGCTTCATCCCAGTGCCGTCGCTTCCGTGGCAACCTGCACAGGTAGTAAGATAATGTTGCCGGCCCAGCGCAAATAGCTGTTGTTGCTCTTCGTTTAATATACTTTTTTTACCCGATGTACTTTTGTTGGCCGTGTGGCCCGGCCATTCAAATAAAGAAGTCAACGCAGCCAACCGACTTCCGTGAATCTTTCCGACCGACTTTTTGAAGATAGCAGGTGCTGCCGCCAGCCTGACAGGCTTTGATTTATTGTCACCCATAGAAAGTCCCGTAAGCACCGCTTTTTGCCGCCACCCGAGTTGATTATCTTTCGCATCCATCATTGCAAACAGGGCAGCGAGTTCTGCCGGCTCTTTTTTCCGGATGATGGCAGAAGCCAGCATCTCCAGGAAAATCTCCCTGGATGCATCACGCACTTGCCATTGTGGAGCTTTCCATAAATATTGTAAAAAAGCAAACTCCCGGTGCTGCAGGCTGCTCATGACTGCATCCCGAATTAATGGAAGACTACCATACTGGCTGGTAATACCTGCCAACAATTGATTTGATACTCTTTTATCCAGCACTTCAGCCGTAAGTGTAATTTGCAGTATTTGTTTAATTGGAGCATTTTGCCATTCCTGCATTAACAACTGCTCCAGCTTTAGCCGAACATTTTTATCTTCCACCACCAACGGCTCGAGCAACCGCAAAGCAGTAGCCGAAATCAACGGATGCTCGTCAGATACCAGCTTGAGCAGCAAGTCCGGATGAGCAAGTTTTAATCCTTGCATCGCCCATAAAGCATGAAACCTACCGTGATTATTTTTTCCCTTCATGGCCAGGTTGATTAATGACGGCCCAATATTCTTGTCGTTACGCTCTACCAGTAAGCGTTGTGCCATATCCCTGTACCAACCATTAGAGTGCGATAGGTAGCCGACTAATTTTTCCTGTGAAGCTTTAGAAAGTTTTGGGGTCTTCGACGGCTTCCAGTTTTGCGGCACGATCCGCCAAATTCTTCCGCGATGAATTGGTTGTACCAGTTTTCGATTAATTGTTTGATCACGCAGATAAGGGGTAATATAGGCACCGTGTTGCACCAGGCCCCGGTACATGTCTGTCACATAAAGCGCTCCATCAGCACCAGTTGATAAATGAACCGGGCGGAACCTTTCATCTGTCGAAGCGAGGAATTCTCTGCCCGGATGCGGGTCATGTGCGGAAAGCAGCAACCCGTTTTCCTCCACTATATTCCTTTTCACCAGGTTTCCGGAAGGCTCGCAGACGAACACATTGCCGTAGTATTCTTTTGATAAGGCGGTTCCCCGGTAAAAAAGCGGGGAGCAGGCTGCGGTGAACTCGAGTAAACGGCCTTGTTTGTCTAATGTACCAGGAATATATCCGCGGTTAACTGCGGGATTCGACCGGATAGGATATACTCGTCGGTCCACAGTTAGACCGTGATCAATTCCTGTTGTTGGTTTATGATTTTTGTTTCGAGAAAGATAATTAGGTGGCACCAGGTCGGCATGAAGCTGTGACCAGTTGTAATTGTAAATTAAACGGCCCTCGTCGTCGTGGCAGATTCCCCATTGCCCACGGAACTCCGTACTATCCCGCTGCCACTTTCCATCCTCGAGGCGATACCGGAACCGGGACTTGGCATTATAAAACCAGTGATCCATACCCCGCCACAATCCATTCCCCGAGTGTTCTGGCAACGGACTACCGGCGTAGGTGGAGTCTATCAACGTTTTCGTATCCGCCTTTAAATCATTATCCAGGTCCTGCGTTAACCACAACGACCCGTTTTCTGCTACTAATGCCCCACCCCGAACAAGGGCAATAGCACGAGGCATCACCAGGCTATCGAGGTAAATTGTACTCGTATCCATTTGCCCGTCGCCATTTGTATCTTCAAGCACCGAAACCCTGCCCACCCGGTCTTTCTCTCCGACGCCATCGATATCAGGCATAAAACCGCGCATTTCTACCACCCAAAGTCTCCCATCCTCATCAAAAGTAGTTACTACGGGATCCTGTACCATTGGCTCTGAAGCCACCAATTGAACCTTTAAACCCGGCTCTACCTGGAAAGTCGCTAACTCTTCAGTTGGGGTTAGCGGTGGAGAAGGATCGTCATTGCGATTATTTTCGCTCACGGGATTAACATAGCATAACAGGCCAAAAAGGCAGGTACCAAACAAGCACATATGGTAAACTTGCTTAAACATCATACTGCATGTATAGCCCCAGAGGATATATTAGCCACTTTGGTATTTTGCTCAATCAGGAAAAACTGTCCCTTCGACTTCGCTCAGGGAACGCTCGACTTCGCTCAGGGAACGTTCGACTTCGCTCAGGGAACGCTCGACTTCACACAGGGCACAGGTGGTTATGAAAACCTGCCACGTCGAATAATATGTTACAGTACAAGCGAGCGTGGCAAGGATGTATAATAGTAGCAATTCAGTCGGGCCCCAAAAAAATCAGATTCTTATCGCTTGTTTAATATAGTTGAACTTCTATATTTTGTAATCGGCACAAATTAGTATTTACACGGAGTTTGGATCAGGGTGGGTATAGGGAGCCCGATAAGGACGTCGTAGCAACTCATTGGCCGCCGTATCATTTACTATTTGTCGCTTTTTAGGGTCGTACACCAATGGCCGTCCCAGCTTCATCGACATATTAGCGAGGATGCAACTAGCCGTAGAAATATGTCCTTCCTCAATATCGGCTACCGGCCGGCCACCTTTTTGGATTGCGGCCAGGAAATCGAGCATGTGCAACCTTGTGGCAGGCGCAGCATTTAATTCTATTTTAGGTTCAGTAGGTTCGGTAAGATCTTCGGGGTACTTTTCTTTTTCGTACACTACGTCTTTATGGATCTTACTCCCGGTTTTTTCATCCATGGGAATAAAGTCGTACTGCATGGTCGATGCGATGAGCGTTCCTTTGTCGCCATAAATCGTAAAAGACCAGGGGTACTGCGGATTATCAGGAGTGCCCCAACTACGATGTTGCCACAGACAGTTCAAATCGTTGTACTCAAAAAGTGCCGTTTGGGTGTCGGCTATATTGGACTTACCCTCTTTTTGCACATAAATACCACCGGTAGAACTGATGCGTGTTGGCCAGCCCAGCTTTAGCATCCAACGTACCGTATCGAACATGTGAATGCACATATCGCCCATAATGCCATTTCCGTATTCCATAAAAGTTCGCCACCAGCGAACATGCGGCAACCCGTCATACGGACGCAAGGGAGCCGGTCCGGTCCACATATCGTAATCGAGGAATGCCGGTACATCCTGCACTGCCGGATTGCCGTTGGCACGCATGTGAAAATAGCAGCACATCTCTACGTGCGATACCTTGCCCAGCAGGCCCGCATCTACTATATTCTTTTTAGCATCAATTAAGTGGGGAGTGCTTTTACGCTGAGTTCCTACCTGCACGACCTTATTATATTTTCGGGCCGCTGCCACCATAGCTTCGCCTTCGATTACATCTACGCTAATTGGTTTTTGAACGTATACATGTGCTCCGGCTTTCATAGAATCGATGGCTTGAAGGGCATGCCAGTGATCCGGGGTGCCAATAAGAACAATATCAAGCTTATTTTCGGCCAGCATCTTACGGTAGTCGCCATAGAGTTTTGGCCGGTTTTTAGATTTCTGTCGTTGGCTTACAAGTTGTGCCGCACCTTCAAGCAGGTTTTTGTCTACATCACAAAGGGCCACCACTTCCACCGGGGCTACCTGGATCAAGCGGAATAAATCGCTTTTACCATACCAGCCTGTGCCAATGAGGGCAACCGACAGGGGTTTGTCGGGTGACATCAAGTTCATTCCATTTGCTTGAAGTGTTGTAAGGGCCAGTGCTGCTGTTGCTCCTTTCAGAAAACGACGGCGGTCGATTGTAGAATAACTCATGGCAAGAAAAGTTAAGTGGGCGTGTATTTAGTTAAGAAATAAGATTAATACTTTAAGCTTAAGGCGGGTCGTTAGTTTTCCTGCCTGCTGTCAACTTCTTAAAAGCAATATACACATATTCTTTATTCACAAAAGAAATTAATCGGGTGTTAAATAGATATACGAAGTGTTTCCATTACCAGCACTTCGTCTATTTTACTTCCCTGTAAGAGTAAGCAGACTGAAGGTAATTTGAGGGAAATAATAAAAAGTGCCCTTAGGGGATTTAGAAGTTTTTGTACTTAGCTTCAATGCACTATTAAACATCATGGAGTTTACCCCGAAGGATCGAAGGGCCTGTGCCTTGCAGCAAAATTTGCATGGGCAATTAACGTAGATGTAGGTCATATGAATAAATGAATATTTAAATTCTTAACCGAAAGGAAAAAGCTTAAAATATTTTCTTATGCTGTAAAAAGGCAAAAGCAGCAATAATTACAAAAGCAATAGCAAAAAGCCAACCTGCTATTAGCCATGGCCCATCCTTTGTTATTTGCTCAACAGGAAGTTCTATGTTTAATTTTCGAAATTTGCCTTGTTTCATAAAAGAAGGGAATGCTTCCCGAAGATACAAAAACCTCGTTTTATTTATTAAAGATCGGGGTCATGCTCCTTTACGCTTAATGTAATTCCAGGAAACGCAAAAGGAATAATTTTCTTTTTTTTGCTAAAAAATTTAGTAATTTTACTGTCCCTAATTGTAGTGCTGTAACAAATTAAACATGACGAACACCAAAGCGAATATTATTGAGCAATTGCAAAAGGCTATTCTTCCATTGCAGGGATGTAAGCCTGTAGCAGGTAATATTGGCTTCGATGGAGGGCTTGGATTTATAAAAGCCGCTTTTCCCAATGCTTCATTCCCTTTAGGAGCAATGCACGAATTTTTCTGTAGCAGACAAGAAGATGTTTCTGCTTCAGGCGGATTTATTGCAGCTATAGTGTCAGCTATTATGCAAAAAGGGGGAGTGTCAATATGGATCAGTTCTTCACAAATGATCTTTCCTCCTGCACTAAAATCATTTGGGATTGAACCAGATAAAATCATCTTCATTGCAGTGCAAAAAGAAAAAGAAATTTTGTGGGTTATGGAAGAAGCACTTAAGTGTGACGGTCTTGCAGCTGTTATTGCAGAAACATCCGAAATAAGTTTTACCGCAAGCAGAAGGTTTCAGTTAGCGGTGGAGCAAAGTCGTGTTACAGGTTTTATTATTCGTCGCAATCCAAAGAACCTTGCAACTGCCTGCATAGCCAGGTGGAAGATTACCCCTTTGCCTGCTGCTTCGGAAGATGGTTTGCCTGGTGTAGGTTTTCCACGGTGGAACGTAGAATTATTAAAAGTACGTAATGGCACTCCTGGTACCTGGCAATTAGAATGGGCAGGAAGGTTCAGGCATGTTTCCAAGCTGGCTTCAATTATCAGGGAAGCGCAAAGAAAAACAGGATAATATGGCCAGGCGGTTTGTATCTATATGGTTCCGGTACCTAGTGACAGACTGGTTTGCACTTCGCCAACCCGAATTTGCTAATACCGCTTTTGTTATAAGAGCTCCTTCTCACGGTCGTATGGTAGTGACCGCAGCGAATGCTTTAGCTGAGGAGCAAGGAATTCACCCAGGAATGGTACTTGCTGATGCCAGGGCAATCATTCCTGCTCTGCAGGTGCTCGACGACAAGCCGGAGCTGGTTGATAAATTATTAAAGCGCATTGCAGAATGGTGTATCCGGTTTACACCATTTGCTGCCATTGATCTTCCGGATGGTATTATTCTCGATGTTACAGGTTGCACGCATCTTTGGGGGGGTGACCAGCCTTTTTTGAGCGACATCGTTAAGCGATTGAAGGCTCGCGGTTATCATGTACGTGCTGCAATAGCTGATACCATTGGTACCGCCTGGGCCGTTGCCCGTTTTGGAGACTCATTCATTATCCCTCCCGATCAACAAAGTGAAGCACTACTTCCCCTGCCACCCGTGGCACTTCGCTTAGAAGCTGATACAATAGAGCGTTTGAACAAATTGGGTCTTCGCCAGATCAAAGATTTTATTGGCATGCCTCACTCGGCTCTTCGCCGGCGTTTTGGTAATCTTATTGAAACAAGATTAAACCAGGCTTTGGGACTTGAAGAAGAAATTTTTCAACCGGTCCTTCCAATAGAACCTTACCAGGAAAGATTGCCCTGCCTCGAGCCTATTGTAACAGCTACAGGTATCGAAATTGCGCTTGGGAGATTGCTTGATGCATTATGCAAACGGCTGCAAAAAGAGCAAAAAGGACTTCGGACGGCCTTCTTTAAATGCTACAGAATTGATGGAAAAATCGAGCAGGTTCATATTGGTACCAATAGAGCGTCTTACAACGTTAAGCATCTTTTTAAGCTGTTTGAAACAAAGCTACCAACCATAGAACCTGACCTTGGTATTGAGTTATTTGTATTGGAAGCTCCTAAAGTGGAAGATCACGCTCCTTTACAGCAAAAATTGTTTGAAACAATGTGGGGTTTGGATAATGTTCATTTATCAGAATTAATAGATCGCTTAGAAGGAAAAGTTGGTCAAAATAGTATTCTTCGTTATTTACCGGACGAGCATTATTGGCCAGAACGTTCAGTTAAACGGGCATTATCGCTTGATGAACAAAAATCTATAGAATGGAAGCTTGACAGACCAAGACCTATTCAACTTTTAGCTACACCTGAAAATATTGAGGTTACTGCTCCTGTTCCTGATTATCCACCAATGAACTTTCGTTACAAAGGAAAACTGCATAAAATAAAAAAGGCTGATGGACCAGAACGAATAGAACAGGAGTGGTGGATACAGGATGGTCAGCATAGGGATTACTATTCGGTGGAGGATGAAGAAGGCTGCCGTTACTGGTTGTTTCGGCTAGGGCATTATGATGAGGATTATAAATGGTTTATTCATGGATTTTTTGCGTGAGCCTAACCTTTTGAAAGCTTTGTTATTAATCACCTCGGGTCTATTGAAAAATTAGTTCTTTGTTATCTCTTTAGAATAGTTCTTTTTTGCTTGCCGGAACAAGAAAAAAAAGACAGCAAATACAGACTGGTTGTTTCCTTGCAACTAAACAGTCCCCTTTCAGCAAGTGTAGTTTAATCTGGCTTTTGTACCACTTATGTGAAGGACCTGAAAACTGAGTACTTGACAATTTGCTTGCTTCTTTCATGCATCGATATGTTTATAATGAATAGCATGAAAAACAAATGTTGAAGCCACAGTAGCACAACCGCTTAATCAAGGAACAAAGAAAGGAACGGGTGTTTCGTTCCTTTCATGATTTTTCTTTGGTTACTTTCTTTTCATCAAGGAAAAGAAAATGACAAAAAGCCTAATGGTTATAAAATGTTGAATTCTATAAAATGTAAGACAGAGAACTTTTGCAAAAAAAGAAAGATGAATAGGAAAACTACAAGTTGCAGTGAGTGACACAACAATGACAGATAGAATTACAAATGTTGGTTCCCAAAAAAGAAACATCATGTACACCGAACTGCAGGTAACCACCAACTTCACCTTTCTGCGGGGAGCCTCTCATGCCGAAGAATTGGTTGAGCAGGCAGCGGCTTTTGGATATACCGCAATTGCAATAACAGACCGAAACACCCTTGCAGGTATTGTTCGTGCGCATGCTGCAGCAAAGAAGATAGGAATAAGAATAATTGTTGGTTCCAGGTTGGATTTACTAGATGGACCTGGCTTGTTGGCTTATCCCACCAATAAAGCAGCTTATTCGCAACTAAGCAATTTACTAACGTTGGGCAATAGCCGTGCAGAAAAAGGAGAATGTCGCCTATATAAAGCAGATGTTTACAAATATGCCAAAGGAGTAAAATTTGTTGCCTTACCGCCTGATAAACTAAACGAGGCTTTTGAATTTGAGCCATCTTTTGAAATTGCCTTAAAGGAATACCGGGAAGCTTTTGGAAGTGATTTGTATATCGCCGTTTCCCGTCGCTACCATGGAGATGACAGCAAGTATTTATACCGGCTGCTACAGTTATCAAAAAAATTAAGTATTCCCGTTGTTGCTACAAATGATGTACATTATCATACACCTTCACGAAGGCAGTTGCAGGATGTGATGACCTGCATCCGTGAAAAATGTACTATTTATAATGCAGGCTTTCGCTTACATCCAAATGCTGAACGATACCTGAAACCGGCCGACGAGATGCTTCGACTTTTCAGGCAGTACCCGGAGGCGATTGAGCGGACGCAGGAGTTATCGGAAGCCTGTAAGTTTTCATTGGATGAATTGAAATATGAATACCCCGAAGAGATAACGAGTGAAGGACGAACGCCTCAACAGGAACTCCTCTTTTTGGCCTGGAAAGGCGCCAAAGAAAAGTTTGGAGAAGACATCCCTAAAAAAACAAAAGAGGCAATTGATTATGAGCTAGCGTTCATTGAGAAGATGAATTATGCTGCCTATTTTCTCACAGTTTACGATATCGTTCGCTTTGCCCGCAGCGTGAGTATTCTTTGCCAGGGCCGAGGTTCCGCCGCTAACTCCACCGTTTGTTATTGCCTTGGCATCACGTCAGTAAATCCTGAAAAGTTTGATTTGTTGTTTGAGCGGTTTATTTCCGATGCCCGTAATGAACCACCGGATATTGATGTGGATTTTGAGCATGAACGCCGGGAAGAAGTGATTCAATACATCTACCAGAAATACGGTCGCGACCGGGCCGCTATCGTGGCCACCGTTACACAACAACATCAAAAAGGAGCGATACGGGATGTTGGCAAAGCAATGGGTTTATCGGTTGATACGATCAATCGTTTGTCAAGCGCTATATGGGAATTTACCGACGAGTGGTTTGAAGGGAAACGCATTACAGAACAAGGGATGAATCCGGGTGACAAACACCTGCAAAAGGTATTGCAACTTACTAAAGAGTTTATGGGTTTTCCCCGCCAGTTAGGTCAACATACCGGTGGCTTTGTGATTACCAATGGCAAGCTTTCAGACTTGTGCCCAATCATGAATGCGCGGATGGAAAACAGGACCTGCATCGAGTGGAACAAAGATGATATTGACGCATTGGGCTTTATGAAAGTTGATGTACTTGCACTGGGTATGCTTACCTGTATTCGTAAAGCCTTCGATCTTGCTAAGGAACATTATGGGCTGAATCTCACCCTGGCCAATATCCCCCAGGATGAGCCCGCCGTGTATGAAATGATCTGCCATGCAGATACAATCGGTGTGTTCCAGATTGAGAGCCGCGCACAGCAAAGTATGTTACCACGGTTAAAGCCACGCTGCTTTTACGACCTGGTGATTGAAGTGGCCATTGTTCGTCCCGGCCCGATACAAGGTGACATGGTGCATCCGTATTTACGACGACGAAATGGCGAAGAACCTGTTGAATATCCTTCGCCTCAATTGGAAGAGATATTGAAGCGAACCCTGGGAGTGCCATTATTCCAGGAGCAGGCCATGAAGATTGCGATCGTTGCAGCAGGTTTTTCACCAGCCGAAGCTGATGAGCTGCGACGAAGCATGGCGACATTTAAAGCAAAAGGACTGGTATCTAAATTCCAGGGAAAGTTAATTACCGGAATGACTCAACGTGGCTATTCGCTTGAATATGCCCAGCGTGTGTTTAAGCAATTGGAAGGTTTTGGCAGTTACGGCTTTCCCGAAAGTCATGCCGCCAGCTTTGCCTTGCTGGTGTATGTTTCTTCGTGGATCAAATGCTATTACCCCGATGTGTTTGCCTGTGCCTTGCTTAACAGCATGCCTATGGGCTTTTACCAGCCGGCACAAATCGTAATTGATGCGCGCAAACATGGTGTAGAGGTTCGACCTGTCGACATCAATTATTCCTATTGGGATAATAAACTCGAAGAAAAATCGGGTAATTATTGTGCGCTTCGTCTCGGCTTCAGGCAGGTGAAAGGCATACGCGAAGAAGACATGAAACTACTGGTATCGGCAAGAGAAAATAAGTTCAGCAGCATTCACGAACTTCGCACTATCGGCTTAAGTGATGCTGCATTAGAGAGACTGGCTGATGCAGATGCATTCAGGTCAATTGACCTGGATCGCCGCCAGGCTTTGTGGGAAGTGTCTACAAAAGATAAACCTGTGGCAATGTTTACGGGTCAGCCTTCAGCCGATGAAAAGCAGGAAAATATATCGCTTCCTCAAATGACCACTGCTGAACATGTGGTGCACGATTATGCTGCAACGGCACTTTCTTTAAAAGCGCATCCCGTAAGCTTTGTACGTGAAAAGCTGCAACAGTTGCATATTTTGTCAACCAGTCAACTCGCTACTGCAAAGGATGGTCAGCCCGTTAAAGTCGCGGGTCTTGTGTTGGTTCGGCAACGCCCGGGCACTGCCGGGGGTATTTGCTTCATGACCATTGAAGATGAAACGGGATTTGCAAACGTTGTCATTTTTCAAAGCCTGTTCGACGAATACCGAAAAGAAATTTTACAGTCAAGATTAATCATGGTCGAGGGTCATTTGCAGGTACAAGGCGAAGTCATACATGTAATTGTAAAACGCTGCCATGATTTCTCCAAACTGTTACGCAAACTCTCTCCCTCAAACAATGAAACACCACAAGTATTAACGCTTGCTCGTCCTGACGAAAAATCAATCCCACCTGGTTTAAATAAAAGAAGCCAGGTTCGGGAGAATGCACAGGAGAAGCTTTTTCCGGACGCGAGGAATTTTAGGTGAGGATATTTATGTACTTAGCTGAAGTGCTACTATAAGGCTTTAGTTGCGTCGCACACTTGTACTGTTTTGCTTTGAATTGAACTCCCAATTTATATTTTTACTTGCTCTAAATCTTCTTTTTTCCTGATTAGTAACAACACCGTTTCTAAATTGTAAATTTGTTAAATAAAATTGTAAGGAATGACTCAATATGCAGATATACTAGTCTACAATCGAAACAGGCAACCAGTGGTCATTATTGAAGCCAAAAGTAAATTTAATACAACAAAAGAATGGGCGGGACAAATGCGACGAAACATGCTTGCCCATAACTTATTGCCCTCTGCACCTTATTTTATATTAGCTCTTCCTGATGTTTTTTATTTTTGGGAGGTCAAAAGTTTCAGCTTTGATACGGTAAATCCTACCTTACAAATTGATCCTAAACCATTTCTTGAACCATTAGCGAATATTATAAATGTATCATTAGATAGAATTTCCGGTCAAAGATTTGAATTAATCATTGCTACCTGGCTAAATAATGTTCTTGCTTCAACCGAGGAAGACCTTTTAAGAAATAACCAAACCTGGATAGTTGAAACAGGACTTTTTGAAAAAATTGCTGGTGGTTTTATAAAAGTTGCAGAAGCTGCATAATTATGATTGTGTATGTTGAATCTAACTTTGTTCTGGAAATTGCACTTCGACAAGAGCAACTTGAAAGTTGCAATTCTATCATTCAATTAGCTGAAGAAAGTAAGCTGCAACTGGTTTTACCTGCATATAGCCTGGTCGAGCCTTATGAAGTAATAAGGCGTCATGCTATTCAAAGAAAGAAGTTTTCAAATGAACTGAAGAATGAGTTGCAGCAGATTCTAAGATCAGAATCCTACAAAGAGGAAACAGTAACTATTTTAAAAGTCGGAGATCTTCTTTTAAAGAGTGGTGAAGATGCGAAACAACAACTGGAGGAAATGATATTACGACTAATAAAAGCTTCAATGACCATTCCACTCACCGCAGATATTATTACTAATGCAATCGAGTTTCAGGTAAAAAATACATTCTCTCCTCAAGACTCTTTGGTTTATGCTTCAGTTATCAGTCATCTTAAGTCTGCACCTAATGAAGAAAAGTGTTTTCTGAACAGAAACTCGAAAGATTTTGATGACCCGGAAATAGTAAAGGAGTTAGATCGTTATGGCTGTAAAATAATGTTTCAATTCACTCATGCCTTTGATTTCCTAAAAAATAAATTATCCAAATAAGTCTTCATTCTACTTGAGTTAGATCGTACTAAAAAAGTGGCCGTTTTGTTTAAGGTTTTCCAACCGAAAGATGGTCAACCTGTAAAAGTGGCGGGTCTTGTATTGGTACGGCAACGACCTGGTACTGCACGCAAAATAGCATTTTTACTGCGGTTAGAAGAGGAGGTGAAATCCTATCTTTCTAACTTTTAGCGCCATAGTTTATTACCTCACTCTGCAGGCAATTCAAGGTGTCGTACAATCGCCGGTCGGTATCTCTTTAATCAAAATCTCCTGCTCAAGGCCTTTTTTATATTTATCCAGCAAGGCTGTTAAACGAAGAAGTTCCGGCTCCGGCAAAGGGTTATTCGTATGCTGTTGTTGCTTGTTGTAAAGATCCCGGTTGCCGTAGTTGTCTAACAACATTTCAATATTAGGCGGGACAAAGAAAGAAGCCTTATTTCCTAAATGTTGCTTATACTCATTAAGATAAATACGGATCCCCGCAAAATCAAAATCCCCAAAATGCAGGTAGCGATTAGGAACGGAAATGAGCCATTTTACCAGGTCGTTACTTTGAGGATACCGGCTAACAAATAAAGGCTGAACGCCTTGAAAAAGATACTGTTGCCTGTTGATATATTTGAAGTTCTCCGGGTTCTCCACACCCACAATAGTAACAGCAGCGGAAACCTCAAAACTTTCATAATCGCTTATGAAAGTATATGAACCTTCAACAGGATGAATGATGAAGGGTTTGCCGTGAAGACTTGCATTAATATCCGCGTAAGCATTTACCAAAAAACCTTTAAATGTTCTTATAGATTTCAATTTTGAATTGCTTCCAATTGCTACGGAACCTGCTCTTGTTAATCCTGCGTCATTAAACTTATCGGCATAATCCTGCAAATCATTTATACCAAAATGGTTTTTAATGTAAGCATGCATTGAAGCAGCATTGCTAATAAAAAGTAAAGCTTTTGTTTTACCGGTTTGTTGTTTTTGGATGACCCCATCTTCCAGCATTTTTGTTACTACAGCATGTTGCAAAGTGGAAGCGGGTAATTGCTCGCCCTGCAACAGTTGTAGCAGCTTATTTACTATGCCGATTGGTAGTTTCATTAGCTAATAAAATTAAGGAAATAGAAGACGGATGAAACGGGTGGAATAAATAAAGCACGGATTTTTTTATCCCACTCTTTGCGTCCTTCGAAACCATTGCTCACTTTGCGCGAAAAATCCCTTTAATCCTTCCTACCAGTGTCATCGGTGTGCCTTGCTACTCCTCAAACGCTGGCATGATTGGTTATAATACGTTTGATTCGTGTGTAGCGCCCGGCATCTTTTTCAAGCTTATAGATGTGCTTGTAGTCAAGAGCATTTGTTTCAGTTGGTGAACCGTTGATCAGGTTGATGTTGCGGTCGTTGGCGAATTGCAAGATGCCTTTTACGTTGTTTGGATGCAGTTTGCCAATCTCGTCCATCATACAATGTAACCTGAAATCTTTGAAGCGTTTTGATGCGCCTTCTTTAAACACATTCAGCAGCATGATGTTGATCATCGCCTTTACCAGCACATCTGTTCCTTCACTACCTACGTTAGCCAGTTTTTCAACCCAGCCACTATCGTTCTGATTTTCTTCAATCCTGAACTTTAATTCGAAAGTATCAGATAAGGTGATTGATTCTTTTTTTGACTCGCTGATTGCTTTTCCGAATTGCTTTAATAATTCAACTGCTTTTTTGTTATTCGTGTCCCTGTCAACTGAAGAAAACAGATCTAATGCACCAATTGAATAACCGTTGTCCCTGTTGTATGCCTGGATCTGTAACAATAACTGAACAATTTTATTTGCACTTTCATCCAGTCGCAGTTCAATTTTTTGTATCGCCAGTACAAAGTTCTTCGTGTCGAAATCTTTATTGATTTCATTGATCACCTTTTGAATTTCTCCGCCTTTTGACATTAGTATGTCGGTTTGTTTGCCTACAGAATTAATTATGGTGGCAAAACGTTCGTTCACCCTTTTTTCAAACTCTTCTATCTTACTGTTGTTGATAAACTCGTTGAGCTGCTCTGCAAACTCCAGGTATTCATCCCTGTCAGAAACAGTTGTTCGAAACTGGAAAATATTGTTCTGGGAAAAGTTACCGAGAAATTTGTTCGCTGCTTCTTTTAAATCATCTAACCTTCTGATTGATGTGTAGTAAGCCTTGTTAATCTCATCGATCAAGGTCTTGCAACGCTTATCGGTTCTATACAATTCCTTTTCTTCTTTATAAACACCATCAATACCTGCATAGGCATCAGTAACACTAAAGGCTGCAAATGCTTCAGCGTCTTCTTCTGCCTGCATCAATTGTTGCTTCAGGTCTTCTATTGCAGACTGAACATTGTCATTATCGATCTGTAGTTGTTGCTTATTCGTTTTGTGTTTTTGCTCATCGGTTTCATACTGTTGTTCAAGCAAGGCTTTGCGTGTTTTAAAATCATCTATTTTGTCTATTAATTCACGCTTGTCTTTTTTGTATTCTGCAACAACATCCCTGTTTTTTTCAATAAACTCAAGTTCTGTTTTAATCGTCTGAATCCTTTCTTCTATAGACGCTATCTTTTTTGTGTCTGCACCTTTGCCGGCTAGCTCTTCATCACGTCTTGCTACTAATTCATCTTTTTGAACGCTGTATTGCTGCTGAAAATTTTTAATAGCTGCATCAATATTCTTCAACGCTTCTTTCTCTTCCTTTTCGAGCGCAGAAAGCCTTTTGTCAAATTCTCTTTCTTTTGATTTTATCTGCTTTTGCAGCTCTTCTTTCACCTCTGCAAACTGTTGTTGTGCCTGCAACAATCGTTCATTCAATTCAGCTATCATTGCATCTGCTTGTGATAATGCGCTGCGTTTTTCGTCCGCAGCTTTTACCACCAGGTCTTTCTGGCGCAACAACGTATGTTGTAACTGCGTACTATCTTGTTCAAGCCGGTATTGTTGCTCTGCAATCGATTCTTTGGCTTCTCTTAATTGCGGCTGGTATTTCTTGCGTAGTTTTTCTAACTGCTCTGCCTGGTTGTTAACCTGCTCATTTAATTGCTGTTGAAGCTGGACGCACTTCTCTTGCAGCGCCGATTTTTCTGTTTCGTATTCTGCAATGGTTTTTACTTTCAATTGTACATCGTTCAACTGCAACGAAATGCCGTAAAAGGTAGCAGCATCTTTACTGACTAACTGCGGTGCTAAATCATTATCAAATAAAACCGAATCGGTTATCACTTTACCAATGGTTCTTTCCCAGCCGGGCTTGTTGCGGTTTAACCAGCCATAAAGGGCCTCTTCGCTATTTTGCAACTTTGCATCAATTGCATACATCTCTTGTTGAAGCCTTTCAAGGTGCTCGGTTATTTTTTCGGATTGCCTGCTAATGTTTTGTTTGATAGAAGTTTCATCCAGCTCCCATTGCTTTTGTAAAGTTTCCTGGCGGTTCTTATAATGTGTTATCGATTGTTCAGCCTGTTGAATTGAAAGCCTTAAGTCATTGATTGTTTGAACCGCTTCTGATAATTCTGCTTCAAAAAAACGCTGGTGCTTAACTGCCTCTTTTTTCAGTTGTTCGTGTTGTAGTATTTGCGTTTGCTGATTTACTGCTTCCAATGCCTGCTCTACCGCCTGCTGATTACTTTCACGAATATTTTCTATTGAATGCTGCAATGCTTTGCGAAGATTTTTTTCTTCGTCCATTGCATTGTTCTTTCTTAGCAGCTTATCGTTTTCTTTTGATTGTACAAACGCCCTTGCATCATTTTCTAATTCGCTTAATAACGCATTATACTTATGAGACAACTCGCTAAACTGCGAGGTCAATAAACTAAGTTGCTTATGCAGGCTCTTTAATTCATTTTCCTGGTCTTTCTTCGTATTGATCCGTTCAATCAGTTCATCTATTTTAAGCCTCGAGTAATAATCTGTTTTCTCTTTGGCTTTCTTTAAATCGCTGTCGAGTACGCTTATTTCACCCCGTGTCTTTTCAGCTTTATTTCTAAATCTTACTTCAGCGTTTTCAATTTTTTGTTGAATGGATTCCTTTTCTGCTATCGCTTTTTCTTTCCTGTCGTTCAGCTTTGGAATTGTTCTTTGCACCTGTGCTATTGCCCACGATAGTTGAGCGCACAACTGGTTTTTATCTTTCTCCAGGTGCCGAATGGCCAAATGATACTTGACGATGTTTTCGGCCAGCTTCTGTACACCCGGTTGCTTGTATTCGTTAATGTCTTTTAGCTGTTCCTCAAAGTTCTTGAGGTGATGCGTGTAACTCTGCAGGTCTATCTCCAAATCTTCCTCGTTAAGCGACATGATGATCGTTTGCTTAATAAACTCTGCTTCAAGCTTCGAGTTTAAGAATACGTTCTGAATAGTGCGCGGAATGTTTTGGTACTGCTTGCTTTGCAGCAATGCATACTTCACAAACTCTTTCTTCGCAGTATCAGAGTTACCATATAAGATGTCGCGATACTCGCCGTAGTTGTCAATTTTCCTGGTATAAAACACTTTGTTTACGTCCAGCACCATCCGGTTGTCGTCCCACTTCTGAAAGGCCTGTCCGTCTTGGGAGATAAAGAAGTTTCTGTCGTATCCGCTGTCTATAAAACGAAAGCACACTTTGCCCTGCGACTTAAAAGCAACAATACAATAAGGACCCGTCTCCCGCTGAACTTCATAAATGAGGTATGAGTTCTGGTAAGGGAAGTAGTATTCGGCAAAGCTTTTCTTCTCTTTAGAGATACCAAGTTTTAGCGTATCAGCATTATAAAAGAAAAGAATGGCCCGCAGCAGTGTGCTCTTACCAACGCCTTGTGTACCTATCAGGTGAACGTTGCCGTTTACCATTACTTCCGCATAGCGAATGGTAGCGCTGTTTATAAAAATCAGTTTATTGAGAAATCTCATGTTGTACTTCTTCTGTAATGTGAATGCTAACGATTAGCTGCTCTATGTATTTAAATGCACTAAGTACCTTGTACTGCTGGCTGATCTCATTCTCCAATTCCACCATTCCAAACTTTGCCAGTTCGTCAATCAGTCTTTGTACTCTTTCCCGGTGCGATCCTTCACCTATAGGTTTCTTTAGTTGTTCCAGTTTGTCTTTAAGGTTAGCATCTATTTTAAGCTGAACCAGTATTTCATCAGCACTAAACCGATAACCAGGGCCAAAGCTATTATTATACGTTTTAAAGAAATCGAGTATGTCGATCCATTTATAGGCTTGTTCCAGTTTTCGTTCCAGGTCGGCTTTCGTTTCCTTCCGCGTAAAGTAAAAATATTCGTCGCCTTTGTCCAGCACAAATCCTATGGCTTCAAAATAATCGTATAGTTCTTCAAAGTTGTCATCAACAATGTTGTACAACTTCCGGTTTTCATCGTGCACGCTATTCGAACAAATGAATTGCCCTTTGCTCAAAGTCTCAAATATCTCGGCTGTCTGTGCAGGTACTTTCATTGTTTTTTGTTTTTTATGAGCCCATCGGTACTACTACTATATTACGTCCGTTGCGTCGCACTCTTGTACTTGTAATTCAATACTCATCATAAAGAGCATGAAGCAATACATGATTCTTATCAGTGTCAACACTCATCGTTTACAATTTCATCTTGCTATCCACCTCCTTCCTGGTTCCTCCTGCCAATGACAGTTGCGTTTTTGTCATTCCGACGCAGGAGGAATCCCGTCCGCTCTAAGAGATTCCCCGTACCTCAGAATGACAGCGGTGCTTCGTCCTCGGGACGCACGAAGCAATCTGCTCTTGCCCGATCAATTCTGTAGATTAAAGAAAAGTGGCAAGGCACCCTTAATAATAATCAACCTGATATTCATAAAGCAGATTACTTCGTCGGTTCCTCCTGCCAATGGCAGTTGCGTTTTTGTCATTCCGACGCAGGAGGAATCCCATCCGCTCTAAGAGATTCCTAGTACCTCAGCATGACCATGCCGTTTGTCATGCTGACGAAGGATGCACCCCAGTGGCACTAAGAGAGATTCGAACTTTTTTGAAACCAAAAATTAACCACTCGCAATGGCGACAGATTTAGCTGCTGCCAACCAGTCCCTGTCAGCCGTCAACGATAAACTCTCATCTATCCCTCGGTTTCACAATCGCATACTCCACCTCTCCATCAGTTATAAACTGTTCCCTTACATCAAATTCATCTTCATAAATAGAAGCCATTTGACAAAAGATCGTAATTTTTTCATCGTACCCGACTTCCCTCGGGTATCGATAGTTCATGATGAAATTATAGAGGTTATGATTCGATGCAATAAAGCCATTACGTAACTCTTCGAGGTTAATGAATATCTCCTCTTCTGTTTCCGTTATCAATTGATCCTCTGCTATTTTCTCCGCTACCGGAAGCAATGATTTTCTTCCTGTTTTTTGACGTGCAGCTACTTTCTTTTTTAATTCATACACATCATCTCTCTCAAGTGCATCTAAAGAAAGCTTAAGTGGATAACTCGCTTTCGGTTCAAATAGAACAAGGTTGGCTTGTCGTAACTTTTGTAATAAATTCGTTTTATGCTTCAGTTCAAACTGGTCTTTCAGGTATTTCACCTGTTTAATTTTTTCAATAACCCTGCTCTGGTGCTTTACCTGGTTCAGGTACTCGATAATTTGTTTCTGTGTTTCTATCAGGTTATGCCTCGCTTCGGTAAGATTTCTTCTTAGTTGTGTTACCAATTGTTTCAGTTCGTCGTCCAGTGCTGTTACAAAGAATGTACGTTCCTCTTCCGTTAGCAGGTATTCGGTCTGTTCAATCAATCCTGCAATGGCTCTTCGTTTATCATCAAAAGCTTCCAGTTTTGAAATCTTAATTGTATAGTTCGGTTCGGTCTTGAAGGTGTTTTCAATATTCCTGTTCAGGTCAATAATGTTGCGCAGGGTTATCCTTCCAATCTTTCTCAGCGACGACTTAACCATTTTCAGGTAGGCATATTTCCGGTCTTCGCTGTTTTCCTGCAGGTAAAAATTAATATGCTGTTTTATCTGCTGAATATTCTCGTTGATATAGGATGTACTGATCTCTTCATTCACCTCCAGCACCTGTTCAAAAAAGTTCAGGAACTGGTCATCCAGTTCAAGATAAGAGCCATTCTGCCTAATTACACCCTTTTTTACCAACGTCTCAATCCGTTCTTCTTCAAGCAGTTCGACTGCCTGGTCGTACTTGTAAATAAACGATTTCCGTTTCTCAAACATTTCAATCAATAACTCCTTCGACCAGTTAAGGGTATTAATGAGCTCTTTTATGTTATTGAATGTTGACATATGTATTGACGAAAAAAGCGGGAATGCCAATGAGACATCGCCGCTTTTTATCGGTTGCAAATATAGCCAAAAGACAACGTATAACAAACGAAGGCTCATTGAAAAGTTGGGTAGAAGAGTGTTAACATTTTAAGCTGCAGCATGTTGCTTCCTTACTTAGAAGCTTAATCCCCTTACTTCTGCAAGATGAATTAAAAGATAGCTGCAAAAATAAAAATGAAAAAAGCGAGGGAAAAGCATCCCTATCGTTTTGATAGAAGGTTAAAGATGAAATGCAACTTGTTTCATTATCCATCACATATTCGGAGTAACACCACAAACGAATGTCGATCGAAAGATCATTGATAAAAGAAAGCAGTCCTGGTGGCAGATTTATTCCAACCAGGATTTCCAGGACTGGTTTCCGGGGAGAGGATTTTTAGGTAACTTACAGGTGGTGCGAGGAAAGAAGCAATCTGCCCTTCACATTCGTAATTCTTTTGTACTTAGTTGAAGTACTACTAACAAACTTTTGATGCAATTTGTGATTGTTTTAGTTTTTCTCCTGGTAAAGGAAAAAAAGAAAATTAAACTTGTACGGTTACGGTTGCTTTTGCAACTTGCACCAAGTTTGTTAAAATTGCGTCGGGATGGGCCATATGAGCGAGAAAATGATACGATTATTAAGTTTATAAGAAAAAGATGCATCCTGAGGAACTTTATAGGAAGTAAATAGAATGAGTTGCCATGTTCATTGATCCTCAACGAACAATTCATAAAAGCGTTTGGTTATTCAGCAATTGCTGGTGAATATTTAAATTAATATTTTTAGTTCCAGTAGGTAGCGTAGTCGGTTAAGGATTACGCCACCTGTTCCTAATACATCAATCAGTTTAAGACATGTGTTATTACCGTGCAGTAAAAATCAAAAACCAGGATCTCCTGAAAATAAATGATATCGAACGTGATTTATCCGGCTACGACTTTGAGGCATTGGTAGCAGATGGTTTTGCTTATGGCGCTACACCGGTTATTGTACCCAAACCAGATTGTGGCTGGGATATCGTTCAAATGGAGTGGGGCTTTATTCCTCATTACCTATCTAATCGCGATGCTGTTGAAAAATTCAGACGAGGATACACGGACGAAAATGGCAAGTACCGCCCGCCAATGACTACTTTAAACGCAATTGGAGAGGAATTATTACTACAAGGAAAGATGTATAGGGATGCGGCGTTGAAAAGAAGGTGTTTATTTATTTCAAGCAGCTTTTACGAATGGCGACACATTTTCCCAATAGGCAAAAAAGGGCAACCTTTAAAAACTGCAATAAAATACCCTTATAATATTCGTACAAAAAGTGATAATGGAATTCACTTTACTGCTGGTATCTGGCAAACCTGGACAGACAAGCAAACCGGTGAAACTGTAGATACTTGTGCGCTGGTAACAACGAAGGCAAATAGGTTGATGGAGCAGATCCACAACTCAAAGAAAAGGATGCCTACCATTTTAACACCCGAACTGGCAGGAGAATGGATAAGTGATGGTTTAAGTGAAGAGCGAATTATTGAAATTGCGACGTTTCAATATCCTGCTGATCAAATGGAGGCATGGCCAATACATAAAGAATTTAAAACTGCATCTGATCCGACGGAAGCTTTTGAATACACAGATTTGCCCGGGCTGGTTCTATAAATAAAACTGCGATTTTGAAGGAAAGCCTGCGGCCTGTATTGTCACCAAATTGTCCTGCAAAAAACTACGGAGAGCAGGCTGAAATTGTTGTTGCCTAGTCCTTACTCGTATCGAAAGCTCCTACCGGAAATGCCCCGTTAGAACCCGGGGTATCTTTTGATGTTTCCGGAATGGTGTCGTTCCTGATAATATCGTCTTGTAACTCATTAATTGCGTCAAGCTTGCTTTGATCTTCACCTGGTTTTGTTGTTGCATTAGCCAGAACTTCCGCTTCGGTTTTATTAACGTCTTTTTCTTCGTTGTTCATAATTTTATTTTTTAACCCAGATTACTGGTAATGTTTTTAACTAAAAAATCATTCCCTGTTATCCGTATGTCTTCAACAACATATGGAAATGGTAAGCCGGATAAACATGGAATCAAAGAGTTCGGGTTTAACGATAAACAACGGGTGAATAGAAATCTGCGTCCATCTTTTAGCACTTACATTTCGCTTCCATAAACCGGTATAAATACGGTGCTTTATGCGCTTTTCCGTTGTACTGCTTTTCTAACCGTTCGAGTACGTTGAGGCTTAACATCTTTCTTTGAAAATTGGTCCGCACCAATTTTTTTTGATATACCGCTTCATATAACTTTTGTAATTCACCCATCGTGAATGTTTCATTCATCAAATTAAATCCAACCAACTTTTGATCAAGATCTGCCGCAAGCCTGTTCAATGCTTTTTGAATAATTAAGTTGTGATCATATAAGAGTGTCGGGACTTTCTTTATATCAACCCATTGAAACTCGCTCGTAAATGGTCCTGGTTGCGGGTTAACTTTAGTTTCATCTACCAATGCATAATAACAAACAGAAATAAATCGCTGTTGCAGCCAATTATTATCGGGAAGATTTACGAGCGTTTTTAATTTTTCGTGTACAATATTTTCGTTGAACCGAATAGCATTTCCGGATGTATAGAATTGTTCCAGGTAGATGTTTTCAAGCCCGGTCCTTTCCTGTAGTGTACGAAGGGCGGCATCGTCCAGGTTTTCTTCTTTTTTAATGAAGCCGCCGGGCAGGGAAAAATACGGCATGTCGCCCAGGCGGAGCAGGAGCACTTTTAGTTTGTTATTGTGGAAGCTAAATATAACAGTATCAATAGAGACACCGGGTAAATAGGTCTTAGGAGCGGCTTCCAGGAAATCCTTTATTCCCCTTTCTAATTCTTTATCGCTCAAATTTTTCATTAAACTCATACTATAAACAATTTATAATCAAACTATGTCTGCTTTCTGCTGTTATTTTCATAAGCAATGTCATTACGCTGACACCGTTTCATCCATTTAAATGAACTAGTTATATAATAGCCGGAGAGGAAATAAGTTTTTATTTTTTGGCAGGCAACAAAAATACAACTATTATTGTATCATGATGATACATTAATAGTTGATTGGCTAAGAGATTCATTATACTTCTTACCTGCTACTAAATGGATTGCTGAACCTGAACGAACTGTACAAGGGTGCGACGCAACGGTGCTACATAGAACCAATACAGCCTGGCTCAAAAAAAAAAAACAATTGCACATTTTCGAAGGCTAACTCTTGAACGAACACCGGAAATGTCAGCAACATCGGGTTGTCTATTTTAAACGAAACATAAAATTAAAAAGAACTGTTCATGAAAAAGTTAAGTGTGTTCTTTGCAGGAATATTTTTCCTTGCATTATCTCTCACCGTGACTGCCCAGGTAAAAGCTAATCCGGATTTTTTTGTTGGCAAATGGAATGTAGTAGTGGCAGGTACTCCGAATGGAGATTCTAAGCTGATTATAAGTCTTGAAAGGAAAGAGGGAAAACTAGCTGGGGCTATCCTGGATTCAACTAATAAAGAGATCGCAAAAATTTCGAAAATCGAGGAGAAAGAAAAATCCACTACAGTTTATTTTACTGCTGAGGGTTACGACGTTTATCTTCTTATGGAGAAAAAAGATGACGACCATATAACAGGGAACCTGATGGATATGTTTACGGCAAAAGGTGACCGCATAAAAGAAACAAAAACAAAACCGTAAAAACAGGTGCTAAAGCGGCCCCTTTGAATTTACCCCTATTATCTACATTGTTTCTGCTCATCACCTCCCCGCCGCTGCTTTAACCGCATTTGTTATCAATAGATTTGCGCTTTATAATTAAAATGATTTATTAAAAATGAAACCATTCATTGCTTGCCTGAAAGGTCTTGTCCTTATCGCTGCCGGGTCTTTCGCATTTTTTTCTTTTTCAGACCGGGCGGTTAAACCCCGGATACTTGTCTTTACCAAAACAGCCGGTTACCATCATGAATCTATCGCTGATGGAAAGTTGGCTATTAAAAAACTCGGCACGCAAAACAATTTTGATGTGGATACAACCAGCGATGCCGGGCGGTTCAACGAAGACGTTTTAAAAAAATATTCAGCCGTCGTCTTTTTAAGCACCACCGGAGACGTATTAAACAGTTTGCAGGAAGCTGCATTTGAACGATACATACAAGCCGGTGGAGGGTATGTAGGCATTCATGCAGCAGCGGACTGCGAATACGACTGGAACTGGTATGGCAGGTTGGCCGGGGGCTATTTTTTAAGCCATCCGGGCATACACGACACGTTTCCTAACATTCAAACAGGCGTACTAAATGTAGTAGATGTAAATAACCAGGCTACTAAACACCTCTCGAAAGAATGGACACGCAGGGATGAATTCTACAGTTATAAAAAACTCAATCCAGACATTAAGGTTTTAATGACTGTTGATGAAAAAACTTTTCGCGGAGGTGAAAATGGAACAAACCACCCGATGACCTGGTATCATGAATATGACGGCGGAAGAGCCTTTTATACAGCGTTAGGTCATACAAAAGAATCGTTTGCCGATGCTCCTTACCTGAAGCTTGTTTTAGGTGGAATTCAATATGCAATAGGCGATAATAAAGATCTGGATTTTGCCAAAGCCAAAACATTACTTCCTCCGGATGAAGATCGTTTTTCAAAAGCGCAACTGGTGTCTGGTGAATTTTATGAGCCTACAGAAATGACCGTACTTCCAAACCTTGACGTTCTCATTCTACAAAGAAGAGGCGAGATCATGTTGTATAAAAATGCAACCAAAAAGGTAAGGCAGGTGGGTTTCTTCGATGTCTATTCTAAGACCAGCGTGCAGGGAGTAAATGCCGAAGAAGGTATGTTAGGGCTTGCCAAAGATCCCAACTTTGCCAACAATAACTGGGTGTACATTTATTACAGTCCTGCTGATGTTTCAGTTAACCGCCTGTCGCGGTTTACCTTTAAAAACGATACGCTTGACAAGGCGACAGAGAAAGTAATATTGGAGGTAAAATCGCAACGTGAAATTTGTTGCCACACCGGTGGTTCTATTGCCTTTGGACCAGATAACTCGTTATTCTTTTCTGCCGGCGATAATTCAACTCCTTTTGACGAAAAAGGCGCCGCTTATGTAAGCAAAGGTTTTGCACCCCTGAACGATTTGCCCGGCCGGGAACAATACGATGCAAGAAGGTCGTCAGGAAATACAAATGATCTGCGGGGAAAAATTATGCGCATTAAGGTAAAAGATGATGGAACCTACGAGATACCAGAAGGAAATCTTTTTCCAAAAGGCAACGACAAAGCAAGACCCGAAATTTATGTAATGGGTAACCGCAATCCTTACCGTATATCGGTTGACCAAAAAAATGGTTATTTATATTGGGGCGAAGTGGGGCCTGATGCGAGAGCGGATAGCTTTAACACCCGTGGTCCCCGGGGATATGACGAGTTGAACCAGGCCCGTAAAGCAGGATTTTTTGGATGGCCGCTGTTTGTAGGCAATAATATCCCTTATCGTGCATACGATTATGGTACAGGGAAAAGTGGTGCTGCTTTCGACCCTCTACAGCCAATTAATGACTCGCGGAACAATACAGGCCTGAGAGAATTGCCACCTGTATCAGCGCCCTTTATCTGGTACCCGTACGATGTCTCAACCGATTTCCCGCAGGTGGGTTCGGGTGGAAGAAATGCAATGGCTGGTCCTGTTTATTATACCGACATGTTTCCTAAGGAAACCCGCCTGCCTGATTACTACAATGGCAAACTGTTCATGTATGATTGGATAAGAGGTTGGATAAAAGTGGTTACACTGCAACCAAATGGCGACTTTGATAAGATGGAGCCTTTCTTCAGCAAACTGAAAGTGAATGCACTCATCGACATGGAAGTCGGCCCTGACGGAAAGTTGTATTTATTGGAATATGGCAGTGGCTGGTTTAGTAAAAATGCCGATGCCGGTCTTGCCCGTATTGATTTTAACAGCGGCAACCGTCCACCCGTCATTTCCGCTATCAGCGTTAACAAGACTTCAGGCTTACTTCCCCTTGCCGTTAAGGCAACGGTAAATGCCAAAGACCTTGAGCGTGATAAAGTAACCTATAAATGGAATTTAGGAAATGGCATGACTAAAGAAACAACCACTCCGGAGGTAAATTATGTATACACTAAAGCAGGACCGTATAAGATTTCTGTCGAAGTAAAAGACAACCAGGGGGCGTCGTCAAAAAGTAGTGTGTTAGATGTATACGCCGGTAATGAAGCTCCCCAGGTTAAAATTGCGCTGGTTGGTGGCAATAAGTCTTTTTACATGCCCGGAACTGCCGTTAAATACGCAGTAAGTGTCAAGGATAATAATATGACAAAAATGGACCCTGCCAACCTATTTGTTTCAGTTGATTATACAGAAGGTTTTGACAAAGCAGCTGCTTCAATGGGTCACCAGCAGGCCACTGCAAACCTTGCCGGTAAAAGCACGATGCTGTCACTCGATTGTAAAGCCTGTCACAAAGAAGCGGAAAAATCGGTCGGACCTTCGTTTTTACAGGTGTCGCAGAAATATGCAAAAAGATCGGATGCCACGGGTTACTTAACTGAAAAGATCTTAAAAGGAAGCAGTGGCGTTTGGGGCGAGGTTGCCATGCCGGCACACCCCGCACTTCCACAGGGCGATGCACGACAGATTGTTTCATGGATCATGTCGCTGTCAAATAAAGACGTGGCCAAAAAATCGCTGCCTCCGTCTGGTGTGATCATCCCTCCCGGTAATACGACCACCGACACAAAAGGACCTGCCATGAATGCAAAGCCAGCACCTATCATGGTTATAACGGCGAGCTATACCGATAAAGGAGGCACGAATATCAAGTCTTTAACCGGCACCGGCAGCACTTCGTTGCAAAGTAATACGCTTAGTTTTACAGGTGGCGAAAAGATGAAAGATTTCGGCACCTATAAAATGGGCGCTTCCACCGTCCTGCTTTTCCCGTCGGAGCAGGGGTGGTTTTCTCCCGGCAATTTTGATCTTACCGGCGTACGTTCGGTAAACCTTAGCTGTGGGTGGCAGGGCACTCCTGCTACAGGTTTCGAACTGGAAGCACGACTCGATGCACCAGGCGGCAAACTGCTAGGTAAAGGAAGTTTGCCTGCCCCTCAAAAAGGCCAGCAATTTGCAGTGATGCCGATACCACTGCAGCCCGTAGTCGACGGAAAGTTTCACACAATATATTTTATCTATAAAGCAACGGAAGCATTCCAGGGAGGCGTTACGTCGCTTCAATTTAACGCTAAGTAAAAGATGAGCGGGAATGAGGAATGGTGAAATACTTATCGAGCACCGTTTCTAAATATTTCCGGTTTAGATGTAGGCTGGTAAAGACCTTTCACTTCGCCAAAATCAATAAAACAAGCCTATTAAGCTAAAAAAGCAGCCTCATTAAGGGCTGCTTTTTTAGTTTGTTGTATTTTTTTATGTGCCGGCTTTGGGAATGCTATTAAGCATCCTACTAATGAACGTGAAGATTTTTTTGTTACCAGCGACGCAATTTCTATTTAACATTCTACTAATGAACTCGTTTATGCTGTCTTGATTTTTAATGTTTTTTTGATACCGGCTTTTTGTACTATAAGAATCATCGTTGCTACGCTCAGTTCAACTTTTAATTCTTTGATAGAACTTAGCGTAGCAATTTTTTTTACCCTGAGCGAAGCCGAAGGGTCGCAATCCTTTCGGCTGCATTGCCATTGGCAACAAAAGAGTAAAGTTGGTGCTGTTTTTATCGATTGTGTTATAATACCCGCTTCTAACAACAGTTATTGCATAAGGGACATCAGCCGGTTGGGTGCCGGGCGAAGGCGTCCTAAGGTCGGGACTGAAACCGGCGAAGCGGTTTCAGAAACAAAGTTCCGATGGCAATCGGGAGAGTCGCGTGCAATAACGAAGGCACGCAACTTGAGCTATAAATGATCGCACTTATAGTTCATTTTGCATGGTTCGGTGGCAGCCCCCTAAGGTTCTTGCATTGAACGCCTGCACTGTTGAAAATTGCTTCGTCTGGGTTTAAAAGTCTCGCATCGGCATTACGCACATTAACAGGAATCAAAATAGTCGGGATGATGAAGAAATGACAAGTAGTTCTTCCTACTGAAAATGGTAATACAACATTGTGGGCTTTACCTGCGTTAGTTATTAAACTCGCTATAATTGGCGGCTTCACTTTAATAGCTGCGTTACAACCATTTTAAATCTTTGTAATGCTGGCCAAAGACGGGAGGAACACCTGTGAGAAAAAATGTATTCCAGAATATTTTCCCAGGACGGGGTGTGGTGACCGTAGCCCAAAAAAGACTAAGTGCATGAAAGCTATACAGAACAGTAACATTGGAACAAAACAAAAAGCGCTTGATATTAATCTTGATCCTGAAATCTACGGCACCTTCGCCGAAATCGGGGCCGGGCAGGATGTCGCTGCAAATTTTTTCAAGGCCGGCGCTTCGTCCGGTACCATTGCCAAAACCATGTCCGCTTATGATATGCTCTTTTCTGATGCTATCTATGGTGCAGAGAAAAAGCGTCGTTACGTTAGCGAGAACAGGCTGATAGCAATGCTAGACCGGGAATATGGATTGCTGATTGAACGACTGGCCGAGCAACGTAGTGCAACGACCACTTTCTTTGCTTTTTCCGATACCGTTTCAGCACTCAATTACCACAAGACTAATTCGGGACACGGTTGGATGGGTGTGCGTTTTCAACTAAAGCCCGGGGGAGAGTATAATGATGTGGTGCTTCACGTAAAGTTATCAGATAACGATAATAACCTGCAGCAACAAGCGGTGGGGATTTTAGGAGTAAACCTGATCTATGCCTGTTTCTATCATAACCGGAATTCGCTGACTTTTTTGCTATCGTTGATGGATGATCTCTCGAAAGACCGGATCCAGATAGACATGATCCGTTTTGAAGGTCCTGATCTCAGTCACGTGGATAACCGCCTTGTGAGCCTGCACCTCGTAAGGTACGGCTTTTCAGATGCAGCCGTTTTTGGACCCGACGGTAAAAACCTGCAACCCTCGGAGGTCTTGTATAAAAAGCACATAGTCGTGGTACGTGGTCGCTTTCGTCCTATCATTAACGTGCATTTAGATATGCTGAGAACGGGCGTCAGGCAATTTATGGAAGAGCTGGATGTGGACAAAACAAATGTGGTAATCCTGGCCGAACTTACCCTGCAATCGTTGCAGGAAAGGAACGCAGAATTAACCGGTGAAATAGACGAGAAAGACTTCCTCGATCGGGTTGATATTTTATCTTCACTCGGGCAAATGGTGATGATCTCCAACTTTCATGAGTATTATAAACTGGTGGCTTACCTGTCAACCATCACAAAATTGAAGATGGGTGTGGTATTGGGTTACCCTAACCTGGAGTATATTTTTTCGGAAGATCATTACCAGGATCTGCCCGGTGGTATTTTGGAATCTTTTGCTGCTTTATTCAGCCGCAAGGTCAAAGTCTTCATTTATCCTACGTTACGCGATGGGGTGATCTGGAATTGCGAGCGGTTCAACCTGCCTCCGCACCTGATAGACCTTTATCGTTACCTCGTTGCCAACAACAAAATAGAAGACATCCTCGACTACAACAAGAATAACCTTAACGTGCGGACAGATAAAGTTTTACAACTTATAAAACAAGGCCCTGATGGTTGGGAAGAGTTCGTGCCCCACGAAGTAGCTGCTATGATAAAAGAGCGATCTCTCTTCGGATATAACGGTGCAACACTCGTACTGCAAAAGTGACAGTAGCAACGCGGCAAAGCCCTGTTGCAGGCCAATGTACAATTGGAAGTTGAGGTTATAAAACCAGATCGGGCAGTAACAATACTGCGCCCAATAGCAGCGGTCCTTGCAAGCCACTGCTTGTCGCGCCATACTTGCGGGAAAGCAATCTCCTCATGCACGTCGTCTCGTCTGGACACACAAATGATTGTACGGTAGTTGTTACTTTAGCCGGCACGTTTTATTCCTCTCGTCTGCTGTCCGTATATCTTCAACTATGGATAAGAATGGAAAATTCTGCAAAGAAGTATTAATTTTTGAAAAAAGGATATTTTTACGTTATGAATTTACTCCATTTAAGCAAACGGGAACGGTTCTACTACGATGTTGGTGAAGCTTTAGCTATGAACAATATGCGTTGTTTTATTAACCAGGAAACAATGGAAGTGGAAATTAATGCCGGTGAGGATAGTTATTTTATCGACGATGAAGATGACCCGGCACAGGAAGCACTGGACAACCCGGATAAGTATTTGCGTATTGAGCCTGTCTCACCACGTGAAGCCTTTAGGGTAATGGCCGACTTTGTGGAAACGGTGCACGACAAGCACATGCAACAGCGGTTGACAGATGCATTGGATGGAAGAAAACCTTTTGCCAATTTCAATCACCTGGTACACAGTACAAACGTGCGTCAACAATGGTTCGACTTTAAAAACAGGGCCTACACAGAAATGGCAAAAGAATGGATCGAGGAAAATGCCAGCCGGGAACTAAAAGAAAAGATAAAAGCGCTGCCTGCAGTTCGTAGCGTTGAATAACATTAATCCTAAAACTTGTTTAAGGGTTGCCGGGCTTACTTAAATAATATTAAAAGGAGGTCTTCGACGCGCACATGAGCGAGGACGGATACATAATTCAGGTACTGTTGACTGTTCTACTTTTCGGGTATACGCGAAACCAGTGTTTGAACTGTTAGACAGGTCGGTAATTGGTCAAATCAATGCTTCTACATGGCGGTGGGGTGCCGGCAGAAGCAAGCCGGCGTGAGCCGTTTAAAGCGGCAAGAGGCAGCACTTAATCAATGGGGAGGAGTATTTTAAAACTTGCTCCTTCGCCGGGTTTACTTTCGGCCCAAATATATCCGCCGTGGTTTTCTACTACTTTTTGCACAATACTAAGTCCGACACCTGTACCGGGATAATCGGAGGAATTGTGTAAGCGGGTAAATACTTTAAAGATATCTTCAGCGTATTCCTGGTCAAATCCAATTCCATTATCTTTTAATTGAATGAGGTAATACTTTTTATCAGCGGCTTCAACCGGTAGACTTGCCTTTGCTTCACGCCCGGTTACTTCGTGGGAAGAAATTTGTATTACCGGTGCAACGTCCGGCATTGTATACTTTATTGCATTGCTGATCAAGTTCTGGAAAAATTGTTGAAACTGGCGACGGCTGCCACGGATTTCAGGTAGGTTTTCAACGATAATTTTTACACCTTTCTCTGATACCTCCAGCTCGAGGTCTTCTAAAACGTCGCTGACTTGTTTGTTTAAGTTGATTTCAGTTACTTCGTCTGCACCCTTACTAAAATATGAAAAGGTTAATAAATCGTCTATAAGCCTTGTCATCCTGCTGGTGGAATTTTCAATACGTCTAAAAAGTTCCAGCGGTTTTTCTGCAATTTGTTCTCCCAACTCCTTCTTTAGTTGTTCTATAAAATAACTGACCTTTCTTAAAGGCGCCTGCAGGTCGTGAGATGAAGCATAGGCAAACTCTTCAAGGATCGTGTTTGATTTGATTAATTCATTATTGAGGTTATTGAGTTGTAGATTGATACTTTTTACTTCTTCAATCTTACTTTCCAGCTGGTCGTGGTAATTTTTCTTGTCAGTTTGATCCTGCGTAATTTTTACAAAACCTACCAGGTTTCCCTGTTCATCGTTAATTCTTGTTAAGACGACAAAAGCCCAAAATAAGTCGCCATTCTTTTTTCTACGCCAGTTTTCCGTTTCATACCTGCCCGTTTTTTTTGCCAACTGCACTTCTTCATCAGGCATGTTCTTGTCGCGTAAAAAGTCGGGGAATAGCATATTGAAATTTTGACCAATCACATCCTCTGCAGTATAGCCTTTCATTAATTCACAGCCTTTGTTCCAGGTTTGAATGATCGCATTACTATCCATCATAAAAATGGCAAACCCTTTTACTTCTGCTACTATCTTCGGAAAATAAGCCTCGAATGGACTCTCACGCATGTTCGTCAATCATTTAAATAATGAAGAGATTAAATTTACGTGCCAATGAGATTGTTAACAAGATGAAAGTATCAGGTTATCTGCACCTAATTTTGAACAGGTCATATAAAGAACCCGCTGTTTTTGGGATACCAGGAAACTAATTTTCCACTTTTACACGTGTCGGTCATTACCTCAATTCGACACTTCTATTCAAGATCGGTGGAGCCGGCAGAAGCAAGCTGGTGTAACTTCGGTTCAGGGTTATATTTGTTCGGTATCTTGGTACATATAGTTTCGTACTTTGCTAATTCAGCCTCTAAAGGTTGATTTCTCCCTGGTTACCGATCCATTTTGTGCCAAAAACAAAGCAAGTTCCGGGGCATAAATCCCTCCAGCGGAAATAAGCGGTAATCACAACATTAATAACTTCGTTGTAGGCCTTCCCTTTCGTAAATTATCCTGGCCGCCGCGATAGAGACGGTTCGGACCGGTTACTTTCTTTTGTTAAGTCGAAAATAATGTGACAAACGCCTGTAATAAAGCTTCTCGGCAAAGCATCTAAGACTAAGCAAACTCCAAAAGATTACTTTTGCTTTAAAGCTTATTCGTAACGGACGCGTTGCAAAAGATGTGTTAACTAAAATAAGATCTATGCCTAAATTTATCGGGAAAGTTTTCGCTTTGGGGTACATCAGTATAATTTTTCTGCTGATCTGTTGTGCGCTCTCACTCATCTTTTTTGC
This sequence comes from Segetibacter sp., assembly GCA_028288485.1. Taxonomy (GTDB): domain Bacteria; phylum Bacteroidota; class Bacteroidia; order Chitinophagales; family Chitinophagaceae; genus Segetibacter. Next base: position 88,292 of record JAQBNO010000057.1, read on the forward strand.
AATATCGGAGCTATGGCACGGCATTAATCCGGCGGCAGCGATAGAGATCAGAGACCGCTTTGATTTTATACTTGAAAGCATTGGCTTATTAACCATTGCTATAGTGTCCCTTGAACTTGGTCAGACCATACTGGAAGAAGAAGTACTACGCGAATCACATGTGAGTGCACCAACGCGTGTAAGAAGATTCTTATCACGATTCATGGTTGTGATTATTGTGGCACTTTCTATTGAATGCCTGGTTGCCGTCTTTGAAATTGCTCATAAAGATCCAACTATGCTGCCCCAGGCCGCATCTATTGGTATAGCTGCAGGTGTGTTGCTGGCTGCGTGGGGCGTATTTATCAAACTCAATAAAAGCGCGGAAGATTTGGAGCCGGAAGCTATGGAGAGAACTAAGCGCGAGGATAAAAAACTGGAATAACAGTTTATTCCACAACCGTCTTCTCATTATTTTTTGTAATATTCTTCTACTTTCTCCCACTAGCCCAACTTTTTTCAGTTAGAATAGCGACTCAAATTAAAAACTGCAAATAATATTCCTCTAAAAATGCTTTGCCTAATAAATGATAAGGAACCCATTGCTGCTTGTCGGGGAGCAAAACTTCTACTGAAGCGGGGTCAGGAAAGGTTTTGTAATCGAAGCGGGTACTTCCAGGACTGATGTAGCCCGTATAATAAAACAGTTTGTTTTGCGAAAAGGCGTATTGAAGTTTCTGTAATATCAGGAATTTACCGAGACTATAATTGCGATATCGCGGATGGTAGATATTCATGATGCCGGCAATAGACTGCTCGCCTTTGTCAAAATAGCCAGTTGCAATCAACATGTCGTGGTCACGCACCTGTACCATCATCGAGTCGAATGGTTGGGGCAGAAATTCGTGGTGTAAATAATCTGCACAGGTAGATGATACCGAAAAGGGAACGTGATTTTTATACAATGCATACAGCGTTTCAATTTCAACAGTAACAGAAGCTTGTTCAAAACTTACGGAAAAGCCTGCACATTTTTTAAGAATGGCATTTGCTGTCGTCTGAAGCTTGCACTGCTTTACCAGGGTGCGCAACCAAAATACAGGAATAACCGGCCCGTCTTCGCCCAAAGCGGTGTCGTTGCAGGTAAACATAAGGTGTTGCATGCGGTAATATCCTGCTGCAAGAAGCTGGTCGAGTGTGTCGCCCTTAAAGCCGTTTTCGTCTGCCGCGATGTAGTAAGTACTGTCCATAGATTTTTGGTCCTGCAATTTATTGAAGGAAGCTTGTCGAGAGCCATGAAACAAAAAGAACTTTGTTTTGATTAGCTGTCCTTACACTTTTGCAGCCGGGATATTACCTTCTAAACCATTGCTGCACCCGTTTAAAGGTTGTCTTACAATTGCGGTCCACTTGCCACTACCCATGGATTTTTGCTTCCAAAGTTTTTTCTTTGGCTCCGCCGGCTGGACATTCTTTCGCAGGCTTACTTTTTTCATGAAGGAAAAGAAAGTAACCAAATGCGGGTATTGTGAACACTGCCTGACTTATCATCAACCAGGTTTTAAGTGTTGCCGGCACTTAACGAGGCACCATGCTACCACAGAATGGAGCAAACAAAGCTGCCAGCAGATTTATTCAACCAGGATTTTGAGCAGTTCGCTGAAGCACCAGGAAGTAACAGTAGAGTCTTTAGTAGTCTGGTTATGTAACAACAATACTTGTATTTTGGCTTTTTTCTTAAACGCAAATGCATAATACAATACCATTCAGTTGCCAAAACAAGTTAAAATTGAAATTATTTAAACGCCACGGGAGTTTCTGTTCCCGAAGGTTCGTTTAATTGTTCTGCCAACAACCTGTTTTGAATACGTCTCTTTGTTTCCGACGTTAACCCGGCATTGTTTTTAAAATCTAATCCGCCCCAGGCAAGGTCAGTGTATACAGAGTTGTCAACATCGATCAGGCCAATGGCGTCACTGTATTCATCTAAGGCCAAAGCAATCTCATCAATAAAACTTCTCTCTATTTCATCATGCTGAATTTTATTATAATCCGGATCCTTAGATATTACCCATGCATTTAAAATTGCCGGGTAATCCTTTCTTGCATTTGCTGCATCGTTCATGAAATATAATGTCAGGTATGCATGTATCATTTCATGTATTATCGTGCGGGCAACCGAAAGGTCGGTGGCCTCATTAAATTTATCACCGTCCAGTAGGGTCAAGGCTCCTTCGGAGGTGAACTGCGTTGTTCCGTTTACGTTTTCCGATAAGTCGTCTTCGCCAATAATCCATATCCATGGCGAAGTATTACTTTGGAACTTGCCAAGTATTTCTCCAATTTTTCCTCCCTTTATTGTTATAACGTCGGCTAATATTTGTTGTAAGTATTTGTTCTCTAACTCGACTCTGATACCGGCTGTAACTGGAAATTGAACAGCAGCCACTTCATCAACCGATGCCTTTTCTTTCGTGATTGAGGCAAATGAAACTGCTGAAATCAAAGGGATAAAAATGATTAGTATAAAAGTCTTTCTGAGCATATAAAAGTTGTTTGAATGCTTATTACAGATACGAACTTATCTTAAATGCAAGGAGGCATAGAGTTGAATGATGTGAACAAGCAAAAGGTTGCTGCAAACAATGGAATTTGGAAGAGAAGAAGTGGCACCAAATGAGATAAGCGGTTGCTGGAAGGGGCTTGCGAACACAACTTCAGGGAATCGGGCAACTAATTTTCAGGGCCGGTGTGCACGTACTGTGTATTAGTTTTTTTGATACCAGCATTGGTACCGACGGGCATCGTCGTTGCTTCCGATACATCGGAACAGTTCAACTTTTAATTGATTAATAGAACTTAGCGTAGCAGTTTACCCTGAACCAAGCCGAAGGGTGGCAGTCACTTTCTCATCTGAAATACTGTT
>JAQBNO010000065.1 GCA_028288485.1 Segetibacter sp.
AATTATATGTACAGGGCAGCTTTGAACTTCAAAATCGTAAAATACAATTTTGACCTTGCTGACCGTAACAATATTAAGCCTTCTACAACAACTATTACAGAGTTGATGGACCAGGACAGGGATGAGAAATGCAAACCAACCGTAATGATGGTAGCTCCGGGAATTGTACCCGGATCAAACGACCTCTATGTTTCTGGTTTGGCTTCCCTGTACAGAGTAAGGATATAAAAACCGTTTTCATGGGTACGGATTATAGGACACGAGGCTGCTACTGGGAAGGGCAGCCTCTTTTTTTGTCTAATATCCACGTGTTATAGAAAGAACCCGATCAGTATACGACACCGGCTTTCGTTGGAAAAAAGACGATCTGATATTGACTAAGGAGTGTTTGATGTTCGCAAAAAAAAGTTATTAAAAGGTTTTACACAACACAATATTTAAACAATAGCCTACGTGTTTTACCGTTTTTGAAAATATACCTCCCTCTTAAATTAACACTATTATGTCGAAAATGTTTTTTTCCGGCCCGTTCTCCGAACGCTATATACTATTGTTACTTGCCGCAGTAATAGTTTTAAAAGGAATATTTTTTTTTAAATACAAAACAGACAGTTGGAAGTGGAGCCACTTTGTATACTTCGACGACGACCATATAATGTCGAGCCAAAGTATGGATAGCCAGCAAGCCAAAAGGGTGCAAAATTATTTTACCAAGCTGATTATGGCGGTCGTTTTAGTATATGGCTTCGCATTTTTACTCGAAACCTGGATGCATTCGGTTCAACAATAATTTCACCGTCATAACTGATGAAAGTTGACCTTAAACTGGTACGTCATTGGGTAAGCACTACTAATTACCGACTTGATGGTGCCGCACATTCACGAAACCTCCACTTTCAACACTGGTTAAATAAGCCAAGGGAGGTACAACTTCAGCGGAAAAGAGTAGGACTTTATAAAAGACGAATTATTGAGCTGCAAGTACAAGTGAGTGACACAACGATGTTGAAAAAATATCTGATGCTTGTAGCCTAAAAAACCTAGCCGTTACACTAAAACTGCAAGACAAAAGAAGTTCCCTGGCCGTGTATTGATTGTGCATGAATATTACCATGATGCAACATCATGATTTGCTTGCATAAACTAAGACCTATTCCACTGCCACTCTTTTTGGTGCTGAAGAAAGGAATAAAAATTTTGTCGAGTACTTCTTCGCTCATGCCCGGACCATTGTCGGCGACTTTAATTAAAACTTTTTTGTTTGCGTTCATGTCGGCAGATAAAATAATTTTTGCACCATCCCGGTCTTTTACTGCATCGATACTATTGACAACAAGATTTATTAACACCTGCTCAACCAGGCTCGTGTCTGCTTCCAATATCAGCGCGGTATCCTTAAGCACTATTTCCATTTCAATATTCTTCTGATCGAGGGTGGGCTCCATTAGAGTGTTCAGGTTTTCGAACAGATCGCGTACGTAAATTCTCTTTAAATTAAGCGTAGTGATCTTATTAAGGTTGCGGTACGTTTCGGCGAAGCGGAGCAAACCCTCGCTCCTTCTTTTAATGGTATCAATGCCGAGTTTAAGGTCGTCGATACTGCCGCCATTGTTATTAAGGCCTAAAGAAGACTCCTCCAGCCTGTTTTTCAGCGTTTCGGCCAAAGAAGAAATGGGCGCAATGGAATTCATAATTTCGTGGGTCATCACACTCAACAGTTTTTGCCATGCCTTAGATTCAGTTTCGTCTAAAGCTTCTTCTACGTTCTGGAAGGCAATCAGCTTGTACTTCTCCCCCTCTGTTTGAAAAGCTGCCCCCGACAACAGTACTTTAAATGATTTATTTTCGGCATGAGCAGTAGCCACTTTAGTATCTCCGGGTTTTAAAGCCAGTACCTGTTTATACAGTTCTTCATCACGTTTACCAAGCGAATGAATTGTTTTGAGATAAGGTACATGTATCATTTTTTTGAGCGTTTCATTCATCCACAAAACCTCGCCGTCTTCATGCTTATAGGAAAGTATGCCTGTGTTTACCAGTTCCAGAATTTTTTGTAAATACTGGTACTGCGTTTCTTTTTCTTTGCTGATAACTTTAAACGTGGTATTGATCTCGTTAAAGCCTTTCCTTAAAGGTTGAATATCAGCAGGCGCATGTTTTACATCGAAGTTTCTCGAGAAATCGCGGTAGTGGATCGCCTCCACAAACTGGCTCAATTCTTCATGCGCTTCGCGGTGGAAATGAAAAAAATCGACCACAAGGTAAATAACCACCGGCGACAACAATGCTGCGGCCAGGTACATCTGCTTTACGAGGAAAAAAGCTTCTGCTATAAGGGCAATGAATAACAGCATTACTCTTACTAATATTCTCCACTCTATACTTTTAAACATCATGATAAGGTGTAAGGTATGAGGTTTAAGCTGTAAGGTTTAGTGTGCGGCTTCTTCTTAACACCCTACACCTTCTACCCCGTTTAAATATCGTATTTACTAAGTCTTCTATAAAGTGCAGTACGTGTGAGACCTAGTTCTTTTGCAGCTTTCGAAATGTTTCCGCTGTGCTTTTCGATCACTTTCAGAATGGTATTTTTTTCAACCGAACTGAGATTTAATTCTACGGGCTCGTCCTCGGCATAGCGGTTCGATTCTATCGGCGAAAAAATAATATCGTTGGCTTTTAGGATCTCATTTTCTGCCATAATAACTGCCCGTTCAATACTATATTGCAATTCTCTTACGTTGCCGGGATAATTATAGTGCAACAATTTATCAATAGCACTATGGTCGAACTGAACGCACGACTTTAAATATTTTTTGCAATAGATACTACTGAAGTGTTTAGCGAGGAGAATAATGTCGTTCCCCCGCCTGCGTAAAGGCGGAACTGTTATTTCCACTGTATTAATTCGATATATCAGGTCTTTCCGGAAACGGCTTTCGTTGGCTAGTTCCTGCAAGGGAACGTTGGTAGCACAAACCAATCTGATATCGATAGGGATAGCCTGGTTATCGCCCAGGCGGGCGACCTGCCTGTTTTGTAAAACACTCAATAACTTGGCCTGCTGGTGTAACGAAATATTGCCGATCTCGTCGAGGAAAAGGGTTCCGCCGTTGGCGGCTTCAAACCTGCCCGACCTGTCTTCGCGGGCATCTGTAAATGCACCTTTCTTATGACCAAACAATTCGCTTTCAAATAATGAATCAGTCAAGGCACCTACATCAACTTTTATGTAAGGCTTTTTTGCCCGTAAAGATTGCTGGTGAATTGCTTTTGCAATCAGGTCTTTCCCGGTTCCATTCTCACCTAATATTAAGATGTTTGCATCAGTGGGGGCGATTTTCTGGATCTTATAAAAGATGTCTTCCATTACAGGGGATTCGCCCAGCAGCTCTTTATTGATGATAGATTCTGCAGCAGTTGGTACAGCGTTAGGCTTTCCGTTCGATTTTTTATTCAGCGCCTCTTTTATGGTCATCAGCAACTTTTCGTTGTGCCATGGCTTAACCACAAAATCGGCTGCACCTTCTTTTAAACAGCGTATAGCAAGGTCGATATCGCCATATGCTGTGATCATGATAATCGCAGCTTCTGATTTAAACTCTTTTATCTTTTTCAGCCAAAACAAACCTTCGTTACCCGTATTGATGGAGCTGTTGAAATTCATGTCGAGCAAAATGAGGTCAAACGCCTGCTTTGCCAGTATAGATCGCAGGTTCTCAGGGTTCTTATCAGTCAGAACCTCTTTAACTTCAGTTTTCAATAGCAACCTAACCGCGGTTAATACATCAGTGTCATCATCTATAACGAGTATGGAAGCATTCTTGAGGAGCATGTTTTTTATTAGCAGGTTTAATTTGGCTTAAAGGGAAGTACAAGTATACTGTAAATTTAAATCGGTAATAGTTAATTTTTGTTACACACCAGCAAATAACGAATAGCTTCGTATTTTTTTGTGTACTGAGTCTCACAGCTTTATCGAACTCCTGTTCCCGCTAAAGGGGGCACTCCTGTACAGTTGTAATAGCTGCGGCAATGCCGGCTTGTCCATGGTACAGGTACATACTTTGGAATAGCCCGTCACTTAGTAGTAATAACTATATCCGTACAAACAAGTAGGGTATCGTTTCACCTATATCTAATGCTTTGGCGTCGATCGCCATTGCTCCATCAATACCGCGTATGTCTGTTGTCTACTGTCTACGGTGTATGGCCTTAACTACCCTCCCCCTCCACCTGTATCAAAAGCGAACACTTGTTGTACGGTAGTGGACATTTAAAGCAGTTTTATAGGCACTAAATACAGTGATAATCAACCTATTAATAAAACGGCACGTAATTGAATATCTTTAGTCGAATCAATTTTCTCATGTGTTGAAGTACCTGGAACATCAGCTCCGGGTACTTTTTAAAACTTCTTAAAAAATATACAAACAGTGGATAGAGTTATTAAAAAGAAAAGATGGAACAACAAACGGATTGCAACGGTTGCAGGCATTGTTGCTGTGGCTGCACTGATTGCGGCGAGCTTATATTTCACTTCCGGCAAAAGCAGGCTGAATGTTGATACAGAACGGATGACGATTTCAGAAATCAAAAAAGGTTCTTTCCAGGAATTTATACCGGTAAACGGAATTGTACTTCCCATAACCACTATTTACCTTGATGCAATGGAAGGCGGACGGGTTGAAGAAAAATATGTAGATGATGGTACTATGATGACCAAGGGCCAGCCAATCTTACGTCTTTCAAATACCGACCTTGAACTTGGTCTTGTTACGCAGCAAACCAACGTGTATAACCTGCTCACCCAAATGCAGATCTCCCGTAATGCTGCCCAACAAAATACAGTAAACAAACTAAACCAGATGACCGATGTAGAAAGCCAGATGAAAGAAGCAGAACGGGTGTATAACTTAAATAAACACTTGTACGAAAAGAAGGCAATAGGCCTGCAGGAATTCAGGCAGTCGGAGAACAATTACAATTATTACCTGCAAAAGAAAGGACTCACTAAACAAATATTGAAGCAGGACTCCACCTCTAACCTGCAACAGTTAACACAGGCAAGACAATCGTATGAAGGGTCTCAGAATGCATTAAATGTAATGCGTAAAAAAGTAGGCGACCTTATTGTTCGTGCACCAGTAGACGGGCAGCTAACCTCGCTTGATGCAGAAATAGGACAGAACAAAAATAAAGGTGAAAGACTGGGACAGTTAGATGTAACCAGTGGCTTTAAAGTAAGAGCTGATATAGATGAACATTATATCTCCCGTATCTTCCCTGGCCTCATCGGCGATTTCACCTTATCGGACAAAACTTATAAACTGAAAATAAAGAAGGTTTATACGCAGGTTACTAACGGAAGGTTCCAGGTAGATATGGAATTTACGGATGCTGTTCCGCAGGGAATTCGGCGGGGACAAACCTTACAGATCAGGTTAGCTCTGGGCGATGAAACCGAGGCAATATTATTGGCAAAGGGCGGCTTCTTTCAACAAACAGGTGGTAACTGGATCTTTAAAGTTTCAGAAAACGGGAACATTGCTTATAAATCAGATATCCAGCTGGGCCGTCAAAATCCTGATTATTACGAAGTATTACAAGGGCTGAAACCGGGAGATAAAGTAGTAACGTCGAGTTATGAAAATTACGGCAATATGCAGGAACTGGTTTTGAAGAAAACCGCACCCTAACCCTCTCCTTGCCAAGAAGAAAAAACTAAAAAGTCGGCCTGGTGCCGGAAGAGAGTTGCGACTGCTTACAAAAAAGAAGAGAACGCCTACCGATTAAACGAGAAGTTGACACGTCTCTACAAAAGACAATAAAATAACTACTGCCTGACATCCCTCTCCTTTGCAAGGAGGGGGACCGAGGGTGAGGTTCAAACAAAAAATTATGAAAAAGCTGCTTAAAATTATCTTTATCGTCGTTTTTTTTACTGCCTTCACACCAGCTTCGTCCAATAGCCTTTGCGAGCTGCAAGAAATAGCCAGGATAAACCTAATTGATAAATCATGCGGTGCAGAAATAACACGAAATGAAGATCCTTCTATGGAAATTCATCCCCTCAACATTTTTGCTTTCCGGTTTAATTGATTGCACAACCAAAACTTAACATACAACCAAAAATCAAAAAAATATGATCAGGATTAAGGAACTTGAAAAAGTGTACAGAACAGAAGATGTTGAAACTGTAGCCCTTAATAAATTAACTTTTGAAGTAAAGGAAGGTGAATTTGTCGCCGTAATGGGCCCTTCAGGATGTGGCAAGTCAACCTTATTGAATATACTGGGTTTGCTAGACGACCCCGATGACGGAAGTTTTTTATTCAACGGAATTGAAGTAGCAAAATTCAATGAACGCAAACGTGCAGAATTGCGTAAGCGCAATATCGGTTTCGTGTTCCAAAGCTTTAACCTGATCGATGAACTTACTGTTTTTGAAAACGTTGAACTTCCACTGATCTACCTCGGCATAAAAGCACCTGAAAGAAAACAACGTGTAGAAGCTGTATTAGACAAAATGCAGATTATGCACCGTCGAAATCACTATCCCCAGCAGTTATCGGGTGGTCAGCAACAACGCGTAGCCGTTGCCCGTGCTGTTGTAAATAACCCTAAATTAATTCTTGCAGATGAGCCTACCGGTAACCTCGATTCATCGAATGGTAACGAAGTAATGCAACTGCTTACCGACCTAAACGAGCACGGCACTACCATAGTAATGGTTACGCACTCTGAGCACGATGCCCGTTACAGCCACCGTATCATTCGTATGCTCGACGGACAAACAGTGATGGAAAATATAATGGTATAACGTGGGTTGACGGTTGACAGATGACGGTTGACAGTTATACAAGGTTTTGTAGATGACCGGGGAAAGGCATTGTGTACCGATCTTGAGAATCTCTATCAGGCCTCTGTTGCGTCGCACTCTTTTACAGTAAGAATTACCTCAACAGGAATAAGGGTGTTGATGTGGCAGATCTAATGCTTAAAAAATATCCCAAAGTACGCTCCTTCTCCACAAGAGGAAGTTGGAGGATGAGGTCTCTAAGATCGCAAGGAAAGCCTTTAGGAAATGCGCCCGTCCAACTATCTGCAACGGGGATTGAAAGTGCAGGAGATTGCTCCTGGCAATGCCGAAACGAGGTTTTCCGTACAAGTGAGTGACACAACGATGATGACATAAAATACAAATGCAGGTAACCAAAAGAAATACGCAATAATCAATACTTAATGTTGACCGCTATACCAAACTCAATTACTTTTTGACTTTTGAACTAATGACTATTTATTATCATGATTAAAAACTATTTCAAAATAGCTTTTAGAAACCTTTTGCGCAACAAAGGATTTTCTGTTATTAATATCCTCGGCCTTGCTATCGGTATGGCAAGTGCTGTCCTTATTCTTTTATGGATCAGGAATGAAATTAGTTACGATGATTTTCATGTAAAAAAGGATCGCATTTACGAGGCATGGAACCGCGCTTCTTTCAGCGGCGAACTGCGATGCTGGAATACTACGCCAAAAGTGCTTGCACGTACGATGGAAAAAGATTTTCCTGAGGTAGAACAGGCAGTACGGGTGAACTGGCCAAGCAATATACTTTTCACAGTGGGCGAAAAAAGGCTGACTGTAAAAGGTAATATGGTAGACTCCAACTTTTTGCAGGTATTTACCTTCCCGCTTCTGCAAGGAAACGCTGCAACGGTTTTTAACGATATGCACTCTATCGTGCTCACTGAAACACTTGCACAAAAGCTGTTCGGCAAAGAAGACCCGATGGGTAAAATGATCAAGCTGGATAACAAAGACAACTTCACGGTAACAGGTCTGATGAAGGACCCGCCCAACAATACCCGTTTTACATTCGAATACCTGCTGCCCTACAGTTACTTCAGGTCGCAGGGTAGTGATGATGAGAACTGGGGCAATAACTCTATCCGCACCTATGTTTTACTGAAACCCAATGCAAGCGTGGACGCTGTAAATGCAAAAATGAAAGTGCTGAAGCCACGGTACGATAAGGACGAACCCAAATGGGAAATGTTTATTTACCCTATAAGCCGATGGAGGTTGTATTCGAGTTTTACCAACGGCGTTGAAGACAACAGTGGGCGTATTGAATTTGTACGATTGTTCGCCATCATTGCGGCTTTCATTTTACTGATCGCCTGTATTAACTTCATGAACCTGAGTACAGCGCGAAGCGAAAAACGTGCAAAAGAAGTTGGCATTCGTAAAGTAGTTGGCGCACAAAAAACTTCATTGGTAAGCCAGTTCATTGGTGAATCAATTTTAATGGCTTTCCTGTCGGGTATAGTTGCCGTTATTATCGTACTATTTACTTTACAACCGTTCAACCGCCTGGTAAATGAAAAGGTTGCTATTGATTTTGGCAGCCCAATCGCATGGCTTGCAGCAATCGGCTTCATTATATTTACCGGCCTGCTTGCCGGCAGTTATCCTGCCTTTTTCCTTTCTTCTTTCCGGCCGGTACAAGTATTAAAAGGCAGTTTTAAAAAAGCCCACGCTTTGATTACACCACGTAAAGTATTGGTGGTTCTGCAATTCACGTTTGCGATCGTTCTTATTATTTGCACCATTATTGTTAAGCAGCAAATCAACTACGCAAAAGACAGGCAGGCAGGTTACAACAAAAACAACCTTGCCTATCATTTTCTCACGGGAGACCTTGAAAAGAACTATGAACTGGTAAAAAATGAATTACTGTCAACAGCAATTGCCTCGAGCATTACCAAAACGAGTTCGCCACTCACTGAAAGCTGGAGCGATGGCTGGGGACAGGAATGGGAGGGCAAAGACCCGAACGACAAAACCGACTTTTACAGGTATTCGCAGGATGGAGGTCTTGGGGTTACCGCAGGTTTGCAATTTATAAAAGGCCGTGATTTTGACCTGGAGAAATATCTTACCGATTCTACCGGCATGATCATTAATGAGTCTGCCTGGAAAGTGATGAAGTTTAAAGATCCGATAGGTAAAACTGTAAAGGACAACGGCGTTGAATGGCATATCGTAGGGGTGATCAAAGATTTTATCATGACCTCGCCGTATGAGGCTACCAGGCCGATGTTAATTTCGGGCCCGAAGTCTTTATGGTTTAATACCATGTTGATAAAGTTCAACGAGCACAGTTCTACTGCAGACAACCTGAAAAAGGCCGAAGTAATTTTCAAGAAATACAATCCCGAATACCCGTTCGACTACAAGTTTGTTGATGAAGAGTATGCGCTAAAATTTGAAGAAGAGAAACGAATAGGCGTGCTGGCAGGCATATTTGCAGGATTAACGATTTTTATATCCTGCCTTGGTTTATTTGGTCTTGCCACTTACATGGCCGAAAACCGGATTAAAGAAATTGGTGTACGCAAAGTGTTAGGCGCTTCGGTAACAGGCATCACTACCCTATTGTCAAAAGATTTTTTAAAGCTTGTATTCGTCTCGTACATTCTTGCTGCACCCATAGCATGGTGGGCCATGCATTCATGGCTGGAGGACTATACTTACAGGGTACAAATAAACTGGTGGGTATTTGTTATAGCCGGAATCTTATCAATACTGATAGCTATTCTGACAGTAAGTTACCAGGCAATAAAAGCAGCGATCAGGAACCCGGTAAAGAGCTTGAGGACGGAATGACCTCACCCCGACCCTCTCCTAGCACAGGAGAGTGGTGAAGAAGAATTTTTATGGAATAAACCGTAGTGAAAGAATTTAGCTAACGTTGCTTCCGATGGCATCGGAACGATTGTACTGTACCGGATTATTCAGCGTGCCGGTTTTGATCGTGAGCATAGTCGAACGTACCCTGAGCGAAGTCGAAGGGACCCTGAGCGTAGTCGAACGTGCCCTGAGCGAAGTCGAAGGGACACTAAGCCTTTTGAAGGGCCGCACTCTTGTACCTGAAGTAACACAATTGATCCAAATTGCGGCCCGAAGCAGGCTCGCGTCTGAAGTATCGAAAATAAAATTGATGATTGCAAATGACATCCACTAAATCCAATCACTGTTCACCATTCACCATTCGATGTCGTTGACTTAAGCTACAACGTGTTGTTAGGCTGGGCCTGTCGAAGCCTAATTACGATAAGAGTAATCAGATACCGTTCGACTGGTTCAGGGTGACAAACGTTAAGTCAACGACATTGATTCACCCTTCACCATTTCAACTATTCACCCTTTCAACCCTTCATTCAGATTCCTATAAAACCGACAAATGGTAAAAAACTATTTCAAATCAGCCTTTCGCAGTCTCTTAAGAAACAAGACCACGGCCTTATTAAATATTACCGGCTTATCTGTAGGTATGACCGCCGCCGTGCTGATATTACTATGGGTTCAAAACGAAAGGAATTTTGATAGTTATCATCCCGCTGCTGAAAAAATTTTCAGGATCACAACTCACCTTATCGAAAATAATTGGACATGGGAATCAACGCCGCTGTTATTAGCGGATGCTGTGAAAAATGAAATACCCGAAGTTGAGAAAGTAACCAGGCTGAATGATAATAACTGGCCGGTGTTCAATATAAAAGGAACCCTGACTTATGAAAAAAGTTGCGCTTATGTTGACGAAGGCTGGTTTAGTATTTTTCATCATGATTTTATAAAAGGCAATGCTACATCTTTTGGGAAAAGCCCGTTCAGCATTATTCTAACAGCAACCGCAGCTAAAAAATATTTTGGCGAACAGGAAGCGCTGGGCTCAACAATCCGCATCGATAGCACAGATTTTACCGTACAAGCAATTGTAGCAGATGCTCCTTCCAACTCAAGTTTTCGCTACAACGCTTTTATTCCCCTCCCCGTTTTACTATTGAATAAGGAACTCAAAGAAAATGATGAGCAATGGGGAAATTTCAATTACCTGACTTTTATAAAATTAAAAGCAAACACAAATACCGAAGCTGCCACTAAAAAACTTACAGCGGTTTTTCAGCAAAACAAGAAAGACAAAGACGTTCACCTTAGTCTTACTTCGCTAAAAGACATGCATTTTGAATCAGGTGTAAATTCAAAATTTGTACATGGAAACAGCAGTACTGTTTGGATTTTTACCCTGCTTGCATTTTTACTGTTACTAATCGCCTGCATAAACTATGTAAACCTGACAACGGCAAAAGCAAGCCTTCGGGCAAAAGAAGTGAGTGTAAGAAAAATGGTTGGAGCTAAACGCTCTCATCTTTTTTACCAGTTTATTGCAGAGTCTTTACTGGTAAGTTTCGTTTCATTGGTTATCACACTTCTGCTCATTCAAATATCGCTACCGGTTTTTAATACTGTCACAGGTAAAAATTTTGCACTTCAATTTACCTCGTTCAATATGTGGCAGATTATTGCCATTACACTACTTACTTCATTGCTGCTTAACAGTATTTATCCTGCCCTGCTATTATCTTCTTTTAAACCGTTGAACGTATTCAGGGGTGTTACTATCTTAAAGGTAAAAGACAGCCATTTCAGGAAAGGGCTTGTAACCCTTCAATTCACGATCTCGGTCATGCTAATCTCGGCCACGATTGTTATACACCGGCAAATGCTTTTCATACAGCAGAGTAACCCCGGTTATAACAGGACCCAGGTTTTATCGTTTGCTCTGCCACAAAACATCGACTGGAATAAAAAGACATCAATAGTTCAGGCCATAAAGCAAGACCTGCTTACACAAAGCAGCATACAAAGTGTAACAAATGCCAACCAGAATGTGGTAAACATCGGCAGCATATCGATGGGCAGCGCCGATTGGGACGGGCACGATACTACTTACAATCCCGAAATATCACAACTTTCTACAGATGCTGATTTCCTTGAAACAATGCACATCCAAATGAAAGAAGGCCGGTGGTTCATGAAGGGTAATGAGGCAGACAAAAACAACGTAGTATTAAATGAAACCGCAGTAACAGAGCTGAAGATACACCAACCGGTAATCGGCCAGCGATTTACGTTCAAGGGGCGAACAGGACAAATTATTGGCGTGGTAAAAAACTTCAATTACCGTAATATGCGCGATAAAAGCGGTCCGCTCGTTGCTTTTAACGACCCAACATGGTTCAACTTTTTTATGGTCCGGGTAGCACCGCGCAATACGGCAAACGCTGTGAACGCGGTTGAAAACACCTGGAAAAAACTATTGCCGGGAAGCCCTGTTGAATATAGTTTTTTAGATGATAGTTTTAATGAATTGTATAAGGAAGACAAGCAAACGTCATCCCTCATTTTTGTATTTGCCATGATTGCAGTTTTCATTTCTTCACTAGGCTTGTCTGGCTTAGCTGCCTTTACGGCCGAACAACGAACAAAAGAAATAGGCATCCGCAAAATACTGGGAGCAACAGTATCGAACATCACAACCCTGCTCTCGAAAGATTTCGTTAAGCTCGTGTTGATTGCAATACTTATTGCTTCACCCATCGCTTACTTCAGCATGGCCAGGTGGATACAGAATTTCGCATACCGCATCGACGTAAACCCGTGGATGTTCGTTGTAGCCGGTGCAATAGCCTTGTTAATTGCTTTAATTACCGTTAGTTTCCAGGCAATAAAAACGGCTATTGCAAACCCTGTAAAGAGTTTGAGAAGTGAGTAATTCAGAACCAGGATTTATTTGATTTGAAGGATCGTGTGGAAATAAAGTTATTTCTTTATAGGACCAGCCGGCAGGATAAGAATTAAGCATTGTTGCGTCGCACCCTTGAACTGAAGGAAATGCCTGAACGGGGAATTATGGGATAAAAGGAAATGATAGTCGAAAGAACAATATCGTAATAAGAAAAGAGTAAAGATCTGTTGAAGATATGGTAGCTAAATGTTTGCTCACGGCTGCATCGCACCGCTCCTTCTCCTGGGAAGGTGTTGGAGGATGAGGTTGATGCATTGAGAACCAAGGTACAAATGAGTGACATCACCAAAGGGATCCATACGGACAACGGTGACGACCAAAGAACAAATGCCGGTAAACAAAACATAACCTATAACAAAGACGTCAAACGATTATATGTTACGCAATTATTTAAAGATCGCCTGGAGAAACCTCACCAAACACAAGTTGTTTTCTTTTATTAATATTTTTGGGTTAGCATCGGGCTCGACTGTTTGCATGTTGGCCATGATCAAGATAAAAGAGGCCTACGACTACGATACATTTCATCCCAATTCTGAAAGAAGCTACCGGATCATTACCAATTTAAACCGTAAAAACGGAGAGCATTTTTTATGTTCAAGTTCGCCGCTTCCTTTAAGCAACTATTTAAAAGATAATTACAAGGCTATAGATAAAAGCACCAGCGTATATTTTTCGCGCCATCAAGTAACAGTGAATGACAAAAAGTTGAATGCAAAAGAAGCTTTTACCGATCCTGATTTTTATAGCATTTTTGGTTTTCGCGTAGCCTTAGGATCACCTGCAATAAGGCCTCAACAAGTGGTTTTAACCAGCGAAACTGCTGAACGTTTTTTTGGAAAAAGGAACGCTATCGGGCAAACAATTACTTTCGGAAACGCTGTTGATTTCCTGGGTCGTAAAAGATTTTCATTATGCCAGTTTCCTGCGCCCTATCGCACCTTTGCTTCTTGCCAACCAACCAGCCGAGTTCAACGTACTAAATCTTAAAGTTGAAAAAGGCGCTGAAAAAACGATCATTCCTTCACTAGAAAGAACCTGGAAAAGTTTATATCCCAACCAGCCGTTCGAAGCAGACTGGTTCGATAAGCAATTATATGACCAGCACTTACATAAAGACGATCTTATGTTCATTGGTCTATTGACCATAATGGCCCTTTCAATTGCCTGCCTCGGGCTTTTCGGAATGGTAATTTATACAACCATTAACCGGGCGAAAGAAGTAAGTATACGCCGCGTCATGGGTGCCGGAATACGGCAGGTAATAGTAACCATATCAGGCGAGTTCATAGCACTGCTCGTGATATCAGTTTGTATAGGATTGCCGCCCGGCTTTTTCGTGGGCCGCCAATTCTTACAACAATACGCTTATCGCATCCCGCTCAGTTTCGGCATCCTTGCCGGAAGTGCCACGGCCTTACTGTTCCTCGGAGGACTAACTATCGGCTGGCAAACCTACCGGACAGCTTTAAAAAATCCCGCTAAAAGTTTACGGACGGAATAAAGAAAAACCGGTCATAGAGTCAATAAGTCATTTCGTCAAAAAGCTAAAAGACAGCTTGAATGTTTGTTGATGAGGCAACCACTTCTTTACGCGTTTTTTTTGACACCACCATTTGTATTTACAGAATCATCGTTGCGTCGCAGTACGTTCAACGGCAAATCGCTCTGCAACTATTCCCTCCTGGTATCGCCGTTAATTGACTTACTGCCTATGCGGAAGATCAAAATGTTTAATCATATTCCAAAGCACCGCTCCTTCTCCTGGCAAGCAGAAGGAGTAGGAGGATGAGGTTCCTGTATCAAATGCGAACACTTCCTGTATCATTTACGAACGCAGTACCAGTAAAATATTTAACAACACGCTGATAGTTAGCCGGTTGTAAATTGGCATATTGTTTCGATTAACTGTAGATATTTACCATTGCTTACAGTGAATCAGTATGAAAAGCTAAATGGTCACCTCAAAAAAACAACTGCTTTGTTTAGAAATTATTTAAAAACAACTATCCGTAATCTTTGGCGAAATAAGACATTTTCTTTTATCAACATAGCCGGGCTCGCCATAGGTATTGCCACCTGTTTGGTTATCATGCTTTTTGTTCAAAACGAACTTGGCTACGACCGTTTTAATGAAAAGGCTGAGCAGATAGTTCGTGTCATCTTCCAGGGTTCCGTGCAGGGGCAAAAGATGAAAGAAGCGAGTGTAATGCCTCCTGTAGCAAAAACCCTTAAAGCCGATTACCCTGAAGTATTGGACGCAACGCGCCTTCGCAGTTATGGAACACAACGTATTATTTACGGAGATAAATCTTTTAAAGACGATGCCTTCGCTTATGTTGATCCAAATTTTTTCAACGTCTTTACTCTTCCCTTTTTACACGGTGACTCTAAAACAGCACTATCGCAACCTAATGCTATAGTTATATCACAGGCTGTTGCAGAAAAGTATTTCGGAAATGAAAATCCTGTTGGACAGGTGTTGAATTTTAAAAGCCTTAATACCGGCTATAAAATCACAGGCGTTATAAAAAATGTTCCCGTTAATTCTCACTTTCATTTCGACATCTTTGGTTCAATGGCAAGTTTGCCGGAGGCAAATGAACCAACATGGATGACCTCTAATTTTCATACTTACCTGCTCTTACCAAAAGGTTACGATTACAAGCAACTGGAAGCAAAACTTCCACAGGCGATCAATAAATATTTAAGCCCGCAATTGCAGAAGTCAATGGGAATGACGATTGAGCAGTTTCGCGAAAAAGGCAACGACCTTGGCCTGCTTTTGCAACCGCTCACCGATATTCATCTTAAGTCAGATCTTTTGTATGATCTTAGTCCTGCCGGCGACATTCGTTATGTATATATTTTTGGTGCCATTGCACTTTTCATGTTGATAATTGCCTGCATTAACTTCATGAATCTAAGTACTGCCGGCGCCTCCAAACGTGCAAAGGAGGTAGGAATAAGAAAAGTATTAGGATCAATGAAGCGGCAGTTGGTTTGGCAGTTCATAATTGAATCTATTGTGCTCACATTTATCGCTATGCTGCTGGCTCTTGTATTTGTTAAGTCTGCACTACCGCTTTTTAACGACCTGTCGGGCAAAGATCTTACGTTCAACCTTATTGAAAATCCACAACTGTTGTTTGTGCTGTTGGTTTTTGGCCTGATAGTCGGCGCTTTCGCCGGAAGCTACCCCGCATTTTTCCTGTCCTCTTTTAATCCTATTGCTGTTCTAAAAACAAGGTTCACTCCCGGAAAAGGCACTATTGGCTTACGCAGCGGCCTTGTTGTTTTCCAGTTCTTTATTTCTATAACATTGATGGTATGTACGGCAGTAGTTTACCAGCAACTAAGCTACATTCACAATAAAGAATTAGGCTACAACAAAGACCAGGTCTTGTTGATTGGCGAAACATATTTATTGGGGAAAAATGAAGAAGTATTGCGTCAACAACTTCAACAAGACAGCCGGGTTGTAAACGTTAGCACTTCCGGCTACCTGCCTGCAGGTCCTACCAACTCAAACAACTTTTTTGTCTATCCCGAAAATAACGAAAGCCAGCTGGTAAAGGCCCTTCGATACGATGTCGATTATAATTATATTCCTACATTAGGAATGAAAGTAGTTGCCGGCAGGAATTTTTCAAAAGAGTTTCGAACCGATTCAGCAGCAGCCATCTTAAACGAGACAGCAGCAAAGGCCCTGGGATGGAAAAACGATGCAATTGGTCACACAATAACCAGGTCTAATAATGAAGGTGGCAACACTACTTACAAGATCATTGGCATCGTAAAAGATTTCCATTTCAAATCATTACACGAGCCAATTTCACCTTTGGTAATGGCGCTCGGTAATAATTCAGGAACTATCATTGCCAGGGTAAAAACCAAAGACATAAGCAGCCTCTTATCTACCTTGAAAAAACAGTGGGCCTCATTCAACACCGAAGAACCTTTTGTGTATGCTTTTCTTGACGAACGCTTTAAACAGACCTACGAGAAAGAGCAAAAGACCGGCATTATCCTTGGCATTTTTGCCTGCCTTACCATTTTCGTAGCCTGCCTCGGACTCTTTGGCCTCGCTACATTTATGGCTGAGCAGCGAACTAAAGAAATTGGCATTCGTAAAGTATTAGGAGCAAGTGTGGCCGGTGTCGTTTCTCTTTTAACCCGAGACTTTTTGAAGCTTGTATTTATTGCATTTATAGTGGCCGCTCCCGTTGCCGCTTACATCATGCACAAATGGTTACAGGACTTTGCCTACCGGGTAAATGTACAGTGGTGGATATTTGTTTTCGCAGCTATCACAGCCGTATTAATAACCGTTTTCTCGGTAGGTTTTAAAGCGATAAAAGCAGCAATAGCAAATCCTGTTAAGAGTTTGAGGACCGAATAGGCATAGTCATACAGTCATTAAGTGTGTAGTGAATGGTGAATTGTTAGTGGAAAGTGGCCAGCACAAAGTCAGTAAGTCATTGTTTCAAGAAGCCATTGAGGGAAGAAGTACGTGAAGAGTATTGATCGAATCATTTTTTTTGAGCCATAGTTTTGTACAGCTATTTGGCTTCCGTTGCGTCGCACTCTTGTACTTTCAGAACAACAGGCAACATAATACAACCGCGAGCCACAGATGCAAAAAAACTAAAAGATAAACGTATTTGACGTCCGCCCGGCTAGCTATTCCAACGCGGCAACAGTCGATGATAGCCCGTACTGAAGTTGGTACCACCAGCCTATTTCAATAATGCGCTATTCATAACTTAATGTTCAGAGCAATTCAAGAAAATCGTCACCAAAAAACGTCAGATGCCTGAAAAACCTCGATGTGTATCTAGAGAAGACGTACAGCTGTAACAAAACTGAACAAAAAGTGTATCGAAATCGAACAACGGACTATCCCCTATCTTCTTATATTACTCTAGTATTCAAGCCGTTATAAGTTTGGCTACCTTCTTGAAAACAAACGATACGGAAAGTTCATAGCAAAAGTTGATGGTTTTAAAACACTTAACGCAACAACAGTATAAACTTTACAACGGTTCGTTATGCTGAAAAACTAGTTAAAAATTGCACGAAGAAGCCTTGCCAGGAACAAGGTGTATACGATGATAAATATAGCTGGTGTCGCCCCCGGCCTTGCCTGCTTCAAATTGACTGCATTGCCGAAAATAATATAACTGCCCAACACAAAGCGAACAACGATGAGATAAAGCTGATGCGGAAGACACAATGCCAGGAAACGTTTAAAAGCACCCCTCCTTCTCCTTGCCGCGAGAAGGAGTTGGAGGATGAGGTTGTAACAAAAAATTAAACGGTAACCGAACTAAAACTAAAAAAATGAAAAAGCTCTTTTTGTATTTAATGATTGCAGGTGTAAGTACAACAGTACATGCACAAA
>JAQBNO010000082.1 GCA_028288485.1 Segetibacter sp.
TTTAATCTAAAAAGACTTCGCTGGAGCGACGCCTGCTCAAAGTTTAAAAGTATAGTGCCACAATATTAATATGATAGTTGCAGCGGCAAAAAACGATGAAGATATTTCCACCGGCCGGTAAGCAGATGCCCATTACCTGTCCTGGATTTATGGCAGCAGGAATGTCTGTTTGGATGGTAGCAGATATTATTCGTCTTTATGACGAGTGGTGGTCCGATGCCCGCAGATTACCAAAATTGGCCCCTGGAAATATAGTTTTTCGATACCGGCATTTCCGCGCCTGCGGCCTTCTTTGCGACTACGTTTCCAGCCTCTTATCACCGTCAACAGGAACTTAGGTAAAATGAGCAATGGAATAAAGGTAAACATCTTGTACCGCTGTTAATGATAATGCCGGGCTTTTTACATTTTCTTAAAAGCGGGATAGCTTTCAATCGCTATCCTCAATTTTCCATGATAAATTACTTTTGCTTCCACAGCCGAAAGTACAAGTGGATGACATCGCCAAAGGGATCCATTCGGACAATGATGTTTAATCTAGCAATAATGACGGCCACCAAATAAAATTAAAATGAATGCCTTTTTGAACCTTAAAATTTTTTACCTACACTCAATATCGAACTTCCTATGCAGCGGTTTACATCCAATTAAAAAAACCGCCAGTTCAGCAGTGGTTTTTTTAATTGGTCTTCGAAAAACCGAGAGCATTGTTTACCTGGATTTATAGCTTCTCAAACTTAATAACTGATTGTTCATTAGTTGATTTTACGCTTACAAAATAAGTTCCAGCCGGCATCGAGGTTACGTTTATATTTCGGGAATTAGAGCCGCTGAGCAGGATAGCTTTTGACGTAGCAATTGTTTTTCCATCCATGGTTACAATGTCAATCTGAACATTTGTTTTCTTTTCGCTTTTTATTTGTAGGAACAAGATAGTCTTTGCAGGATTCGGAAAAACACTAATAGAGTAGGAGACTGAATTATCAACGATTCTAATAACACTATAACTTACACTTCCATCTTTATTTGTGATCTTTAACCTGTAAAAATTAACGGCTGTTGAAGGTTGGTCGTCGCTAATTTCATATTGATTACTCGTGCCGTTGTTACTTCCCGGTACTACTTTTCCTATTGCAAAAAATGTTCTTCCGTCTGAACTTTTTTCAATTTCAAAGGTCTTAATATTTATTTCATTCACAGTGCTCCATTGTATCTTATTTGTTTTACCACTTCTTTGCGCTTCGAACGACAGAAGCTTTAACGGTAATACACTTGCTTCAACAATCGTTCTTTCGAGGTTTGTTGCAACGGGTAAATTGAAATCAAAATAAATGCCTGCGATATTATTTATAGTATCTCCGGCAGCTAGTGTTCGGCTTGGTTTTATCCTGTAAGTTATATACCCGTGACTTGCAGGTTCATTGCGGTTACTGTCGACAAGCCGAATGTTTTTAAAAGACCATGAACAGGTGTTGCCATCTTTTATGTTCAATTGGTAACTATGACTTGTGCTGATCATCTCAAAACTGTTCCAATCGACTTTGTTGCTTAAAGTGTCTCTCACAACGACATTGAAAGCTGTGTCTGTGCCTGTATTTTGAAAACCAATCGTGTACAATAAATACTCGCCTTTACTTAGTTCCGACTTTTTTAAAACGCCTGCATGGTTTTCCCACTTACCGTTCGGATCAAAAGAGCCCGTCACAGTTTGAACCAGGTTAGCAGTATCGTCGGTAGGTGTGAGGTCTGTTGCAACAGGGGTTATGCTTGCCATAGATGTTACAAGGTCTCCGATGTTAACCAAAGGAGGTGGAGCTACGGTAAAGTGAAGAACGATAACACCATTGTCCTGTGGCTTCAATCCTGTATAATTCCACTCTAAAGTGTTTCCACGCATTGATGTATAAGCAGGGTCAGCAGATGTGAGCGTAAGTTTGTCGTCTTTTATAAATTGCACTGTGCCGTTAGCAATAGTATCGGTGCCCTGGTTCTTATACAATAATTTATATTGAATGTCGAACCCGGGCCGTGGAGGGACTGTGGAAAACAGGCTAATGGAAAGGTCTCTTTTACCAGGAATAGTTAGTAAAGCAATATCAAAAGAATCGATATTGTTGTACGATGAGAAAGAAGTTGTATGCGTTGAGGGCACAACAGAATAATAGGGATTGAAAGGCGTAATGCTTGTTATATACGTGCCGGTATCAATAAAATTACTGAACTGCCCGTTTGATGGAATTGTGACACGCTCAATTGCTCCTTTCGCCGATTTAATTCGAACATTGCTTGCATTACCTTCACCTGCGTCTTTAACTCCGTTACGGTTTTTATCTTCGAAAACATGCCCCTTAATAGTATTAGTAGCGGAAAGATTTACGAGCCACCAGTCTACGGTAGGATTATAAGCCGTATCACCGTTGTTATGAATGCCGGTTACATCTCCGTCACTGGAATTGCTGAGGCCTAAAAAAATATATTCTTCCCCGGAGGTTGGGAGTATGGTGACAGCAGCTTCTCCTTTAGAACCGCCCAATAGTTTTTGCCATTGTATTGTTCCGGCGGTATCTAACTTTATTATCCATGCATCTGATTTTGGGAACATGCAGCCGGAGCATGCATGGCTGCCTAAACCTGTTAAATCTCCGTCTGTTGATTCTGAATTGCCTCCGATGATGTATCCACCGTCCGGTGTTTGCCTGGCATCGTTAAACATGTCGGTTTTAGAACCATTCAGTGCTTTTTGCCATTGGGTATTAAACAAGCTATCGATCTTCACTACTGTGCCTGAAGAGTTTGCACCTTGCCCTGAAAGGATATAGCCGCCATCATTGGTTGCAGAGATGCCTCCGATAGCTTCGAGACCTGAAACGCAACCTTCACTAACGGGGTTACCAAGACTATCTGTTTTTGTTATTGTAAACCCGGTACAATTAGCTCCCTGCCAAAAGTATACAAATCCGCCATTAGCAATTTTTTCAATTTTTACTGCGTTATCATAATTTGCAGTGCCAATACACTTTTGCCATTCAATGTTCCCGGTTTTATTGATCTTAACCATCCATACGTCACTGAGGCCATGATTACTCTGAACCTGTCCTGAAGTGGAATAAGTAATGCCGAGGAATACATAGCCACCATCTGTGGTCTGCACAATGTTTCTTGCGTTATCAATTTCTGTCCCGCCGTACATTTTAGACCATTCAAGATCTCCCGAGCTGCTGAATTTTCCGATGATAATATCGTCTTTGCCGTGGTTCCCGCTCGCTTGTCCGGTGGTGCTTTTTGTCTCACCCATTACAATGCATCCCCTGTCTGTAGTTTGAATGATCGACCTGAACTGGTCATATTTTCCACTGACCGTATTATCCAAACCTCCGAGTGTTTTTTTCCAAACAATATTTCTATTCTCATCCAGTCTCAATACTGCAATAGTTCCCGGTTGGTTATAAACCGAATTTACCGGCAAGTCGCCATCGGATGAATTCGTTTGCCCGGCTATAAAATAGCCGCCTTCTTTTGCAGGAATTAAGCTCTTTGTTTGTGTCGGCCCCGGTAGGCTTGCATTTGCTTCTCCATTCAGATCGAACATAGCCTCGTTCCAACTACCACCTATACATTTCTGCCATTTAATACCGGGCACCTGCGAAAAGGATTGCTGGGTTAAAAAGATGGAGATGGTTAATAGCAGGTAGATTTTTTTCATAAGCTGTTTGGAGTTGAAGTTTTAGTTTGGCTGAAACTAATTTTACTTCAATAATAGCGTCATTATATGAAAGTGTTTGAAAAAGTTGCTATATTTTTCTGTCAACAAATTATTGCGGTATCCTTGCCGGTATAGGTATTTCCGTTTCAGTTATACGGTGGTACATTAGAACGGCGTGTTCATCGACAAGTGTAAGTACACTTCTCACTAATATATATACTTTTCCTGCATCTTGGCTGGCAGGAAAGTTGATTTAAAAAGATCTGTAGTAGCAGATAAGTGCAACCGGCTCCCGATTTTATTTATTCGAAAGCAACATTGTAGGTACTGTTTGCAACTGCGCTATCCTTTTTTTATTTATCAAAACCCGTATATGTCAAACTGGAAAAACTTCTTTATTAAGTCTGCATCTGTAATAGAAGAAAAATGGGACGAACTTAGTGCTAACCTCAGTAAGAAGCTCGGCCATAACGATCCTGTTCAGATCGTACCTTACCGTACTTATGGCACTGCAAACCGATTGTACATTAAAGGGCGTGTACTGGAAGATAAAAAAATAACAAGTGCCGGTGATAAGGATACTATTTTGAATAACCTGGTGAATATGTACAAGCGCTTCGAAAGCGATGAAGTTCCGGGTGCGGAGTTGAAAGCTATACTTGCAGGTGAAGAGCATACTGTAACAACCGATGAAGAGGGATATTTTGTAATCAACCTCAATCCTGCAACACCTGTTATTAACGAGCATCTGTGGCATCCTATACCACTTCAACTGGTAAGTGCACCCATACCTTTTGAGCCCGCACCACAGGTACACGCCGAGGTAATGATTCCTCCGCCAGATGCAGAATATGGCATTATTAGCGACATTGACGACACAGTTATAAAAACCGCTGCTACCAACATGCTTGCAATGGGAAGAACCGTGCTCCTGGCTAATGCAAGAACAAGGCTGCCTTTTGCCGGCGTTGCAGAATTCTACAAAGCGCTGCAGCTGGGCAGAAACGGCAAACGCAACAATCCATTCTTTTATGTCAGCAGCAGTCCCTGGAACATGTATGATTTGTTAGTAGATTTCCTGGACCTGAACAAAATACCTGCCGGCCCAATTATGCTTCGTGATATTGGATTTGGAGGTGACGCGGCTTTTCGTGGCGGGCATATGGGGCATAAGTTTAAGGAGATAAAGCAGATACTGGAGGCATACCCGAACCTGCAGTTTGTGCTCGTGGGCGACAGCGGGCAGGAAGATCCCAGGATTTATGGTGAAGTGGTGAAGCAGTTTCCCAATCGTATCCTTGCTATTTACATACGCGATGTACAGCTTCCCGAAAGGGAACAGATTGCGATGGATGTATCAAAATCGCTGTTGGAAGACAAGGTTGAAATGGTAATTGTCGACAATACCGTGGAGGCAGCCGAACACGCAGCAAAAATAGGTTTGATTTACTCAGAAGCGATACCGGGTATTGAGCAGGAAAAGAAAGAAGACAAAGGACAAGAGCCCGGAAAGGAAGATGCCACTGTTTTGTAATGATCTTCTTCTTATGCTCGAATTAATTTAGGGAATATATGCAATACCTTTCTTTTTCTATCAGGTGCATAACTGCCTTATGATAGCCCTTGCTGCTACTTCGGGCACTGCAATTAACTGGCACCACGATCCCTGGTTACCTTGTACATCATCTTTATTCGACAATCCCCCCCGCCACCGTATCTCTGTTATATTGTGCTGCGAAAAGCCGTGGTTAACACCTAAGCCGGTAAACCAGTTTGTTTGATTATAGCCAACCACTGTGTTAGCAGTGCTTGCTGTACACGAATGCCGCGGCTGCTGGTTTTGCACAAAAACGATCACTGATCCTGCTGTTAGCGCCAGGTTGCCAAAAACGGGTTTGGTGATCCTTCTCCCGTATGGTAGCATCTGGCCGATCACGTTGGTCGGATTATATAGAGGCCCCGTAAAATCAGCTAATACAGGATCTCTTTTAAGCTCATCTTTAAACAGCCAATATAAACTGGCGACGTGACAAGAAATAGGAACCGGGTTTAATGCTCCGGGAGCTATAGCTGCTGCATAATTGGCTAACATTTGAACAGTGTTTTGTGAAGTGGAATTAACGCCGATGTGGTACAAAATACTACATTACTAAGCACAATCCAAACAAACGATTCCTCTGTTATTAAGATGTGAACGACAATAAGTGGTTGAAACAGGCAATTCTATTATCTTCAATGCAAAATCTTAAAATAGCAATATAGCAACTACCACTAATGCAAGCTTTGTTTTGCTAACCGCATGTTATGAGAATATTAAATAAACCGACTCTTTTACTTTCGTTAGTACTTTCCGGCTGCGATAGTTCAACGCGTGGCAACGATAGTCCTCTTCACCAGAAAGCAGTAGTGTTATTTAGCTTGTTTATTTTGTATTCCTGAAGTTGCAACAGATTGTAAACAGCAGTTACAAAAATTATGTCTTCGTGCCCTTTCGTGGTTCTTCGTGGTTGCTGTCAACCTTTTTTGGAACACAAAGAACACGAAGGTTTACACAAAGAACACAACGAGCAAAGTTGCACAAAGAACAAAGTGATGAACGAAATGCGACGCAACGATGATTAAATGGCGATATAATGCTTGTACCAAAAAGAAGTAAACCAATATGAGACAAAACACAATTAAATACACAAGCCTCTTTACCGTTTTCTTAATCGTGGCTTGTTACCAGGTTGCTGGACAAAACGCAAAGCGCCAGCCCATGAACATCATCTTCATTCTTGCCGATGATCATCGCTATGATGCCATGGGGTTTATGGGAAAGATTAAGGGACTTCAGACACCAGGCATGGACAGGATGGCGAATGAAGGTGTGCATATAAAAAATGCTTTCGTATCAACGGCGCTTTGCTCGCCAAGCCGCGCTTCGATACTTACAGGACAATATGCGCATACACATACTGTAGTTGATAATGAAGCGCCAATGCCGGCCAATCTCACCTTCTTTCCACAGTACCTGCAAAAGAAGGGTTACCAGACGTCTTTTTACGGTAAATGGCACATGGGCAATACCGACGATCAGCCGCAGCCCGGTTTTGATCATTGGGTAAGTTTCAGGGGGCAGGGGGTTTATTATAAACCCACTTTGAATATTGATGGCAAAAGAGTACCGCAAGCGGAAGGAAGTTATACAAGCGATCTTTTAACCGATCAAGCCATTGACTGGCTCGATAAGCGCAACAAGCAAAAGCCATTCTTTGTATACCTGTCGCATAAAGGGGTGCATGCAGAGTTTCAGCCTGCCAGGCGGCATGAAGGGAAATATGCAAATATCCCCATTGTTACGCCGCCTTCGATGTACCTGACCGCCACTGACAGCAGTAAATTTTATGGTATACCAACTTCACCTGCTACAACTGTTAATTACAGCGATATTCCCAAATGGGTGCGCAGCCAGCGATATAGCTGGCACGGAGTGGATTATATGTACAATGGCACCATAAAGTTTGACCAGTTCTACCGGCGCTATCTTGAAACGCTGCAGGCAGTGGACGAAAGTATTGAGCGTGTGCTCAACTGGCTGAAGGAAAATAACCTGGATAAGAATACGATGGTAGTGTATATGGGCGACAACGGTTTTTCATTTGGCGAGCATGGACTGATAGATAAACGACACGCTTATGAGGAGTCGATGCGTGTTCCGTTGCTGGCGTGGGCACCCGGATTTATTAAGCCGAAATCGGTAGTTGAAAATGTGGTGATGAATGTGGATATAGCACCAACATTTTTAGAGCTGGCAGGAGTTGATGTTCCAAAAAATATGCAGGGGCAATCGTTTGTGCCTTTGCTGGAAGGGAAAAATATTCCCTGGCGAAACAAGGTGTTTTACGAGTATTACTGGGAATCGGCGTTCCCGCAAACACCTACCATATTCTCGGTTAGAACAGACAGGTACAAATACATTTATAACCAGGGTGTGTGGGACATCAATGAATTATACGACCTGAAGAATGATCCTTATGAAATGAACAATTTAATCCGCGATAAAAAGTTTGAAACTGTAGGCAAGCAACTCCGCACTGAACTTTTCGACTGGCTCGAACAATCCAACGGCCTGCAAATCCCGTTAAAGAAAGCGGGAGGCAACAGGAACGATCACCGGTATGCAGGTAGTTATTAATTACAGTGGTTGAATGATTTGTAATGATAGAAGCTCGGTGCAACAGTAAATTGCTTCCTTTAAATCTTTGTGCTTCTCCGTGTTCTCCACGTCTTTGTGGTTCAATCAAAGATCAATAAAGGAGCTACAGATAAACGGAGCGCCATCACCAACGGGATCTGTTTGCACAGCGAGAAGCGATAAAAAACAAATGCAGGTAACCTAAAATAAAATAGTAGATCAAAAATGGCCGGTCCACCTATATCACGACAAGGCACCAGCAACTTTGTACCTGGAACGTGTAACCGGTAACTTTTCTCTACCATCCTTTCAACTTCCTGATATACCCCGTTAATTCATCAGCTATCTCCCGGTGCTCATCTATATTCGGGTGGCCGCCGCACCCGCGATTATATCTTTTTGAGAAATAGAATTTGCTCACCTTTTTGTCGCCTTTTTTATTCACAAAAGACACCACTCCATTAATATAATTTTTAAGAACTGCAGTAAGCGAAGCATCGGCCATTGGGCTGTTCAGGCAAACAATGTCTGCTCTCGGATATCGCTTTCTTATATCGGCAATAAAAGTTACATAAGCACTGCAAAATTTAGTCGAGTCAACAGCGCCGTCATTTTGCCCGAGACAAATGGTAACAACCTGCGGCTGGTAATTGTTAAAATTCCATTGTATAGAATTACTGCGCGGGTTCATTTTGTCGAACACCTGCGGCATAGTGATCGTCATATTACAGCAACTATGAATTAAGCCTATTCCAGAAACGGAAGTAAGGTGCCATTGTGCATTTAAATTACGGGCTGTAGTAGCGCCGTAACTCATATAGGCGTTGTGCTGGTCGTACCACTGGCCCTGGTCGCAGGCAATTACAGAAAGGTCGCTTCCGGCGCCGCTCGTAATTGAATTGCCGACAAATTCAATTTTTCGTAGAGGCTTATCTCCTGGCCGCACCAGGTCCTTACACCTTAAACCCACGAACTCAAGATAACCTATACCCGATTCGGTGTTTTTACAAATGGTAATAGTATGGTCACCATCTGTTAATCCGCCGGCAGCTTTTATCGTGTTTGTCTTCCCGGTTGTCTTGATCCTGAAAGGTTTTTTATCGTCAATTACTATTTCCAGGTAATTGTGATTGTCGCCATTTACTTCGTCGTTCATCACGATTTCGCACGAAGTACCCTTGAACTTTGCCCTTATATAAACACCGGAGTTCCAAAACCTCGGCAGTACACGGTTAGAAAAATCGATTCTGCCGGTAAATTGGATATAAGGGTGATCTGCTTTAAAAAAACGAAGTGCATTATTGCCATTGCTGGTTTTTGCAGGCGGTTGAGCATTTGCAGTAATGCACATACTTATTAAGATGACTGCAATAGAAAGACGTTTGTTATATAAGTTCACAAAATATTTTTTATCGTTACATTTAGATCCGCTGCTGTTAATGATTTTCTTTTAACCCTACAATTGTAATTGAATGTAGCATTATAGCCTCTAATTTCCTCTGCCGTCACCACAAAACTATCTTATTAATAAAACCGTTCCCTTAAGGTTGCTTACAACGCCCGATCGTTTGAATTGGCTGTACCAGACGTAGGTTCCGCCGGGCGCTGCAACGTTTTTGTGCACACCGGTCCATCCCTTACTATAGTCTTTTGTTTGAAACACCAGTTCCCCAAAACGGTTATATACCAATAATTTGAAGTCACTCAACTGCTGCGGATGTAATAGTGCAAACCTTTCGTTTTTTCCGTCGTTGTTGGGGGTGAAAGCCGTAGGAAAATACATTCCGCAAGTTGCTTCGGTAACGCGAATTTCATCTCGCCCAACTCCACATGCATTCACTACGTTTACCATGTATGATCCTGCGTTCTTTACCAGCTGGGTAGCGCTCGTTGACCCGTCGTTCCATTGATACGTTTGAAAGTTGCCTGCAATAAGAGTAATTGAATCTCCCGGGCATAGCTCCTTGTCTGCACCAAGGTCAGGCGCTGGTTTTTGTAGTACAGCAAGGTGAACAGTAACAACGCTGTCGCAACCATTTGCGGTACGAAACGTATCGGTATAAGTGCCTTCTGTTGTATGACCTGCGTAAGTTTCGCCGCTGCAGATAGCAACGTTTGTTGAGGTAGTGGATTTTGTAACAGTGAGATCAAGATGTACAATACTGTCGCAACCATTAATGGCCTGAAGTGTATCGGTGTACTGACCTGAGGTAGATAATGATTTCCTGCCGAAAGAATAACGATTGCATGTGGTCGCCTGCACATTGGTGTTAATGCTATTAATGATAAGGTTGAGATGAATTATGCTGTCGCAACCGGTATTGGTAGTAATAACCTGTGTATATGTACCGCTGTTTTTATAGGTAGTATTGTTTAACGTATAGCTTTTGCATTCTTCAATTGTAAGGGTAACTGGTGGTATGTTGTTACAACGCGACATTTTGTGAATAAAAATACCTCCGCCGGCCGGAGAAGTAAGAGGGTAAGTTCCGGGGCCGCCATCAAAGTCTGCAGTGCCCAAAAAAACACCCGTTGTATAAACGTTTTCATCATTATCTACAGTGATGCTGGTGGCATAATCCTCCGCCCGACCGCCAAAAGATTTCGCCCACACGAACATGCCATTGTTATCGAGTTTACAAACAAAAACATCGGAAGCATAACCGCCTCCATTTGTTGTCAGGTTATATTCGGCAGGGCCAGGATCAAAATCACGTGTATAATGAAACAGGCCCGTAAAATAGATATTGCCATTAGCATCCGTCGTAATGTCAGCATAGGCGAAGGTAGTGTTAGGTGTGCCGCCCATTGGCCTCATCCATACCTCGTTACCGTTTGCATCATACTTGGTTAGCAGGTCGAAGTAGGTGTAAACATTTCCAAGACCATCTGTAGCAATGTCTAGCCCGGTTATGTCTTTTATAGCCCATGCAAAATTCCCCGAGGAGTCAAGTTTCGACAAAAAGTTACTTTCAGCAGTGATGCCGGTAGAAAGTAGGCGTATACCTGTGCCGGGGTCAAAATCTACATCACCATAAAAATAGCCCGATATAAAAAGGTTTCCCTTATTGTCTGTTCTGATAAACTTTCCTGTTGCAGTATGAGTTCCTTCAAACACCTGGGCGAATTTGAAATTGCCGCCAATATCGAGCTTGATGATAAACGTATTCGCCACGTTTTGTTTTCCTTTATCCGATCTGCCAAAGCCGGGATCAAGATCAACTACGCCTGAAAAATAGCCGGTAATATAAACGTTACCAAAAATATCGGCAGTAATAGAGTTGGCGATATCAATATTATTATCACCTATTTGTTTCGCCCATCTAAGGTTGCCGTCTGTATCTAAACACGAAATAAAAATGTCGGGACTTTCAGAATTTACGGAAGCATTTGCCGAAAGATTGTAAACACCGGCACCAGGATCGAAATCTGCTGTACCGGTAAAATAACCGGTAGTAAACACATTTCCTTTCGAATCAACCGACAAAGATTTGCACACGGTATACCGGTCGTTTTTACCTAAATGCCGGCCCCAGATAAAACTTCCCGATGAATTGAATTTGCAGACAAAGATATTATCGAAGTTACTGCTAACGTTGGTGACACCAGGCCCGGGGTCAAGGTCAACAGTGAAGTGAAAATTACCGGCTACATATACATTCTTTGCAGCATCGGTTCCTATAAAATAGCTTTCATCAAAGGGTAATCCCGTTTTTCTATCCAGTTGTTGTACCCAGTTGAAGTTGCTGTTTTGTGTGTAAGCATTTGCAGCATAAACAATAGCGGCAATTATAAAAACAGGCGTTTTTTTCAATCGTAAGAATGTCAGGAGATGTATCACCTTATAGACTAGCAGAAGCACGCATTTGTTTTTACTTTTGAAGATAAACATAATTTGGTTACAACTCTTCGTTCAACTTCTGCGTTCTTTTGTCGGTTTGAGGGTAAAAATGCCGAAAATTTTTTTGAGCCCGGCTTTTGTTCTTTGATTAAGCATCGTTGCGTCGCACACTTGTACCCTCTGTTTCATTTTCGGCAGAACATTTTTCATCATCGTACTTTATAAGCTTTAACCGGCATCTGGTTCATCCCGAATAAAAGGGTATTGTTTATTTGTAAAATACTTCTAACATCACCTGCAAGATTAAAGCCCGACTGTTGCTGCGGAACGTATGTAAAGTTGCCTTTGCTATTGCCCTTTAACAACGTTCCGTGGTTCGCATCATACTTTCCAAACCGTAACCGTGACTTACTGATGTTTCCGCCCAAAACCAGGTCGGGGGCTCCGTCGCGGTCATAATCAATTGCGGACAAGGCAAACACGGGCGAGAACTGGGCCTGCACTGGTAATGCCACTTCTTTAAATTTACCGTTTGCGGTTCCCTGGAAATAAGCAGTCTGCAGGTAATTGGAAGACAAATGACCGGCACCTTGCAACTCCTCCTCGCTAAAGATTTCTTTTAAAGAAGCATCAGCGTAACTGGCATAATCAGCAAAGCGTACGCGGGTCATACTTACCTGGTCAAATAACTCGTCCCGGGTAACGTACGGGTAACTTTTGTGCTGGATGTAAAAACACAAAATAGGGTCGACTGCACCATTGTCGTCGAAGTCTTTAAAATACATCTCGGCAGGTTCTTTATCCGAGGCCACGCATTGCGTATTTAATCCCTGGTTGCCTATAATTAAGTCAGGGTGGTTATCGTGGTTAAAATCACCGATCAACAGTTTGTTCCACCAACCGGTGTATTTTTTTGCAAAGTAAGCGTTGGTATTGTTCGTTAGCTTACCGTTGTTATTCGCAAACACTGTAACCGGCATCCATTCGCCTACTACCAACAGTTCTTGTTTATTATCTCCATTTAAATCGTACCATGCCGCATCGGTAACCATACCTATAAGTTCAATTGCAGGAGCAACGGAAACCGTTTGATCAGTAAATTGTCCTTTACCATTATTGATGAGAATATAACTACGCGGTGTCTCCGGATATCGTCCTGGTATTACCCGGCCGCCTACAAACAGATCTTGTGCTCCATCTCCATTTATATCGTTAGCGCGAACACAACTGGTACTGGTAAGCATCGTTGGTAAAGCGTTACTGCTTTTGGTGAAGTTACCTTCACCATCATTTAAATATACCTTATCCTGCAGTGCCTGGTCACCAGGCGTAAAGTTATGATAGCCGCCTGCTGCCACGTATAAGTCTAAAGTCTTATCGTTGTTTGCATCAAAGAAAAGTGCATCAGTCGTTTCGCTGTTTTTATCGGCTTCAAAGGCTGCAGTTGCTTTTAAAGTAAATGTTCCTCCTTGCCGTTGAAGGTATAGAGCTGCCGGCTGTCCTGCTGAACCGCCTGCAAATATATCTTCCAAACCATCGCCGTTCACATCGGCCTTTACCAGGCATGGCCCCGAAAACGATAATGGGTTAACCAATAGGGGTTGCCGTTTAAAATCATTCAGCATGTTCTTTTGCTGAATAAAAGGCAGCGGCGAATGTGTTTCAGCATAAATAGTATTCATCTTTGTCTCTTGCGGGTAGCTGGTGCCTGCATTTTTTTCCTCGAGCATAAGTAGCTGGCCTGCTTTTATGTTTTGTATCACCTGCTGTTTTCCGCTTAACCAGATAATCCTTAAGGAGTCGACGGCCGGGTTATTGCCGCCCAAACCGAAATGCAAAACAGCAGACACACTTGACTGAAAGCCGCGACACGGCATTTGCTCCTGGTACTGCTGCTGGCCTTTGTTGTATACAAACACTTTAGCGCCAATACCCCCCGTATTTTTGCCATCTCCCACCAACTTCACTTGTAAATATTGATGCTTCAGTTGCTGCCGTGCCTGGTTCTGGTAAACGAAAGCTGGCTGGTTTATGTTATTGGTTACAAGGTCAAGGTCTCCATCATTATCGAGGTCAGCATAAGCTGCGCCATTGCTGTTAGACGCATCTTTAAAGCCCCAGTTGGCGCCCTGGTTTTTAAAATGCAGGTTCCCGGTATTTTGAAATATATAATTGTTTACGTTACTTGAAGGGATTTTAGAGATCAGTTCCATCACGCTTTCAGGTGTTACCCTGCCGTTTAAATATTGGAAATAGGAGCTCTTGAATTTGATAAAATCCATGTTGGTAAAGTCTTTCAAAAAACCGTTTGTTACAAACAGGTCTTTCAGCCCGTCGTTGTCGTAGTCAGCCATCAGAGGTGCCCAACTCCAGTCGGTATTGGAAACTCCACTTAGCTGGCCTATTTCGCTAAAGGTGCCGTCGCCATTATTCAACTGTAACATGTTTCGCATGTACTGGTGGTTAAAGCCGGCATGTACCACCATATCAAAATATTCGTAATTGTCAGGCCCGAATAACAGCCGCTGCCGTTTGTTATCCTCGGGTAGCATGTCAAGACTGATAATATCGGGTAAGCCGTCATTATTCATATCGGCAATATCGTTACCCATTGAATAAAGGGACGTATGGCCCATACTGCTTTTTGATTTATCGCTGAAGGTGCCGTTCTTATTATTGATCCACAGAAAATCGGGCGCTGAATAATCATTCGAGACATACATGTCGGGCCAGCCATCCTGGTTAATGTCAGCAATTCCAACACCTAAGCCGTATGAAAAGGCCGACTTAGCCAAACCTGCCTTGCCGGTTACATCTTTAAACTTGCCGCCGTTGTTCTGGTATAATTTAGCATGCATATTTGGCTCCGGCTTTTTCAGGATCTGTTCGATCGTTACTTCGTCGAGGTGACTGAAAGGAGAGGGGTTGTGATTAAGCAGGAACATGTCGAGGTCGTTGTCGCGATCGTAATCGAAAAAAGCCGCCTGTGTGCTGAATGCAGAATCTGCAAGGCCGTATTCTTTTGCCTGGTCGATAAAGGTGGGAACGCCGTTTGGGCCGGCTCCCTGGTTAATGAATAGCTGGTTCACTCGTGCCTTCCCCGGCAAATACCCTGAATAACATTGGTAGATATCTGCCAGTCCATCACCATTTACATCGGCTACGGTAACACCTGTTTTCCAGGTATTCTGTACACCTTGAACGCCGGCCGTGATCGAAACATCTTCAAATTTCATTTGGCCTTTATTGAGGTAAAGCCGGTTAGGCACCTGGTTGCCGGAAAAGTAGATGTCTTCTAAGCCATCTTTGTTAAAATCGCCTATAGCTACTCCACCTCCGTTATAAAAATACGGGTACGACATAATGTTGACATAAGGCGTTTCGGTAAGGGTATTGTTGAAACTGATATTGGATTTGTCGGCGGACAGTAAAGTAAATAATGGTGGGCCGGACGGCTGCTCTGTTCCGGTAGTTCCTTCTCCTGGTGTTCGGTTACGACAGGCAGAGACAAGTATTAGAATCTGCACTATATACAAGAGGGATTTAAATTTGAAGCAATACATCATCAGTGATTAAGCGATTAAATTATGTGTGTTTATATCCCTCGGTCTTAAAATCAGCTCTAAAAAAAGCTCCCCAAACAACAGGACGATAAACGGAATGCGACGCAACGATGTTGATTAAAGAGATATAGCCTGTACCAAAAAAATGGATCATCAAATAAACGTTCTTACACCCGATGCTGTATATTCCTGCCTGAATTCTTTAGGAGTGCAGTCTTTCTTCTTTTTAAATAGCCTGTTGAAGTTCGACATGTTGTTAAACCCGCATTTATAAGCAACCTCGGTAATACTATAGGTTGTATCAATCAACATCCTGGTCGCAGTTCCCAGTCGTACCTCGTTAAGTGTATCGACGAAGTTTTTCCCCGTTCTTAGCTTGAAGAACCTGCTTAATGCGACTTCAGTCATCCCTGCAATTTTTGCTGCGTCGCTCAAAGAAATATTTTGATCGAAATTATTTTTAAGATATTCCATGATCCTTTCGATCCTTCTGCTGTTATAAGAGAGCTTTTCCTGGTTGTTAAAGGTAACATCCGACAGCGTGCGGAAGTTACGTGAGATGGATAGATCGTGCAATATCGACATGAGTTCCATTACCGAGTCGAAGCCATGCTTTTGTGGCAACTCGATGAGCCTCGGACTGATTGCCTGGATGGTTTCCCTTGAAAATAACACGCCGTGTAACGAGCGCTCGAGCAGATTTCTTATGAAACTCATCTGGTTCCGCTGTAAAAATTTTTCGTCAAAAAGATCGCGGTGAAATTGTATCGTTATTTCCTTGATTTCCTGGCCGGAACATCTGTGTGTAAACCATCCGTGCTGCAGGTTCGAACCTACTAATACAAGCTCCAGATCGTCTATTTCTTCTATATGATCGCCGATAACTCTTTTAGCGCCTTTGGCATTGCGAATGAAATTCAATTCAAACTCCTCATGATAATGTAGTGGGAAATCAAATTTCGTTTTCGTTCTTGAGAAAACTGTAAAGCAATCACTGGGTGTGAGGGGAGTGATCTCTCTTAAAAGTTTTGTTAACATGGCATCTTTTTTGAATAAATATGTAGGCAACCGAGGAATCGAACTATAAAAGTATGCATAAGTTGCAAGAAAGTATCAATGCGCTGAAATAAAAGTATTAGGCGGTAATCCCGGTAAAAGGCTCTTACCTGTTGAACATGCACTTCCGATAAATGTTTGAACACTGATAATTATCATGATTAAAAGATAAAAAAGTATCAGTGTGCTGGTATAATTTCATCTACTTTTGGTGCCAACAAATTAAAGTTTGCTATATGATTAAAGATGTACTCGAAAAGGGCCTCCTTTTCTTTGTGTGTATCCTCTTTTTTATCACTTCCTACTCTCAGGGAAGAACAGTTTCCGGAACTGTATTGGATGACAAAAATGCTCCCCTTTCGGGTGCAACAGTAACAGTTAAAGGCTCTACCGTAAGCACGAGCACGAATGCTGAAGGAGCATTCAGGCTTCAGGTTCCCACATCGGGCAGAACGCTGGTTATCTCGTACGTAGGTATGCAAACCAAAGAAGTGGCTGTCGGAGGCGGCAATAATATAAGTGTAACACTTGCCGGCGGTACAAATGCATTGAACGATGTAGTGGTAGTAGGTTATGGTCGCTCAAGAAGAGCGAATCTTACTACTGCGCAAACAACGGTTGGGGCAAAAGAAATCGAAAGAACGGTAAACACAACTGTTGAACAAGCTCTGCAGGGAAGGGCAGCAGGTGTTTATGTTACACAAAATTCAGGGCAGCCGGGTGGTGGAATTTCTGTAACAATACGTGGTGTAAGCTCGATAAATAACGCTACAGAGCCACTGTATGTAATCGACGGGGTGCAAATTCAAGGCAGCGGAAGCGGAAACTCCTCCGGTAACCTTGCCGGTTTAAATCCTTCTGATATTGAAGATATGCAGATCTTACAAGGTCCTTCTGCTACAGCAATTTATGGTTCGCGGGCCACAAATGGAGTGGTTTTAATCACCACTAAACGCGGCAGATCGGGTGAAGCAAGAATGACCTATGGCTTTCAATATAATATACAAACTCCTCCAAAGCGTTTTGAAGTGATGAACCTGCAGCAATACGCACAAATGCAGATCGATTATAAAGCAATAGCAGGTGGAGTTGTAAGGGGTGAATTGCTTGATCCTTCAATCCTGGGACCTGGAACTGACTGGCAGAATGAATTATTCAACAACGCTGCTATGCAGAAACACCAGTTAAGTTTAAGTGGAGGCAGTAATAATACTACTTATTATATGTCGGGTGAGTATTTAAATCAAGGTGGCGTTGCTGTAGGCTCCGGCTTCGACAGGTATAGCTTCAGGGTAAACCTCGATACTAAACCAAGAGACTGGATCACTATTGGTACCAATCTAAGTTTCAATCAAACAAATGAAAGAACAACTGCCAGCCAGAACGGTCTTATATCCAGCGCCATACAATTAAGTCCTGAGGTGCCTGTAAGAAATATCAACGGTTCGTTTGGCGGGGGAGATCTTAACAACCCTGCTCACCAGTTCGCACCTGTAAATCCAATTGCAATTTCAACGTTAACGACAAATAGTAACAGCAGAAAGCAATTTTTAGGTGGACTGAACCTTGGTTTGAATTTAGCCCCTGGCCTCGTGTTCAGGTCTTCATTTAATACCAACCTTGGTTATGGTGGTTCAACCTATTACCAACCTACTTATTCGATCGGCTGGGCAATTAATACAACTGCTACCTTAGAAAACGGTACCAGCCAAAATACTTACTGGAACTGGAACCAGTTACTTGAGTATACCAAGCAGTTCGGTAAACATAACGTAGGTGCTATGGTAACCCATGAAGCACAAGCTTCGACCTATAAAAACGTAGGTGGTAGAAGAACCGGTTTTCTTACAAACGACATACTGGATTTAAACGCAGGAAATGCAACTTCAGCGAGCAATACCGGTGGTTCGGGGCAATGGGGTATGGAATCGTATTTAACCAGGCTGAACTACGGATATGATAACCGCTATCTTTTAACTGCTACTTATCGCAGAGACGGTTCTGTAAATTTTGGACCGGAGAAAAGGTGGGGTGCTTTCCCTTCTGTCTCTGCCGCATGGAGAGTTACCCAGGAAAAGTTTTTCAATGTTCCTTTTATCAATGAATTGAAATTGAGATTAGAAACAGGTTTAACAGGAAACCAGGGTGGGGGTAATGCCGGCATTTATTCACCTTTAAGTGCAGGTGCAAGTCCGTGGGGTACCTCGTTTCTACCTTCAGTATATCCTAACAAGGCACTTCAGTGGGAGGAAACAAATACAAATAACATTGGTTTAAATCTTGGTATGTTTAAAAACAGGATTTCAATGGACTTTGACTATTATGTAAAAAATACCGACAACATGCTGTTGTCTGCATCTATACCATGGTATATGGGTTCAAATGGAACTGCAGCAGTGCAACCACCAACAGTTAACGCCGGTTCCCTGCAGACCAAAGGATGGAGTTTTAATTTGAATACAACGAACGTAAGTACCCAGGACTTCAAATGGGAATCGAATTTAAACCTTTCACACTTTAAGACTATAATTAAAAGTTTAAATAACAAAAATGGCTTTTTAGAGCGTTCATCATGGTGGTTAAACCAGGCTGACCCATGGTCTCAGCGTTCTGCCGTAGGTCTTGAACCCTGGTTATTCAGGGGATATGTTGAGGAAGGATTATTTACTTCAACCAAAGAAATTAACGAAAGCGCAGTTCCTGTTGACAATAGTGGAAACAGGCGTCCTACTGCAGCAACTAACGGAATTTGGATAGGCGACATTAAATTAAAGGATATTAACGGTGACGGCAAAATCACCAGCGACGACAAAACTTACATAGGCAACCCATGGCCGAAGTTGTTTGGCGGTTTCACCAACTCTTTCAGCTACAAAGGTTTTGATCTTAGTGTTTTGATTACCGGTACTTACGGAAATGATATTTATAATTTCATGGCCTGGGAAAACTCTAATCCCAATAATATCAACCTTGGTCGCAATATGATGTTGCACGCTTACGATTATGCCAGGTTAACTACAGATAAAGATGGCAATCCTATTTTAGCAAATCCGGGTACAGATGTAGCGAGAATAATTTCAGGAGTCGACGTAAATGGTAACTACGCCCGCCAGACAAGTAAGTGGGTTGAGGACGGATCGTTTATCAGGCTTAAAAACGTTACGCTTTCTTATAACATACCTACCTCTTTAATTTCGCGCCAGAAACTGGTGAGAGGTGTAAGAGCAACATTTGGTGCACAGAACCTTGCTACCATCACCGGTTATTCAGGTTTTGATCCGGAAGTTGGAGCATATACTGGTGTGAACGCAGGTAACAACGGGCCTATCGGTCTTGACTACGGACGTTATCCTTTAACTCCTATCTACACCTTTAGCATGAATGTTAACTTTTAAAAGAATTAGAAAAATGAAGAAGATCAATTATAAAAATTACCTGGTTGGTTTAGCACTGCCAGTCATATTTCTTTCAGGATGTAAAAAGGACTTTCTTGAAAAACCACCAACTGACGCAATAACCGACGCGAGTTTTTATAAAACAGACGAGCAGTTGCTCGCTGGTACTGCCGGATTATATAACAAGGTTTGGTTTGATTATAACGATAAGGCCTCTTATAACATCGGTGATTTCCGGTCGGGAACAACGTTTTCGGCTTACAACGACAGGGGTAACGTATTGTTTAATACTACTGCCGAGAACGGGGAAAATAATGCTTCGTACCGTTCGTTTTACCAGGTTGTAGCTCAGTCCAACCTTACCATAGTTAACATCAACAATAATGCAGGTGAAGGTGTTTCACCTGATAGGAAGAAGATGGCAATAGCTGAGGCGAGATTTATGAGAGCTGTAGCTTACCGTTACCTCGTAATGAACTGGGGCGAAGTACCCATTATTACAAATAACCTGGAAGTAATTTCAGATACATCGCTTGTTAGAAATACGGTGCCGAGTATCTGGAGATTCATTACCCGTGAAATGCGTGAAGTAGCAGAAGACCTTCCAACAACGGCGGTTCAGCCGGGTAGGCTTACCAAGTGGTCAGCCGAAGGCATGTTAGCACGTTTTTACCTTACAAGGGCTGGAGTAGGTGCAACAAGTCCAACCGCGAGGAACCAGGTTTTCCTTGATAGTGCAAAATATTATGCTCAGAGAGTAATTACGCAAAGCGGCGCGCAATTACTGCC
Source organism: Segetibacter sp. (assembly GCA_028288485.1). Taxonomy (GTDB): domain Bacteria; phylum Bacteroidota; class Bacteroidia; order Chitinophagales; family Chitinophagaceae; genus Segetibacter. Next base: position 20,525 of record JAQBNO010000082.1, read on the forward strand.
TAATTACGCAGATCTGTTTAGATGGCCTTACGATAACAATAAGGAGTCACTATTCGAATTGCAATGGGTGTTTCAGCCAGGACAATATGGAGCCCAGAACAGTACACCGGCTTACCTGAATTTTAGTCCTGATATTGCCAACGGTGATGGATGGGGCGGTGATAAAGGTGCAACATGGTGGATGCTTAGTCAATATGAGGGAATCGTAGCATCGGGCGACACTATGCTAAGAGGCCGTACACTCGACCAAAGGCTTAAAGCTACTTATATGTTACCAGGTGCAAGTTATCCTGAGATAACTCAAGCCGTTCCTGCAACAGTTAATCCTGCCTTAAAACAAAAGCTGGTATTTCCGTGGGTTACAGGAGATGTGAATTTCGCAAGTATTAAAAAATATGTTGTAGGTAAAGCTGAAGATGTAGGCGGACAAGCACTGCAGCAGAACTATCCTCATGATACATATATGATGAGACTCGCCGAAATGTACTTAATATATGTAGAAGCCGTTTTAGGGAACAATAGTTCCACAACCGATGCAACCGCGATAGATTATTTTAATAAAGTCCACACCAGGGCGGGCCTTGCGCCATTCAGGGTTACCGATCCTGTATCCGGCGCACCTACACCACTTACTTTCGATGTCATCTTTAAAGAAAGAGTGCTTGAGTTTGCCATGGAAGCAATGGCATGGTACGACCTGGTTAGCCTTCATTATTACGATCCTCAGAAAGCTTATTCAATTTTAAACAGCCAGGATAGGGGATATTATAATATCACCCCCGATGTTTTCCCTAATCCTACACAGTGGACCATTAAGAAAACAAGCTGGGCTACAACTGAAAGAAGGGTGAATGCTAACGCAGGTAATTTCCGTCTTCCTATACCATCTGCCGAAATTACGCAGGCTCCTAATTTAACCAAACCGGCTGTTGAATACCCGTAAGCAATCAACGTTATAATAAAAATTTGCAAGTCAAAATGAAATCAATCAATAAATCGATATTATTATTTATCATGGCTTTAGCCGTGGTAAGTAGTTTCACTTCGTGTAAGAAGGATGATCTTCCAAACAATGGTACGCCCAGGATTTTGTATGTAAGGGTAACAAACCCTGCTTCTTCTGACTCGTTGTTAATAGGAGCAGCGCAAGGTAACCTGATCGCGATAATTGGTGAAAACTTAGGAGAGGCGCGAAGCATGTGGTTCAACAACCAACCCGCAACTTTAAACCCGACCTATATTACCAATACATCTATTATCGTAAATGTACCAACTCCAATTCCCACAGTAATTACAAATAAACTAAAGATCTTTTTTTCGAACGGAGATTCATTGATGCACAATTTCCAGGTGCAGATCAGTAAGCCAACTGTCACCAGTATGACTTCTGAATATGTGAACACCGGTGAAGTTGCCACCATTAATGGAAATTTCTTTTATGCACCGCTGACAGTTAAGTTTACGGGTGGGGCAACTGCAGAAGTGGTTTCTGTAACTGATAAAATTCTACAGGTAAGGGTTCCGACAGGAGCACAAACCGGTCCCGTTACTGTTACAACAAACTTTGGAGAAACAAAATCTGACTTCTGGTTTAGAGACAACAGGAATATTTTTATCAGCAGCGATCCCTACGAAGGCTGGTGGAATGAATCGTACGTAGTTAAACCTGCGGATGTTAAACCTGGAGATCCTCCTTCTATCAATGGTAACTATATACGTGTAAAGAAGACATTAGGCGCCTGGAGCTGGAACGAGATTGCAGGTGGTGCTGCTAATGCTATGCCTAATCATAGTAAAAATATTCCTGATGCTGCTATACTTAAACCAGAGGATTATAACCTTAAGTTCGAGGTGAATACTTTAAAGCCTTACAATGCCAGTACGGTAAGAATAAATGTTGCATTGAAAGCAGAAGATAACGATGCATACCAATGGAAGCCGCCGGTTGATACAAAAGGCCAATGGAATACCATAGTTATTCCTTTTGAAGAGGTGGTAGCGAGCTATAAAGTAAAACCTACTCTAAGCTCAACCGGCTATTGGACAAGGATCTTAATGCAAGGACCTGGTGAGTTAGACGCTGATATCTCTTTTGATAATTTCAGGCTGGTTCCCAAGGTTAGCAAATAAACATTTATAAGTTTTTAAATAAAAACAATGATAAAAATATTCAGTACCAGGGTCCTCGCTTTGGTATGCTTTATAATGGCAATCGGGTTAATAAGCTCTTGCAAAAAAAATAACGATGCTGCTTCCGGCGAAGTTCAGTTATTAAGTTTTGGTCCTACAGGTGCCCAGATTGGCGATACCTTAAGTTTTATTGGTCGCAACCTGAATTTAGTTACCGAAATCACTTTTACAGGTAATGGTGTAGTTGTTCCCCAGTCTTCGTTTTTAGAACAAACACCAGAATTAATAAAGGTAATTGTGCCAAAGGCTACAGAACAGGGATTTGTAACGCTTAAAACGCCAACAGGAAATATCGTTACAAAAACTAAATTGAATTTAAACGTTGCTTCGATGGTATCTTCTATCACCAGGCAGGCTCGCCCCGGAGAAAATATTACTATCACAGGTAACTATTTAAACTGGGTAACAAGGGTAACGTTTGCAAAAGATAAAAATGTTGATTCGTTTGTAAGTAAATCAATCGACAAGCTGGTGGTTACAGTACCAAAAGATGCGCAAACAGGCCCTGTTTTAGTAACCTACAGTGGCACAAAACCAATGCAGGTTGAGTCGATAGATACGTTGAACGTAACATTGCCAATGATAACTGCACTGTCTCCTAATCCAGTTAAACAGTTGCAGGATGTTACCATTACCGGTACAAACCTTGATCTTGTTAAGCAAATCGTTTTTGCTAACGTATCAACACCTGTAACAACTTTTGTTAGTCAAACAGCTACCCAAATAGTAGTCAATGTTCCGGCCGCTGCAAACAAAGGTAAAGTAACCCTTGTTGCATTTTCAGATGTTACCACTACATCTGCCACCGACCTGGATATCATACTTCCTGTTATCACTTCTATGAATCCTAACCCGATTAAGCACCAGGAAAATTTAACGATCACCGGCACAAATCTTGACCTCGCGAAACAAATAACATTTCCCGGCGTTACAGCACCTGTTACAGCATTTGTTAGTCAAACACCTACTGCGATCGTAGTTAAAGTTCCTGCAGCTGCTACTAAAGGTAAATTGTCTATTGCTACTGCTTCCAAAGTTGCCACACAATCTCCGCAAGACTTAGACTTAATACTTCCTGCTGTAACTGGTATGTCTCCAAATCCGGCAGACCCCGGCGCAGATCTTACCATTACCGGTACGAACCTCGACCTGGTTGATTCAATTACTTTTCAAAATGCACCTGCTGTAAAATCATTTGTCAGCCAGACAGCGTCTCAAATTGTAGTGAAAGTTCCTATGGGCGTGTTAAGAGGTAAAGTAACCTTGTCGGTACACAATTCAACGGTTACAGTTCAGTCCGATATCCTCGACATAACTGGTGCCGTTCCGGCGCCTACCATTGCATTCCCTATTTATAATGACGCTGTTACTACTAACTGGACAAGCAAAGGCTGGGTAGGTGGCGGATGGGGAGGAACAAAAGATTTAAATAATACATCTCCAATAAGGGAAGGATCAAAATCTATTAAAATTGATTACGTAGGCGGTTACGGTTCTCCATTTCAATTAGGACATACTGCTCCTGCCACCTTAAGCACATCGCCTTATACTACTTTTAAGGTTTCAATTTATGGTGCTCCAGGTAGCGGTGGTAAAAAAGTGAATATAGCAATAAACGGAGCTGATAAGTACGAAATTACCATAGTTGAAGGTAAGTGGATGGATTATTCAATTCCTATTACCAGTCTTACAAGTACGTCTTCGATTAGCGAAATCTTAATTAAAGAATTTAGCGGTACTGGTGGATTTACTATTTATGTCGATGCTTTGGGATTGAATTAATTGACATAGGAAACATCGTTCATTCAATAGCGTATAGTTATAAAATGTTTTGTTGACAAGCAGTTGTATTTCTAATGATCATCGTTGTGTCACTCACTTGTACAGATGGTGTTTCATTCGGCAAAAACTGCAACAACGGATAAGTCAACAACATTAGTCGTAAATTAATTAAGGTAAATTTCACCTAAAAATTTCATCAAAAAAATGGTCCGTATCTCGTGATATCGGGCCATTTTTTTAAATCACACTTCAATTGCAGAAAGTGCCATGAAAGCAAGACGACTTCCACTTGTATTTCTTGTATTTATTTCCTTCTCTTCCATAGCGCAGAGCGACATGCTAAAGAAAGAAAGTCCCGCCATATCGGCAAAAATGGATGAACAAGGATCGCATAGTGTTCTTGATAGCAGTGCCATTACATCAGCAATGGTCTCATCGTATACACCAGGTAAAGCAATTGCGAGTCCTGCTGCCGATAGGCCAATAGACAAACAGGCAACCAAAGAAACGGTGAACCTTTACCGCAACCTAAAGAAGCTTTTGAATAAAGGCATCATGTTTGGTCACCAGGATGACCTGGCGTACGGTGTTGGCTGGAAATACATACGCGGTAAAAGCGATGTAAAAGAAGTTACCGGTGACTATCCTGCAGTGTTTGGATGGGAGCTGGGTCGCCTGGAAACAGATCAGGCCGTGAATATCGACAGCGTACCATTCGATAAAATGAAAGGCTTTATAGCCGGCAGTTACAACAAGGGTGGAGTAATAACTGTAAGCTGGCATTTAAACAATCCGTTAACCGGTAAAACTTCCTGGGATCCGGCGCCGGGAACAGTTGCATCTATTTTACCAGGGGGAGAAAAACACGTATTGTATAAAAGCTGGTTAGACAAAGTAGCAACTTTCATCACAGATCTCAAAGGGAAAAACGGCGAAATGATCCCGGTTATATTCAGGCCGTTTCACGAGTTGAATGGAAACTGGTTTTGGTGGGGTGAAAAATATTGTACACCCGACGAATACAAACAGTTGTACAGGTTTACGGTTTCGTATTTGCGTGATACAAAGAACCTTCACAATCTTTTATATGCTTACAATACCGACCGTTTCGGTTCGAAAGAAGAATACCTGGAAAAATACCCGGGGGATGAATGGACAGATGTAATAGGCTTCGACATTTATCAAAGGCAAAAGGGCGAAGCCGGGAATGCACAATTTGTAAAAGATACCGGTAAGATGCTGGCGATGCTGGAAGAAATTGCAACCGAGAGAAACAAAATTCCTGCACTTACAGAATTTGGATTTGGACAAGTGCCGGATAGCACATGGTGGACAAATGTTTTATGGAAAGCCCTGGAGAAGCATAAAATTTCTTATGCTTTAGCCTGGCGAAATGCCGGGGCGAAGCCGTCAGGGGAGAATGAATACTATTTGCCTTATAAAGGCCAGGTTTCGGAAGAGGATTTCAGGAGATTCTATAAACTGCCACTTACATTGTTTCAAAAAGAGGTGACAAAGGAAAAAATATACAAATAATAAAAGATCGTATTAGAGCGTAAGAATTATGAAAGTAAATAAAATCATCGGTTCGTGGTTATTGTTCTTGTCTGTGTGCGGCGCAAATATTTCGTGCAAAAAAGCAGAGGTAACGCCAACTCCCGGACCCGTTACAACCCCTACAACGCCAACTACTCCGTCAGTCGATACAGTTCCATCAATGGCTACTGTTCGTACCTGGCTGGTTGACAAGAATGCTACTAATGAAACAGCAGCGTTATTTTATAACCTAAAGAAAATTTCAAAGACAAATATTCTTTTCGGCCACCAGGACGATACCAAACGCGGCGTTACTGATGCCAATACGCAATGGGCAAACGAAGAACACATTACACCGCACCCTTCTAACGAAAAGTCGGATGTAAAAGAAGTAACAGGCGCCTATCCTGCCGTGTATGGTCACGACTTTCAACATATTGCTGATTTCCTGAGCGGCGGTTGGTTCGATTATGAAAGAGACAAGGCGCGTCAATTAACAATTGAAGCGTACAACAGGGGCGGAATTAATACCTATTCATGGCATTACGATAACCCGGTTACACAAACGGACGGAAGTTTTTATTGGGAAAATTCAAAGGTTGAAGCCGTGAGCCATATTCTACCAGGGGGAAGTAAACACGATGTTTTCAAAAATTCATTAAAGGAAGTAGCCGACTATGCCAAAACATTAGTAGGCGCCAATGGTAAATTAGTACCTGTTATATTCAGGCCGTTTCACGAGATGGACGGCGGCTGGTTTTGGTGGGGCGCTACTCATTGTACCGCCGAACAGTATAAACAGTTGTATCAATTTACGGTTAAATATTTGCGCGATGATCTTGGCGTTCGCAATTTCATATATGCATGGTCACCTGACCGGAACTTTAATTCTCTATCGGAATATCTTCAACGCTACCCCGGCGATGAATACGTTGATTTGGTTGGCTGTGATAACTACGAGGATCTTAAAGTAGGTGTTAATTATACCATCCCTTCAAGCAAACTTAAAATTGTTTCAGATTACGCAATCTCTAAAAATAAGGTTGCTGCGTTAACAGAAACCGGTTTGCAAAATCTGGCAAAAACAGATTGGTATACACAAAGCTTATTAAAAGCGCTAACCAATCAAAAAGTTGAAATTGCTTATGTTTTAATTTGGGCCAATACTAAAAGTGCTTATTGGACACCCTATAAAGGTCACGCTGCCGAAGCTGATTTTATCAGTTTTAAAAATAATCCATATTTAATTTTTAGCGATAAGCTGAAGAGTGTATACGAGGTGAAATAGGAGATTGCATGTTACCGGTTGCCGATTGCCATTTCACAGTACAAGTGTGCGACGCAACAGAAGTTTAATAGTTAAACAAAGGCTTAGTACCAAAAAAAAACAAACTAATTAATGCGTTTACAACTCATAGATTTCCTCATCATTGTCGCCTACCTGGTTTCTATGCTCATGATCGGTTGGTTCATGCGCAAGAAAGCCAGTAAGGACAAAGAAAGCTACCTTATGGGGGGTAAGAAATTGCCCTGGTACCTTTTGGGGATGAGCGACGCATCGGATATGTTTGATATCAGCGGTACGATGTGGATGGTGTCTTTGTGTTTTGTATACGGCTTTAAAAGCATTTGGATACCATGGTTGTGGCCGGTTTTTAACCAGGTGTTTAATATGGTCTTCCTGGCGAAATGGCTTAGAAGATCAAACGCGGATACCGGGGCAGAGTGGCTGGCTACACGCTTTGGCGTTCGGGGTCCGGGAGTGAAAGCGTCACATAATATCGTAGTTGTTTTTGCACTGATCGGATGTCTCGGATTCCTCGCCTACGGCTTTGTTGGTTTAGGAAAATTTCTCGAAATATTTCTTCCGTGGAACGTCGTTCAGCCTTATATGCCCTTTCATATAGCACCTGAATATGTGGCCCATTTTTATGGGATCATCTTTACATTGTTTGCCATGTTCTACTCCATCTTAGGTGGAATGCACAGTATCGTCATAGGTGATTTTATCAAGTACATGATTATGACTGTGGGCTGTATCGCCGTCGGCTATATAGCCATGACCCATTTGAATGGTCAGAAATTAAACGTTCCGGCGGGTTGGGACAGCCCATTTTTCGGGTTGAACTTAGGTCTTGACTGGAATAACATTTTACCTGCAGCAACAAAGAAAATGGAGGATGACCAGTTTGGCTTGTTTGGCGTTTTCTTTATGATGATGTTGTTTAAAGGTGTATTCGCCAGTCTTGCCGGTCCTGCTCCAAATTATGATATGCAGAAAGTGCTTAGTACACGTTCTCCTAAAGAAGCTTCAAAAATGACGGGATTTGTATCCATCATCCTGTTGCCGATAAGGTATACAATGGTAATAGGTTTAACTGTTTTAGGTGTACTTTATTATAACCAATTAGACCTTTCTGTACCCGGTGGTGGTACCGACTTTGAACGAATATTGCCCGCGGCAATTAACAGCTTTTTACCTGTAGGCATTTTAGGTATTGTACTCACCGGATTGCTTGGTGCATTCATGGGCACTTTTTCAGGAACATTAAATGCTGCGCAGGCCTATATTGTAAACGACATCTACCTCAAATATATTAATCCGCACGCCCCCACCAGGAGGATCATATACATGAACTACCTGGTAGGGGTCTTAGTAGTAGCTGTAGGTGTCATCATTGGTTTTTTTGCAAAGGACGTTAATAGTATTCTTCAATGGATTGTTGGCGGATTATATGGTGGCTACCTTGCTGCCAATATGTTTAAGTGGTATTGGTGGAGGTTTAATGCGCAGGGTTTCTTTTGGGGCATGCTGGCAGGTATCATTGCTGCACTCGCATTCCCGTATATTTTCCCAAAAACATTGCCTTTATACGTGTGGCCTTTGCTGTTCGTAATATCATTGGCAGGTTGTTTCGTCGGCACTTATTCTGCGCCGCCGACTGATATGAGTATTTTAAAAAAGTTTTACAGCACCGTTAGGCCGTGGGGGTTCTGGAAGCCTGTTCGTGAAGCCGTAATGACCGAGAACCCCTCCTTCGTTCCTAACAATCGTTTTAAGCTCGACATGTTTAATGTGGCGCTGGGAATAATAGCCCAGTCGTGCCTCACTATCTTACCAATGTATTTTATATTATCAATGAAGCTTCCATTATTAGTAACCATCCTGATCCTGGCAGTTATTTTCTTTATTATGAAGAAAACATGGTGGGATAAACTGGAAGATTAACCCGGCCCTAAGGACGTGTTAAGACGTTAATATTTATTTTTATACCCCATTAGTGAAGGGGTTGAACGCTACAGCATCAAATAACGCATATGAATAATTTCAACCAGAGACTGTCCGCCTTGCACCAGGCATATGACAAGCTTTTGAACCGCACCAATAGAATAGAGGAATTGGGAAACGGGGTGTATGAGAGGTACGAATACCCGGTACTAACGGCACAGCATACCCCTTTAACCTGGAGATATGATTTTAACCCTCAAACCAATCCATTTTTAATGGAACGTTTTGGAATAAATGCGGTTCTGAATGCAGGAGCAATTAAGTTCAATGGAAAATACCTGGTTATAGCAAGGGTTGAAGGAATAGACCGTAAATCGTTTTTTGCGGTCGCCGAAAGTAACAACGGTATAGATAATTTTCGTTTTTGGGACCGGCCCATTCAAATGCCGGAAACAGGAGATCCTTCCACTAATATTTACGACATGCGCGTAGTACAGCACGAGGATGGCTGGATCTACGGTCTTTTCTGTGCAGAGCGTAAAGATGTTAAAGCACCGGAAAGTGACCAGTCAGCAGCCGATGCACAATGTGGTATTGCAAGAACAAAGGACCTTGTAAACTGGGAGCGCCTACCCGATCTCAAAACACCCTCGGCGCAGCAAAGAAATGTAGTATTGCATCCGGAATTTGTAAATGGAAAATATGCACTCTACACCCGTCCGCAGGATAGTTTTATTGATGCCGGTAAGGGCGGCGGTATCGGTTTTGGCCTCACAGATTCAATGGAAAATGCTGTGGTTGAAGAAGAAATTGTAATCGACAAAAAAAGATACCACACTGTTTATGAAGCCAAAAACGGTTTGGGTCCGGCTCCAATAAAAACGGAAAAAGGATGGTTACATCTTGCTCATGGTGTTCGTAATACTGCTGCCGGTTTACGGTATGTTTTATACATGTTCATGACCGACCTGTGCGATATCACTAAAGTAACGCACAAACCTGCGGGATACTTTATGGCACCCGAAGGAGAGGAGAGAATAGGAGACGTTTCAAATGTATTGTTCAGCAATGGCTGGATAGCAGACGAAGATGGCAGAGTGTTTATTTATTATGCATCTTCCGATACACGTTTACATGTAGCAACTTCAACCATAGAAAAATTGGTTGATTATGTGGTAAATACTCCTGAAGACCGTTTCCGTTCAGAAACTACCGTTAGTACTATTTACAAGATCATTGAAAATAATGAAGGTTTTAAATCGCAGCATAATAACAAACAGGCTTTTGAAAGCAAGTATGCGACGAGCGTGTAACTAGTATTATGGCAAACGGGAAACGTCAAAGGTCAAAATGGCAGGGGTCTTTTTTCCCGGTTGTCGGCATCACTTTTGACTTTGCACCCACCGACAATTTTATGTTGAGCCGGCACAGGTACAGTTAAACTTTTTTTGTCAAACTATAAGTGGAGGTATAAACGCAAAATTTTGATGAACGAGCTATTAAGGAATTACAGGCAGGAGATGGAGCAGGAGTTGAAAAATATTCTTGCCTTTTGGATGGAGCATACCCTTGATTTTACCAATGGCGGCTTCTATGGAAAAATTGATAATGACAATAAGATTTACCCCGATGCACCGAAGGGGTCGGTATTAAACAGCCGCATTTTATGGACGTTTTCTGCAGCCTATAATTATACCAATAAAACAGTTTACCTGCAAACAGCAGAAAGAGCATTTAAATACATCAGCAATTATTTTGTCGATAAAAAATCCGGTGGCGTTTATTGGTCGGTTGATAAAAGAGGCGATCCCCTTGATACCAAAAAACAGATTTATGCACTTGCATTTGCGGTGTATGGATTGAGCGAATACTACCTTGCGTCAGAAGATGAGAAAGCAAAACAACTGTCCATTGATCTTTATAAAGCGATCGTATCGCACAGTTACGACAAAATAAATGGCGGTTATATTGAGGCGTTGACAAGAGACTGGAAAGAGATCGGCGATCTTAGGTTAAGTGCCAAAGACTCCAACGAGAAGAAGTCGATGAATACACATTTGCATGTGTTGGAGGGCTTTGCCAATCTTTATAGAATTTGGCCGGATCCAACGTTGAAACAAAAGATAGTAGAACTGATCCATATTTTTCTCGATCATATTATTGACCCTGTATCGAATCATCTTATCCTGTTTTTCGATGAAAAATGGAATGGTAAATCCGCCATCATATCGTATGGGCACGATATAGAAGCTGCATGGCTGATACAGGAAGCTGCAGAATTAATTCACGACGATGCTCTATTACAAAAAGTAAAGTTGCGTTCGGTAAAAGTGGCCGAAGCGGCAGAGCGCGGACTCGATAAAGACGGCGGATTGTGGTACGAGAAAGAAGCAGATCACCTGGTGAAAGAAAAACACTGGTGGCCGCAGGCCGAGGCGATGGTGGGTTTTTACAATGCATACCAGCTTACTGCTGATAGTTCCTTTCTCGGGAAATCGCTGAATAGCTGGAGGTTCATTCAAAGGTACCTGCTCGATAAAAAGGACGGCGAATGGTATTGGGGCGTAAAAGAAGATTACTCGGTAATGGAAGGAGAGGATAAAGCCGGCCTGTGGAAGTGCCCTTATCATAACGGAAGGGCCTGCCTGGAAATATTGAAACGCGTGCCGCTGGCAATTGATGGAAACGTAATTTAGTTAACGGTCCCAATGAAAATTTGGTGTTTAAAATTGAACATTGATAGTTGTACGGTGGTGATTTGTGGTTTTATAAAAGCTGTTATTGGCCATGCAGCAGTTAACGAATTAAGCATTGTTGCGTCGCACTCTTGTACTGCAAATCATCGGTCCACCTAAATGAGAAGTGTTTTTATCATTTTGCAGAGCTATTTACATTAGAAATTCAATCCGGAACAATTCAAAAAATAGAGAATTTGGAAGGCCGACGCACAGGGGCAACCTTCTCCTCCGGCAGAAGGAGGATGAAGTAAAACATTGCACATCGAGCTGAAACATAAACAGTAATCACGACGCAATGTGAAAGGCCGAAGGATGGATTCGTAGTATGTTCTTTCCCCTAAAACCTGGAACTGAGTTATTGTCGTACAAGAGTGCGACGCAACTAACTCCATTAAACTCCAATGCTGGTACCATAAATAACACTGGCTTTTTAAACATTTAAAACAATAATTCGTATGAAAAAGAATATTGGCGCGATCGTCTTGCTTTTGATTGTAACGGTCTCTGCTTATAGCCAGGGTAATAACTATAAACAGAACTATACAAAATACCAGGGGCTTGCCCTTACTCCGCCTATGGGCTGGAATAGCTGGAACAAGTTTGCCTGTAATGTTGATGAGAACTTAATTAAGCAAATGGCAGATGCTATGGTGTCAACGGGGATGAAAGATGCTGGTTATACTTATTTAAACATTGACGACTGCTGGCATGGCGACCGTGATAGTCTCGGCTTTATTCACCCCGATCCAAAAAGATTTCCTTCGGGCATGAAAGCGCTTGCAGATTATGTACATTCTAAAGGATTGAAAATAGGGATCTATTCCGACGCCGGTTCTCAAACATGCGGTGGTAGACCCGGCAGCCGGGGATATGAATTCCAGGATGCACAGATGTATGCAAAATGGGGGATCGATTACCTTAAATACGATTGGTGCAATACGGAAGGTTTAAAACAGGAAGGGGCGTATAAAACAATCGCTGCAGCCTTGCAAAAAGCAGGAAGGCCAATTGTACTGAGTTTGTGTGAATGGGGCCAAAGTAACCCCTGGAGATGGGCAGGCAACGTTGGGCATTTGTGGCGTTCAACTGGCGACATCACCAATCAATGGGAAGGCGTAAAAAGTATGGGCACGTGGCGTGCGTTAAGTGTAATGAAAATACTGGAAAGCCAGGACACACTTAGAAAATATGCCGGCCCGGGCCGTTGGAACGATCCTGATATGCTGGAAGTAGGAAATGGCATGCCGGTAAATGAAGACCGGGCTCACTTCTCGATGTGGGCAATGATTGCAGCCCCTCTTATTGCAGGAAATGATCTGCGCAATATGAGTAAAGCAACTGCAGAGATCCTGATGAATAAAGAGGTGATTGCGGTAAACCAGGATTCGTTAGGAGTACAGGCGTTAAAATACACCACGAAAGATAGTCTTGAAACATGGTTAAAGCCTTTAAAAGGTGGTGACTGGGCAGTAACATTCCTCAACAGGAACAGCCAACCGCAGCAAGTCGATTTCGATTGGCAAAGCCGGGTGATAAATGACGATTTATCAAAAGCTACGCTGGATGCCAAACTTGGAACATATAAAGTGCGTGATCTTTGGACAAAAAAAGACCGGGGCGATACAAGGAAGGCCTTAAAAGCAACAGTTCCCGCTCATGATGTTTTGATGCTCAGGCTGACTAAATCCTAATAAGATGTATCAATTGATAAGAAAGTTTTTATTAACGTAATAGCCTTAACCTATCGTTGCTGGTCAGGGCAGCAACTACGGCTTTTGGTGCCGTTGCTGGTCGCCCGACCACCAACGTTTTGAAGGATACAAAATCGGTAAAACCAGTTTGAGACAGCTTCTAAAATGCTGCTATGAAATGCATAAGTACAGGGGTGTGCATGGTTGAATTAGGATAAGATTATGAACACTTGCTGCCCATACAATAAACTGCTAAAATTTATAATGCCCACGATTGAGCCATTTGCGTTTTAAAAAAAAATTAAGTAAACTGGGCATCTTCTTCGTAAATTCATTCTTCAAAGATGTGAATTCCCAGAAATCTGCCGATGCGCCTTGCCAAAATAAATAAAGCGTTTCTCGTAACCGGTACCCTGCTTGTACTGGCTACAATTTTTGTTTTTAGTACAAGCCGCTCTACTATTGATTATAGCACACAGGTTAAGCCCATTCTTAATAAAAGTTGTATTACCTGCCACGGCGGCGTAAAAAAGCAAGGCGGATTTAGTGTATTATTCCGGTCTGAAGCTTTGGCCAAACTAAAGTCAGGACGCTACGGTATAGTTCCCGGTGATCCCGGTAAGAGTGAAATGATTCGCAGGATCAACTTAAAGGACCCGGAAGAACGAATGCCGTACGAACATCCGCCTTTAACGGGGGACGAAATAGAGATCCTGACCAAATGGGTGAAACAAGGCGCTCAATGGGGCGATCACTGGGCCTATGTACCGGTACAAAAAGTAGAAGTGCCAAAGCCGGCAGGTTCTTTTTTCGGCTTATTTTCTTCAGAGAACGATTGGGGTAAGAACGACATAGATTACTTCATTTATGATAAGCTGCAAGAGCAAAAACTAAAACCCTCAGGTGAAGCTGACAAAGCAACACTGTTAAGAAGGGTAAGTCTCGATCTGGTTGGTTTACCTGCTTCGCAAAGTTTAGCGCAGCAATTTTTGCACAATAACAATGAGAAGGCTTACGAACGGCTTGTAGATTCGTTATTGTCATCTCCACACTTTGGTGAAAGATGGACGTCGGTTTGGCTCGATCTCTCGCGGTACGCCGATACCAAAGGCTATGAAAGGGATGCGGGCAGAAGCATCTGGCATTACCGTGATTGGTTGATTAAGGCCTTCAACGAAGACAAGCCTTACGACGAGTTTTTAATCGAACAATTAGCAGGCGACCTTTTGCCAAATGCAACAGATGAGCAGTTTATAGCTACGGCCTTCCATCGAAACACCATGACGAATGATGAAGGAGGAACAGAAAATGAAGAATTCAGAACTGCCGCTGTTATTGACCGGGTAAATACTACCTGGCAAAGTTTGCTGGGAACAACATTCGCTTGTGTGCAATGTCATAGTCATCCTTACGATCCTTTTACCCACGACGAGTATTATAAGTTCATGGCTTTTTTTAACGATACACGTGATGAAGACACCGAGGCCGATTATCCTGTACTGCGCCATTACAACGAAGAGGATAGCTTAAAAGTTAGGAAGGTAATTGAGTGGCTGAACAAAAATAATTTTACCGACAGGGCCAGGCCCGTTTATCAATTTCTAAAAACATGGCAACCTGCTGTCAACTCACTTCTATCGGACCAGTTTATTAATAGTGAATTGAATGATACCAAATGGCTTGCTTTCCGTAACAACGCGTCGGCTCGCTTACCGCATGTAAACCTCGATCAATCGAACGAGCTGATCTTCCGTTATCAAAGTTCTTTACCGGGAGGTGTATGGACTATACATGTAGATGCGCCTACAGGGCCGGTTTTAAAAAAGGTGACTGTACCGGCAACGAAGGGATGGAGCATCAGTAGTATAACTTTTCCTGCCCGGTCGGGCACCCATGATCTTTACTTTTCCTATACAAATTCCGGTTTAAAAAAGCCTACAGATAACGGCATGATGTTCGACTGGTTTTACTTTACCCAATCATTCCCGGGTAAGGATAGGCCCGGTTACGATACGATCAAAAACACGTGGTGGCAATTGCTTACAAAAGAAGTTCCAACAACCCCGGTGATGATGGACAATCCTTCCTGGATGCGTCGCAACACAAATGTATTTGTAGCAGGTAATTGGCTGGTCAAGGGAAAACAGGTGGAAGCTGATGTACCACATACTTTAAATCCACTTCAAAAGAACACGCCGCGCAATCGCTTAGGTTTAGCTAAATGGTTAACTGATAAAAAGAATCCATTAACCGCACGAACCATGGTTAACCGGTTGTGGGAACAGTTGTTTGGCACCGGCCTGGTAGAAACCTTAGAAGATATGGGAACAAAAGGTGCAGAGCCGACACACCAGCAACTGTTGGATTTTCTTTCTTGGAAGTACATGAATGAGTTTAACTGGAGTACTAAAAAGTTGCTGAAGGAAATAGTGATGTCAGCCACCTACAGGCAAAGTTCTAAGGTAACCAAAGAACACCTCGAGTCTGACCAGTATAACCGGTTTTATGAAAGAGGTGTTCGTGTTCGTTTGTCGGCAGAGCAGATACGAGACCAGGCCTTGGTAGCAAGCGGGGTTTTAAGTGTAAAAATGTATGGACCAAGCATAAAGCCCTGGCAGCCTGAAGGAATTTGGATGTCGCCATGGAATGGCGAGTACTGGCAAACGAGCACTGGAGAGGATCAATACAGGCGGGCGGTCTATACTTACTGGAAGAGAACTGCCCCTTATCCTTCTATGATCACATTTGATGGAGTAGGCAGGGAAGTATGTACATCCCGGCGCATTCGTACCAATACCCCCTTGCAGGCACTGGTTACCCTGAACGATTCGGCCTACCTCGACTTGTCGAGGCAGTTTGCCTACCGCATCGAAAATGAAATGAAGAATAACGATGCAAAGGCTTTGATAAGCAGGGGCTACGAGATTTTGATGTACCACCAAATTGCTCCTGGAAAGTTAAATGCATTGGAAAGGCTTTACAATAGTGCTTACAATAAGTTTAAGGATGATCCCGGGAAGACCTGCGAGATGATTGGTGTAAATGATTCGCATAATAACCCGCGGACAGCAGCACTTGTTGTAGTAGCAAATGCGTTGTTGAATTTGGATGAAGTGATCACAAAGAATTAAATGGATTTATGGAACCAGCAGAAAAACTCTTCGACATCGTCTCCGCCCTGGCGGGGCTGACTGCAACTTGTACATTCTCTGTTCGGCTTTCCCAACATTTGTCAATAAACATAAAGTAGTCGAAAGGGAACCAATAAAGTTTATTACATGACGCAAAAAGAATTACATAATCAAAGGCTGGTGAGAGAAGCGGAAGAAACAGTCGCCAGGATGCATACAAGAAGGCACTTTTTAAAAGAGTGTGCAATGGGTTTTGGTGGCTTAGCCCTTGGTTCTCTGTTGGGGTGTGGTACCGGTTCCGGTAGCTCAGCTGCATCATCAATTGATTTTGATCCTGCGCATCCGCTTATTCCCAAGCTGCCCATGTTTCCTGGCAAAGCTAAAAGTGTTATTTACCTCCATATGGCAGGCGCGCCTTCTCAATTGGAGACATTTGATTATAAACCCGAGCTGATGAAATTAGACGGACAGGATTGTCCGCCATCGTTATTGGAAGGGAAACGTTTTGCCTTCATTCGCGGTGTTCCTAAAATGCTTGGTCCTCAGGCCAAATTTGCACAGTATGGACAAAGCGGTGCATGGGTAAGTGAACATTTGCCACATTTTTCAAAAATAGTAGATGAGGTTAGTTTTTTAAAAGCGTGTACGTCGGATCAATTCAATCATGCGCCGGCACAACTACTAATGCAAACGGGTGGTGCACGTTTAGGCAGACCGAGCATGGGTTCATGGGTAACTTATGGACTGGGGACAGAAAACCAGAACTTACCGGGTTTTGTAGTTTTAACCTCCGGTGGTAAATTTCCTGATGCCGGTAAAAGTGTTTGGGGCAGCGGCTTTTTGCCTTCCGTTTACCAGGGAGTGCAATGCAGAAGCGAAGGCGATCCGGTTTTATTCATTAAAGATCCTGCCGGTATAGATCGTGACTTGCGCAAAGCTTCAATCAATGCTATCAATACAGTGAACGAAGAAGAATATAAGGAGTACAACGATCCTGAAATCTTATCGCGTATCTCCCAGTACGAGATGGCCTACAAGATGCAAATAGCGGCACCTGAAGTAATGAATATTAATAACGAGCCGCAATATATTCATGAAATGTATGGAACACAACCTGGTAAATCAAGTCTTGCGAACAATGTATTACTTGCAAGAAAGCTGGTGGAAAAAGGAGTACGTTTTGTTCAAATTTTTGACTGGGGCTGGGATAGTCATGGTACAGACGCAAGCCTTGCCATCGACATCGGTTTTATTAATAAGTGCAGGCAAACAGACAGGGCGATGACCGCATTGGTTCTTGATCTTAAACAAAGAGGATTATTGGAAGAAACTCTTGTAGTCTGGGGTGGTGAATTTGGAAGAACACCTATGATGGAAAACAGGGAAGGCAAACAAAATCCGTTTAAAGGGCGCGATCATCATACCGAAGCTTTTACCATGTGGATGGCCGGAGGTGGCATTAAAAAAGGATACACCTATGGTGAGACAGATGAAATCGGTTATAGCTCGATCAGCGGAAAAGTTACTCCGCACGATATACAGGCTACCTTGCTAAACCAATTGGGATTCGATCATGAAAAGTTTACTTATCAGTACCAGGGCAGGCCATTTCGGCTAACAGATGTAGCCGGTAAAGTAATAGAAGAGATCATTACGTAAATTCAAACAGTGTACCTCACCTTCTTTTGCTGCGAACTGTCTGATAAAAATTCTTAAATTGACCTCATGGAAGTACAAGTAGACATAGGATTTAAACAGTTGCTTAAAATCGTAAAGGCGTTGCCTTTGGCTAGTTGAAGCAATTAAAGTCTGAAATTGAAAAGTCAAACTCTCAATGGATTGCATTAGTTAGACAAGGATATAAATTCAAAATTTCTGCCGTAACGAAATATGAAATTTATTCCGGCACTTCTATAAGTCAATTATCCTTCTTGAATAATATATTTCAAGCCGTAGAGGTTATTCCTTTTGACGAAACATCAGCACAAACGGCGGCGATATTAATAATGCTTTAAAGACGAAATGCAAACAAATTGATATAGCCGGTTTATTTATTGCAGCTACAGCTGTTTCTGACGGCCGCTCCCGGCGACATTGAATAAAAAGCGCTTTGATCGCATTGATACTTTAATACGTGTAGAATAAGGTGAACGTGCAACAGCGGTCACTGTTGCAGAACTCCTGACAATTGCAGTGTGTTTGCAAATGTTGGCGGATAGAACGTAGCGCAGGAGTCGTTTTTTAATTTAGCTTTATATCATTAATCAGGGTGGTAATTCTATTGCCGCCACATCCCCACACTCTAACGAAACCAACAACTGAATGCTTAAAAGCAGGAGAAAATTTATTCAAACATCTGTTACTGCAAGTACCGCCTTGCTTTTATCTTCCTTACAATCCTTTGCCAACCAGGCCGGGTTTACCGAGAACAAAAGTTTTGACCTGAAAATATTGGCTACCAACTGGGGCTTTCAAGGAACATTGGATGAATATTGTAGTAAAGTAAAAAAAGAAGGCTATGATGGAATCGAGATCTGGTGGCCAATGGAAAAGAATGGCCAGGACGAATTATTTACATGTCTTAAGAAGCACAGCTTAGATGTTGGCTTTTTAGTCGGTGGTTCTCAAAGTAATTTTCAACAGCACCTTGATTATTTTAAAGCGATGATTGATGCAGCTGCTGCCAATACTGTTCAAAAACCTTTATACATCAATTGCCATTCCGGTAGAGATTTTTTTAGTTATGAGGAAAACAAGGCTTTTATAGATTACACTACTCCATTATCTAAACGAACAGGTATTTTAATTTGCCATGAAACCCACCGTTCACGCATGTTGTTTGCCGCACCGGTAGCAAAGCAATTCATTCAAAAGAATCCTGAACTAAAAATAACATTCGATGTCTCGCACTGGTGCAACGTCAGTGAATCCTTACTACAGGATCAACCTGAAAATATTGCAATTGCTCTGGACAGGGTTGAACATATTCACGCCAGGATCGGTCATGCGGAAGGTCCACAGGTAAATGATCCCCGGGCACCTGAATGGGAAGCTGCAGTGAAAGCTCATTTTGAATGGTGGGATAAAATTGCGGCCCGCAAAAAAGAAGCCGGGGAACGGCTAACCATATTAACAGAGTTCGGTCCCCCTGACTATATGCCTACAACACCTTATACAAAACAACCCCTCGCCGACCAATGGGCCATTAATGTTTACATGATGCACTTATTACGCAAACGCTATGCTTCCTGATAAAAATGCTATACGATCAGGAATGTTCGGCACAGCAGCGAATGGATTTTAATCGGTGATTCTTAATTTCGAAAATTTCAATATCCTACATCCTAATTCAATGTCGTTGACTTAAGCTATAATATGATGTCAGGCTGAGCCGGTCGAAGCCTTATCGCGATAGGAGTAATTAGATACCCTTCGACAAGCTCAGGGCGACAAACGTTAAGTAAACAGCATTGAATTCTAATTCCTAATTCCTAATTCACTCTCTGTCAATGTTCTTATCAGTTACAGAATTTGTTGGGCGCTTCCATCCTGTTTTAGTGCATTTGCCAATTGGTATTTTATTGATCGGCCTCCTGTTGCAATGGCTTTCTACTAAAGAAAAATACAAGGTTTCTTCAGAAGTAATAAAAATTGTTTTGCTCTGTGGCACCTTTACCGCTATTATCTCTTGCATAACCGGCTACCTGCTTTCTTTAAGTGGCGATTATGAAGGCAGCCTCGTCGACTGGCACATGTGGATGGGAGTTACAGTAGCTGCGGCCTCTATTTTCCTCTGCTTAAGAATACTGAAAAAGAAATATGGTATTGTTCATAAAGCCACCTCCTTTTCTTTATTAATGCTGGTTATCATTACCGGCCACTTAGGTGGTTCACTAACCCACGGCTCCGATTACCTGACTTCGGCTTTGGTAAGTGATGTTGATACCATTGTAAAGCCGAAAAACATACCCAACATACAGGAAGCGAAGGTTTATGAAGATGTAATACAACCATTGCTACAAACGAAATGCTATAGCTGTCATAATGCAAAAAAACAAAAGGGTGGATTAAGAATGGACGAACCGCAATTATTGATGAAGGGAGGGAAGAATGGAGAAGTAATCCTTGCAGGAAAACCAGTCGAAAGTGAAATGATCAAACGGTTGTTATTGCCAAGGGAGGACGAAGATCATATGCCACCGAAACAAAAACCACAATTAAACGAGCGTCAAATTGCTTTGATACATTGGTGGATTAACGAGGGAGCAGATTTCAGCAAAAAAATAAAAGAACTGCGCCAACCGGAAAAGATAAAGCCGGCATTATTGGCATTGCAAAGCGATCGTTTGGAACGAAAAGCACCTGCTACAGTTCCTTCGAATGAAGTTGAAAAAGGTGACGAAAAAGCAATCTTCGCATTAAAAAATCTGGGTGCCGTAGTAACGCCTGTAGCAAAGGGAAGCAATTACCTGATGGTTAACTTTGTTACTGCCCCGAATGTGATTGATGAAGATGTAAAGCTTTTGTTACCTGTAAAAAAACAGTTGGTGTGGCTTAAGCTCGGCGATACAAAAATTACAGACAATGCATTAGCTGTTGTTGCTCAATGTACTAATCTTACTCTACTCCACTTAAACAATACCAACATTACAGATAAGGGCATAACCTCTTTAAAGTCATTGAATAATCTTCAACTGCTTAATGTTGTAAATACAAAGGTTACAGCTTCAGGTATTGAACAATTGGCAAATTTAAAAAAATTGGCATCGATGTATGTTTATAAAACAAAAGTGAAAGCGGGTGATTTTGGAAAGATCAGGAAGATTTTCCCAAAGACTATGTTAGACACAGGGGGTTATACAATACCTTTCTTAAGTAGTGATACGATGCTGGTTAAACAGCCGATGATTAATAAGGAGTAAAGGGATGTTGTAATGAAGTGGTAAACAAATTCTTTTCCTGTTGTCGTTGTTTTTTAACCAAAGATGCTCAACTGACATACTTTATATTTGGTGAATAATTCTAAAACGCTGTATGAAAAATATATCCAGGTCGGCCATTCTATTAATGTTATTCTTAACAGGGGTGTCAATGATAAAGCAAGAAAAGACGAAAATTATATTTTTTGGTGACTCCATTACGCAGGCAGGTGTTGATCCAAAAGGATATATAACAAAGATGCAGGAGATGCTTCAGGCAAATGGAAAAGCAACTCAATATGAACTGGTAGGAGCCGGAATTGGAGGCAATAAGATCTACGACCTCTACCTGAGAATGGAAGACGATGTACTTGCCAGAAATCCGGATGTAGTGGTAATTTGGGTGGGTGTAAACGATGTGTGGCACAAAGCTTCTTCCGGCACGGGAACCGATGCCGATAAGTTTGAAAAATTTTATGCTGCGGTAATAAAAAAACTGCAGGCAAAAAATATAAAAGTGGTTCTTACCACGCCGGCAGCAATAGGCGAAAGAACCGATAATAGCAACCAGCAGGATGGAGACCTGAACCAGTATTCAAACATTATCCGTAAGCTGGCTTCAACAAACAATTTGCGTTTGGTTGATCTTAGAAAATCGTTTCTCGAATACAATCTTAAGAACAATCCCGAAAACAAGGAAAAAGGCATTCTTACTACCGACCGGGTTCATTTAACAGAGCAGGGAAATGTATTTGTGGCTGAAAAAATGATGGAAGTTTTAATAGCGAAATAAGCATGCGTGAATAGCGAATAGTGAATGGTGAATGCTGGGCGGTGACTGAGGCGGCGATTATTTTTTTACCGGTCAACGGTCATCCGTCAACTGTTAACTTGTTTTTCGAAAAACGTGAACTTGTTTTCATTCCCTCTCACCTGCATGTGTAATTTTTTGTTACCGGCTTAAGCAATTCTGTTAGACATCGTTCCCTCGAACGGGTCAGGTAGTGTTACTCACACAAAACCTGCAATGTGCGCGGGAATAGCAATAATATTTTTGACACCTTATTTTACAATTTTACGGGTGGAAAGCAGGCTAATAATAAGTGTGTCTTTTGACCTATTCTTTATACATCAAAGCAAGCAGCGATAACCGTTACTCCACCAGCGATAGGACTGTTTTTTAAGGTGAAATTGCCGATTACTGCATTGACGACGACGGTATAACGGTTTCATTTTCTAAAAGTTCCCGCCGCACGGTCGCTAACATAACAGGAAACATTGCCCTGGTGAAAAGCAATACCAACAACAGGACACTTCCCTTGCGGATCTTCTTATCCCACTGGACGATACCAGCCAAAGAAACACGAAAGTTTGCTGCCGAATAATTACCGAACCTGTATAGCGCCATTGCGATGATCTCAAAACCCGGGCTTGCCAGTGTATCATGAGTATATTGTTTGTGGTAAAACCTGCCGCTATTGCAACAAAAAGCATTACCGATGTGAATGAGCCAGGAACTGGCTGAAGCAATACTTGTAATGGCCGCCGGATATCGGTTCCCGCTAAAGATACTATGCAATGAAAGCCTGAGGGCAAAAGGAGGTGTAGAACTTGCAAATACATTAGTATTATTTATATACATATATATTTATTTTCATTTTTCATTTTTTCGATTAAGTATAACAATTCAAATACATCTCTATAATACTGATATGTATGTGTGTTTTTTAACTGTTTTAAAATCAGTGTTTTAACACCTATCTCTACTTTAAAGCTACTTTTCTTTTAATTTTTTTTTGGCATTCTATTATTTTTAATATAGTTTGCAGTAGATAACGAGGAATGAAATTCTCGATTAGTAACAACAACAGGTAAGGCGGCATACGCCAAATAAGCGTACGAAGGGTAGAAGAGTGATGATTTTAGGGCGTAAAAAAGAAGTTGAATCGCATCATTTCGCCGCCCAGGAATACCTGGGTACAAGAGTGCGACGCAACAGAAGATGACCGTAGCTACCGAAGTTGGTAACCAATATCCATAAAAATAACATCCTGCGATTCTTGCCTGCAAACATAAATATAGTGTCAAAGTATTACTATCATCGACACTGAGTTACTACCAGCCTCCTAAGGCTTTTCTATCGATTGTAAGAAAACGGAACTTTATTAAGCTTCTTTTTACCTGCCTGTTGAATGTCATTTTTCAACAAAAGATCCTTGTTTTACTTGCTAAAATAAATGGTAATTGATGCCTCTTTATACACCTGGTTGAAGAAACATATAAATAATGTCAATAAAATAAATAACCCCCACGAAAAAAAATAAAAATGAAAAGAAAACTACATCTGCAGCTTTAAAAAAGTAAGGTGGTTAACCAAAAAAAACGCAAAAGTGTTGCGAGCACTTTTGCGCAAATATTCGGGCTAACCCATTCAGAAACAATCAGCACCCTCAGGTATTAACCCAAATCTCAAATGTATGAATTTTATTTCTCCTATCAAGGCGATGTGTGAAACATCGCCGGTCACTTTACGAATTTTTATCAGATTACAACTTGCGGTCGTTTTAATGTTGGCAACGCTTGTCTACGCAAACGCCGCTTACCCTCCAACAACTGTTACAGGCACCGTTTTAGACGAAAAAGGCGAAGCTCTCCAGGGAGTATCGATTTCACTGAAGGGAACTGATAAGGCAACCGTTACTGATTCACATGGAAAATTCCAGATAGCTGCAGAAGATGAAAAAAGCATCCTGGTGTTTTCGTTTGTCGGCTTCAAAACGTTTGAAACTGCTGTAAAAAACGCTAAAGATTTACATATTTCATTATCACCCGAATCGAAATCACTAAGTGAAGTTTTAGTGGTAGGCTACGGTACACAAACCAAGGCGGAATTTACGGGTTCATCAGCACGAATTAATGGTAATTCGTTGAAAGATATGCCGGTTCAGAGTTTCGACCAGGGCCTGGCGGGTAAAGCAACGGGTGTAAGCATAGGGCAACCAAACGGTGTATTAAATAATGCGCCTGTTATCAGGATTCGTGGCATCAACTCAATTTCTCTTAGTTCATATCCTTTAATAGTAGTAGACGGTATTCCTGTTAATACCGGTAACGCTGCAAACTCAAGTATCGTAGCCAATAATCCTTTGGGTGATATAAACCCCGCCGATATTGAAAGTGTGAATGTATTAAAAGATGCGGCTTCAACTGCTATCTACGGTTCAAGGGCTGCTGCGGGGGTTATTTTAATCACAACTAAAAGTGGTAAAAACGGGAAAGCCAGGGTCAGCTATGAAGGTTGGACAGGTATAACCGAAGCCGTTCGCTTACCTGATTTGTTAGACGCAGAGCAATTTATGATGATTAAAAATGAGGCCGTTCTTAACTCAAAAATTCTGTCAAATAATCAAAATAACGCTGCTGTGCCTTCAGCATCATTTTTCCCAATGTACAACGCCGATGGTTCCCTTGTAAATACCAACTGGTTCGACGAGGTTTACCAGAAAGGTGTTTCTCAAAATCATAGCTTAAGCGTTTCCGGCGGTTCGGAATCAACTAAATATTATTTTTCGACCAATTACAGCAATCAAAAGGGTATACTTAAAACGAATGAGTTTACACGAAAAGCGGTTCGTTTTAATCTCGATCATAAAGTGACGTCGTGGTTTAAATTAGCTGCGAACGTTAATTATAACAACAGCTTAAATGCTTCTCCCCAAACAGGATCATTGGAAGGCAATGCTTTCCAGCTTACTGCACCTGCAAGGCTTGCAACATTGTCTGCACCTAATGTACCAGTAAAAAATCCGAATGGTTTTTATAATTTAAGCTCTGCCAATACTTTAGGGATGGGTGCTAATACGGTATCCAGCAATTTTTATAATCCTTCCGCTATACTTGAATACAACAGGTATACATCGCAAAACGACCGTATCATTGCCAGTTTTGCAGGCGATGTAACCATTGTTAAAGACCTGGTCTACAGGCTGAGTTATGGTATTGATCGTCTTAAAATAGAAAATAAAAACTTCGAAAGTGCAATACATGGCGGCGGCTTTTCCAACGTAGGGGCAGCAACCAACACCAGCATCCTGATCGATAACTGGAACCTGACAAATACGCTATCCTATAAGAAGTCATTTGCCGAACTGCATAATGTTTCTTTATTAGCTGGATATGATGTTCAAAAGTTCAATAACTCTTCCTGGGGTGCGCAACGTACTGGTTTAGCAGATGCATTTTTTAATATGTACCAGGGTGCTTTCCAAAATATTGTACCTGGTAACAATAATTCTTTCAGTCAAAAAGCTTTTGCTTCATCCTTCGGACGTATCAGTTACGATTTTGATAAAAAGTATTTCATTACTGTAAACTATCGTCGTGACGGTAACTCTGCTTTAGGTGCTGACAAAAAATACGGAACTTTTGGCGGCGTATCAGGTGGGTGGGCTTTATCGGATGAAAAATTTTATAAATCTTTACCTTTTTCCGATGCGGTTACCAGTGTTAAGCTGCGTGCAAGCTGGGGCAAAGTAGGTAATGGAAACCTGGCCAATAACTATGGCTCTTTATCCCTGTATAATTCTGCATTATACGGTTCTGTTCCAACCTTTGCCTTTAGCCAGGGTGGCAATCCTGACTTAGGCTGGGAAACCAGTAAACAAACGAACATCGGAGCCGACATTGGTTTATTGAAAGACAGGATCACTTTAGATCTTACCTACTATAACAATAATGTAGACGGATTGATCTTGAATGTTCCTCAATCACCATCAAAGGGAATTCCGGGTAATGCAATTCTTCAAAACATTGGTGCGATGTATAATCGTGGTTTTGAAGCCGGAATTACTGCGACCCTTATCCGCAATTCGAAATTCAGCTGGACTTCAAATGTAAACTACACCTACAACCAGAACAAGGTTACCGAGCTTTTCGGAGCAGGATCTGAAATTGTAGGAACAACTGCCGCTACAGCAGAAACTTCGAATATAACCCGTGTTGGTTATTCGGTGGGTAGCTTGTACGGTGCCAAAACAGACGGTGTTAATCCTGCAACAGGGCAAAGGGTCTTCATCAACAAGGCGGGAGAAAGGATTCAATACAATCACTCTGTACCCTCAGGTCAAAGCCGCTGGACTTATTTAGACGGAAGAACAGCCCAGGCTATTAGTGTTAACGACTATTACATTTTAGGTAATGCACTTCCAACGTTCTATGGTGGCTTTAATAATAATTTGAAATACGGCAATTTCGACCTCGGTATTAATTTCACTTATTCGGGCGGTAATTATATCCAAAACGGAACCAAAGGTACCTGGCGCGATCAACGTTTCTGGAACAATACAACAGAAGTATTAACGAGGTGGACAACCCCGGGTCAGATCACAAATATGCCAAGGGTTGTTATAGGAGACCTGCTTTCAAACGGTTCGTCTTTCCCGATTTCTGAAAATGTTGAAAAAGCCGATTTTATCAGGTTGCAAACTGCTTCTGTAGGTTATAGATTTCCATCAACCTTGTTCGGTAAAACAGGAATTAACTCTGCCAGAGTGTACGCACAGGTATTTAATGCTTTCCTCATTACAAATTATAGCGGCCAGGATCCTGATATTTCAGTTAATGGTAACACCAATACAACTCCCGGTGTCGACAAGAATTCTGTACCGCAAGGCAGAACCTTCACTTTTGGTGTAAACGTTGGATTTTAATTAATAAAAACACTACAATGAAAATTATAAATAAAAGCATAATAAAGCCTTACATGTTCCGCCTTGGTTGTTTTGCATTAACACTAGGCCTTACTGTTACCTCGTGCAGCGAAAAAGAATTACTAAGTCCTCAGCCCGAAACGACTCTAGGGATAGATGTAGTATTTGACTCTCCTTCAAGGGTGCTTGGACAGGTGAATGGGATGTATTCTGCACTTAAAAGCGGTGACTTTTTAGGCGGACGGTACGTGATGTTGAATGACATCCGTGGAGAAGAATTTATGAACAGGTTAAACAATATTTTTACCGGTTATGATGCCTGGAACCATACCATCAATTCGGGGTCAAATGATGCATTAACCAGTTGGAGCTCTGCTTATTCCGCCATTAATTCGGCTAATTTAGTGATAGACGGACTGGCAGCGCATCCTACTGTTGTTCCCGCAGCCACTGCTGCACAATACGTAGCGGAAGCTAAGTTCGTAAGAGCGCTTTCTTATTTCTCACTGATTACTTTTTACGGACAACCATACGTGAAAGATGGAGGTGCTTCTCCCGGTATTCCTCTTCGCTTAAAAGGTGAGACGTCAACCGCTAACAACGATTTAAAAAGAAGTACGGTTGCAGAGGTTTACACCCAAATTTTAAAGGATCTTGATGAAGCGGAAGCAGGTTTACCCTCCACCTATAGTACCTCGTTGTTAAATACTACAAGGGCGCATAAAAACACCGCCATTGCAATTAAAACAAGGGTATATTTGACTATGGGCATGAATGGTAAAGTAATTGCGGAAGCAAAGAAAATCGTTCCAAATGCGCCACCTTATAAAGCTCCAACCGGAGTTCCCAATGAAATGCAGGCGAATGTATTAACGATTTTCGGCTCAAATTATACTACCAACGAGTCTATATTTTCGATGCCAATGACCGCTCTGAATTTTGTAAGTGGCCAGAGCTCTCTCGGTTATGAATTCAACACCAACCAGGAATACAGTTTAAATCCTGCCGGTATTTTAGGCAATCCTAACTGGATGCCAACAGATGCACGTAAAACCATGCTGCGAACAAATTCAACGGGAACCTATATCACCAAATACAACCATGCTCAATTTTTAGATTATGTTCCGGTAATCAGGTATGCTGAGGTTCTTTTAAATTATGCTGAAGCTGCTGCTAAAACCGGCGATGTTATAAAAGGTACTGAATTACTGGCGGCCGTGCGGAAACGTTCTGATCCAACTTACGTGTTTCCTACCTCAGCAACGGTTAAATCAGAAGAATTGGTAAATACCATCCTAACTGAAAGAAGGATTGAGTTTTTAGGTGAAGGCTTCAGGTCGAACGACCTGCTCAGGAATTTGCTTACAATTCCGTCAAAAGGAACTGCACCGTCAATTTCTCCGTCGCAACCTGAATATATTTTCCCTATTCCAAACGCCGAAATTTCTTCAAATAAAGCTTTATAAACAACCGCTTTTTAAGAATTTTTTTTTGGATACCGGCACCGGTTTTCATAGCGTCATCGTTGCTACGCTCAGTTCAACTTTTAATTCTTTGATAGAACTTAGCCTGGCAGTTTTTACCCGTAGCTCGCCGAAGGGTACCCCGGGCCTGTCGAAGGGGCGCAATCACTTCGTCGGCAAACCAACGAGGAGCTGTCGTTTTCATTGCAAGCAACTTTGAAAATATCGAATTCATTATTTGTTTTTAAAAATAACCGGTTTATGAAATATTCGAAGCATGCTGCACACAGGCCTTCTTCTCCTCAGGGAGAAGGATGAGGAGGATGAGGAGGTGAAACCTGGTAAGTCAAAAATTGTAGGGCACAGAAGTTTTTTAACAGAGCTACACAAATAATAATGAGTTACAGGCCTTC
>JAQBNO010000108.1 GCA_028288485.1 Segetibacter sp.
TGTGATCCGGATTGGATTCGAACCAATGACCTACTGCTTAGAAGGCAGTTGCTCTATCCAGCTGAGCTACCGAACCGTTATAATAAATAGAACCTAACTATTTTCCTTTGACCGTCCCAACCTAAAAGTCGGGATGCTTTATGTAGCAAAGCTAGCGAACCTTGTTGACCGTTAAACCGATTACTTAGTCTCCAAAACCTTTGCTCCCGATTAAAACGGTGGCAAAAGTAATTTTTAATTAGTTTGCATCCAAACGAAAATTTGTAAAAATGGATGTGAAAATAGAAGAAGCCTGGAAAAATGTCTTACATGCTGAATTTTCCAAACCATATTTTCAACAGGCCGTAACTTTTATTAAAACAGAAAAAGCACAGGGAAAAATAATTTATCCTCCCGGACAGCTAATTTTTAATGCTTTTAATACTACTCCTTTCGACAACGTGAAAGTGGTTTTATTGGGCCAGGATCCTTACCATGGCTACGGCCAGGCTCATGGACTAAGCTTTTCAGTTCCTGACGGTGTTAATCCTCCCCCATCGCTTATTAATATTTTTAAGGAACTGAACAAGGATATAGGAATGCCGATTCCAAAAACCGGCAACCTGGCAAAATGGGCCCAGCAGGGGGTATTACTTTTGAATGCCGTTTTAACAGTGAGGGCAAATGAACCCGCCAGCCATGCAAAAATTGGATGGATGGAATTCACCAATTCGGTCATCAGTAAGATATCAGGGGAAAAAGAAGGAGTTGTTTTTTTACTTTGGGGTCGTTTTGCCCAGGAGAAACAAGAGCTGATAGATGAAACCAAACACCAGGTGCTCAAAGCAGCTCACCCATCTCCTTTTAGTGCAGATAAAGGATTTTTTGGTTGCAAACATTTCAGTAAAACCAATAATTATCTTGTGAAACAGGGCAAGGATCCTATCGACTGGCTTCTCGATTAAAATGACTTATACATTTACAAAATGAAAATAATTAAAAATATTTTTGGAGCTATCTGGGCCGCCTGGGGACTGGTTTCCTTTACCGTTACACTGCTCATCATCATTATTCCCGTTTGCATTACCTTCCTTATAAAAGAACCGCAGGGAACAGAAACCTTCAGGCAGATAACAAAAGTATGGATGAATGTATGGCTGTTCCTGATAGGATCACCCCTTAAAGTTATCGGCGAAAAAAATTTTGAAAAAGGGAAAAATTATGTAGTTGTCAGTAACCACAACTCTTTGATGGATGTTCCGGTAACAACGCCTTATGTGCCGGGGGCGAATAAAACAATCGGTAAAACGTCGTTTGCAAAAACGCCGGTATTTGGCTGGGTATATAAGAGGGGAACTGTGTTGGTCGACAGGAATAGCGAAGAAAGCCGCCGGAAAAGTTTCGATGATATGAAAACTGCTCTTTCGCAGGGATTGCACATGGTTATTTATGCTGAAGGAACCCGTAACCGTACTGCGGATCCGTTGAAGTCATTTCACGATGGAGCTTTTAAACTGGCTGTTAGCGCAAAAAAAGAAATCATTCCTACCCTCATTTTCAACACAAAAAAAGTCCTTCCCATAAATAAATCATTTTACCTGTGGCCACATTCTTTAGAAATGCACTTTCTTCCTCCTGTAAGCTCTGAGAATATGACGAGCAAGGAGTTGCGGGAAACAGTGTTTAAGATTATGTGGGACTATTATTTGAAGAATAGCAAATAATTTAGAAACTGGATTAACGGTATTAATTGGATAGAAAATAGGCTGCACAAAGACTTGCCGATGGACGAAATGCGACCCTTCGACGGGGTCAGGGTAAACTGCCACGTCGCTATGAAAAGCTACCGGTGAACCGAGCGTGGCAACGATGATTAAGTAAAGTACAAATGCCTGTCCCAAAACTTAACGTGAAAAGTGGAGAAGTGAAGAACAAATTTTTTTGTTAACGCGGACCGGATCTTTTTTCAACATGATGCCCACCGTGGTGCGACCCACTTTTACTTACACAACCCTGTTCAACCTTTTTCTTACCGTTTACTTCCTACTTCTAGGTAATTACCAATTACTAATTACACACTTACTGATAAAAATACCTCGACCTGTTAATCTTCAAATCACGCAAAATACCCGATTTAGGGTTAATGCTTATGTTGAAAGAACGATACAAGCCAACAGGAGTAATATTAATAGACATTTGCCAGCAATGCATTTCGCGGGTTATAAACATGGTTAGTGTTTGTATCTGTTTTGTTGTAAAATCGTAATAGGTATTGCCACCAATCTTCCAGCGGGGAGTTAAACTAAAATCACCATTAACGCTAATGTTAGAGTAGGTATTTGTTACAAATTTATAATCGGGCGACAACTGCTTTGAGAAACTCAATGAATAAGATAACTGAACAGACCAGGGAATATTGAAATCGGTAAACTCGGCGGGGTTACTCCTTACATAATCCAATTGGCGCTGTTGTTCATCCGGCGTGAGATAATCATCTTGCCGTACCCTTTGTTTATCATCTGCCCCGTCTTTACTCTTACTTGTAAAGGATGTAGAAACAGCAATACTTCCATTGGTTATTCTTCCCGGTTTAAATTTACTGGTGGCCATCACAAGCTTTGGATGACGAATGCCCATAGAATCTATTTCGTAAGGATCGAGGTTAGCATTGGCAGTAATATTTATTTTTTCAAATAAAGTGCTCCTTACATACATACTTATATTAGATAAAGGGAAACTGTCGGTTGGGCTCGGAATGAGGTTATAAGAACCATTAAAGCCAAAGCCGTCGAGCAACCTTACCTTCCTGGTACCACCTTCAGAAGTGTCTTTGGAATTCTTAACTTTCATTTCAAGCGTATTGTCTACGCCAAAGCCAATACCACCAAACCTACCCTCGCTAAACGGGCCTATTACTCCCCCTTCAAACTGGGAGAAACGACGCATAGTGCCCTTTCCGACCGTATCAGTCTGCACGTCATAAAAGTATCGCTTCTGCATGTCGGGCCTGTAATTAATGCTTACGCTTGGCCTTATCTCGTGACGAATAGCCTTTACAGCACCTTTTTTAAACTGGTAAGTACCAAAAACCCTGGTGCTTGATGAAAGGCCGAACTGCATTTGCCTCGCCGTATAAATACCTCTTGAAATACTGGTATCAACTTTTTCAGTCACATCGTTCCACTTGCGAATTATTTTTTGGCCGTACCACCTTTCTTCATAAGAAACACTCGGCGCAAGCTGTATAGCGCCCATTTGAGGTAACGACAAAGTAATGGGCACTACATGTGTTGCCCCGTATTGGGCAGTATCTAAAAGTCGCCTGATACTAATTGCTGAGTCGTAAAAAGAAACGCGGTTCTGGAAATTACCGGTATAACCTATGCCCAGTTTTTCATACCACTTTGGAGTACCGATGGCTTCCTTTTTTTGAAAAGGATACAAGGTTATTACGTTAAAACTTGCCGTAGGTAGCGTAAGATCGACCGATCTTGAATTACTGTTCTGGCTGTGGTTGGCACTTACTGAGAGGTTATATTTTCCAGCCCAGTCTTTACTATAATTGATAGAAGAACTTAAACTGTTTTGGAAGTTCAACATAGGGTTGTTAGATACGAATTGGTTAAACTTTGTACTTCCAGCGTTTACATTTGCCGAAAAACTCGAACCAGGCCTTGCTTTACTATCCCTGGTATGACTCCAGTTTACCATGAATGTTTTACTCTTTGTAAACTCCTCTTTTGAAAAGCCTCCGGTATTCAGGATCTTGGTATTTTGAATGGCAACATTCAGGCTCCCGGTGTATTTATAGCGCTTTATATATTTAGACGAAACATTTACATTCCAGCCACCGTAGCTATAGATATTACTCCGAACTGTTGCGTCAAAATTCTCACTAAGCACTTTATAAAACCCCAGACCTTCGAGCCCAAGTCCAAACTGTTCGTTAGTTGCAAATTGCGGGGGAAGCAATCCTGAATGGCGTCCGCGGTTTAAAGGATAAATTCCAAAAGGTATTCCGATGGGCACCGGCACGCCTTCAAATTCAGGTGAAGCAGGACCCGAAACAGCCATTTTGTTATTGATCATCTTCATCTTTCGTGTACGGAACGCAAAGTGAGGTGTATCCAGGTTACAGGTAGTGAACCTTCCGCGAAAAGCATATAAAGTATTCTCATTTACTTTCTTTATCGTATTGGCATAAACATACATTTCGCCCTGCTGCAAATAAGTACTTTTCGTCAATCCCTTTTGTGAACGTGTATTATATAAAATAGTATCACTAACGCTCTGCATATCGCCTTGCACCAGCTTCGGCTTATTCAACGGATCCCCCGTTGTATCATTCGAGCCATAGGCTGTCAGCAATTGCTTATCCTGATCAAGATGAATTGTTTGGGCCGTCACCTCAACATCAGTATACTTGGCGTTTGCTTTACCATATAATATAAATTCCTTGGTAGGTATAATTAGTACCCCGCTATCATCTGCAGAATAAGTAACAGGCGCATCAAGAGAATCCTTCGATAATTTTACATTTAATGTATCTGTAACCTGTACTAAACTGTCGGTTCTGGCGGTATCCGTTTGAGCGGTAGAATCAGTTAAATCGGTGCTTGCTTTGATGGCGACAGTATCTTTAATTTTCGGACGTTTAGCCGGAGGGGGAGAATCAACAGCGGTTGCAGTGTACTGATAATCAATTTGGTAAGACTTATATTTGGCATTAACGCGAATGGTAATTATGAAAACAATAGCAATTACCGCTAAGGCTGAAATTTTTTTTGACCTAACTTTACATCGCTTGCTCATAAGTAGTGGGGCAAATTTAGTGTTTAAAGCATTAAGGATGTGTGAAGATTAACTCAATAGAAAATTGAAAAAAGACCTAAAGAATATCCAGAATGACTAAAAGAGATTTTGTACTATTTCTTGCTTTATGTGTTCTACCAGTATTATTCTCTTTTGAAAAAAATGCATCTGAAACTCCGGCAAAAGCAGCTCTGAAAACAATTGTGATCGATGCAGGCCACGGGTTGCCGAATAGTAATGCCGAGGGAATATATAGCTACGAATCGCAACTCACCCTTGAAATAGCTTTAAAGCTTGGTCAACGGCTTAAAGAAGTTTTGCCCGACTGTAACATCGTATACACAAGAACGGACGAGAATCTTCCGGCAGGATTGAAAGAAGTAAAGGCTGCCAATCGCTACCGGGCCCAATTTGCTAACGAAAATCACGGGGACCTTTTTATATCTATTCATGTTAATTCAATGGAAGAAAGGTACCGAAGAGAAGTAGTAGGACACAGATCTGAAAGCTATACAACAACGGTGGGTAAAGGCAGAAAAAAAAGAAGGGTTCAAAAAACAAGGTCCGTACCTATTTATAAATCTTATAAGTTGCCTTGTAGCAGGATTGGTACCGAAACTTATATCTGGGCGGTAAATAAGTATGATCAAAAACAAAAATCGGTAGGCGCAAGAGATGATGATGACCAATTTCATGAACAAGACAGTTCAGGCGCTTATGAAGACTCTCCCGATGCAAGGATTCTCGCTTCCCTCCGAACAAAAAAGTTTTTCGATCAAAGTCTTGCGGTTGCAAGTTTCGTTGAAGAGGAATTTAAAAAGCTAGGCCGGAATAGTTATGGAGTAAAGCAAAGAAATAGTGAAGGTATTTGGGTGCTACAAGCTACCAACATGCCCAGCATATTAGTTGAAACTGGTTTTATATGTAATCCTGCAGAAGAAGATTATTTAAATAGTGAAAAAGGCCAGAATGAGCTTAGTTATGCCATGATGAGAGCGGTTTTACGCTATAAACAGCTACTCGAAACAGGTTCGGCAACGCTGGTAGAAAATTCTTTAGAAAATAAAAAATAAATAATAACGTTTTATCCTTATATAAAGGAAAGGAAATTTATAAAAAATAAAGCGAAAGAATAATTATGATGAAGCGAAATTGGATTATTTTTTTTAGTCTGCTGCTATTATGCGTTAACTCCACTTTTCTTTTTGGATTTAAACCATATACTCAAAAAGCTTTATTAAGAAAAGTAATTATAGACGCAGGACATGGAGGTCATGATGGAGGCGCAGAAGGAAAATATTCACAAGAGAAAGATGTATCGTTGGCAGTAGCCCTAAAGCTGGGAAAATTACTTGAAACGGAAATGCCTGAAATAGAAGTGGTACTCACCCGCACCCAGGATATTTATCAATCTCCTCCAACTAAAGCAAATATTGCTAATTATAATAAAGGTGACTTATTTATAAGTATTCACTGTAACAGCGCCCATCCGGTAAGGCATTCGGAATTGACCGGATACGATACCCAGGTTTATTACACAGGGAAAGGAAAGAAAAAGAAAAAACATACCCGGAAAGTTCCACAGTACCGTCATTGGACAACACCAAACCCCGCCAAGGGAACAGAAACATATATTTGGGGAGCTCATAAAACTGATCAGAAAGAAAAAGCAATGCGTGAAAATGAGTCGCTTTATCTCGACAGTGCTACAGCTAATTTTGTGAAAGACTTCGATCCGAACTCTCCCGATAGAATGATCCTTTATTCGTTAAAGACCCAACAATACTTTAACAGGAGCGCTAATCTTGCATTAACTGTAGAAGAAGAGTTTAAAAAGGTGGGTAGAATAAGTCGCCAGGCACAACAACGGCAGGCAGGTATATGGGTTTTGCAAGCAGTAGCTATGCCTAGCATCCTGGTAGAAACAGGCTTTATCAGTAATCCTGACGAAGAAGAATATTTAAACAGCGATGGTGGCCAGAACGAAATAGTACGTTGTATTGTACACGCATTGAAACGGTACAAATATTCGCTGGAAAGTCAGGGTCAAAGAGGCGTTACCGCTACTAAATAAGTGAGTAATATTATACACCTTTCAAGATGCCTTGAAGAATGTATTTTTGCCTTAGCATGAATTTTGCAACCATAGGTATTTTACCTGCAAAAATGTTATTTAAAAGCATACCTGATGAAGATTAATAATGAAACGAAAGTTGGTGCACTTACAGCCCTCGCAATAACACTTCTAATACTCGGATTTAATTTCTTAAAAGGAAAAAGCTTATTCAAAACCGGGAACTTTATTTATGCAAAAGTAAGGGAGACCAAGGGAATCATGATTTCTAACCCTGTTTATGTAAATGGATTACAGGTAGGTAGTGTGTATGAATTAGAAGAAACAAACAAGAATATCGACACAATAATCATCGCTATAAAACTTACAAAAGAAGTTAACATCCCGAATAATTCTCTTGCTTCCATAAAAGACAATCCTCTTGGTACCGCAAGCATGGATATCAGTATGGGCAATAGCAAAACTTATCTAAAAAATCACGACACCATCTACACATTTGACAACCCCGGTATGATAGGAAATGTAACTGCTAAACTTACTCCTGTAGTTGACCAGGTTAAATTTACGCTTCAAACCATGGACTCTGTTATGAGAAACCTGAACAGCGTTTTCGATATAAATACAAAAAACAATATGCAGGATGTGGTGGGTAACGTTAATCGTATTTCTGCCAGCCTGGTAGTTTCAGCCGCTGCTCTTCAGTCGTTGATGAACGAGCAATCGGGATATTTAAGCAAGTCGATGGCTAATTTAAATTCCTTCACCAGGAACCTTGCCGGAAACAATGATAAGATTAATGCGACCATGAGCAACCTCGAAGCTTCTACCCGCAATTTATCAAAAGCAGATATTGACGGCACTATCGGCCAATTAAGAACTACAGTTGAAAAATTAAATGCTACTGTCGCAAAAATTGACAGTAAAGAAGGTTCTGTTGGCCGGTTATTAAATGATAACCAGTTGTACGACAATCTCGCAAATACCACCCGTAGCCTGAATATCTTAATGGACGACATTCGCGTTAATCCTAAAAGGTATGTTAGCATTTCCATTTTCGGGGGTAAAGCTAAGAAGCAATATCTAACTTCGCCGTTACCTGTAGCTGATACTACCGCGGTAACCGTAAAATGATTACAAATCTTTTATTAAAAACTTCTTTCCTTTCTCTTTTTATAATTGTTGCCATTTGTGCCAAAAGCCAGGTTGCCATAGGTGATACTTCAACCGGAAAAAAACTTGAAATCATCAAGGCAGACCGCTACAACTTTCAGAAGATTGAAGGCCAGGGCGATTTTATTTCCCTTGCCGGTAATGTAAAAGTAAAACAAGACCTTACTTATTTTTATTGTGACAGCGCAGTATTAAACCAGGCGGCGAATACGATTGAAGCCTTCGGCAATATTCACATAAACGATGCGGATAGCGTGCATACGTATTCCCAGTACTTAAAATACCTCGGTAAAGAAAAAACAGCTTTCCTGAAAAAAAAGGTAAGGCTTACAGATAGCAAGGCGATTCTTACAACTGATGAACTTGAATATAATACCTCAACCAGGATCGGAACTTACCTCAAAGGTGGGAAGGTAGTGAACGGCAAAACAGTACTCACGAGTACCGAAGGTTACTACTATGGCGAAACGAGGGACATCTATTTTAAAAAGAAAGTTTTCTTAAACGACCCTGAATATAAAGTTACCACAGATACACTCTTATATAATACCTATACCGAACTGGCAAGGTTTACCGTACCTACAAAAATCGTTACCGGTCAGCGCACCGTAAGAACTTCGGAAGGGTATTATGACCTGAAAAATAAAAAAGCTGTTTTTGGTAAAAGGCCTGTTGTCGACGACAAAGATTATACGCTTACTGCCGATGATCTCGCCTTCGATGATGCCTCCCAATTTGGTGAGGCCCAGGGTAACGTAGTATACAAAAACAAGGACACTGCAAACGCGTATGCCATCTTAGCGAATAATGTTAAGTCGAACAATAAAACGGGCGCTATATTGGCTACACAGAAGCCGTTGATGATTATAAAGCAAGACCGGGATAGTATCTATGTAACAGCCGATACCCTTTATTCCGGAAAACTTAGCGAACTGGAAAAGCAACGGTTTGTGCCTGATATATCAGAGAACCCTGAAACTGCAAAAACAACTACAACTACCCCTGCAGACAGCAACAATAGCCTGGAAAGCACCGATACTTCTTTATCGGCAAAACCTGCAAATCCAGGAAAACAACGGATTTTTGAGAATCTAACATCCACAGGCTCAAGTAGCAGCAACATGGTCGACAGTACCAGCAACCGGATGGCAACCGGCGATAATTTATTTTTACCTAATTCTCCGTCAGTTCAAAAACCAGGATTTGTTCCCGGGACACCAGGAACTGCAAATACCGGAAAAACAAATTCAACCACGCCGGCTGACAGTATAAGAAATCGTCTGGCAAGTATCGATACTGTAAACTCCCGAAAATATCCCCGAACCCAAAATCCAAAATCTGGCCTGGCTAACGCGACTACAAAAAAAACAAATGCGACCAACCAGGCCGATAGTAACAGCAATCGTTTCTTCGAAGCCTATTATAACGTAAAGATATTCTCCGACAGCCTTCAGGCAGTTGGTGACAGTCTTTTTTATAGCTTCCGCGATTCCGCCTTCCGCCTATTTAAAAATCCCATAGTATGGGCACAGGATAACCAAATTGTTGGCGATACTATTTATTTGTATACCCATAATAAAAAGCCGCAGCGATTTTATGCATTTGAAAATGCCTTAGCAATAAACCAGGCCGAAAAAGATTTGTATAACCAGGTAAAAGGCAATACGATCAACGGAATATTTAAGAATGGAAGCATCGACTTCATCAGGGCAAAAGGCAGCGCCGAAAATATTTATTATACCGCCGATGAGCAGGGCGGTTTTATAGGCGTTAACCGTTCTACTTCCGACGTAATCGATGTAACGTTCCAGGAAAGAAAACCGTATCGCGTAGTCTTCCGTAATAACCTCCAGGGCACAATTTCTCCCATCCGCCAGGTAAACTTAACAGAACTTCGTGTAAGAGGATTCAAATGGTACGACGATAAAAGGCCAAAGACCAAATTCGATTTATTGGGTAAATAGTCCTCTCCCACTTTGCCTTCCGGTTAAATTATTTTTTGTTACCATCATTTGAATAAGCATTCTACATCGTTGTGTCACTCACTTGTACTTTTCGTCTCTAAACTCAACCCGACCTACCCAACGCTGGTGCAGGAAACCAATTGATAGTTCAACCAATGACGTCTCCAACTTACTTGGGGGTATAAATCTGAAACTTTCCACTACAGTGCAAAAAACCCATCAGGTATAAAAGTCCGCCATAATAGCGGTCCCCAATACTTTGAGGAACAGGGAGGTTCCAAAGAGCGTCAACAAAATCTTTTGCGATGGAATGCGTTGCTGCAAGGCTCGCAGTTGCATTTGTTGCTACAAGTCCTGCAGCATGACCTTTTCCTTTTACTTCGCCATCAAGCGTATACACGCTACCATAATTCGATATTCCTTGTTTAAAAAAAAACGACTGTATCTTATTGCTCAACTCCTGCTGGCCCGCATCTTTTTGCCACCACGACCAATCAACGCTCCAGTTCATCGCAGTCCGC
Source organism: Segetibacter sp. (assembly GCA_028288485.1). GTDB lineage: Bacteria > Bacteroidota > Bacteroidia > Chitinophagales > Chitinophagaceae > Segetibacter. Next base: position 10,521 of record JAQBNO010000108.1, read on the forward strand.
CAGGAGTCGTAAGCAAAGTGTTTGGAGTTCTCATTGAAAGCAGTAACAACGGGCTTGCCATCAAAGTGAGCATAATCAGGCGCAAGACCAGTAACAGGATGGGTTGTTTTATGGAAATAATTACGACTGGTGTCTGCCGCTGCTGCCCAAAAAGCCCTTTCACGCTCAGGTCCGAAACGAGCCCACAACTCGTAGAAATGGGGTAAATGGTAAGATGGGTCGGAAAAACTGCGCCCTAAACCCTCCGGCACAAACAAGATCATCTTTTTATCATTATTTACCATTGGTCCCACCGTTTCAGTACCACGCTTTGTACGGCCTGTTTTTAATGGATGCTGTCGCATAGTAGTTAATATTTTGTCTGCCCAGGCCTTGTAGTTATATATTCCGCCACCATTTCCCCACCGTGCCGATGCAAAATAAAGTGCCATAACAAAATACTCTTCCCCATCAGGGGCCGGCGTTTCTGAATTTTTTGTTCCGTCTCTTTTTAAAGACCAGGCGAAATAGCCTTCGGCCGGATGTGTTGAATCGCTGGTGTACATATACGTCGTCGCGTAATTCCACATTGCATCAAATTCCGCTTTTTTGTCCAGTTGCACTGCGATCATCATTCCGTATGACATTCCTTCACTCCTGATATCGTTATTATAAACATCAAGTATGTAAGCCATCGAACCGCCGGCATTCCTTCCCGCGTCGAAATAGATTCTCTGGCCGGCGGAATCACCATAGAACAACTGCTCAAATGCAACATTTATTTTATTGTTGATCTCCCCTTCAGAATGCCCGTTCTCTTTAAAAAGGTTGCGATACTTTTTCGTAGCATATGCTCCTTTACTGTCATCCAACTTCAGCCTTTCCTGGGAGCTACTTATAGTATTCGTTCTGACCGGCCGCACAGAACAAGACAGAAGAAGTAGTAATGAAAAAAGAATAAGGCTGGTATTTAGAATAAAAGCCGAAGCTTTACTTAGAGGATAAAATATCTTTTTCAAAAGAGTAAAAAGTTTGTTTAAAGTTGATACGTCAGAAAATTAAGTGTAAGGTACTAAATGCAAATAATGCTTGGAAGGCACATGAACATACCAGCAGTAGAAGTGTAAGAACCTTCTACAAGTTCAGGGTAAAAACGGCGACGTCGAATAATGGAGTACAGTACAGGCGTTCGCCGATGCTATCGAAACAAACGGCTGTTGATAAACGATTAAAGGTTGGTTAACCAAAAACTTCCTCTACAAATTACTGTAAAGTAAATCAAGCCATATGTTCTTCCTGTTCAAATACCTTTGCGTTTAAAGGCACTATTGGAGTAGAACTTGTAAGACCAATATAATAACCTAAAAAGCGCAACATGTTTGGAGTACTAAAGAGGAGCTTTGTAAACCCTTTACTGGAATTTTTTAATGATAGCCGCTCAATAGGGATTGTTTTATTGGCCTGTACATGTATCTCTTTGGTAATTACCAATATCAGCGCTGGTAACGGTTATACTGATTTGTGGCAGACAGAGCTGCCTTTCATCAATGACCTTTATCTACCCCATTCTCTTCTGCATTGGATCAACGACGGGTTGATGGCAGTATTCTTCTTTTTGGTTGGAATGGAAATTAAACGCGAACTGGTGGAAGGTGAACTTTCTTCTGTAAGAAAAGCGTTGCTTCCGGTTGTTGGCGCCCTGGGAGGGATGCTCTTTCCCGCGTTGATTTATGTACTTTTTACTAAAAATACAACATTCACCGGCGGATGGGGCGTTCCCACTGCAACGGATATTGCCTTTTCACTTGGCATAGCCTCATTGCTGCGAAAAAGAGTTCCGGTTGCATTGAAGGTTTTTTTAACTGCCCTTGCTATTATCGACGACCTTGGGGCTATTCTTGTTATTGCCCTTTTCTATGGCGGAGCCATAAAAATTGTTTTTCTTATAGCAACCGCGGTTATTGCAGCGGTTATTCTACTGCTGAATTATCTGAAGTTGAAATTTGGAATACTACAAATTGCACTCGGGCTCGTGTTGTGGTTCTGTATGTATAATTCCGGCATTCATGCAACTATTGCAGGAGTAATTTTTGCTTTTTTGGTACCGACTCAATTGTTAAGTAATTACGAGAACAAATTACACCACCTTGTTTACTTTTTAATAATGCCGGTTTTTGCTTTAGCTAACACAGCCATTATTATCCCTTCCGCCGGGCTCGCTGTTCTAAATAGCGCTATGCCATGGGGCATTATGGCGGGATTGTTTATAGGTAAGCCTGTAGGCATTTTAACTGCCACCTTCATTCTCGTCCGTTTAAAAAAAGGAGATTTGCCCGAACAAACAAACTGGGGCCAGATGGCTGGTGCAGGCATCCTCGCAGGAATAGGTTTTACCATGTCTATTTTTATTTCCACGCTTGCATTCACCGATGCGTCCGCCCGGGATATCGCTAAAATTGCGGTGCTTGCAGCATCATTTCTGTCGATGATCGTCGGTTTTACCTGGCTACGCTTCTCTAAAAATTAATTATTATGCCTGCTTTTACAGTTGGAAACGACCAACTTTTAACCTTCCTTTTCCTTGGTTCAGTTTTTTTAGTTTCATTTTACCATAAGTAAAACAATGACTACAGCAACAAAAAGACCGAGAATAGTAATTGTAGGCGGGGGATTTGGCGGACTTGAACTGGCTAAAAAATTAAAAAATGAACGAGTAGAAGTACTTATGCTCGACCGTCATAACTACCATACATTTCAGCCGCTTCTATACCAGGTTGCTACCGGCGCTCTTGAAGCCGAAACGATTGCCTTTCCGCTACGGCGTGTTTTCCAGGGCCAGGAAAACTTTTCTTTTGGCCTTACAGAAGTATTGAAAGTTAACCCCGAAAAAAATACGATAGATACTACCATTGGCGAAATTGCTTATGATTACCTCGTTCTTGCAACCGGAGCTGAAACAAACTTTTTTGGTAATCAGCAGTTAGAACACTTTTCGATGGGAATGAAAACGGTGCCGGAAGCGCTGAACCTCAGGAGCATGATCCTGCAGAGCATTGAAGCTGTATTAAGTGAAAAAGACCCGGGAGAAAAAGAAGAACTATTGACTTTTGTGGTTGTAGGCGGTGGACCAACCGGTGTAGAACTTGCTGGTGCTTTAGCTGAATTTAAAAATCACATCCTGAAAAAGGACTACCCAACGTTAGATAATTGTGAGATGCGGGTCTTCTTAATTGAAAGTAAACCAGTAGTACTGGGGGTAATGTCGGAGCAGGCCGCCGCAAAAGCAAAAGAGTACCTGGAGGAAATGGGTGTTATTCTTTACAACGGTGTTCGTGTAAAGAGCTTTGACGGCGAGTTGCTTGAAATTAATGACGGCCGAAAGCTAAGAACACGAAACGTTCTTTGGGCGGCAGGGGTGGTAGCACAGTTTCCCGAAGGAATTAAACCAGAAAACATTGTAAGTGGTAACAGGATCCAAACCGATGAAATAAACCGGGTTAAAGGCTGCAATAACCTTTTTGCAATTGGAGATGTAGCTGCAGTCGTTACACCTGAAACGCCTCAAGGGCACCCGGGAGTAGCACAGGTAGCCATTCAGCAGGGACACCACCTGGCAAAAAACCTGATAGCCCTTATTGAGGGCAAACAAACCGACCCATTTAAATATAACGACAAGGGCTCGATGGCTACCATTGGAAGAAACAAAGCGGTGGCCGATATCGGGAAACTAAGGTTTAGTGGCTTCGTTGCCTGGATCTTATGGTGTTTCGTTCATATGTTATCATTGGTTGGCTTTAAAAACCGCCTCGCTGTATTTATTACCTGGATAGGCCGCTACTTTTCTTACAACGGCCCTAACCGCGTAATCGTTCGCCCGTTTAGCAGGGAGTTGATGACCGAAGACACGAGAGCTAAATAACTTCTAATAAAATTTATTCGACCCGCCTTAAAGAAGTTAATAATTTTGTTGCAGGCACTTGTATTAACTTCAGCATCGTTGTGTCACTCACTGCAACCGCAAACCTTTTTGGAGCATTTATCAAATTATGGTTTTGTAATTGCGCAAGGCATAATTACCCATTAAAAGCGCACGACCGCGATTTTCACCAGGCGTGCGTCACGCTACAATTCCTGCTTGCCGGGCAGCTTTCATTTATTTATCTTTTTTATTACGAAAAAAAATGATTCATCTCAACCTCCCTTCTAAAAATAGTTAAGCAGCAAAGCATCGAATCTTATACTCTTATTTGTCTGCTATTAATCATACTGGCAACACGATTGTCCATATTACAATATTTTCAATATTTTACTTTTCCCGGTAAGATTGCTTTTTTATTCGAAAAACTTGCCAGATTCGATTAATTGTATAACATTAATCTCTACATTCAACCTTTTTAAAACAATAGCTCATGAAAATTCATTACTTAATTACTGCGTGCTTGCTCATTTTTGCAGTACCCTTATTTGCTCAAACCGGGAAGGTTGTTACAGGCCGTATAACAGGACCAAATGCAGAAATCCTTTCAGGTGCTACTGTTACAGAAAAAAATACAACTAACAGTACGCAGACCGATGCTTCCGGGAGGTTCCGCATTACCCTTACCCGCGACAACAGTGCCCTTGTTTTAACATACGTGGGTATGGGAAGCAGAGAACTAAGTGTAGGTACACAGGATAATATTGATATTCAATTAACTCCGGAGCAAAGGGCACTTGATGAAGTGGTGGTTACAGCGTTAGGTATAAGAAGGGAAAGGAAATCGTTGGGATACTCTGTTCAGAGTGTTAACAGTACCGATCTTAATATCAATCGTCAGCCAAATGTGGTTAATGCCTTGCAGGGTAAAGTTGCAGGGGTAACGATTACTAGCGGGGGCGGCGCTCCCGGACAGGGTGCAAGGATACAGATAAGAGGTATTAACTCAATTGATGCAGGCAGAAACAACCAGCCTATATTTATTGTAGACGGTGTTGAAATCGATAACAGCACTTATACTACAGGCGGTGGAGATAACCGCGGTATGAGTAACCGCGCTGCCGATATTAACCCCGACGATATAGAAAGCATATCTGTATTAAAGGGCGGAGCTGCTACAGCACTGTATGGTATTCGTGCTGCCACCGGCGCCGTGGTAATAACTACAAAATCAGCAAGGGCGGGCAGGATGCAGGTAAGCTATACCGGCAGTTATGGTTTCGAGAACGTAAATAAAACACCTGAAGTTCAAACAAAATTCTCTAAAGGTTCCCTTGGTAAATATGACATCGCCGACTTTTTTCCATCCTGGGGTCCAACCATAGACTCTGCTAAAAAAATTGATGCGACCCATCCTGATCAACTTTTCAATAATTATAAAAGAGGTTTTCAAACAGGTAATCAAACGCGACACAGCATTAATCTTACCGGTGGTACTGAGGTTGCCCAGTTAGGTGCTTCCTTTTCCTATTTCAACCAGACGGGTGTAATACCGTTCAGTGATTACAGAAGCTATAATGCCAGGGTGAACGGAAACTTCACTATCAGCAAAAAAGTAAGGGCCGGCGCTTCTCTTAACTTCATAAACTCTGGCGGCTCCAGGGTAAACGCCGATAGGTACGGTGAACAACTAACCTACTGGTCGCCAAGGTTCGACGTAATGGATTACCTAAAACCAGATGGGACTCAAAAAAACTATAACCGCCAAAATGATAACCCGGTTTACCAACTGGCTACCAACCGGTACTATGATAATGTAAACCGCATAATCGCAAGTGCTAACTTAATTTACACACCAAAAGAGTGGCTGAATTTTATTTATCGTTTTGGAAACGATTTTTATACCGATCAGAGAACAAGAACTGCTCCGGGTCCTAAAGGAGTTGTAAACGAATATATCCTGGCAGATAATGGACAAGGATTTATGCAGGAACACAATATTCGAAACAGGGTGCTTACCTCCACATTTATAGCAAATGTTACCACTAATCTCACAAAAGACATTTCCGTTGATTTCAAAGTTGGACAAGATTTAAGAGAAACAAAATTGAGAAGGGTAAGTACCACAGGAGACACATTGGTAGTACCTGACCTGTTTTTGCTTCAAAATGCTAAACGTATTCAAGCCTCCAGTTTAATTGATGATTACAGGAACATGGGCATTTTCGGAGACCTTACACTTGGTTTTAAGAATTATTTATTTTTGGAAATAACTGGCCGTAACGATATTACCTCTACCCTTTCAAAAGAGAATCGCAGTTACTTTTACCCTTCTGCCAGCTTAAGTTATGCCTTTAGTGATATGTTTACCCTGCCGTCGTGGTGGAGTTATGGAAAATTCAAAGCTTCTTATGCTAAAATTGGTAAGGACGCGCCTACCTACTCAACCACCACGGGATTTATTACACAAACCGCTATCGGCAACAATTCTCCCTGGACAGAAGTGGACAGGCTTGGAAACCCTAATTTAAGACCTGAGTTTACCCAAACCTTTGAAACAGGATTTGAACTGCGTTTCTTAAAGAACAGGTTAGGTCTTGAAGTTACTGCCTATACTTCCGACAGTAAAGATTTGCTTGTTCCTATAAAGATTTCAGGTACAACTGGCTTTGACGAAGCATTTGTAAACGCGGGTGAAATTAAAAACAGGGGAATTGAAATTTCGCTAAACGCTGTTCCGGTTAAAACACGCGACTTCAACTGGAATTTCAACATCAACTTCTCATCAAATAGAAATGAAGTTGTAGCGCTGAACGAAGGACTCACTGAAATAAACCTTGGCATTCTTTCATCTGGTTACCTTTCTTCAGGTCCTAATTTTAAATTAATTCCCGGTTATGCTTATGGAGCTTTGTTCGGCATTGCTTATAGAAGATACTATGGAAATAAGGTGGAAGACCCTTCGCAAATAGACCACAACCAACCTTTACTAATAGGCGCTGACGGATTTCCAATAAGAGAAATTGATCCTAAAAAACTTAAGTTTCTGGGTAATACCCAACCAAAATACCTGGCCAGTACTTTACAAACTGTCAGCTACAAGCAGTTCAGTCTTTCCGGCTTGCTCGACATCAGGCAGGGCCAGATGAAGTATAACCAGCTCGCTAATTTCATGGCAGCATTTGGAACGGCAAAATTTACAGAGAACCGTACCGAAACCACCGTTTTCGAAGGCGTACTTGCAGACGGCACACCAAATACAAAACGTGTTTACCTTGGCCAGGCCAGAGGTCCCGACGGAGTTGATTACGGACAGGGTTATTACAGGAATATTTATCGTGGGGTTACCGAAAACTTTGTTGAAGATGCTTCATGGATCAGGCTACGTTCACTTACCTTAAGTTACACGCTCCCATCGAAGTGGCTGAAAAGCACCAAAGTTTTCAATGCCGCTTCTATCTCTTTAACCGGCAATAATCTATGGCTGTCTACTAACTATAGTGGTTTCGATCCCGAAAGCAGTTCATTTAATGCAGGCAGTAATGTTGCTGAAGCCTACTCTGGTTTTACTTATCCTGGTGTCAGAAGCTTCCTTGCAACTGTAAACATTCAATTCTAAAAATAATTTATGCGAATAAAAAATATTTCTTACCTGCTGATGCTGCTATTATTTATCAGCAGTTGTAAAAAAGGTTACTTCGATATCAATGAAGTCAATCCCAATCAAACGCAAAATCCACCAATACAAGGATTACTGGCTTCCGTTACCTATCACACAGGTTTTAATGTATTTAGGGCTGGTGATTTTACTTCTTATTACATGCAATATCTTGCTTCACCCAATACAGGCGGCGCTTCAGATATCTACGAAAACGCTGATAGAAGTAGTTTGTGGTATAATCCTACGCCTGTTCCCACTCCTTCACCATTACCCACAAATCCTTTTGGCGGAGTATATAATACGATAATGGACGGCCGCGTTTTACTGGAAAAAGCCACCCAGGAAAATGCAACTGAACATATAGGCGTAGTAAAAGCTACAGAAGCAATGAACATGAGCCTGATGATTGATCTCTTCGGCGATGTTCCGTATTCGGAAGCTTTTAATGCAAAAAACTTCACCCCAAAATATGACAAGGCAGCAGACATTTATACCACCTGCCTTGCACTGTTAGACGAGGCGATAGTTAATTTCACCAAACCCAACCCAACAATTAAACTTGATGCTTCAAGTGATTTAATTCATGGTGGTAAAGTAGCGGCATGGATAAAAACGTGCCATGCGTTAAAAGCCCGGTTATTGAACAGGGCTAGTAAATTACCATCCTATAATCCAGCTCAAATTTTAACAGAGCTATCGGCCGCATATACTACCAATGCAGATGATGCACAGGTAACTAAATTTATGGCGAGGAGCCCGTGGGGACAGGTAGCGTATAATAATACGCAGAGCCTTTTGGATGGCTGGATGAGTGAACAGTTTATTGATGCCCTCAACGGAAAGACGTATGGAGTGGTTGACCCAAGGCTAAAATTAATTGCCGACACAACAAGATCCGGAACCTTTAAGGGTACACCTAATGGAAAAGGAAGAACCGGTAGCGGAACTCAGCGAGAAGAAAGCTACCTTTCAGTCAACGGTTTTTATTCTAAAGCTGATGCCCCCTTACTGCTGATTACCTATGCTGAAATGAAGTTTATTGAAGCTGAAGCAACATTTGCTTCAGATAAACAAAGATCTTACAATGCCTATCTTGCCGGGATTGCTGCTCATATCGACAAACTTGGCGTTTCTGCCACCGATAAAAACACTTATCTAAATAATCCCATAGTTGCACCCGGTGTAGCCGGTTATACAGTCGATCACCTGTTTAAGGAAAAGTATGTGGCCATGTTCCTTCACCCCGAATCGTGGACCGATGCACGCCGGTACGACTATAAATACAAAGACTTCACCTTACCGCAGGGTGCCCTGTTACAAACTTTCATTCGCCGGGTTAACTACCCAACTTCTGAACTTTCTCGTAATGGTGCCAATGTGCCAAACGTAAG
>JAQBNO010000152.1 GCA_028288485.1 Segetibacter sp.
CTTCTATGATAAAAAATATTTCATCCTGTTCATGGTGTATGTGTAAGGGCGTTCCTTTGCCTTTTGAAAGAGAAGTCTGCTCGAAAATTGCTAAGTCACCGCCTGTATCACTTCCTGATATTTTGACATCCAGAATATTTGAGTTTACTCCTTTTAATTTAATGTGCCCGTGTATTCTTCCTTCTCCTGCAGCAATTTTAAATCCTTTGCTTTTTCTTTTAAAAGCCCTTTGTATTTGTGCAACGGATATTAATGGTGTCGTACCCATCGCCAAAATTAAGGAGAGGAATTTGTTCCGTTTCATATCGTAAGTTTAAAGAGTGCAATCGAAGTTTCACCCGACGTACAAGTATTGGCAAAGTATGGGTATTCATTGCTATTCAGCGCGTACTTCTCACCAATGCTGAACTAATATACAAGAAAAGTACAAAAGATGAATAAAGAAGTTGCCGCCGAAGCCGAATAGGCATACCAAAGCAACCATGCCTTTGACGAAATTTGATTTCATAATAATGATGTTTTTATTGGCTAATCGTTACGGCGTGCAGCCCGGTAAAGCCTTGTTGAAAGAGGAAATTGAAGCTTCGATACGTTTGCAGCCCGGAGTTCTCAATTTATATGCTGTCGCTGAAAAAGACGATCCAGCCAATAAACCATTTTGGAATTTACGCCGGTGAGCATGCTTACCACGCCCATTTGCAAACGCCTCATTTCATTACATACAAGACCGGTACAAAAGATATGGCGAAGTCTCTTGTGCTTACCGACGTAGTTGCAATTGCAGTATCAAACAAAGAGTCAATAAAGATTCGTTCAACTTGTGCCGTAAGACGTAGTTGCAGCTTACATTGGTGTTTCGAGAGAAATCCTGGCAGGATAGGCAAACAATTAGCTGGCCCGGAATCATGTGATGTACATCAACTTAATTTAGTGCGCTATGTCAACGACAATAACCATTCATCGTAGTAGCTTTGCTTCATCATTTAAAACAAACAAAAACAAAAAACTATGGCAACTCAATGGAAAATTGATCCAACGCATTCCGAAATTCTATTTAAGGTAAAGCACCTTATGATTACTACAGTAACAGGTTCTTTTAAACAATATGACCTGGCAGTAGAGACCGAAGGAGATAACTTTGCGACCGCTAATAAAATTGAATTTTCTGCTGACATCAATTCAATCAACACCAACAACGAGCAGCGTGATACTCACTTAAAATCAGCCGATTTCTTTAGCGCTGAAGAACATCCGCAACTACTGTTTGTCGGCAATAAATATGAAGCAAGCGGCGACGAAGCAAAACTTCACGGCACTTTGACTATTAGAGGCGTTTCTAAGCCTATAACACTCAAAGTAGAGTTCGCAGGTATTGTGGTAGACCCATACGGCCAAACCAAAGCAGGATTTACAGTGGATGGTAAAGTAAGCCGCAAAGAGTTTGGATTAACCTGGAACGCAGTAACAGAAGCAGGTAGCGTTGTAGTAAGCGATGAAATAAAAATTCATGCAGAGGTTCAATTAGTAAAGCAAGCTTAATCAGAATTTATGGAAAACAGGATATTAGGTCTGCACCATATTACAGCCATAGCCGGTAACGCTCAACGTAACTATAATTTTTACACGAAAGTATTAGGGCTAAGGCTGGTAAAAAAAACAGTCAATTTTGATGACCCGGGTACCTACCATTTTTACTACGGCGATGAAACCGGCTCTGCCGGAACCATTCTAACCTTTTTCCCATGGGAAGGGATAGGCCAGGGCAATACAGGTAGTGGGATGGCCACAAACATTGGCTATTCAGTACCTGAGGGAAGCCTGGATTTCTGGGCCGACCGCTTTAAACAGTTTAACGTAAAACACGAAAGCGCAGACCAAAGATTCGGCGAACAGTTACTTGCCTTTCAAGACCCGGACGGTTTAAAGTTTGAACTTATTGTTTCACCCGCTGCTGACAACAGGAAAGGCTGGGAAACAAAAGATGTGACGGCTGACGTAGCAACAAAAGGTTTTCACAGTATAACGCTGACCGTAAAAAATGCTACTCCAACTGCTAAAATTCTTACTGACATATTTGGTTACAAATTGTTGAAGCAGGAAGGCAATCGCTACAGGTTTATTACTGATGCAATCGAAAATGCCTCTGTTGTCGATATTATTGAAGCGCCCAACCTAGCTGCGGGCAGAGGTGCAGCAGGCACTAACCACCACGTTGCTTTTCGTGTAAAAGACGATAATATTTTAATGGAGTTCAGGGAGAAAATAGCAAGTAAAGGTTTAGGCATTACTCCTAAAATTGACAGAGATTATTTCTTCTCATTGTACTTCAGGGAACCCGGTGGTGTGTTGTTTGAATTAGCTACCGATAATCCCGGCTTTACAACAGACGAGCCCTTAAATGAATTGGGCACATCTCTAAAACTGCCAAAGCAATATGAGAATAGCCGAAAGCAAATAGAAGAAGTGTTGCCCGTGCTTCAATAACAAATCACAGTTTAATGTTGGTTAACAAAAGTTTTTTGGTAGCTATCATTGGAATTTTTATTGAACATCGTTGTGTCACTCCCTTGTACTTGCAGATATTCTATTCATCGTCGCGGGTAAGGATCTGAAGAAGATGATGTTAATGGCTGAATCACAGTTGTCTATCCACGGATAAAATTCCCCTGAAAGGGTAGAATTTGAATAGCCGCGGGTACAACCCGCGGTTAAGAATAACATTCTAAAACAACAACCGGGGAAGGGTAGAACAAAGCAATGTTGGGGAATTGACAAACGAATTCAACGCCTTTAGGGTTGATGCTCGCACGCTTTACTATTCCACCCGTTTCACCGGCGGCCTTGAAAATTGAAGCCCTTCATTATTCAGCAAACACTTTTGATTGCTGAATAATGAACAGGCAGTACAAGAGTGCGACGCAACGATGTAAAATAGCAGCAATACAGACGTGGTCAAAAAAAAGGATTACAGCGAAATATACCAGGCATAAGTACAGGTAAACTGGTGGAAGTAAGGCTCATTATGTCCACAATTCTTAGAAACTCTTTAAGCTCATTTTATTAATGCAACAGTTAATAACAGGCATACACCACGTAACAGCAGTTGCAGGTAATGCACAAGACAACATTGATTTCTATGTGGGTATATTAGGGCTGCGACTGGTAAAGAAAACGGTGAATTTTGATGGTCCCGATGTCTATCACTTTTATTACGGCGATGAAAACGGTAATCCCGGAAGTATCCTCACATTCTTTCCCTACCAGGGTTTGGTCAGTGGCAGACATGGCAAAGGGATGTTGAATACAACTGCATTTTCTGTCTCAACTTCGGCTCTTAATTATTGGTTAGAAAGGTTGAAGAAATTCGGAATAACTTATAAAGAACCACAGGAAAGATTTGATGGCGAAACGGTCGTTTACTTCGAAGATAAAGATGGATTGGGTCTTGAACTTGTTTTCAATGAGAAAGACACAAGGCCCGGATTTACCCTCGGTCACATTCCTGTTGAGCATTCTGTAAAAGGATTTTATAATGTAGAAATTTGGGCGGAAGGTTATGAACGAACGGCCGGCTTGTTAACTGAACAATTAGACCACAAACTAATATCAGAAAAAGGTAATCGCTTTCGTTTCGCTGCAACCAATACTCCCGGAAACTTCGTTGACATACTTTGTTCGCCACACAGTATGAAAGGGCTTGCTGGTAGTGGCACAGTTCACCACATAGCTTTCGCTACGCCTGGTAAACAAACGCAGGCTGATGTAAGATTAAGGATTGTAAAGCGTATGCTTAACCCTTCACCAATTCTGGACAGAAACTACTTTACTTCTATTTATTTCCGCGAACCGGGAGGTGTATTGTTTGAAGTAGCAACGTCGGGACCCGGCTTTGCTGTTGATGAATCAGCAGAACATTTAGGCGAAGCATTAAAGTTGCCGGCTCAGTATGAAAAAGACAGGGAAAAGCTTGAAAAGACTTTACCCACTATAATAGTTAACATAGATAAATACAGGTAACAATGCATCAAAAAAACATAGTAACAGCAGGTAAGGAATTAACACCAACAAGTAAAGTGCTGGTGATGTTGCACGGCAGAGGCGGAAGCGCCGCGGATATTCTGTCGTTCTCAACCCACTTGCATGTAAAAGATTTTACGTTGCTTGCACCAGAAGCAACAAACCATTCATGGTATCCTTATTCTTTCTTAGCTCCACCTGCACAAAATGAACCGTGGCTTTCATCGGCGTTGAAACTAATCAAAGAATTAGTTGACGATGTACTAAGTAAAGGCGTTACTACCGAAAATATTTACTTCTCGGGTTTTTCACAAGGTGCCTGCTTAACACTTGAATTTGTTTCTCGTTACGCCAATAAATATGGCGGCGTCGCTGCTTTTACCGGTGGATTAATAGGGGATAAGATTTACAGTGAAAATTATAAAGGCGACTTTGGTGGCACTCCTGTTTTTATTGGTACAAGTAATCCTGACCCTCATGTACCTGTGGAAAGAGTGTATGCAACAACTAATATCTTAAAGAGCATGAATGCAGATGTAACCGAAAAGGTCTACAACAACATGGGTCATACCATTAACGAGGATGAAATTGAAAATGCTAACAATCTTGTTTTTAAGGCTTAATAGGGCCACCGCCTCTAAAGGAAGCGAGTGGGTAGCTGAATGGCCCGGTCTTATTGTATTTGTCCCTTTAGGGTCGGGGCTTCACTAAAACGTACATGTACTTAAATACTACAAATGAAATCACAAGTTTTTCCAAAATCAGAGAACGGTATTAAAGACATTGGCTGGTTAAAGAGCAATTTTTACTTCAGTTTCAGCGATTATTACAATCCTTCAAAAAGCGCTTTTGGAACCCTGTTCGCTTTTAATGATGATTATGTTGAAACCGGGAAAGGTTTCGGTATTCATCCTCATGTAAATATGGAGATCGTTTCTGTATTACTGAAAGGAAAGATGAACCACATAGACAGCCTGGGTTATAAAACTGTAATAGAAGAAGGTGGTGTGCAAATTATGAGTGCCGGCACTGGTCTTCGACACGAAGAATATAACATTGGAGAAGATGATGTAAACTTTTTGCAGATCTGGATCTTGCCGAAACAGCAAAACATCACGCCGCGTTACCAAATGCGCAGTTTCCCAAAAGAAAAAAGACAGAACCAGCTGAAAACAATTATATCAAACGAAGAAGGATTAGAACATTGCTGGATAAATCAAAACGCTAAATTTTCTCTCGGTCATTTTGATACAGCGCAGGAAGTGGTTTACAATTTCGATCGTGCCAACAAATGCCTGTTCATTTTCGCGATTGAAGGAAAAATAAACGTAGATGGTACAGACATCAACGAACGAGATGCTATCGGTGTTTGGGAAACAAGTAGTGTTCCTATTCATTGTGATGCCGGTGCTCATTTCCTTGTTATCGAAACACCTGTCAACCAGAAATAAATTGTTGCCCTTAATTCAACTCACCATGAATAACATCAAAATTATTACCTCCACTACGAGGGAAGGAAGAAAAGGAATTGCTGTTGCAAATTGGATTACAGAACTGGCGAAGCAAACTGATAAGTACAATATCGAGCTATTGGATTTAGCTGAAATCAGGTTACCCTTTATGGACGAACCAAATCATCCTCGTATTCAAAAGTACCAGCACGAGCATACAAAAAAGTGGAGTGAGACAATTAGTGCCGCCGATGCTTTTATTATTGTTTTGGCTGAATATAACTTCGGTTTCCCGGCTCCAATTAAAAATGCTATTGATTATCTATACAATGAGTGGATGCAAAAGCCTGTTGCTTTTGTAAGTTATGGCGGTGTTTCCGGTGGGCTACGGTCAACACAAATGCTAAAGCAGGTTGTTACAGCGGTTCACATGATGCCGGTGGTTGACCAGGTGAACATCCCTTTCTTTGCAAACCTTATTGATGAGCATGGAACTTTTGTGCCTGGTGAAACAATAACAAAATCGGCAGTGGCCATGCTTACTGAACTGGAACGATGGAGTGATGTTTTAAAACTGTTACGGAAAGAAAGATAAAAATATTAGAAACAAAAGAGTTGCATACTATAATTTGGGGCTTGACGACCAATCTAAGCAGACCAGATTAAAAGAAATTCTTAGGGGGAGGACTTTTATAAAAGAATTATTATTGATTAGGTTTTTAGTTCTCCCGTATGGTCTTTATAGTGGGTTTAAACCATCAACAACGGTTCAAAAGCCGGTTGTTGTTGTCGCCTTTCTCAAGCTACTTCCCATATCTTTTCACTCCAAATATTGCCAATTTTTTTGTTGCCGCCATAAGAGTGCCGCGCAAGAAACCTGAGGGGCGGCCCCGAAAACATGCAAAATGGACTTTTAGTGCGATCATTTATAGCTCAAGCCGCGCGGCTTCGTTATTGCAACGGCAGTGCACCCGCTTGTTTCTGAAACCGCCTTTACATTGCCTGGGCATAGTATTCCACCAATCTTCATCAGCATCAACTTCAAGCATCGCCTGCATCATTTCTTACAACTTTTGCATCAGCTGTTTCTATATATTCCGTCACCTCTTCACGCATTATTTCTACTGTATCCATCATTCTATTTTACGTGACAAATACGCCAAAAGCAAGTTAGTTAACGAGGTTTACTGACGTCAAAAACCATTTCTTGTTTTCGATTTACTTACCCTCCTTCATCATTATCAAATTCGCGATTAGGCCTGTCCATCCCGTCTGGTGCGATGCTCCCAATCCTTTTCCGGTATCGCCATGAAAATATTCATGGAATAAGAGGTAATTATTGAAGTGCGGGTCGTTTTGTAATTTTTCGTTATCACCAAATACTGCCCTTTTACCAGAGCGATCTTTTGCGAAAATTTTCATTAATCTTTTTATTAGTTCGTCGGCTATTTCCTTTAACGAATAGAACTCACCTGATCCGGTCGGATATTCAACCCTGAAGTCGTCGGTATAATAATAATGGAACTTACGCAGGCTTTCGATAATTAAATAATTCATCGGTAGCCACACAGGACCGCGCCAATTTGAATTTCCACCAAACATGTTACCATCACTTTCGCCCGGCGTATACCTCAAGGTAACTTCCGATCCATCCGCTTTAAACACGTAAGGATTTTTTTCATATTTTTTCGACATCGAACGCACGCCAAATTCACTTAAAAAATCGGTCTCATCCAGCATGTGACTTAATAAGCGTTTCATCCGGTGTCCCCGCAACAGGCTTAATAAATGCTTTTCATCCTTCCCTTCTTCATCCCAGCGCGATACAAGACTTGCAAGATCGGGCCGGTGTTTCAGGAACCATTGCATTCGTTTTGCAAATTCCGGGTTATTTTTAAGCGTTTCATTGCTGATCACTTCAACCGCAAAAAGCGGTATCAGGCCTACCATGCTCCTTACTTTTAATTTAACCACGCTATTGTTCGCCAAACGTACCTGGTCGTAATAAAATTCATCCTCGTTATCCCAAAGTCCGTTGCTACTCTCGCCCATGTTCGCCATGGCTCCTGCTATGTATAGGAAATGCTCAAAGAATTTGGTGGCCATGTTGGTATACACCTTGTTAAACTTTGCAAGCTCCAGTGCAATGTGTAGCATATTGAGGGAATACATTGCCATCCAACTGGTGCCATCGGCCTGTTCTATAAAAGCACCATCAGGCAGCGGGGTGTTACGGTCGAAAACACCAATGTTATCAAGGCCAAGGAAGCCGCCTTCGAAAATATTATTCCCGAGGTTGTCTTTCCTGTTGACCCACCACGTAAAATTGATGAGCAGCTTATGAAATATTGATTCGAGGAAAGCATAATCTTTCCTGCCTTTACTTTTCGCATCGTGTTTATAAACCCTGTAAGCCGCACCTGCGTGAACAGGTGGATTTGCGTCGTCGAACAACCATTCATAAGCCGGCATTTTTCCTGCCGGATGCATGTACCATTCTTTTGTTAACAGTAACAACTGTTGCTTGGCAAAGTCCGGGTCGACCAATGAGAGGCTAACGCAATGAAAGGCGAGATCCCAGGTGGCATACCAGGGAAATTCCCATTTATCAGGAACAGATATAATGTCGCTGTTATTAAGGTGTCTCCATTCGAAGTTCCGTGCATGTTTTCGTTTTTCAGGCGGAGGAGGCATAGCAGGATCGCCATCGAGCCATTGCTGCACGTAATAATAATAAAACTGTTTGTTCCATAACATGCCTGCTAAAGCCTGGCGTTGAACCAGCTTCTCATCTTCGTTTTTTATACCTTCCTGTAATTCTTCGTAAAAAACATTTGCTTCATTCAAACGTTCATCAAACAGTTGATCGAAATCGTTAAACGCATCGGTGAGATCTTTATTTGAAAGGCGCAGTTTTATAGTTGCGGATTCTAATCCCGGAATCAGCTTGTCGTAGTTAATGGCGGCTTTTGTACCAGACCTGTCCGGGTTTACCGTAGCTGTTCCATGAATGATATGATCATTTATTCCATCTTTCGGATATTTATTACCGTCGTCAAAGTTGTATAATTTCCTGTTATTTGTCTCGTTATTGCAAAATGCAGCTTCAACGTCTCCTTCGAAGTACACATGTTTTACGGCAAGTTTTTTATGATCAATAGCAATTTTATTCTTATCCTTTAAATATAGAGACGGTTTATAGTCGTGACGGCCCCAGCTCCAGGTATTTCTAAACCAAACAGTGGGTAATATGTTCAAAGAAACGTCCTCCTTGCTTCGATTATGAATCGTAATCTTCACCAGTATATCATCAACATCGGCTTTTGCATATTCAACAAAAACATCAAAATATTTATCTTCATTCAATAACCCAGTATCTATCAATTCAAATTCAGGATCGTGTTTTGACCGCCTTCCATTTTCGGCCGTTAGCCACTGGTACGGAAATTCCTGCTGAGGGTATTTATACAACATCTTCATGTATGAATGAGTAGGAGTTGCGTCTATATAATAATACAACTCCTTTACATCTTCGCCGTGATTTCCCTGGTTGTTGTTTAAGCCGAATAACCTTTCCTTAATGAAAGGATCTTTTTTATTCCACAGGGCAAGAGAAAAACAGAGTAGCTGCCGGTGGTCACTAATGCCCGCAATTCCCTCCTCACCCCAGCGATATGCTTTACTGCGTGCCATGTCGTGGTTGGTATAATTCCATGCGTCGCCATCTGCACTGTAATCTTCCCGAACTGTACCCCACTGCCTGTCGGATACGTAAGAACCCCATTTCTTCCAACCTGGAGCCTGCAATCTTTGTTTTTCTATACTCATGCCGCTTTCGTTTACCGCATGAAAATAGTTTATTTACTAAAATTGAAATGCATGAAAGAAATAAACAGCCAGTTATGAATGCAAACGTGCATAAAACGATCACTTATTGGCTTACTTCTGCCCGGCATTAACTCTAATTCTTAGTATTTTAAATACCAACACCGGTTTTAAAAGCATC
>JAQBNO010000157.1 GCA_028288485.1 Segetibacter sp.
GCTCAGCGTAAAAACTACTACCCTACGTTCCATTAAATATTAAAAAGTTGAACTGAGCGTAGCAACGATGCTTAACCGGAGTAGTAAAGCCTGTACCAAAAAAATCGTAACGTATATTAAAGGAACGGCGTTCGCTTTTTGAGCGACATTCATAGCATCGTTTTTGCAATAATGCAGAAACCTTTTTCGAAAGCGTTACATGCAAAGTCACTATATCACTCAGAACAATTCTACTATTCACTACCGCAAATTTGGTGATGGGCCCAAGCTATTGTTTTGCTTTCATGGTTATGGAAGAGAGGCAGATACTTTTTCCTTTTTGGAAAGGAGGTTGGGTAATTTGTATACGATTGTTGCAATTGACATTCCCTTTCACGGGCAAACTGAATGGAACGACGAGCTGATTGTTAAGCCAAAATACCTGCAACAAACGCTGTTGCAAATAAGAAGCTCGTTAAAAAAAGAAAATTTGAAATTCAGCCTCCTGGGATTTAGTATGGGAGGACGAATTGCCCTATACCTTACCCAACTAATGGCCGACCAGGTTGAACGGCTCGTGCTGCTTGCACCCGATGGCTTAAACTTTAACTTCTGGAGGTGGCTGGGAAGCGATACCTGGCTGGGAAATAAAATATTGCATTATACTATACATCATCCTTCATGTGCTTTATGGATTCTTAAAAAAGCGGAAGACTGGAAAGTGATCCATAGAAGCATGGCTAATTATGTTCGGTTTTATATCGAGGATGAAGAATACCGGTTCATATTGTATCACCGCTATATCTCTATGCGCAAGTTCAAGCCAACATTAAGTAAGTTGAAGCAGTTCATCAGGCAGTTCAGGATACCGGTTAAAATGATGTTTGGATCGTTCGACAGGGTTATACCTTACCAGGGTGGCGAAAGATTTAAGGAAGGCATCGAAGAATTTGCTTCGATGAAAGTAGTGGAGGCGGGGCATAACTTACTCAGCGAAGTGCAGGTTGGTAAAATAGCGCAATTAATTAATGAGTAATTCTTGTTTTCTTTGCCACTAATGGCAGTTTTCCTTTTGGTGTTTATCGTGGTGTTACTGGTATGTCACGCAGTACTTATAGAAACGTATCGTAAGTGGTTTCTGAAAGTAAAGCTGTTTGATCCTTCACCTGCTATAAAGCCTGCTATTTTTTTTACGGTGATCATTCCTGCCCGGAACGAAGAAGATCGAATAGGAAAATGTCTTGAAACAATTCTGCAACAAGATTACCCGGTGCATTTATTTGAGGTAATTGTAGCTGACGATTATTCTAGCGATAATACTGCCCCGGTTGTACAGTCTTTGCAAAAGCAATTCCCCCACCTTCACTTACTTCAACTCGAAAAGGTTGTGGGCAGCAACAAGTTAAACAGCTATAAGAAAAAAGCGATTGAACTTGCTATTCAACAGGCGAAGGGCGAGTGGATTGTAACTACCGATGCTGATTGCGCCGTGTCGCAACATTGGTTATTCAACCTCGCGAATTTTATTCAACAGTACAATTCCGTTTTTGTAGCAGCACCTGTAAAATTTACCAACACCGGTTCTTTCGTTTCCATTTTTCAATGTCTCGATTTTATAAGCCTTCAGGGAATTACCGCCGCTTCTGTTTATCATGGTTTTCACAGCATGTGTAATGGAGCAAACCTTGCCTATAAAAAACAGGTTTTTTACGAAGTGGATGGATTTAAAGGCATCGACAAAATTGCCAGTGGCGACGATATGCTGCTAATGCATAAAATTTATGTCAGGTACAAAAAGCAGGTCCATTTCCTGTTGTCGCAGCCATCGATCGTAGAAACACTTCCTATGGAAACGTGGAAAGATTTTATTAACCAACGAATTCGTTGGGCAAGTAAAGCCGATAAGTTTGACGATACAAGAATTCTGGCGGTTCTGGTGTTCATCTACCTGTTAAATCTTTCATTTTTAATACTGCCGTTTGCTGCAATCTGGAATAGAAATGTTTGGTGGTATTGGCTTGCTATGCTTGCTGCAAAAACAGTGATTGATTTAAGATTTATGGTGCCGGTCGCAAAGTTTTTTGGGGAAGAAAAATTATTGTGGTGGTTCCCGGTAATGCAGCCGTTTCATATTGTGTATACTGTCATCGCTGGCTGGTTGGGAAAGTTTGGAAAGTACACGTGGAAGGGGAGAGAGGTGAAGTGAGGTTAGTCTCCCAGATACCCGTTGCCACTTAACGGTTACCTGATACCGGAAACCAGTAACTGGTAACCGGTAACTTCTTATTTTCGCTTCACATGTCCTCATCCAACTCATATACACAGGCTTTTTGGAAACGCCTTAAAAAGAACAAAGGGGCGATGTTTGGGTTGGTGATTATAACCTTATCGGTTGTTGTTGCTGTTTTTGCCTATTTTATTGCTCCTGACCACACACCTAACGCAAACAGGATGACGGTTGAAATTGGAGGCGAAAAGCCAGGATTTCAGATGCATTTTTTAAAAATAAAAAATGCAGGTGAAGAACATACATCTTTCTTCACCTGGCTGGTTAACGGGAAAACGGAAACATATACCTTACTTCCCATAACTTCTTTTGAAAAAGTAAACGATAGCATAATTGTTCAGAAGTTTATTGATGAAGGGATAAGTGAAAGGCAATCGTATCATAGCTCCCACCTGGAAGCTGGTTTTGTGACCACCAAAACTTTTGCACTCGGCAGCGACAAATTCGGCCGCGATATCTTAAGCAGGTTGATAGTAGGCATCAGGGTGAGTTTAAGTGTTGGTTTGATTGCTGTAACCATTTCCGTTATTCTTGGTATTCTGTTAGGTTCTTTAGCCGGCTATTTCCGTGGCCGCGCCGATGATATTATTATGTGGTTTATTAATGTTATCTGGAGTATTCCTACCCTATTATTGGTATTTGCATTAACCTTATTACTAGGTAAAGGTTTCTGGCAAGTGTTCATTGCAGTAGGCTTAACCATGTGGGTAAATGTTGCACGGCTGGTTCGTGGACAGGTAATGGCAGTAAGAGAACTGGAGTTTATTGAGGCAACGCGAGCTTTAGGCTTTTCACACACCCGGACTATCGTCTTTCATATTCTTCCAAATATTCTTGGGCCTGTAATGGTGATAGCCGCCAGCAATTTTGCTGCAGCGATCGTTATAGAAGCGGGACTGAGTTTTTTGGGAGTCGGCGTTCAGCCGCCGCAACCAAGTTGGGGGTTGATGATCAAAGAGAATTACAACTTTATTATTACCCATAACCCTATGCTGGCCCTTGCTCCTGGCATTGCCATCATGCTCCTGGTTCTTGCTTTTAATTTATTAGGGAACGGCTTGCGGGATGCTTTAAATGTAAGAGGCAAATTGTAACTGTGTTTAAGACGGTAGTACGCCCTGGCGATTATAGGACCTATTCTATTTATCCTCCTTTTTTGGGTTACCAGCGGTAGAACTTCAATTTTTCATTGTTGCCACGCTCGCTTGTACCTTCACGCATTATTCAACCTGGCAGTTCACCCTGGGTTTGTCGAAGTGGCGCACACGTGTAAAAAATCGCTCTTGAACTGTCTCAAAATTTGTGTTTGATATTTTGGCCCTGGTTTACATATTTGTAACATCAACGTTGCGGCTAAAACTTTCTTCGAGTGAAATAAAAGTTTCTGTTCTTTCGATACCTTTAATCTTTTGCAATTCATCGTGCAAAACATGTCGTAGCTGGTTTATATTTTTGCACACTATTTCTGCAAACATGCTATAGTTACCGGTAGTGTAATTTAAACGTACAATTTGTGGGATTTTTCTTAGTTCTTTCACAGCATCATCGTAAAGTGAACTTTTTTCCAGGTAAATGCCAATAAAAGCAATTACATCATAACCCATCGCTTTCAGATCCACATTCAACTTTGTTCCTTTTACAATCCCTATTTCCTGCAGCTTTTTGATGCGCACATGGATTGTTCCTCCTGAAACAAACAATTTTTTACCAAGGTCAGCGTAGGAAATCTCGGCCGTTTCCATCATTTCATGTATGATCTGGTAGTCGAGTTTGTCAAGATTTAATTTCGCAGCCATTTTTAAATATTTTATTGTAAATTTTCTAACTACTCTCACAAATATGTGAATTATTTCTAAATATTTAAAATAATACTTGAATAATTTTCAACAAAAAAAGAAAAGTCTGTAATATTGCATTATCAAAGTTCATTGAACGGATATACTGTGGGGTGATGAAATTTTTGGCAGACATGCCCTCTTGTCTCGGGGGTGAGGATCACGGGATAAATTTAAGCGTAGAGCCGACTGTTCCTTGCGTTCGGCCGACCAGGGTTGACCACTAAACTTTGCGTTTAAGCTAACTGCCTCGTGGAGGTTCGACCCCTCCCCCTACAGCTATTTGAAGTCTCAATACCTATGAAAACCAGTTTCTCTAAAATTTATAAAAGAAGTTCTTATTTATACTGTGGAGTGATGAAATTTTTGGCAGACATGCCCTCTTGTCTCGGGGGTGAGGATTACGGGATAAACGAAGTGTAGTGCCTTCCGCAAGGAAGACCGGGGTGGACCACCACAACATTGCGCTTTGCTAACTGCCTCGTGTAGGTTCGATCCCTACTTCCACAGCTCTCTAAGCCTCAACCCTTTCTCAGTGTGTATTTGGTTGGGGCTTTTTTGTTTTTATTAGTTGTGCTTCTCCGTTGCTAGAAATAGCTTCAATTGCGATAGCAGACCTCTCTTACAAACCAATGAATCTCTCCTGATCATTTAATCCGCCTTGACCAAAACTCTTCTCCACTTTTTAAAGTCACCCATACCGATAATTAATGTGTCTCCCTTCAGTTTAAATTGTCTTGGTTGATCGGTATTTATAAAATAAGGAACCGTGCCACCGTTTACATGATGAGTAATAATTGAATTTTTGTGGTCTATCGAATAAGTGCCGAAATAGCCGAAGGCGTAATTCCAGGAATAATCGTATAAATCAAGTAAATGGCTTTTTGCAGAATCCCTGGGAAGATGAAAAGGGATCTCAGAAGAAACGTTTAAGCTGACAATGTGATTACTCGTATAAGTAAAATATCCTTTTGGATTTTTTCCATACGGATATTCCCACTGGTTTTTAATAGAATCGAAGTTCGAATATTCAACCAATCTCCATGTACCCACTAATTTGTTTACCTGTAATTTTGTTTTAAGAGGTCTTATAACTGTAGTTTTTATTTGTCCATACGAATTATCAACAGCAATAAAAATCAAAATCAATGCTGCCAGGGATTTTACATTTTTCATGCTGTCGCAATTTGCTTGTTTTAATTAAAGTTTTTTTTAAGTTCGGTATTTGAAACAGGATTGGAATCAGTAATCACACGAACTTTATTTGCTTTTACTATCTTTTGCCTTAGGTGTCCCTTAACAACAGTGAAAACCGGCTAAAAAAGCACCCACAGCAGATTTGCATTAGGTGTTTTAATCAAATAATCTGTAAGCGATTTCGCATCAAGTTTAATTAATCCTTTAAGCTTCCCGATTTTCTTACAAATTCCTGTATTAAAAGTTCAAGTGTCTACTTAATTTCCTAAAACTGGTGACACCTTTTAATTCTTCTAGCTCAAAGGCTCCAGCAGCTACTTTTGCACACGTGACCGCCACCGACCAAATGGGTGAAAACACTACAGGGAAATTGAAGGTAGCTCCCTTTCTTCTTATCCTTTTAGAAAACATCCTACGATTACTGTTACTGGTTGACATTACTTTCCTTTATTTGCATTTTATTTTGCTATGACCGGAAAAATCATCATCATTACGGCTCCTTCAGGTGCAGGTAAAACAAGCATTACGAGGTATTTATTGCATAAATACCCTAGGCTTGCTTTTTCGATAAGTGCTGCAACCAGGCCAGCAAGAGGCCAGGAAAAGAATGGCGTTGATTACTATTTTATGAGCGTAGAAGAATTCCAGGAAAAAATTAAAAACAATGACTTTGTGGAGTGGGAGATGGTGTATGAAGGTAAGTATTATGGCACTTTAAAAAGTGAGTTGGAAAGGATTTGGGCGGAAGGGAAAACGCCAATACTGGATATTGATGTGAAAGGTGCAATACATGTTCAGCAGCAGTTTCCGCAAACTTCGCTTTCGATTTTTGTGAAACCCCCTTCAGTAGAAGAATTAAAGAAAAGGTTGACAGGAAGAGGAACAGAGACACCTGAGAACATTGCTACGCGGCTGAATAAAGCAACTTATGAATTATCGTTCTGTCATTCATTTAATGTAGTTGTCGTCAACGATGAACTCGGTCAAGCTTGTGCAGAAACAGAAGCTGCCATTAAAGCATTTACTATTATAGAATAATGATTAAAGTTTACGGGATTCCGAATTGTAATACGGTAAAGAAAGGATTGGACTGGTTAAAAGAGAACCAGGTGGAATACGAATTTCACGATTTTAAAAAGAAAGGGATCACCAAAGAAAAATTGGAGGAATGGGTAAAGAGCAGCGGATGGGAAAAGTTGGTAAACAAAAAAGGAACAACCTGGAGAACACTGCCTGTCGAAGAACAACAACAGATTACGAATAAGAGGTCCGCTATTAAATTGATGATTGAAAAACCTTCAATAATCAAAAGACCGGTAATAGAATTAGATGGAAAATTATTTGTAGGCTTTGACGAAAGCCAATACAGCGAAAACTTTAAAAAGACATCGGCAGGTTAAACATTTGAATGGTTAATTGACCATCTCCTTCGCGTAAAGATTTCCACGTTTCGTTGTTCAATATAGAGCCCTCGCACCATTTTGTTTTATAATTCACTGCCCAGTATTCTTTTACACGGCTGCCTCATAAACTGATTTTTTGTCATTAAGTCCGAAAATTTTATTTCGTTTTGAAAGGATTTCAACAACTAAGTCAGGAGGTCCCATTATTCCTTTTTCCCAATCTATAATTTCTGCCCTTTCTTTTGCTACAAACACAATGTCGGGCTGGTATACATTTTTCTCGTTCAAATAGACGTCAATGGGGGAATAGAGCACTTCTCCCAGGTCCCCGGCTTCAACTAATCTCTCAATTGCTTCGAAAATCGCTGATGCCCAGGAGTAGGGGCAGGTGAAAGAATTAATTCATCGTTTATTAGTTGGCATAATGTCCCTTCCGGCATGAATTCAAATGCTTCCATTCCAGTCCGTGGAGGTTTTATATCTGTTTCCTTATCCCACCTGTATTTTAATCAAAAGTTTGCAACGTATTAATTGTTACCACTAAATTACAGCTCAAATCATTTGCCATGTCATTTCAAAATAAAACTGCTTTTATTACCGGAGCGAGCCGTGGAATCGGTAAAGCTATTGCATTACGACTTGCTGCTGAAGGTGCTAACATTGTAGTTGTTGCGAAAAGTATAGAAGAAAACCCTAAGCTGGGGGGAACCATTTATAGTGCAGCAGTAGAAATAGAAGCAGCCGGCGGTAAAGCATTAGCGGTGCAGTGCGATATAAGAGATGAAAACCAAATTCAACAAGCGGTAGGTAAAACGGCAGAAACTTTTGGCGGGATTGATATTCTAATAAATAACGCTTCTGCAATATCACTTACTGCAACAGAAAATACAGATCCAAAGCGTTTTGACCTTATGCACGACATTAATGTACGGGGAACTTTTTTTGTCAGTAAGGCATGCATTCCCTATTTAAAAAAGAGTACGAATGCACATATCCTTAACATGTCTCCGCCACTTAATATGAAAAGCAAATGGTTTGGCGGACATGTTGCTTATACGATGAGCAAATACAATATGACGATGATCGCTATCGGACTGGCAGAGGAATTGAAAAAATATAACATTGCCGCCAACGCATTGTGGCCTAGAACGACTATTGCAACAGCCGCAGTTCAAAACTTGTTAGGTGGAGATACGCTCATAAAAATGAGCCGGAAACCTGAGATAATTGCAGACGCAACCTATTATATTCTACAACGATCTTCGAAAGTTTGTACAGGAAATACTTTTATCGATGAAGAGGTGCTGGCTGCGGAAGGCATAAAAGACCTAAGCAAATATTCAGTTGTGCCGGGAGCGACTTTATACCAGGACTTGTTTATTTAATTACTTAAAGGATCTCGCAGCTCACTTTTTCCAGCCTTAAACTTCACAGCTTGTAATAATAATTCTCTTCAAAAACAGTTTAATAGAATTACCGGAGATGAACGTACTGCGACCCTTCTGCTTCGCTCAGGGTAACTGCTACGCTAAGTTCAATTAAGTATTAAAAAGTTGAACTGAGTGTAGCAACAATGGTAAATAGCATTACGAACCCTGGAACATAAAAATTAAACGAAGCAAATGATTATTGCTGAAATAGCACAGGCACACGATGGAAGTGTTGGAATTTTACATTCTTATATTGATGCACTTGCCGGCACCGGCATCGATGCCGTTAAGTTTCAAACCCATATTGCAGAAGCGGAAAGCAGTGAATTTGAACCCTTCAGGATACCTTTTAGTTACGTTGATAAAACCCGCTACGATTACTGGAAACGGATGGAATTATCGACGGATCAATGGAGGGAAGTAAAGGAACATTGTCATAGAGCGGCGCTAACATTCATATCATCGCCTTTTTCCTGCAAAGCAGTAGATGTTTTGGAAGAGGCGGGCGTAGACACGTATAAAGTTGGTTCGGGAGAAGTGACGAACCTTTTATTGTTGCAGAAAATAGCCCTCACAGGGAAGCCCGTGATTATTTCGAGCGGTATGAGCAGTATGCACGAACTGGAAGCTGCCGTTTCGCTTTTTAAGCAAAAAAATATAGATGTAGCTGTACTTCAATGTACTACAGCATATCCTACCTCTCCCACACAGTGGGGTCTACACATACTAAAAGAATTGAAACACCGTTTTAATATTCCTACAGGACTTTCCGATCACAGCGGCGATATAGTAGCGTGCCTGGCTGCGACAGCTTTGGGAGCAGAAATACTTGAATTTCACGTTGTTTTCGATAAAAGAATGTTTGGCCCCGATGCGATAGCATCTATAGAAATTGATGATGTGGCACGGCTTGTAAAAGGAGTAAAAGATGTAAGGACTTCTTTACAAAACACCTTCAGCAAGAACGAATTGGTGGAAAATATCGGCAGCTTGAAAAAAAACTTCGGAAAATCGCTATGTGTTAACAAGGAATTACCGGAAAACTACGTTATTTCTTTTGAAGACCTGGAAGCAAAGAAGCCGGCGGGGTATGGAATTCCCCCATCAGCCTATTCAACCATCGTTGGAAAGAAGCTGGTTAAAGGATTAAGACAATGGGATTTTTTAAATTTTGAAGACCTAACTTGAAAAACATGACCAAAAGAAAAGTTTGTGCAGTAATTACAGCTCGTCCAAGTTACAGCCGCATTAAAACTACTTTATTGGCAATTAAAGAACATCCTGAGCTAGAGTTACAGGTGGTTCTTGCAGGTCCGGCACTTTTGAACAAATATGGTAACGTTGACAAGATAATGCACGACGATGGCTTTGAAGTGAGTGATAGAGTGTATACGGTACTCGACGGCGAAAACCTTACTTCTATGGCGAAAACCGTGGGAATAGGACTTGTAGAATTATCAAATGTTTTCTACAAATTAAAACCACAGATGGTAATTGTAATTGCCGACCGTTTTGAAACAATTTCTGTTTCTATTGCGGCAGCTTACCAGAATATTCCTTTAGTACATATACAAGGCGGTGAAATAACAGGAAGCATTGATGAAAAGGTGCGTCACGCAAATACCAAGTTTGCAGATATTCACCTTGTGTGTAATAAAAGAGCAATGCAAACGGTAATAAAAATGGGCGAGGATCCTGATTATGTTTTTAATACCGGTTGTCCATCAATAGATCTTGCCGATGAGATTTTAGAAAACCCTGCAATAAACTTTGATCCATATCGGAAATATGGTGGGTTGGGAAGTAATCCCGATTTTAATGATGGTTACCTGGTAGTTATGCAACACCCGGTAACTACAGAATTTAACGAAGCAAAATTTCAGACGGAAGAAACATTAGAGGCTGTCAGGGAACTAAAAATACCCACTTTCTGGTTCTCTCCAAATGCCGACGCGGGCTCCGATGCAGTTTCTCAAAGCATAAAGTATTATCGCAGTAATTACGATATGTCGCATGTGCATTTTTTCGACAACATGATACCTGCAGATTTTTTACGACTTGTTTATAATGCGCAATGTCTTATCGGCAATAGTAGTATGGGCATAAGAGAATGTTCTTTCCTGGGAGTTCCGGTGGTAAATATAGGAAGCCGCCAAAGCGGAAGAGAGAGAGGGGTTAATGTAATAGACGTAGAATATAACAAACAAAAAATACAGGATGCCATCAGGTACTGGCAAAAGGTAGAAAGACCTGGGCGATCTTTTGTATACGGAAAAGGAGATGCCGGCAAAAGAATGGCAGATGTTTTAGCAAAAGTTCCTCTCCGATATTCAAAAATCCTACAATTCCAAGATGAAAAACCTATGCATAATCCCGGCCAGGGGAGGATCAAAAGGAGTCCCAGGCAAAAACATAAGGCCGCTTAGTGGAAAACTGTTAATTCAATATACATTCGACGCCGCTCTTGAAGCCCGTTATGTACATAAAACTATTCTTAGTACCGACTCTACTGTAATAGCCGATTCTGCTTGCGCCGGGGTTAACGTTCCTTTTATCAGGCCGTCACGTCTTGCAGGCGATAGAACGCCAACGGTCGCAGTTATCAAACATGCCCTTGATTATTTCGACAGCAAGGGAGAGTTTTTCGACAATATTTGCCTTTTACAACCTACCTGTCCTTTCAGAAGCCACGGCTTCGTAGACAAGTGTATCGAAAGTTTTATTGCTTCCGGTGCCGATTGCCTTGTTTCTGTTAAAAAGGTACCTCACGAATATAATCCTCACTGGGTTTTTCAGCCAGATGAGGAAGGGTTTTTAAAGATCGCTACGGGCGAAAAAAATATCATTCCCTCACGCCAGTTATTGCCACCTGCTTTTGCGAGGGATGGAAGTGTGTACGTTTTTAAAGCTGATAATATACGTCACCAAAATTCTCTTTACGGAGAAACGATTTCTTATCTTGAATCCGATAACTTGTGGCACGTTAATATCGACACTAGCGATGATTGGAAACGGGCCGAACTAATAGCCAGTATGCTTTGCGTAGTGCAGTAACTTTTAAAATGATAACTCGTGGTTCAGTTACCGGAAAATATAAAAAACAGCAAGATCTTTACTATTAATCAACTTCAGTTACTCGCCGATGTTGACCAAATGCCGACTGTAGAGGCATCTTTTGAAGATGAGACTGTAAAAAACATCTTCCAGTATTATTCCCTTATGCCCGAAGAAATGGATACGGAAATTCATCGGTATGCAGGTAAATTATTAAACGAAGGAAAAATTAATGAAGCATGGCAGGTGCTACTGACAACAAATGTTTGGTAGCTTTTTAATTATTTTTGATATATGAATATAGCTGAAACGTGGTATGGCTTGTTGTTCGTTTTAACTGTCAGGTATTTTTTAATAGCCGGGATAGCTTATGCCATTTGGTACAAGCTCATCCGTAAGAAGGTCTCCTACAAAAAGATCCAGTTTCGTTTTCCATCGAATAAAGATTTCCGGCGCGAAATAGTTTATTCCGTAATTTCCATCTTAATTTTTACGTTAGTTCCGGCTCTTATGCTGCAAACCTCTTTGCGGCAATATACACAGTATTATAATGATCTCGACCAGCACAGCATGTTGTGGTTTTGGCTGGCGTTTCCATTAATGTTCCTTATTCACGACACTTATTTTTATTGGATGCACCGGCTGATGCATCATTCCAGATTGTTTAAATTATTTCATGTAGTTCATCATAAATCAACAAATCCGTCTCCCTGGGCTGCCTTTTCCTTTCAACCCTCCGAAGCGGTTTTGGAAGCCGGTATTTTCGTGGTACTTGTTATCATCATGCCGTTGCATATGGTTCACCTGTTTATCTTTTTCCTCGTTATGATGCTGTATAATGTTTACGGCCACCTGGGGTGGGAGCTATATCCTTCAGGCTTTTCTACACATTTTATTGGTAAATGGATAAATACATCCATCAACCACAACCAGCATCACCAGTTTTTCAAAGGAAATTATGGTTTGTACTTCCTGTTCTGGGACCGTTTAATGGGAACTTTAAGGAGTGATTACGACCTGTATTTTGAAAAGGTAAAAATGAGGGGAAAATCCCGGGTAGGAAATGTGGTAACTGGTAACTTTCACGAAATTAGTAGTAAGAAGTACTCAGTAAGGAGCGTGAAGTAAAAAGTGTGAAGGAGGAAGCCTGAAGTAACAACTACACTTTTTGCAACGTCCTGATAGGCTAATTTTTTTTCTCTTTTGGGGCCCTGCAGTTCCATCTCTATTCGACCGTTGTTGCGTCGCACTCTTTTGCTGTAGCACCATTACTCAGCTGTTTCTGAATTTTTTTATAATTCTTTACGGTGTGTTGGTAAGCCTTCTAATCTCACTTTTACCGTTAGTGTAGAACGGTTGGTTCGGCCGAAGGCAGTTCATTCGTAGTTCTTAGCCAATTTTTGGTCCTGCCGTTTCTCTTACTACCACTCATCCCTGCCACCATTTTTTCTTCCACTGTTTATCCTTGTTTTCCAATCTTTATAAGCTGTTGAAACCACTTGTCCATATTTGCCATTTACAAGTTGCGTTTCATCATTATTCAATTGGTTGGCTGTATAACCCTTTATAGTTTTGACTTGTCAATCAAAAAAAATACTGACAAAAAATATAAAAATATACTCATTATGAAAAAATTATTTATCGCCGCTTTATTAGCGCTATCGGTAGTTACAGGCGCATTTGCAGCAGACACAAAAAAAGTAAGTAAAATAGTCCTTAACAATTTTAGTTCTGAATTTAAGGATGCCGGCAACATTGCATGGGCAGCAGTCGGCGAGTATGCCAAGGCAACATTTACACTAAACAACCAAAGAATGGAAGCGTTCTATAACTGGAATGGCGAAATGATCGGTACCAGCAAAGCGATCACGCTTGAACAGTTACCTACAAATGCAAAAAGAAACTTTGCCCGGAAGTTTGACGGATATGCGGTAAAAGAAGCCATTCGTTTCGAGGGAACTGAAGAGGCAGCTTATTACATTTCTGCAGAAAATGAAAAAGAAGCACTAATCATTAAAATAGCAGACAGCAGCGATGTTTCAATATTCTCAAGAACAAAAAAATAAGATAGGCAAGCAATAATTCAAAGGTTGGTCCCGGCGCGTTGCCGGGACTTTTTTATTTTACGTATTAACCTGCCTTTATGTTTCAATTCTATACTTTTGCACGCCAAATTAAAATAATATGAACAAAGGCCCAGTTTCTCAATTTATACAGCATCACTACCGTCACTTTAATGCTGCTGCATTGGTTGATGCCGCAAAAGGCTATGAAACGCATTTGCTGGAAGGCGGTAAGATGATGGTTACGCTCGCCGGAGCAATGAGTACCGCTGAATTAGGTATTTCGCTTGCACAAATGATCCGTGAAGATAAAATCCAGATAATAAGCTGTACGGGAGCTAACCTTGAAGAAGATGTTATGAACCTCGTAGCTCATACACATTATAAAAGAGTTCCGAATTATCGTGAATTAACACCGAAAGAAGAATGGGATCTATTGGAGAATGGATACAATCGTGTTACCGACACCTGTATTCCTGAAGAAGAAGCGTTTCGGCGAATTCAAAAGCATATTCATAAAATATGGAAAGATGCGGAAGATAAAGGTGAGCGCTATTTCCCGCATGAATATATGTACAAGCTGTTGTTGAGCGGAGTGATGAAGGAGAATTATGAAATTCCTGAAGAGCATAGCTGGATGATTGCTGCGGCAGAAAAGAACCTTCCCATTGTTGTTCCGGGATGGGAAGACAGTACGATGGGTAACATCTTTGCGAGTTACGTGGTTAAAGGCGAACTGAAAGCAAGCACCATGAAAAGTGGCATTGAATACATGGTGTGGCTAAGCGACTGGTATCGCCACAACAGCGCCGGCAAAGGCATCGGCTTTTTCCAGATTGGTGGCGGCATTGCCGGTGATTTTCCGATCTGCGTTGTACCAATGTTGTACCAGGACCTGGAGATGCACGAAGTTCCGTTCTGGAGTTATTTTTGCCAGATTAGCGACAGCACAACCAGCTACGGCAGTTATAGCGGAGCCGTTCCAAACGAAAAAATTACCTGGGGTAAATTAGACATTGACACACCTAAGTTTATTGTTGAGAGTGATGCTACAATTGTGGCACCATTAATATTCGCCTACATTCTTGGATTGTAGTTTTGGTTACAAACGAAAGACCTCCGGCTGAACATTGTTGCTACGCTCAGTTCAACTTTTTAATATTTAATTGAGCGCAGCGCAGCAGTTTAACCCGATCGAAGCCGAAGGTTGCAGTACGTTCATCGTGCGTACTGCTATCATACCTTTATAAAAGCCCTCTTTAACCGGAGGGTTTTTGTTTTACCATATTTCTTTAAAATCTATGGTTGCACTGCATGCTGCTCGAATGAAAAAGGGTAAGTAAAATCTCTTCCTGTTGGTGTTAATTTATAAGAACCCTCTTCTATGGCGTAAACTTCTACCTCTTCTTTGTCAGCGGAAATAATAGAGTAATACTTGATCTGCTGCGCTTCATAGATTTTAAATCTGCTATGCCGGTCTTTTAAGGTTGTTGAAGGAGACAAGATTTCAGCCACAAATGCAGGTGGAAAATCAAGGAATGTTCTATTTACCTGTTCACATATAAAGTTCAGGTTGAGGATTGTATCGTCGGTGAGTTTATAGTCAATGGTTGGTAGGTGTCACATTTTTCACAACTTTTCATGGCAGCATACAGTTCCCCTCCTAGCGCATTAGCAGTTTTTTGGTGTTTACGAAACCGGCATAGGGCGCATTGCATAAGGAATGCCATCGATCAATTACCATTTACCTTTTCCAGTTAAGCCAGTCGTCGTAAGTGTAATGACGTAATATTTTAACTGGCTGCAACATTACGCGGAAGTTTTTCTTTTACCATATTTGGTTAAAATCAACATTAGCTATGCAATCATTATTATCAAAAGAAAACGTATAAGTGAAGCTCCTTCCTGATTGCTTCAACTGGTAAGCCATGTTTTCAATTTCAAATACCTCTACTTTTTCGTCGTCGGGAGATACGATTAGATAGTACTGTACCTGCTGTTGTTCGTAAATTTTAAACTTGCTGTGCCTGTCTTTTAAAGCAGACGAAGGGGATAAAATTTCCACAATTAAAGCCGGAGGAAAATCGATGAGTTTTTTACTGATTGACCCGCAAACAATTAACAGATCTGGCTGCAGGATTATATCGTCGGCAACCTTATAATCTAAAGGTTGAATAACTTTACAGTTTCTACACTTTTTTAATTCATTTCCAAACTCTATAGTAAGATTACTTGCCAATATTTGATGTTTTGGAACCGGCATTGGGCTCATAGCATACGGAATGCCGTCAATCAGTTCCCACTGACCTTCCCAGTTAAGCCAGTCGTCGTAGGTATAATGCGGTAATATTTTAACTGTGCCTGCCATTCTTTTATTTATAGTCAAATTTAAACCATATTAGTTTCCATCTAACTAAAATCAGAACGCTTATATAGCTGAGGCAACAGAAAATAACGTAACCGATTTCATCTTTCCTCTCAAACTAAAAATTGATTAAAAAATCAAGAATGGCTATTTTTAGCGCCGGATAAAAAAACAGTAAGATGACTACAAGAATTGAAGAATTATACCTTGAAGCTGAAGCGGATATCAGGAACAACAATTTCCAGGAAGCTTTTCAGAAATATGAAAGCATTTTATGTGATGATCCTGGTTATGCTCCTGCTCATAACTCAATGGGCTGGATTTATAAATCACAGTTCGAGAATCACGAAAAAGCTGAAAGACATTTTAGAGCTGCTATCAAGTCGGACCCGTTTTACCCGCACCCATATTTTCATTTGGCAACAGTAATGATGGATATGGACCGCTTTAAAGAGTTGGAAGAGCACCTGGAACACTGCCAGGAAGTTTACACCATTGATAAGAGCTGGGTACATGATCGCTTTGGAATGATGTACGAAATGACCTGTGATTATGCGAATGCTATCAAAAGTTACCAGCAAGCTATTTTAAGTACTATGAATAACGACAAAATAAAAGAATACCAGGCCGACATTGAACGTTGTAAAATTAAAGTTGACATAACCGGGAACAGTAAACGATGGAAGTGGTTTAGAAAAAATTGATTGAGGGACGAAGATGACAGTACCCGGAGATGACGGTGGGAGGAGAGGACCGTTGACCGATGACGGAGAGAAGATGATGGTTGACTGATGACGAGTAGCGGAAAGATGATGCCCGGTACGCAAGGGTATACCTGCTAAACTATTGAAGATCGAAATTTGAGTTGCTGGTTAAGTTAATTGAAGAGCTCAAATACTTTGGAGCTTTGCTTTCTGGTTTTTACCAGATGCGAAATGACAGACTGTACAAGAGTGCGACGCAACAAAAGATGAACAACGGCTACAGTTGGCAACCAAAAAAAATAACTCCACTAATTACGAGGCTTTTCGGTATGGTCGAGCAACTTTTAAAATCCGTTTAAATTGCCCGTCTTCTATAATTTTATATCTTTAAAAAGATAGATGAAGTTTTTTCTTTAATCAGAATATATGAATAGTGCTTATTTTACTCTTTTCCTCATTATTATTACCGTAATTTTTATTGGTTTTTTTGCAGGTCTTGAAATAGCTTTTGTGACTGCTAATAGATTAAGTATAGAATTAAAGAAAAAACAAGGTAAATCAAGCGGTATCATTCTTTCAAAATTTATGGAAGAACCCGCAAGGTTCATAGGCACCTGCCTGATAGGGATCAACATTTTTCTTGTGATATATGGGTTGCTTTTTGGTACCCTTGTTTACCCGGTCTGGCAACAGCTGGGTGTCACTAATAATTATATTATCCTGGTTGGCAATACCGTCTTTTCCACCATACTGATCCTGGTTTTTGGAGAATTTATTCCTAAAGCTATTTTCCGGGCTAAAAACGATGTTTTACTTAGTTTTTTTGCGCCCTTAACCAGGTTTTTCTATATGATATTTTATCCTGTTGCCTCACTGCTTGTTAGTATTGCCGAATGGATTTTAAAATACATTTTTAACGTTCGTGTGCATGACCATAATGAGTCGCTTGGCAAAGGTGATTTGGAACATTTCTTCCAGCAGAATAAAGACCAGGATGAGGATAACCAGGAATTGAACACCGAACTATTTGAAAATGCGCTGTCGCTGCCCATGGTTAAGATACGGCAGTGTCTTGTTCCCCGAACTGAAGTGGAAGGTTTCGACATAAAAACCCCGATCAGGGAAGTGAAGCAGCATATGATAGAAACAAAGTTGAGCAAAATGGTGATCTTCCAGGATAATATTGATAATATTCTGGGATACATCCACCAGTTAGACTTGTTTAAAAACCCGCCCGACGTTCAATCGATTTTACTTCCAATTCCTGCCGTTCCCGAAAGCATGAGTGCAACCGACCTGATTAACAAATTCACAAAAGAGCGTAAGAGTATAGCCTGGGTGGTGGACGAATTTGGCGGTACTGCTGGTATTGTTACGATGGAAGATGTTTTAGAAGAGATATTTGGAGAGATCAAAGATGAATACGACGTAGAGGAATTTGTAGAAAAACAGGTAGGGGAAGATGAGTACATCTTTAGCGGACGATTGGAGATTGACTATATCAACGAAAAATATGACCTGGAGTTTTCAGTGTCAGAATCTGAGACTTTATCAGGGTTTATTATTTCGAAGCATGAAACAATTCCGCAGCAAAAGGAGAGAATAATCATAGACAGGTTTGAATTTGAGATAATGAACGTAAGTGAAACCAGGATTGATATGGTAAAAATGAAGGTTCTGCGGTAATACTTTGAAGAATTATAATAAATGGTGAATTATCGCGTTCGATTCAATGCTCTTGTTGCTCGTGGAAAGTAAGTAAGTGA
Organism: Segetibacter sp.; assembly: GCA_028288485.1. Lineage (GTDB taxonomy): Bacteria > Bacteroidota > Bacteroidia > Chitinophagales > Chitinophagaceae > Segetibacter. The sequence continues at coordinate 18,084 of JAQBNO010000157.1, forward strand.
GTTGGAGAGTAGATGTTTACTTGATTGAACATCTACAGTAACTCGAAGGATGATTGCAGCAGGAGGAAGATTTGAATGCAGATAATTAGTAAAAATTATTATGATTGATTTTACCGAAATCGCCGAGACACCTATTTATACTATTGCAAAATGTTTGAACGAGATTATTGTAAATAATGATCTTGACAATGCGTTGCAGAATATAGTAGACTGGTTGGCGCATTCGCTGGAAATCGATTGTTGTTATATCTGCGAAAACGGGAACAGTACATCGAATCAAACAATTTTCGCAACTAAAGGTAGTTTTGGCGAGCGATTGGTCAATAACTACGATGTAATTACAAATACGCTCCAGTTTCCTGATGTGCATACAGTATTATCTGAAAACCACTGTTATAAAGTTTCCATTAATAACCGGGTTTCCGCCGAGTTACACGAATGGCTGAAACGATCAAATCTTCAATCCCTGTTACTAATACCGGTTTTCCGCGGTAATAAATTCTGGGGTTCTATCGGCTTTGGTGACGCAAAAAATACAAGAACCTGGCACAACAGCGAAATTCAACTACAGTCTCTTGCTTCTGCTATAGGTTCTGCAAAAGAAACTAACCGCATAAAAGCTGAAATAGAAGCGAATAACGAAGTTTTTAATACTAAACTTTCTACCTTAAATGAAATCGTTTGGGAGGTAGATCTTCTTAGCAAGACTTCAAAAGTGGCCGGCTCCGCTACTTTTATTCAAACCCTTAAAAAAGCGGCGAACAACGATAATTTTATCGACTGGATCAATGCCTCGATGCATGAGGATGATAAAGAAAGAGTAGCTGCTAAATTCAGGGAATTTTTAGAAGACAGGCAAAAATGTATACATGAAAATGTGTACAGGGTTTATAACCAAAAGACCGGCGAATACTTTTGGATGCATAGCCGGTATAACCTCAGAAGAGATGCTTCGGGTAAACCTGTTTCAATAGCCGGAACTTCTGTAGATATATCTGAAACGAAGGAGGTGGGGTTTGAGCTTTCCCGCCAGCGGGAACAATACCAGTTCCTTGTTCAAAGTCTTGGCCAGGTAGTTTTCTCTTTAGATAAAAGTGGTAAATGCTCTTCTGTTAGTCCTGCGTGGGAAGACCTGGTGGGTTATAAACCGGAACAGTCGGTAGGGCAAACATTTATACAATACATCAGCGACAGCCATGTGCACTTGTTTTGGGCAGAGTTGAATAACTTGTTATCATTGTCGAAGAACAGTTTTGATCAACAACTGCAACTGGTAAACAGGGCAGGCGAAAAAGTATGGGTTAGAATAATGGCCAAAGCATCGTTCGATTACAATAACCTGATCGACGGTTTTTTTGGCACTATTGAGAACATACATAACAAATACAACGACGAATTGCTGCTTCAGGACAGTAATGAAAGAATAAATGCAATTCTTAACAACAGTAAAGAAATTATTCTTACGATCGATCTTGAAAAAAACGTAATTGCGAATGTAAATGAAGCCATATCATCTTTGGGCTACAAACCCGAAGAATGGATCAACAAATCTTATAAATCCTGGGAAGGAGATCATGGCCAAAAATTTCTGGAACTAATGAAACTGGCGGTTCAGAGTGAATTACAGGTACAGAACCAGCAAATAAGTTTCCCAAACAAATCCAATACTGAGAATATTCCATTTGAATTTTCTACTTCGATTTTCTACTTTAAAAATGCCAAATACCTGGTGTGTGTTTTACGAGACATAAGGGAACGGATAAAGTATGAAGAAAACATCTCGCGCATTTCAAGTCAACTTACCCACCTTTTGAATAATATTGAAGATGTATATGCCATCTTTGATTTAAAAAGCAACAAATACGACTTTGTCAGCGATAACGTCGAGACGCTGTATGGTTGCGACAAGCAATTGTATTGCGACGATATAAACATCTGGAGAAATTGTATTAATAAAGAAGACGTGGCGGGGGTTGAAAAAGAAGTAGCAGAAATCGTTGAAAATAAATCAAGAGGGGAATTGTTCTACCGCATCAACACTTTTACCGGCGATAGAAAGATGATTTTGGAAAAAGTGATTGTGGGTAAGGATAACGATGGAAATGCTGACAAACTTTACATTGTTAAGACCGACTATACGAATATCGAAAATGCCGAGCAGTCGTTAATGGAAACGGAAAGAAAGTTCCGCTTCATTTCTGAAAATTTAAGCGACTTTATATCTATTCACGACACTGACTGGAACTTTACCTATGCTTCACCTTCAGTAAAAAATATTCTTGGTTTCGAGCCTTTTGAAGTGCTTGGGTTAGGCGGGTTTGACCTCGTTCACCCCGACGACTTATTAAAGACTCTAAATGACTCGGTACAACCAGTTGTTATTGAAAAAAAAGAAACGCAGTTCAGGTATCGAATGCTGTCGAAAGATGGAAGCTATAAGTGGGTAGAGACTTATTCGAAGCCGGTTATTGATTCAAAAGGTGAGATCTCTTCAATAATCTCATCAACCCGTGATGTTACCGACCAGGTGGATGCGGAATATAAACTAAGGCAAAGCGAGGAGCAATATAGGTTACTATCAGAGAACAGTAACGACATAATAGGACTACATAATTTACTTGAGGAGTTTTTGTACGTCTCTCCATCGTGCAAGCAGGTGTTGGGTTATGACCCCGGGGAGTTGCTTGGTAAGGCGCCGAACGAGGTTTTTGGAAAACCGGAAATGAAAAATGCGCCCAGTGGAGCAAGTGAAGTAATGAAACATAAAACAGAACGAAAGTTTATTACCCCTGTTATAACTAAAAGTGGCGAAGAAAAGCTGCTGGAAGTATGGTTAAAACCGATGTTTAAAGGCGACCAGATCGTTTCGTTACAATCCTCTAGCCGTGATGTTACCGAAAGAGAAAAATTATTGGGTGAGCTTGAGCAGTCGCTTTTAAAAGAACGTGAGTTGAACGAACTGAGGGCAAAGTTCGTTTCTACTGCCTCTCACCAGTTTCGTACGCCGTTAACCGTAATTCAGTCAGGTGTTGAAATAATGGATATGTACCTCGATGATCTTCCTGAAGAAAAGCAGGCCAAGTTTCAGCGGCAGTTTAAAAAGATCCAGGAGGAAGTTGACAGGCTCGAATTCCTGATGAACGACGTGTTGTTGCTGGGCAGGGCGAATGCAGCCAGAACCCCTTTTCACCCCGTTAAAGACGACCTGGTAGAATTTTGCAGCCAGATGATCGAAAATAAATATAATAACAGGTACGATGCTGGGAGGCACGTAATACTCCAGGTTAAAGGAGGCACTGTTCCCGTTAATTTTGATCCAAAACTTCTTGGACATTCGTTGGAAAACATCATTAGTAATGCGTATAAGTATTCCGACACCGGAAATATTTTTCTTGATTTAATTTTTGACGCTACGCAGGTAACCATCAGCATATCCGACCAGGGGATAGGCATTCCGGAAGAGGATTTAAAAAACCTTTTCGAACCATTTTACCGGGCAACAAACACCATCGAAATTGACGGAACGGGTTTGGGGTTGTCGATTGTAAAAGAATTTGTGGAGAAACACAATGGCAAAATATTTCTTACCAGTAAACTAAATAAAGGGACGTGTGTAAGCGTTCTATTACCAATAGAATAAATTCAATTTTTTGTATGGAGAACCAAATCAGGATCCAGGTCATAGAAGATGAGCAAAATATAAGGGAGAATATACAGGAACTACTTGAGGCCAAAGGCTATATTGTACGTGTATGTCCAAACGGAAAGCAAGGCATTCTCGATGCTATAGACTTCAGGCCTCATCTTATTGTTTGCGACGTAATGATGCCTAAAATGGATGGATATAAGGTGTTGGAATACATTCGTAAAACCTCCATAGTTCAAAATACGCCTTTCATATTCCTAACCGCTAAGGTCGATAAAAACGACGTGAGGCTGGGTATGAGCCTGGGAGCCGATGATTATCTTACTAAACCTTTCACCTATAAAGAGCTTCTCCAGGCAATTGAAACAAGACTCAAGCGCCAGGAAAAAGTAATAGACGAATATGCGAAAGTGAAACACGAATTGGATACTACGGTTTTCGCAACCTACTATCACGAGTTTAATACGCCCTTGCATGGTATTCTTGGCGGATTAAATTTATTGTTAACTGCCCGAACGTCTTTTTCTGAAGCCCAGGTTCAGGAATTAATTTCGTCAATTTTAAAATCGGGTCTTCGTTTAAATCATTCTCTCGCAAACTTAATGTTGTTCGAAGAGATTAAAAGGGCCGAAGTTTACCCTGAATTGATATCGATGTTTACGAATGGGCTTTCAAAAGCAAACTGGGTTCAGAAGGTAAAAACCGAATTGCTCACCTTAGGAAAGGAGATCTATAACCGCGCAGAAGATATAATTGTAGACCTTGAGCCTGTTGAAGTAAGGACTAATACCGAATATCTACAAAGAATGATACTCGAACTTTGTGATAATGCATTGAAATTTTCAAAGCGTGGCGAGTTGGTACATGTTACCGGTAAAGCGATTGGTGATGAATATCATTTAGAGGTAAAAGATAGGGGCAGGGGTCTTGAAATTGAAAGTCTCAACGACATTGCACCTTTCCGGCAATTTAACCGTAAGCGTTTTGAGCAGCAAGGCCTGGGAATAGGCTTGTATCTTGTAAAACGCCTGGTAGAATTGAACCAGGGTGAACTAAAGATTACCAGTAACGAAGGCGAAGGAACAACAGTACTTATTCATCTGCATTTGGCCCAGGAGCCCCAAAAAATAAATAAAGATTTTGCTTCAACTCTAACTTTAGCATAATTCAGCAAAAGAAATTATTGAAGCCGGCTGAATGCCGGCTTTTTTGTTTGTTATGTGTCAGGTTTTTTGAACCCGACAATCGAACTCTCTTCAACAGCCGTTGCGTCGCACACTTGTACTTTTGATTCTTTTATAAACTAAAACACAGTGAACCAGTTCTAAGCCTTCACCCTCTCGATTGATGCGGATGAAGCCTTATTCGAACGCAGACGTTTTTCTATTGTTTAGCTGTTGCCCTGGCGCAACTGCACAAGAGTGCGACGCAACGAAAGCCTGATAGAAGCACTTCCCCCTGCTCCAAAAAAATCTAAAACTGCAACTTTAGAGTATATTTAAAAATAATCGGTGCCGCACACACATGATTTATTAATTTCACTATTCACCATTACTGTTAACTTTGCGGCATTCAATAAAAACCAGTACTTAAATATTTCATGGCGACGAGCATTTTTAAAAAAATAGGGGACGACGGAGAGGAAATGACTTTTGTGGACCACCTTGAAGCACTCAGGTGGCATATTGTACGTTCACTGCTTGCTGTTATATTTCTCGCTATTTTTATTTTTATTAAGATGGACTGGGTTTTTGAGCGGGTAATAGCCGGGCCGCTTCAGAACGACTTTATCAGTTACCGGTTACTCTGCCAGTTTAGTCATTACATTCGTTTGGGAGACGCCCTGTGTATGCCGGCTATAAATATTAAGCTGCAGGCGATCGAATTCAGCAGCCAGTTTATGAGCAGCATTACCATCGCTTTTGTAGGTGGTTTCATCGCCGCCTTTCCCTATATTTTCCTCGAGCTATGGAGGTTTATTCAGCCGGCATTAAAACCGTCGGAATTGAAGAGTACACGGGGAAGTATCTTTTATGTGTCTTTCTTCTTTTTTATGGGCGCCTCATTTGGTTATTTCTTACTGGCACCATTCACTTTTAATTTTCTTTCAAATTATAGCCTGGGTACTACACATTTGCTCGAAACCAAGCCAACGCTAAACGATTACCTTGATAACCTGGTAAACATTATTTTAGGCTGCGGTATTGCCTTCGAGTTACCGGTACTGGCTTATGTTCTCACGAAAATCGGGTTAATAACTCCCGAATTCCTCGCCGCATCGCGCAAATACGCCATCGTCGTAATTTTGGTGATTGCTGCAGTTATAACTCCCAGCCCTGACTGGAGCAGCCAAATGCTGGTATTTGTTCCCTTGTTTTTATTATACCAGTTAAGTATTGTCGTTTCTAAACGCGCCTACAAAGAAATGATAAAGAAGGATAACGAAGAATGGAGTTGATAAAGCATACTGTATTTTTGCTGCAACAATTTCTATAAACAATTTATTATGAGTTTGCAATTTGACCGTTCCAAACCTATAGCCGTAGGTGCAGATCATGCAGGTTTTGAATACAAAACGGCGGTAGTAAGGCATTTAAACGAGCTGGGTTACCAGGTGTCCGATTTTGGAACCTATTCTGAAAACTCCGTTGATTATCCTGACTTTGCTCACCCTACCGCAAATAGTGTTGAAAAAGATGAAACTGCGTGTGGAATATTGATTTGCGGCAGTGCCAATGGCGTGGCAATTACTGCTAACAAACACCAGGGCATCAGGGCGGCTTTGTGCTGGCAAAAAGAAATTGCTGAACTTGCCCGTAAACACAACAATGCCAATATGCTTTGCCTGCCTGCCCGGTTTGTTAGTTTGAACAGTGCTTTAGACATAATAGATACTTTTTTAAATACTTCTTTTGAAGGCGGAAGACATGAGGGCAGAGTAAACAAAATCGCCTGTTCGTAAACAAAACTTATGAAGAAATTTATATTGCCTGTTATGTTAATAACAGCGATTCCTGCTTTTGCACAAAAACAGAAAGGTTTACCCATTGATTTTCCAAACAAATACGCTCAAATCATTACTGCCGGCAGTTTAAAAGAAAAGCTTTCGGTAATAGCAGGTCCGGAAATGGAAGGTCGCGAAACGGCAAGTGCAGGTCAAAAGAGAGCGGCTCTCTATATCGAAAGTTTTTTTCAAAAACTGGGGTTACTGCCCGGTACAACCGGGGGCTACCAAATGCAGTTTCCCATCTACCAGGATTCGTTAGTTGAAGCAATCCTGAAAGTAAATGCCAGGCCGTACAAATTAGATGAATCATTTTACTTAAACATTGCTTCTGCTGTCAATGGTACTTTCGAAGTAAAGGAGATCGTTTTGGCTTCATATGGTATCGTCGACTCTGTTCATAACGATTATAAGGAACTGGATGTTAAAGGAAAATGGGTTTTAATATTGGAAGGAGGTCCATCTACAGCTGCACCTACAGATGGAAAAAATCCTTTAAGTACAACGGCAAAAGTGGAAAAGGCTAAAGCGCTTGGTGTTAAAGGCATCTTTGTAATGACTTCCGGTTTTCCCAGGAAAACTGTTTCGGAAACAAAAGGCAGGATGTATTTAAAAAAGCCACCCACCGACCCGCTTCCTGTAATCAGCGTATCGAGCGATGTTGCCCATGAACTGCTTGGGCTAAATCCTAAACAATTACTGGAGAGTATTAAAAATGTGCCGTTAGGAGTTTATAAATCTAATGCTCAGTTTACTATCAATAAAAGAACGTTATTATTACAAAGCAGTAACGTTCTGGCACTTCTGCCCGGAACGGATAAGAAGGATGAATACGTAATCATAACCAGCCACTATGATCATCTTGGTAAAAAGGGTAAGGATATTTACTATGGAGCCGACGATGATGGCTCGGGTACTACAGGTGTATTGCAAATTGCAGAAGCTTTTGCAAGAGCAAAAAATGAAGGGAATAGCCCGAGGCGCAGCATCGTATTTATGACTGTTTCCGGCGAAGAAAAGGGATTACTGGGTTCTGAGTTCTATACAGATTACCCATCATACCCACTTGCAAAAACATCCGTCAATCTTAACATCGACATGGTCGGTCGCGTTGACCCAAACTACAAAGGCGACTCATCTAATTATGTTTATATAATTGGAGATGACAAACTGAGCACCGATTTAAAAACTGTCACCGACTCTGTCAATAAGAATTATTTAAACATGGAACTCGACCGGAGGTTCAACGATTTAAAAGACGTAAATCGTTACTATTATCGTTCCGACCATTACAACTTTGCTAAAAATGGGGTTCCGGTTATATTTTACTTCAACGGAACGCATCCCGATTACCATCGTCCGACTGATACAGTGGATAAGATTAACTTCGACCTGATGTCGAAAAGGGTAAAACTGGTTTTTTATACTGCATGGGACTTGGCGAACAGGAATGAAATGGTAAAGAGAAATATTGCACTGGTGAAATAGATTGTAAAAATCCGCAAAGCCTTCCAACAGGGAGGCCTTTTTTTTGTAAATTATTTCATAAGTTGCAATACATGCTGTTACCCGATTCTTTTCCCGCCTTTAATGCTGGTTCTGCCTCGCAAAAAAGTACTCTTTTACCTTTTCGGGTTTGTATTGATAAGCTTCCGGTTTCGTGCAGCCATTGTCGTTTCATAAACCACTTCGATTATAGTTTCTGCACTAACTGCGGTTATCCTGTTCATCCAAATAAAGAAAGGCTTGCCTTGTATAATTACCGTCTGCAAGAAAGAATTAATCTCCAAAAAAGGTGCTTTGTAAAAATCGCACAAGCGCGAAATGCTTTGTATCTTTTAGCCGGATTTAGCATGTTGGGTATATTCTACCTTTTTTCCGACTGGAAAGAAACCGTAATAAAGGGATTTGTCATGGTTTTGTTGGGGCTAATTTATGCCGGTCTTGGCACCTGGTCTTTGCAAAAACCCTTTACATCTTTGCTTATCAGCCTGATCGTTATGCTCACTTTTGTTGCAATCAATACCTGGGCCGAGATTACTTCATTGTCTTCAACCTTAGGGGCGGTCTATTTGTTTATTATACAACTCGTTTTAATTTACTTTCTCCTCCAGGGGGTAAAGGGAGCGTTTCATGCAGATATTTTAGAAGAAGAATTTAAATTGTAACAATTTGCCCGAAGAACATGACATACATGTGAAATGCGACGAATGTGAGGTTGCGGTACAAGCTGAACACCGCTATTGTCATAACTGCGGTGCTTACCTAAGTCCGGAAGCTATCACAATCAACATTTTCAACAATGTTCATTTAAGAAATATTTTCGTTTTCTACTTTATTTACCTGTTCGTATGCCTGATCGTAAAATACAGTCCGTCCTTTAGCAGTTACGACCAAATGTTCTGGGTTGAAATTGTGCTGGCAGCAGTTACGCTGATGTTTACCCTGTTAAACTGGAAGGATATAAAGCCTGTACTGCAGTTCAATAATTTTAAATGGATTCTCCTGGCAGGCGTTATTGTTATTGCTTCAGCGGCTTCTCTTACTGTGAGCTTTACCGTGCAGGAATTAAATATCAAGTTTTTTCATAACGAAATAAATTATTACGCGGCGTATAAATTGTATTCCTTTCCAACGCTGATTATGATTTATTCCATCGCACTTATGCCTGCCGTTTTTGAAGAGCTTTCTTTTCGCGGCATCATGTATCATTACTGTTCTAATTTCCTCGATGAAAGGTTAGTGGTTGTAGTAACGGCATTTCTATTTGGTATAATGCACCTCAGTTTAATCTCGCTTGTGTGGTTAATTCCTTTTGGTTTCTTTATCGGTAATCTGCGCAGAAAGTACAATACCTTATGGTACGGGATTGTTTTTCATTTTACGTTTAACCTGGTTGCCTGCCTATTCGATTTGTACCAGCAGGGCGAGTTGTACTGAGAAAGTTCAGGCATAAGGCCGTGTCAAAGGTGAAACGTAAAAAGTCAAAAATGAGAAAGTTGTTATTACGTTTCACTTTTTGACGTTTCATGAGGAGCTGTTTTTTAGTTGAACCGGCGTTAATAAGAATTTTTATTTTTGCCCGGGCTGAAGAATTTCTATTAAAAATCGTTGCCACGCTCGCTTGTACTGTAAATCATTATTGAACCTGGCAGTTTTTACCCTGAGTTTGTCGAAGGGTTCGACTCTTGTGCTGCAACAAGAAAATCACCAGGTTGTCGTCGGGCTCGTTTAATGCCATCTTTCGGGAAACTGCTTATCAGGTATAATTTATCAATTTGAAGCAGTCACCATTGTATTGCTTTTCTTTGTAGCATTAAAGTACCATTTAACCAATTTGATGTATGTGGTTTAGCCTTGGCAAATCGATCTTGAAATTCCGGTTTTTCCTGCTGCTTCTGTTATTTGTGTCGACGGGTATAATGGCTTTTTTTGCCAGTAAAGTGCAGTTGAGTTACGATTTTACAAGGGCTATTCCAACCGACAATGAAAAGTATGTTCAGTTCGAATCCTTTAAACAAAAGTTCGGAGATAACGGGGGATTAGTTGTCATAGGTATTCAGTCTGAAAATTTTTATACAGCAAAAAATTTTACCGCCCTTATAAACCTGCACAATAATCTTAAAGCTGTTAAAGGAGTTGAAAATGTATTAAGCGTTCCTGAAGCTGTAATGCTTGTAAAAAATGATACAACTTCAAAGCTCATTCCGGTAAAGCTCTTTCCTGCAATAATTACTTCGCAACAACAACTCGATAGTAGCAGGGCATTATTCGAAAACCTGCCTTTTTATAGAGGTCTCTTGTACAATGGTGCAACCCATTCTTATTTAACGGGAGTTAACGTAAGTAAAGAACTAATTAATAGTAAATACCGGACACGGTTAGTTGCTGACATCCTTCTGCAGGTTGATAAATTTGAAAAGGAAACAAGTTTGCAAGTTCATACAAGTGGTTTGCCTTTTATACGAACTGCTGTAGGAGATTTGATTAAATCTGAAATGAAATGGTTTCTTATTGGCTCGCTTGTTCTTTCCGCCATCACCTTGTTGCTTTTCTTCAGGTCGGGCAGCGCGGTAATAATGAGTTTGCTGGTTGTAATTATGGGGGTGATATGGAGCATGGGAATCATGGTGTTGTTAGGTTATAAAATAACACTGCTTACGGCCTTAATTCCACCTTTGCTAGTAGTAATTGGTATTCCTAATTGTATTTACTTTCTCAATAAATATCATGCGGCTTTTGTGGAAACCAATGATAAGCAGCAGGCCTTAATTACTATGGTCGGTCGTATGGGAATTGTAACGCTATTTTGCAATATTGCTGCTGCCATTGGTTTTGCAGTGTTTGCCTTAACACGAAGTGCCTTATTAAAAGAATTCGGCGTTGTTGCAGGAATAAATATTATGCTCCTGTTTATTATTTCGCTCATTTTTATTCCCCCTGTTCTAAGCTACCTTTCTCCACCCAAGGCCCATGAATTAAAATACCTCGATAACCGTTTATTGGTTGGTCTGCTGCAACAGTTGGAAAAGTGGACAATTCATAACCAGAAATGGATCTACAGCATTACAATCGTAGCTACCATCGTTGCTATTGCCGGCATCTTTCGTATAAAAAGTGAAGCATTTATTGTGGATGACCTTCCCAAAACCGATAGAATTTATACTGACCTAAAATGGTTTGAAAGCAATTTTAAAGGAGTTATGCCACTTGAAATTGTGGTTGACACAAAAAAGAAAAAAGGCGTTACCAGTTCTTTAAAAACCTTTGAACGCATCGATGAGTTTTCCTCTGCGATTGCAGCAGACTCAAACATGAGCCGACCGCTAACGGTAGTGGAAGGTTTGAAATTTGCCAAGCAGGCTTATTATGATAACGACAGTATGAGTTATGCTGCTCCGTCGGAATTTGACATGGCTTTTTTGGCACCTTATCTTAAAGCTAAAGATGATGGAACATCCAAGACAGGAATGGCTAAGCTCTTAAATGGCTTCATTGATACATCAAAACGATATACCCGCATCAGTGTAAACATGAAAGATGTGGGAAGTGTAAGGCTGCCCATAATTCTTAATACTTTGCAAAAGCAAGCAAACCAGATTTTTGATACGGCATCCTACGATGTACAGTTTACAGGTGCAAGTGTAACTTTTCTGGAAGGCAGCAGGTTTATAATTAATGGATTAAAAGAAAGCATTCTTTATGCGTTTTTATTAATTGCCCTTTGCATGTTATACCTGTTCCGGTCATTTAAAATATTGTTGTGTTCACTTATTCCAAACGTGGTGCCGTTGGTTATAACGGCAGGAGTAATGGGATGGGTGGGTATTTCACTGAAGCCGTCAACCGTGTTGATATTTAGCGTGGCACTTGGAATTGCCATAGATGTTACCATCCGGTTCCTGGTCAATTATAAACAGGAACTGCGAAATTTTAATAACGAAGTACAGCCTACTATTGTAGAAACTATCCGACATACAGGTATCAGCATTATTTACACGTCGCTGGTGCTTATTGCAGGATTTATCATTTTTTGCTTTAGCGGCTTTGGCGGAACCAAAGCCCTCGGATGGCTTACCTCTTTAACCCTTGTTACAGGCACAATAACAAACTTAACATTGCTTCCGGTGTTATTGCTCACCTTCCAGAAGCCCAAAAAGGATAAATAGAATGTTGTGCAACGTCAAAAGTGAAAGGTCAACGATTAATCGTCTTTCAAGTTTGATGTGGCATTTTATCACCGAAATTGGTCATAAAATTAAAAGCGCCACAGGGCGCTTTTAATTTTTACTTATTTGTTGTTTGAACCAATGTATCGCATTTAATTTTAGGCCAGCGTGTACAATCGCTCCGCTATAGCAACTTCCAGGTCTGCCGGTATGATTTCGGAATCATCGCCAATTGCTACATAGTGTCCTATAGTTCTGTCGTAGGTAAAAACAAAATCGTCGCTGCCATTATAGCTTACTGTAAAACGGGTGTCTGTATTAAATTCAAAAGGCGTTGCTTTAACAATGTACGGAACACCGTTTAATAATAATTGGAAAGATTGTTCTTGCATAATCGTTTTTTTAAAGGGTTACGACACAAAAACAATGCCTTTAGGCAGCCACACTTTTTCCTCCACACTTGCAAAGTCAGGCACTTATTTACGCTGCCCGGGAAATAAGACGCAATAGCAAAAGCAGGTCATTGATTTTCTTAAAAATAATGTGAGGCATACTCAATTGATCTCCCGCAATTCTCCCCACCTTGTAGTATATCGTTTACTTAACAGTTCCTGTTTCATTTTCCACAGCTTCTTAGTACCGGCAGATGCAAACTTTACTTTTTCGTTTCGCATGCTGAAGTTAACATTATCTACCATGCTCATTAAATTACGTTGTTCATATTTTGCCTGGGGCGCAAAGAAGTTTCCCTGTAAAGAACTGTCAGGAACGAGTTCAGTAAATATTACGCCGGCCTTTTCGTAAGTTGTTCCTTCTTCAAATAATTGTTCCGTTAAAACAAGTGCATGTTTTATTAGTTCATTAGTAATGGAGGTGGGAACGGGTAGCTTAATATGAGTTGTAACCGGCTCGAGAGGTTTATAAATTGAACCTCTTTTTAATTCTTTAGGAATAACAAATACGCTCATTACTTTGGCTGCAGCGTATTGTCTTCGTAGTTTTTCTGCTGCCCTGCTTGCATAAGTTGCTACTGCTTCCTTAATAGGCTGTAATTCGGTTAACGCATGGCCAAATCTGCGTGTGCATGAAACCATTTTTTTAATTGATAACTGCTCGTCTATTCCAATCGACGGTTTTCCCTGTAATTCATGTAAAAGCCTTACGCCCACAACACCTCCTAAGTTTTGCCGCATCCATTCTTCAGGCATCAGCTTTAGGTCGTATGCCGTTTTAACGTCCAGCTTTTCCAGCTTAGCTGCCGACTGCCTTCCTACTCCCCAGATCTCCTCTACGGGTGTTCTTTTCAGGGCGGCTGCAATTCTTCCGGGTGTATCTAACACAAGCATGCAATTGCTTTTTTCTTTGTTGTCTTTAGCAAGATGGTTAGCAATTTTTGCCAATGTTTTTGTGGGAGCTACACCTATCGATACCGCAATGCCGGTCCACAGTTCTACCGTTTCTTTAATCTGTTGTACAACCCTATGTAACTCCTTTGCAGCTACGTGACCAAGGTCGAGAAAGGCTTCATCTACCGAATATACTTCAATGCAATTTTGAGGAAGAATAGTAGCAACCGTTTCCATTACCCGTTTACTTAAGTCCCCGTACAACGCATAGTTCGACGAAAATACCTGTACCCCGTGTTTTTCCAAAAACGGCTTTACCATAAAGTAGGGGGCGGCCATTTTTATCCCCAGCTTTTTGGCCTCGTCGCTCCTGGAAATGATACAGCCATCGTTATTGCTTAAAACAACTACCGGTGTATTTTTAAGTCGTGGCTTAAATAATCTTTCGCACGAACAGTAAAAGTTGTTGCAATCTATTATAGCTTTCATAGCCTTTAAACCCTTGAAAGGCGGTTTAGACCCAACCCCTAAAGCAGGGTCACCGTATTTATAAATGTTTTTTCTACTCGCTTTAATATTACCCCAGGGGTAGGGGTTTCAGGGCGCATGTATTACATACGTTACCACTCCCCAAACCGAAAACTCCGAAAAGGGATCCACATCAATAACTGCCAGCTTTGTTGTTTCAGGTACCAGCCTGATTTTATTAAAAGATTTATCGAGGCGGCGAACAAGCATTTCTCCGTTTAAAACAGCCACTATCACTTTTCCATTTACGTTCGTAATACTTCTGTCAACTATAAGAACATCGCCGCTAAAAATCCCTGCACCTTCCATAGAGTCTCCATTCATTCTAAAAAAGAAAGTAGCCGGCTTGTTTTTAATGAGTTGCTCGTTTAAGTCGATGCCCCTTTCCATGTATTCATCTGCAGGCGTGCTAAAGCCGGTGGCGTTAGCACGATGAACATCGTGTTGTGTAAAATCTTTTGTGCCGCGGTATGATGCACCATGTATTTCCCCTTCCATATTTAAAAATTTTTATTATGCTAAATTATTTAGTAAAATTATACTAATTTTATTATCACAAAAAATTAAAATCATGGAAACAGGGTTAGTATCGCTGTCTACGAAATCGTTTTTTAAGGAGGGGATCATTGAATATTTACTGGTAGCGCATCCTGATGCTACCGTTAGTAATAAGATCAACCAGGAGAAGCAAAATTTTTATGATCAGTATGGCGAAAAGCTCGCTACAAACTCCAAACCCCACATTAGCATTGCCGATTTCCAGGCTACGGAACCGATGGAAGAAACGATCATCCGGTGGATAGGTCGCATTTGCAGCAGCAAGCAATGCTTTAAGGTGGCGCTGAATAATTATAGCGGATTCCCTCCAGGTATGGTTTACCTGCGTGTTCAGAATCCAAAGCCTTTTCAGCAGCTTGCACACGAATTAAGGGTGATAGATAATTATGTGCGTTCAAATGCTTGTCCGCCTGCTAATCTTATTAAAACGCCTTATCTGTCTATTTCACCAACACTGCCTGAAGCGATTCGCCGTAAAGTATTAATGCACTATTCACAACAGATGTTTCATGAAACATTTTTAGTTGAGCAACTTGTCTTGCTTAGAAGAAGTGATCAATACGATAACTATAAGACGGTAAATGTTTTCCGGTTACAGCCGCAATCGCAGGAAGATAATTTATTCAATTAATTATATAAAGACTTATGAAAGACGAAATGTTAGCTCTTCCAGGCTACCGTATATGCGAGTATTTACTGGTGCTCCAGCCGCATGAAGAGTTGTTGAATAAGGTGATGCAATTTAAAAAGGAATTTGCTGAAAAGTATGAGGCACCTTCCGCTGCTTTTGGTAAGCCACAGATCACTGTAGCAAGGTTTAGCCAGTTACAAATGATGGAGGAGCGTATTTGCAACCGCCTTAAGATGATTGGTATGGCAATGCCTGCCTTTAAAGTTGAGCTGAAAGATTTTGGTAGTTTTCCGTCGCATACTATTTACATAAATGTAGATACCAAAGTCGCTACCAGGCTGTTGATAAAGCATTTAAAAACGGCGCAGCAGTTATTGAAAACGAAGGAACAAAAGCCTTATTTCATCGAAGAGCCCCACCTTACAATTGCAAGGCAGTTGTTGCCGTGGCAGTTCGAGAAAGGCTGGCTCGAATACAGTAACAGGCACTTCACCGGGCGGTTCATAGCAAATAGCATGGTACTGTTACGGCGTCCGGAAGGTGCAAAATCATATCAACCTGTAAAACGTTTCGAATTTTTAAACATGCCGGTCGTAACCAGGCAGGGAGTGTTGTTTTGAACCAGGATTTTGGGGATTAGGATTTGTGGGATGTTTGGGAAACTTAGAACGAGGTAGTAGCAGTGAGGCTTTAGAGGAATATGAATGTACTAAGCCGAAGTGCTGCTATTAAACATCCTTGCGTCGCACACTTGTACTGATAATCTTTTCGGTACCCTTAAAGTACGAAGGTGCGGCCGGGAAAGAGGGTTAAAATATAATTTTTAAAAATTTAAATACTCCCTTTAGGGCTGGGGCTAAACTCCCCTCCAGGGGTTGGTAGCATTATGAAAGAGAATAATGAGGAGCAGGTAAATCAATATATAAAAGGGCGGGGTTCTCAAATAAATACGAGGAACAAGTTTTTAAAGAACGAACGTGTAAAAGAACATGTAGAAGGCATCGACGACTGGACGGAAAAAAACGAAGCCACACAATATTTGGTGGATAATGCCAAAGGCATTGTAAACAAAGTAGAAAGTCCCGATGTAGGTATGTTTTATAGTATGAATCCGTACCAGGGTTGCGAGCATGGCTGCATTTATTGTTATGCCCGAAACTCTTTTGAATACTGGGGATACAGTGCAGGACTTGACTTTGAACGAAAGATCATCGTAAAGCAAAACGCCCCTGATTTGCTTAGAAAGTTCTTAATGAACCCCAGGTGGGAATGTGTACCACTGGGCTTAAGTGGTAACACCGATTGTTATCAGCCTGCCGAACAAAAGTTCAGGCTTACAAGAGGTTTGCTGGAAGTGTGTAATGAATTTAACCAGCCTGTAGGAATGATCACCAAAAATGCAGGAATGCTGCGCGACAAAGACCTGCTTGCAGAAATGGCAAAGAGGAATTTAGTATCTGTGCTTGTATCGATCACATCGTTTAATGAAGACCTGCGGCGGGTAATGGAACCAAGGACAACAACAGGCAAACAACGTTTGCGACTGATAGAAGAAATGAGCAAAGCAGGCGTACGGATGGGCGTAATGCTTGGTCCTATGATACCGGGATTGAATGATCATGAAATGCACGATATACTAAAAGCAGCAAGCGAAGCCGGGGCGAAATTTTCAGCTTATACATTCATTCGCTTAAATGGTGCAATTAAATTATTGTTTCACGATTGGCTCTATAAAAACTTTCC
>JAQBNO010000202.1 GCA_028288485.1 Segetibacter sp.
GGGTATTATGTTACTGCAAATTCCCCGCTGCCCATTGCACTGCAATAACTGATTTAAAGAATTTTGTTTTTAGTTCAAGTAGTTTTTGTCGTGTTTCCAGCACTTTATTTTCCCGGCTGTTCAATAAAAATAAACTGCTTTCACCAATTGAAAATTTTATTTCTTCAGCTCTTAATAATCTAACATAGTTGTTATAAGCATCCTCATATATTTTTACCTGCTGCCTTAGCGTAAGCAACTGGTTAAAGTAATCCCTTACTTTATTTTCTATTTCAAGAGTCACCTGGTCTCTTTGTAAATCTGTAGTCTGAATTTTTATTTTAGCTCCCCTATACTCTCCTCTTCCCTGGCTTAAGAACAGTGGTAAGCCAAACTCAATTCCATATTTATAATTGTTTTCAAAAACATTTTGCCCAACTCCTTTCCAGGGTTGATAACCTTTGCTTAAGAAGTTGTAATTAAAATTGAGCGCAGGCAACAGGCTTTGAAACTTAAGCCTTCGTTCAGATTCAAGTACTTCAATTTTACGGTTGAGCGTTTGAATTTTAGGATGATTAAGTTTTGCACCCGTCAGAAGATCTTCAAGTAAAGGAACCGGATATTGAGTAATGTTCACCAAATTCCATGCTGTATCAGGAATTATGTTTGTGGGTAATTGAAATGGCTGCTGGTTCGATAGCCATAAAAAATTTGACAGTTCCAGCCCGGATGCTAACCAACGGTACTGCGCTTCAGTTGCCAAAAATTGAAAATTTTGCAATTGGGTTAAAGCCTCAACTGTATCAATGGCAGCACGGTCCCCACCTAAAAAGGAGCGTCTCACAAGGTCTAACCGGGCCTGGTTAATTGCTACTACATCTGCAAAAACATTGTAAACCTGGTATTCACGCACCCAATTCCAGTACGCAGATGTGGCCTCATACAACAGGTTATTTAATTCATCCAGCCTTGCAGCTTTGCTTTGTTTTACAATAATTTTTGCCTGTTCAACTGTTGTCCGTCTTCTGTCGGTAAGCAAATTTTTTAATACCGGCAAACTTACCCCTACATAACTTGTTCTGCCTGCGGTAGCTTCACGTGTTAAACGGTCACCACCGTTGTCTTCAATTCCTGCTTTAAAATCTATACCGTACCATGTAGGTATTTTCAATTCAGGATTTGTATAGAAGTAATAATTCTTACCATCAAAAGTTTTCTGCTGGCTCGACACATAAAATGCAGGGTCGAATGCTCCTCTTGCAGCGAGCCTGTTGGCTTCTGCACTATCAACTAAAAGATTAGCCTGCCGTGCTACCGGATGATATTTTCTTACAATGTCTAAAACTTCATCCAGGGTAAGAATATGCTGCTGTGCCCTGGCCTGTGTAGAAAATATCATGCAAATAAGCACGACCGCGCAAACTAACAACCTAACTAAAACCGATGATATTTTTTTTGGTGCCAACATTCTTATTTCAATTAAACATTCTATTGATGAACATGGTTCTTTTTTTGTTACCGGCAGCAGAATTTCTATTAAGCATCGTTGTGTCACTCTCTTGTACTGCAACAAAAAAATCAGCAGGTTCATTTTGTCTGGCTTCAAAGCCCCTTTAGGTGGGCCGGTGCCGGTACGGACCGGGGTTTTGTGTTACTTTTGTTTTACTCTTGTTATACTCTTGTCTTACTCTTGTTTTACTCTTGTGTCGCCCCCGATAGCTATCTGGTCTTCAACTGCAACTAATAAATTATACTTAGCAATGAATAAATTAGTGACTTTTCAATTTTTGCTGAGTAAGGGGAAAATTGTAAAAGAGTGCGACGCAACGGCCGTTTCATAGTAGTAACTCAGTTGGCTCCCCAAAAAACCGGGCACGCCAAAAAAAGACCAGCGCACTTTTTTACCCCTTGTACAGTATACCATCTCTAACCTCTTTAATATCTGGTGGGCTCCTGCTAACCGTTTTACTTATGCTTATTTTTTCTCTGCTTTCGTGTTACCGGTAGGTTTATAATAATCAGCCGGAAACCCATTAATATTTCTCCATAATTCGTACCACAAAGGCACGTCTTTTAGCAGCGCAAATCCACTTGCACCGGTACCTAATTTCAGATCTTTCGGCCAGGGTCTGTCACTTTTATCTTCAGTAACCAACATCCTGAAAAGTCCGTTAATATTACGGTTCGTTTCTACCGCAATTATCTTTCCTCCGAATGAACCATAGCTTGCTTCAGGCCATCCTGAAAAAACAACTGCAGGAAAGCCATCAAAAATGAAGCGGACTTTCTGTCCTGTATCTACCAACACAAGATCGTTTGGCTTAACAAAAATTTCAACAGCATAATTTACTTTTGTTGGTATAACCTGCACAATCATTTCCCCTTCCTTCACAATTTCATTTAAACCTGCTTTTACAGCATTAACCACCTGTCCGTCTTGTGGGGCAATCAACCACAACTGCGACCCACGAATTGTATAGTTTGCAACCTGGTTTTCGAGTTTGGCAACTTCAGCGGTCGTGCCTGCCATTTCACTTTGTGCAGATGCCTGCTCGCCTCTTGCTTTTAAAACCTTTTCTGCCGTTTCCTGTTGAACACTATTAATATCGATTTGTGATATTATCAAATCCTGCCTTGTATTCTGGTATTTATTTAATTTTTCTGTTTCAGCAGCAAGAGCTTTTTGGTAAGAAGCTGTTCTTCTTTCAAAATCCACCAACGATATAATGCCTTCATTATGCATACTGCTTGCCCTTTCATACTGCACTGTCGCTATGTTTCTATCTATAACTGCAGCACGCCATTCAGCAGAGTCACTTACTATCTTGCGTTTCAATTGTTCAATTTTGTTGCGCAAAGAATTTATTTTCAACTCCCTTGTTGCTTCCATTGCATTTATCTGCCCACCTGTAGCTGTTACTTTCTCTCCGTAAAAGTCAATTTTTTGCTGTTTAGCGTCCAACTGTTCCTGGGTTCTTTGTACAAGTCGGGGATCGAGGTAATCGTCTTTTACATTAGCAAGCATAATTAGAGTATCGCCCTTATTTACATAGTCACCTTCTTTTACATACCACTTCACTATTTTACCTGGTATAATTGCATTAAGTTGTTGTGGACGCTGATCCTGGTATAAGGTTGTAACAGTGCCCATAGCACGAATATTTTGAGTCCACGGCAGAAATAAAATAAGCACAAGCAGCCCAATAAATATCAGGATCCACATCTTTAACTTTCCTTGATGACCACTATTGTAAATTTTTGCAGTGCTCTCCAGTTTGTATCCGGTTTCCTTTTCAATTCTTTCATGTAATACCAGCATACTTTTAATTTAAGAAGTGAAGAACTTCGTTTGCTTTTCCTATTGCACGCACTGTGCCCTCCTGCATAACTATCACCTGGTCGCATTTAACGGCAAAAGAAACATCATTTGTTGCTACCAAAACTGTGGTGGTTACAAGTTCATTCAGAATATATTCCTCTATTCTGCTTCGGCTGTCTTTACTCAATCCGCTCCACGGATTTTCAAATAATAGCAGGTGCGGCTGGTGAATGAGAGCCCGCATTAATAATATTTTATTTGAAGCTGATTTACTAAGCCGGTTACCTGCCACATCTAAAATAGTGTTGTAGCCATCTTTAAGTTTAGGTACGTACTGGTCAAACTGTGTAATGGCAGCAAGCTTTGTAATATTTTGTAACGAAATATCGGGGTTGCCCAATGTGATATTATTAAGTACGGTTCCATTAAATATATCCTGATCATTTAATATCATACCGGTGTGTTGATGGAGTGACCTGAGATTGTAATTATTTATAGGAATGTCATTTAATAAAACCGAACCAGAATAGTCATTGTAAGCACCTGTAAGTATTCTAAGCAATATGCTTTTTCCCGCCCCTTCGTGCCCCATTATACAAACCTTACTACCGGCAGGAATGTGAAACGAAACATTTTTTAATACGTTATTTTTATCTCCAAAACTGAAAGAGAGATCTTTCACTTTCACTTCAACACCTTTGTTTCCCGACTCGAATGGAATAACACCGTCTGTTTCGAGCGGTTTATCCAATACTTTATTTAATTTATCAACACTTGTAAATAAATCATAAACGGTATCAAGGCTATAAATAAATTTCTCCACTGATGCCATTATCATTATTATCACAATTTCTGCGGCTACAAACTGCCCAATATTAAGTTGGTTATTTACGGCAAGTATTGCTCCTACGATCAGCATGGTACCTGTTATTAGCAGTTTAAACCCAATCAGCGCCCAATACTGTGAAAGCAGAACTTTAAAGTGGTTTGTTCTTGCATCCAGGTACTTTGATACCAATTTATCACTATGCTTCAAATGAATATTGGCATCAATACTAAATTTAAAAGTTTTAAAAGTTCTGGCCATCTCTTCAAGCCACCCCGCAACAGCGTATTTATAGTTACTCTCTTCTTCATTTGTTTCAATACCCCGTTTGCTCGTAAAGTAGATGATAAGGGTGAGGACTAAAAGCAATACAATTCCAAACAGGATAAATACCTGGCTGTATAAGGAAAGAAGAATAATACCAAATAAAATTTGAATGGAGGCCATTGGAATGTCAATCAATAGCTTTCCAAGGCCTTTTTGTACACTTACTGTATCAAAGAAACGGTTTACCAATTCGGGCAGGTAATAATCGTCTACGCCTTTCATATCAAAGCGCGGAATTCGATAGGCAAATTCAATTGCATAACGTGAAAATATTTTTTGATTAACACGTTCAATAATACGCATTTGGGTAACCTGCAAAGCGCCGCTAAAAAGCACACCGAGCAAAACCAGGCCAATAAGTACCCACAAGCTGGTGCTAAAGGTATATGCCTGTATAAAGTTTACAATCATTTGTATGCCAAGAGGAATGCTTAATTGCAAAAGCCCATACATAGCAGCAAAAAAATATATTGAATATATTTCTGCTTTTTTGAGTCTTATTACTTCGAAAGTGCGGAGCATAGTGCTGCCAACACCGCTATTACCAGTTGTTGCCATTTAAAGTAAGA
Source organism: Segetibacter sp. (assembly GCA_028288485.1). Classification (GTDB taxonomy): domain Bacteria; phylum Bacteroidota; class Bacteroidia; order Chitinophagales; family Chitinophagaceae; genus Segetibacter. Next base: position 5,021 of record JAQBNO010000202.1, read on the forward strand.
TTTCAAAGAGAGTTAATCTGCGGCGAAAGAAGGTAAATTAGAGTGAAACACCAAAATGTAGTTGTTAAGTTTTAGGTAACGAATTTCGAGCAAGCTGTTTCAATTAACTCCCCCGGAGGCGTTAGTAACCACTTTTATTTCCGCTATAACGCCGTGCTCTTATGGATCAATCTATTTTTTTCTTTTTGCTTTTGTCTTCCCTTCTCCAAACATCGTACGCGTATAAGCGTAATACAGCTCAAACAAAAACGCTGTTTGCTTGGTTTCGTTTATTGAAAGGGTTCGAGCGGTAGCACAGGTCTACGCCTTTGCCTAATGCCTGGCGGGCTTTTATTAATACCGGCGGCATTAGGTTGGGGTCATATAGCAGTGTAAGGCTTACATTTGAACCGGGTCATGCATCCAATACCCCTTGCTCTACAGTTTTGCGGAGTCCTGTGATTTCGTTTTATTATTAAAGAGCTTTAGACAGCTACAAGTTCAGCATCTAAAATATTAGGTTCAGGAATGGGTTTGCCCTCTTCCTTCAAATCCTCAGGATAAAGTGCAATAGCATTTTTACATTTTCTTTTGCTTCATCAATAGTATCACCACGGGAAAAGCAACCGTCTAAGTGTGGCACTCTCGCCCGGGTGGGTCCGTCAGAAGATTTTTCAAATATTACCAGGTATTTTATAATTAAGATTAAAATATTATTTCCTTCCCGCTTTTTTCTTAATATCATTTAACACTCCAACAGAAGGCTCTTTGTTATTTCCAGGATCGGTGATACCATTCTTACACCGGCTGGTTGCTATGTTTAAATATTTTATGACGACCGTTTTGCCTGGCTATATACCGGCCTTCGCTGGTCATCCTGCGCATGACACCCGAACAACTGCTTCATTCTAAGAAGCAGGGGAACATCCTGGAGAACGAGGCCCGTTATTATCTTATTTCAAATCGCACTGTTGTATCCATGCTTTTTTAAAACCACCTTCCCAATCTTTTAATAAGGTTATGATGAGCATTGTATTGGCGGCTTTTCCTCCACTACCGTCTAAGAATTCAGTTCCCTTTTCATAGAATATGCCAATCCATTCATCACCATTTTTGCGTTGGTCAAATCCTCCACCGGCGAAACGGACAATTCGGCTGGAAGGGTCGTATGTATAAGTCCCCTTTCCATAAAGATCGCCTCCATAAGTATTTCCTTTAACTACCATATCGCCTAATGCCCTCATGTCTCCCGGGCTTGTCAGACTGTTTTGCCAACAGATATAAGTGCCTTGCCCTATAGTGTTGCTTTTAGCAGGCTGAATTTTTTGAGGGGCAGAAGCTTTTTTTTGTTTCGGCTTTTGCGAACAGGCTGTAAGGGATACAGCTATGCAGGCTGCAATAAAAATAAATTTCATGATAGTTTTAGTTCTGATGGCAATATAAGAAAAAGATGAGTTGAAAATGCTGCTCACTGGCGGTGTTGACACTTCTGTTCGTTCATCGAGAAAAAACAAACGATTCTGCCCGGCCAATAGTACCAGCAGATCATTAACAGGTAATAAGAGTCATTAGCAAGTTAAACTTAAACATAAAGCCAACGCACAGGATGCGTGTGAACGCCTTGTTCGAGGTGTTCGGCGGGGCAGCCCGAACTTAAGGATAAAAGTTGTTCTTAGAACAACAGGCTTGAACAACCCACCGCTTTATTTAGCAGGGGAACATACGGGCAGAACGGCTAATTATTTACCCCTTTCCTTTTAAAGTCCGTGATGGTCTTTCCATCATAACGATACACTCCACTCGTAGCCCTAGGGCTCCAAACCAAATACTTCCATTGTTAGCTTTGCCGTCTTTGTTTTTGAAAACGGTAAATGTTTTACCATCATAAAAAACAGGCATCGCCCCTTGTGCCAAACCATAACTTACCGGTTTTGTCTTCCATGATAGTAGTAATGTCGTTGTGTGGAAGTCCTTCTTTCGTTGTAAAATTTCGAAAGGATTTGCCATCATAACGACTTATTCCACCTCCGGTGCCGATCCAAATAATGCCGGCTCTATCTTCATAAAGACACATAACGCTATTATTGGCAAGT
>JAQBNO010000028.1 GCA_028288485.1 Segetibacter sp.
ACCGCTAAATCAAGGAACAAAGAAAGGAATGGGATGTAATCATTCCTTTCTTGAATTTTCTTTGGTTACTTTCTTTGTTTCAAGACAAAGAAAGTGACAATGCCAGCTAATGCTGGAATTAGCAAAAACATAAAATGCTGAATAAAGCCCTTTTTTAAATGAAGCGCTCCAATAGTGGATAATCGTGTTTTGTTTTTCTTTTTTTCTTGATCCCAGAAACAAAAAAATCAAGACTCCATAGAAAAGGCTAAAAATTAGCAGAACAGGCTAAAATGAAATAGTTACAACGGGAGAATATAATCGAACTTTTGGAGGACTTACATGCAAAGAACACCCACAAACTCTGGTAACATCATTTCATTTCTTAACGCCTGTCCCGCTAATTTTCTTAACGCCTTTTCTATGAGGTCGGGAGGAAAGACGTCGTTGTTTTAGTTTAGTTCCGTAGTAAAAATGCTTGCGTGCGGAATCTGATAAAACAGAACAGGCATGAAAAACAGATGCTGAAGCCACAGTAGCACTACCGCTTAACCAGGGAACAATGAAAGAAACGGGATGTAATCGTTTCTTTCTTGAATTTTCTTTGGTTACTTTCTTTGTTTCAAGACAAAGAAAGTGACAATGCCAGCTAATGCTGGAATTAGCAAAAACATAAAATGCTGAATAAAGCCCTTTTTTAAATGAAGCGTTCCCATCGCTCGTTTAAGTGTTAGCGCAACCACACTTAAATGATAAATAACAGCAGGTCTGCGACCGGGGTTAAAGTGCACTTGCTTCCATAAATGATTTTAGGTAAATTGATAAAAAATGTATGGGAACACGCTATCAATTTGGTGATAACTCTCGCTCGTTTAAGTGTTAGCGCAGCGACACTTAAATGATAAATAACAGCAGGTCTGCGACCGGGTTAAAGAGCACTTACCTAAATAATTGATCTTTGGTAAATGATAAAAAATGTATGGCCACGCTATCGTTTTGGTGATAACGAATATCCTCACTTTATCACATTCGCTGTTATAAATTGGACTGATGCACTTAGCAGACCGAAGTATCGCAATGCTACAGACTATTGTACTACTATAAAGGGCAGGATAGAATTGGAACTTATGTAATTCTATTGCCGGACACAGTCCTGTTATCATATTTGGTTTAAGTCATCCTGCGGAAGACTTAAACCAGCAGGGGAACGCTATCGAGAGCTGCGGGCTATTGTACACAAGGTAGAATTCATAAAAAATAAATTGTAAATTATTAATTATTAATGGTTAGTTAATATATTTACTAATCCTCATTCTATGCTCATAACCGATTCTAATTCTGTTAATCATCCTTATTTAAAGTCAATATGCTTTTTAACGATGCCGGCTTTCTGTATAATACCATCGGAATGCCTACCTCTCATAAAAATGCTTTTTTAAACGTTGCCCTTTCACAGGGCTGTATTATTTTAGTTCGGGCAACTGGCCCAACCTGTTTAACCTTATTGGCGGAAGGTTATGACACAAAAGGATATCGAATTCATGGTAAATCATGTGATTGGGGTCCAATGGCTGGTTTCGTTATGAGGGACCCAAGACTTAGTAAAAAAGGCAGGGCTGGTATCCAATTCAACAGGGAGAGTCATATTGAAGCTTTATCTGATGCTCATGACAGGCAGGGTTGGGTTGCAAGTACAACTCCCCTTAAAATCTCCGCAAGCAGAATCGCATGGCTCGTTTCAAAACGCTACATAACAGTAGTGCAAAAAGCACCTGATCGTTTAGATGGTTTTGCCCAACATTCCACAGGTATACAATTTTATTACAGTCTTATCAGGGAACCATCGGGTCTGTACGGCGTATATTTTGACAACAGCCAACATGGAAAGAAATGGATCCAGGAAAAGGGCAGTCAAGTCGTTTATTACCATCCCCGGTATGGCTCGGCCTACGAACCTATGCTTGCTATGACCAATCCGGCTGGTCACCGACTTCATGCCGCTGATCATTATTTAAATGCTATGACAGGCGATTACGACCTATTCGCCATCTGGCCTTATGTGAGCTCGTACGACGCGCGGCTAAATGGTGAAGATCATCGACCATTAGGAACGATTCGAGGATCATCGCAGGAGGAGAAGGCAGAAATGCTGCGCCGGAGACGCGAGTTTACGCAGGGAGGCCAGGGGGGTAAAATGGGAAATATTACACCAAGGATATATATGGTTTGCGCCATGGTAAATTCGCTGTTAGGAAACAGGCAGGTGCTTAAGCATAGCGATGAACTGGGAAGACCCGGTGTGGACGATGTAGATCTTCCATTGATAGCTTTTACACCTTCAAATTCTTATTACGGAATCACGAGTATAACCGATTTCGAGAACTTTATTATACAATCAGAAACTGCTGGCTTTAAGGTTACGCTATCAAATGGTTGGACCTTAAACCCTACTAATGCCAAGCCAAATCGTCTCGGAGCAGCATTTGATCGTTTGGTACCGGCTGACGGAATAAGGGTTCGGGTTCCTGACTGGTTCAACAGCTAATGATGCTGTTTTACCTGAATTCGTTTCGTTTCGATGTCCTTCGCCTTTGTTGGTGTTCTTCACCAACAAAGGTTTATGCATTGTAGTGAGTTAAGAAAGACCATGTGGTATCAGCTTTAATATAAAAAGAAGCAGAGGAGTATTTGTATTCTTCGGGAAATTGGCAAAGACCGGCTACGACAGGATTCGAATGAATATAATCAACTTTTTGCTTAAATACGGGTTTTCGCCTTTGTTGGTGTTCTTCACCATAGCCGTCAACTTAAGGTGAAAATGTTTTTAGAGGAAGAAACAAAAGTCTTTTGACCGTGATGTTTCCAGTCTAATTCAAAAGTTAGAATCGGTTCTTTCTTCTGAGCTAATAGAAAAAGTGGCCAGAGAATCTGGATTTTTAAAGCGGCAGTCAAAGCTGAAGCCATTATGTTTCTTAAAAATGCTACTATTTGATCATCTTCAAATTGATCAGCCCAGCCTTCAACAGCATAGCTTTAGTTTTTATGATGCTGAAGGCACACAGATTACTAAACAAGCCATTGATAAGCGGTTTAATAAGGAAACGGATGCTTTTGTACAAGCAATATTTGAGCAATATCTTAAGCATCAAATTGGGTATTGCAGCCTTTCATCCGGGCTAAGCCAATTTTTCAGTGCCATTCGAATAATGGACTCAACAGAGTTCCAGCTACCGGCGCAAATGGCAAAAGAATTTCCTGGGTTTGACGGAGATGGTACAGCCGCATGTGCACAACTGCAATTTGAGTATGATTTGCTTTCCGGCAAAATCAATCAGCTATGTATCGACAAGGCAAGAACTTCTGATGTTCATTATGCAAATGAGACCAATGGATCGCTTAAGGCTGGTGAATTAGTTTTGCGCGACCTCGGCTATTATTCGCTTCACATCTATAAAGCAATTGAGGAGCGCAACGCATATTTTGTGAGTCGGTTAAAAACACAGGTAATAATTTATGAACAAGAAAATGGAGCTTTTAAAGAGCTAACATATCAGCAAATAATAGAGAGATTACAAAAAGGAAATGAAAAGTATATTGACATTCAAGTTTACATCGGAAAAGAGGGGAAACAGCCAGTACGGCTGATTGCTAATTTGCTTGAGGAGGAAGCAGTTAGCCGTAGAATTAAGCGAAAGAAAAAACGGAAAGGAAAACTTAATGAAGACGACGAGTTATGGACGCGATTTAATTTGTTTGTAACGAACGTATCAACACAAACTGCAACTGCCGAAGAAATTTATCACTTGTATAAACTTCGTTGGCAAATTGAACTGATATTTAAATGCTGGAAGAGTATACTAAAGATACATCTGGTAAGACCGATGAAGGTTTATCGTTTCAAATGCTACCTTAAGAGTAAGTTGATTTGGATAATGATCAACTGGGATATTTTAATGTCATTCTCTCAACACATCCAGACCAAGTACAACAAAATAATCAGCCTTTACAAGTGTTTTTCCCTATTGAAAGCTGTAGCTCAACAATTGAGTAGCTTAATCTTTAAGCCGGATGTCCGCAAACTTAAATCATGGCTTGCAAAGCTATTTGATGCAATAGTACAATATGCAGTAAAAGAAAATAAAAGGGGCAGAGTTAGCGTAAAAAACATGCTGAAAACGTAGAGAAAATAAGATGCAATTATTAATTTTACAACATCAACAAAACCTAAGTCATCCGTCACTGGGTGGCTGTAAAAAAGTAAAAATGAGGAATAAAATTTGCCATGCGCGAACCGCATGGCTTTATTATTTAAACAATATTTAATATGTTCTTAAGTTGACGGCTATGGTGAAGAACACCAACAGAGGCGTAACTTTAACCGTCATCGTTTCGTCCTGCCGGGGTCTCCTCTAAAGGATTTGCGCAAGGACGAGGGACCCCGGCATTCCGCACAAGTAGCCAGTCAGCAAAAAATAAATAGCTATATTGTCTTCATGTCAACCAGAACCTCTCATAACAACGAGGCTGCTCTTTTCTACATCACTTTTACTTGTTACCAATGGCTTCCCCTATTTGAAATGTGTAACGGATACGACTTGGTTTATAAGTGGTTTGAATATCTAAAAGAAAAATACGGCACAAAGACGACTGCTTATACAATTATGCCAAATCATGTTCACTGTATCTTGTTTTTTCCCCAGCTCTCCGTAGTGTTCCGCAGGACAACTACGGAGGCAAATGGAAACCCAGACTGTGTCTGGTATTTGAAAAACCGATGCTGCAGTTCTTTGTGAAATTTTGTATTTTGTTACAAATGCATCAAAGCAATGAAAGATGATGGATACAAAATAAGAGACCAATATACAGTACATTTTATAACTTTTAGCCTTG
>JAQBNO010000034.1 GCA_028288485.1 Segetibacter sp.
GACAGAAGGTATATGGTGAACAAGCAATGGTTTTAAAAAAAGCAGAAATAGCTTCGGCCGCCGCAGTGTGCGACGCAACGAAAGTTTGTTAGAATTACTAAAGCCGACCACAAAAAATCTTAAAAAAATTTAACAGGCACCAGAAGTTTGGAATAAAGAGAATTCTTCCTACATTTGATTTAGTTGCATAACTAACTATATGCCAAACAACCAATTTAAAAGAGGGGAATTATACAGTTTCATTACTGGAATGGCTTCCACAGCTTTGGCAAGAAGACTTCAGAAAAATTTCAAGCAGGCAGGAATTGAAATAACAATTGAGCAATGGAGCGTTTTATATCATTTATGGAAGGAAGACGGGCTTAGCCAGCAGGACCTTTGTGTTAGAAGTTTTAGGGATAAACCAAGCATTACAAGGTTGGTAGATAACCTCGAAAAGCTAAAACTGGTGAAACGGGTTCCTTCGAAAAATGACCGTCGTATCAACCTTATTTATGTAACAGAAGCTGCACTCCATCTGCAGGAAGAAACGATGAATATGGCTAACCAGACCCTGAATGAAGCGCTGGAAGGCGTAAGCAAAGAAGATATTGAAAGATGTAAGGAAGTGCTGCAACAAGTGTATGACAATTTGAATCAAGGTGTAAGGTGAGAATGGTGAAAGGTGTAAGGAGGAGGGCTGAAGGTATAAGGAAAGAAAAAGAAGCTTTCAAACCTCGTTAAGCCCTACACCTTAAACCTTTTACCTTAAACCCTCTACCCTAAACCTTAAAGACACAAAAACGTATGGAAACTTCAAAACAAACCACAGTTTTAAAAGGCGCCGCTTGGTTGATTAAAGAAAGTTCACCATTTGAAACTTTCATACCTGAAGATTATAACGAAGAGCAGCAGATGGTGAAAGACATGTGCCGCGATTTTTTAGATACGGAGGTAATGCCGATAGTTGAGCGCATAGATAAAATGGAGGACGGTCTTATGCCCTCCCTGGTTAGTAAGGCCGGCGAATTGGGTTTGCTGGGAGTATCGTTACCCGAAGAATTAGGTGGTTTGGGGAAAGATTTTATAACATCAACATTGGTAAGTGAAGGCTTAGGCGGAGGCTTCAGTTTTTCAGTTGCCGTGTCGGCACATACAGGAATTGGCACCCTCCCTATTTTATATTTTGGCACCGAAGAGCAGAAACAGAAATATATACCAAAGCTTGGGTCAGGAGAATGGAAAGGCTCTTACGGACTAACAGAACCAAACAGCGGTAGTGATGCATTAGGAGCCAAAACAACTGCGAGGCTCAGTGAAGATGGCAAACATTACCTTTTAAACGGCCAAAAGATCTGGATCACCAACGGCGGGTTTGCCGATGTATATACGGTGTTTGCAAAAGTTGACGGAGAGAAGTTTACCTGCTTTATTGTTGAAAGAGATTATGAAGGTTTTACCCGTGGAGCCGAAGAGCACAAAATGGGCATCAAAGGATCGTCTACCGTTCAATTGTTTTTCCAGGATTGTAAAGTACCGGTTGAAAATGTATTAGGCGAAATTGGCAAAGGTCATGTGATTGCTTTTAATATCTTAAACATTGGCCGTCTTAAGCTTTGCGCTGCAACACTTGGTGGAGCAAAAAGATCCTTAGATATCTCGCTGAAGTACGCAATCACACGCGAGCAATTTAAACAACCCATCAGCAACTTCGGAGCAATAAAACATAAGTTGGCGGAAATGGCATTACAAAGCTGGTGCTGCGAAAGCGCTCTATACCGCACAGCTAAATGGATAGATGACAAGGAAACAGAACTTGTAAATAGTGGCAAACCCTTTAATGAGGCCCTACTTGGAGCTGCGGAAGAGTTTGCTATTGAATGTGCAATACTTAAAGTGCTTGGAAGTGAGGTGCTTGATTTTACTGTAGATGAAGGCGTTCAGATCCACGGAGGCAACGGTTATAGTGATGAGTATGTTATTTCAAGGGCTTACCGTGACAGTCGCATCAACCGCATTTATGAAGGAACTAACGAAATAAACCGGCTGCTGACTGTAGACATGGTCTTGAAACGCGCAATGAAGGGTCGCCTTGACCTGATGGGACCTGCTATGAGCGTTCAAAAAGAACTGATGAGTATTCCTGATTTTGTCAGCGGCGATGAAGAACCATTCTCAAAGGAACTAAAGGCAATTGCAAACTTCAAAAAAGCGATATTGATGACTGCCGGCGCAGCAGTTCAAAAGTTGATGATGAAACTGGAAAGTGAGCAGGAAATATTAATGAATATCGCCGACATGGCCATTAAAACTTTCACTGCAGAAAGTGCATTATTGCGGGTTATGAAGCTTGCAGAAAGAAAAGGTGAATCGGCAATTTCATTTGAAAGTGACATGATGAGAACTTACCTTACTGATGCAGCAGACAAAATAAATAAATACGGTAAAGATGCCATCAATGCTTTTGCCGAAGGCGATGAGCAGAGGATGATGCTGTTAGGCATAAAGCGTTTTACTAAAGTAGAGCCTTTTAATACAAAAGACTCCAGAAGAAGAATTGCCGAAAAGTTGATCAGTGAGGGCAAGTATACTTTATAACAGCAGATTGTAAAGTACACCACCAGCACTGCTATTAAATTGAAGGTATCACAGCCACGGTCTTTCAGTTAGTTTTTAAGTTCACGTTAATAACTCCCCCCAATAAAACCATCGGCCGGCTACGCCGGCCACAGTGGTTACACAAAACAAAATTACACTTACACGGTTCTTACACAAAATAGCAGCATTACCGTCTGAACTGTTTGCCTGAAAAATATTTGTAGCGTGAAGTCAGGCTTAATTACGTAGTCAAATCTTTCCACAGGAAGATTTGAAGCATGCAGAGCAGCAACAGGAATTTTTTGTCAAGGCGACGGGAACGATAATTTTAATAACCTTTTCTGTAGCAACAATTTTAATAAAAATAAGTGCTCACACACCTGATTTTCCTATTAATTCATTTACCTTAATTGAATGAGATTTCTTGCTCCGATTTTTTTATTTAGTGTTGTTGCGGCATCTGCGCAAAACGGCAAAGAAAGTTTTATTCTTGCACGATCAGCAGGCAAGTTAACAATGCTGTCTTATGGACTGGGGGAAGATCGATTGGGCGGAGCAAAGCTTGGGTATATCGACACCTCGGTTTTGCTTAAGATCGCTGATTCTACCAAAGACATGTACAAGGTACAATTGTCGAAAGGTCACCAGGTTTACATTAATAAAAATGATGTAAGAAAGGATACAAATTCAATACAACATTCTTTTTATTTAACCAATTCTTTTACTGTTAAGGGTGACCAATCGTACGATTACGTAAACATAAGCCTGGATGAAAAATTGCCTTATAAAAGTTGGATGGAAATTAATCCGTCGAAGATACTACTTGAAATATATGGTGTACAATGCAATACGAACTGGATTACGCAACTGAAAAGTGTTAAGGAGATCAAAGATGTCTACTTTAACCAGGTAGAGGATGACGTTGTTAGAATCACTATCGAATTAAAACATAAACAACACTGGGGCTATTCGCTAAATTATAAAAACAACGTTCTATCGTTACGGATACGCAGGCAACTGCCCTCGCTAAAAGTAGGTAATTTATTGGTTGCTATTGACGCCGGTCATGGCGGAAGCAATTTAGGTGCAACCGGAACGACAACCATTTCACAGGAAAAGAACTACACTTTGAGGTATGCCAACGAATTAGAACAGTATCTTAAACAAAAAGGCGCCAGTGTTATAATGACACGAACCTCCGATACCAATATTAATAATGTAGACAGGGTATTATTATTACAAGCTGCAATGCCCGATCTGTTGATAAGCCTACACTTCAATTCTTCATCAAACGCAAATGTAAAAGGTGCAAGCACTTACTATAAGCATATTGGTTTCAGGCCCTTAACTACTGCATTATTAAACCGTTTGCTGCAACTCGATATCAGCGAATTTGGAAATGTTGGCAATTTCAACTTTACATTAAATGCCCCGACTGATTTCCCTAATTCTCTGGTTGAAATTGCTTTTCTAAGTAATTCGGATGATGAAAAGAAAATTCTTGATCCGCGGTTTCAAAATGCAGTAGCAAAGAAAATTTACAAGGGGATAAAAGACTGGCTTAAGACAGTCAGAGAGTAGGCTTTATTAATTTGCCGGCAGCGGCTTCGTCTAAAAACCAATGAACCGTTTTATTTACGGTTTGAATAAGCTGCGCGGTATATTTTTCCGGCTGGTATTTTCCCTTTAAAACATTCTCTACTGCCTCTTGTTTTCTTTTTCCTGTTATGAGGAAAGCTTTAACAGCAGAAGCATTAATTACCGGGGCAGTTAATGAAATCTTATAAAGATCTTCTTTAGTATTATATATAGGAATGACCCAGTTGGAGCTATCATTATTTTCATCGTTGCCGGGAAATAATGACAGCGTGTTTCCATCTTCACCCAGCCCTAATATGGCAAGATTAAAAGTAGAGGACGAGTGGTTGAAGAAGGTGCGCAATAACTCCTCATAATTTCGTGCGGCTTCTTCAGGGGGCATATTCTTATTAATCGTATGTATGTGGGCAGGGGAAAGGGGAAAAGTTTCAAAAAAAACACCTTCTGAATTATTGGAGCTGCCTTTCGCGTCAGAAAAAGTGACAAGACTTTCATCACCCGAAAAAATATGAATTTTAGTCCAGTCAATTTTATCAATGAAATCGGCTGAAATTAATTTATAAAAAGGTTTAGGAATCTCGCCGGCAGATAAAACGATAGTGAACAGGTCGGCAGTTTTTAGGGTGTCATTTACCAGTTGTACAAACCACTCTGCAAAAGCGTTGCAGGTTTCTTTTTCATTTTTATATATATGAAGTTTAGGCATGTAATCCCAATTATGCTTTTATAAATAATTATAATATATAACTTGCAAAATTTAAGCCGTGACCCTTTATATTCAAGATGCCTGCAATTATTAATTGTAAAAACCTGCGGGTTCGCTTTCGCAATTGAATTTATGTTATTAGTAAGATGGTCAATAAGTTTAACGATTACAGGGTAAATATGAATGACATTATATTGAGCAAAAACAGCCTTGTAATGTAGCCCCCGTACAACCCTATTCAAACACTTACCAAGACGGACCAGCGGACAAAAAACGAAGGAGATGCTGGGCCGGGTGGCAAGCATCGTTTTATAGTGCTACGATTGTAGTAAATACCACTTAGGCAAAAGCTACGAGTTGGTAACCACTCAACAGGTGTAGGACATATTTGCTGTTGCAGATATTGCTGGGGCACGATTGTAATTCTACATATACGGCCCGGGCTGTAGAATAGTAGGAAGAATTGCAAATGGTGAATAAAGTAGAAAAACAAAAGGAGCCGGTAAGGCTCCGTTTTGTTGTCCACGGGATACAATAAATTTCACCTTGCAATACCACAAAACTTTTAAGACCTTTTAGACGAAATCATATTACTCTGATTGTTCAGGACTTGAATTATTGGTAAGGCAATTGAGTTTATAAAAGAGGGCTGTCAATGTAGATAGGTTTAATTGGTTTGAAATAAGTTAGTAGACGCTGAAAAAAGAGAAACTTGTACAAGCGAGCGACATCACCAAAGGGATCGATTCGGGCAACCATTTTAAAAATGTTTGCCGCCGGTGCCCGCAACTTGTTCCCCTTTACGAAACTCTTTGCTTTGTTATTATTAATTAGATAGTTTCAATTTTTCAAATAAAGCTTTACTTACCTCTTTACCTTGTTTCATTCCATTCTCAATTGCTTCACGAAAATGAATGCCACCGTATAATCTTGAAAGGGCTGCCTCATTTGCAGCTTCAGTAAAAGAGTTATAAGTACGTGGCGCAAGCCCAAGGTGTACATTGGAAGAATCTGTGAAAGAAGAATTTCCGAGCAAGTGCGTTAATATTTCGCCGGCTGCTGCAGATGCAACAGAGTGACCAGAAGGATACTCCGGAAATGGAGGAGTAGCAATCAGTGGAGACCATGAGGTGTTTCCCGGCGTGAAATTCCTGATATAAGTTACAGGTCGCAGCAGGTTCAGTTTAAACTTCTCATCCCAGCAGGAAATAAAAGCATCGGCCATTGCGATATTAAGGAATGCGTACATTTCTGCAGCCTTACCCAAACTCATATTTCTTTGTACGGCTAATTGGTCTGCTATCGCTACCCAATGTCCCGGAGGCGTAGCTGTTTGTCCTGAATTGTCTGCCCACCAATGAGCTATTGCCTTCTGGTCGCCGGTTAGATGTTGAGAGGTTGTAACCACTTCCTCGGCCTGTTTGTAAAAAGCAGAATTTTTATCAGTATTAAAAGGGATGGCAGATAGTATGGTGCAAGCATCACTTTTAGCCATCGCAAAACATTTTATTTTACCCCAATGTGGTTCTAACGGAGTTAAAACAGCATTGGTTGGTGCCCAAAAACCAGGGTTAACGGCCGGTGAAGGAACTATATAACTTAAATTACGGGTTGCCGCAAAATTATCGTTGTTTGCGCGGTTCATCACAGCTTCCGCAATCATCTTACCGAAGTACTTAGATTCACCTGTTACATCGGCTGAGACGGTCGCAGAAGCACTGCCTAAATAACGCGCATGCAAATCTTCCATCATAGCCAAATTCTCGGGCTTCAATGAACCAAAAACCTTTGACGAGATCTGATACAACGCTTCATTTGCGGCGATTGTATAATCGAGCCGTCCGTAACTTCTGCTGTTGGGAAGGTTAGTAAGATCGGGAATTTGTCCTTCCAAAGATTTGTATCCTGGCATCCCCGGCATCACTGCTTCATATAACCCGATTGCCGCATATGCATATATTCTTGAAGCCTGGGGAGGATTTTTAGTTTCTGATTGTACTACCTTTCGAAGTGCCTGCATCCAATCGGCAGCTACTTTTGCTGAATAGTTGGTAGCCACAGGCTGGTAAGAAACATAAGAATCCTGTTTGCTACAACTTTCGAGGATTATAATGCTAAATACAATAAGAAAAACTGAATAAAAATAACGCATGATCGAAATCGGTTTTCGTTTCATGTAGTTTGACAGCATTTAACATTTGTAGGTTGCTTTTATTGAAAAAAAAGTCATGATGTGAAATAATTTTTGTATATATAGCTAAAGAAATGCAAAAGCAACCACAAGTAGTTTTATTTTCGCGAAATTTGCATTTATTAAACAGAAGGATTAATGTTGACATCTACGATAACAGAAACAAAACCGGTTACTTTAACAGCTAAAGACTTTACCACCGACCAGGAAGTAAGATGGTGCCCAGGATGTGGAGACTATTCAATTCTTGCCCAAGTGCAGAAGATTATGCCTGGCATAGGCGTTCCTAAAGAAAACATTGTTATTATAAGTGGTATCGGCTGCAGCAGCCGTTTCCCCTATTATATGAATACTTATGGCATGCATAGCATACATGGACGTGCTACAGCAATTGCCAGTGGTTTAAAAGCCAGTCGTCCTGAACTCAGCGTTTGGATCGTAAGTGGTGATGGTGACAGTTTAAGCATCGGTGGTAATCATACCATGCATTTGCTTCGCCGTAATTTTGATGTTAACCTTCTTATGTTTAATAACCAAATCTATGGTTTAACAAAAGGCCAGTACTCGCCAACCAGCGAAAAGCAGAAGGTAACAAAGAGTACTCCTTACGGAAGTATTGATCACCCGTTTAATCCATTGGCGCTTGCTTTAGGTGCAGATGCAACTTTTATAGCACGCAGTATGGATCGCGATCCTAAACACTTACAGGCGATGCTAAGCAGGAGCCACCAACATAAAGGCGCTTCTTTTTTAGAGATCTATCAGAACTGTAACATCTTCAACGATGGTGCTTTCGAAGTCTTTACTGAGAAGTCTTCCAAAGCCGAGGAGGCCTTGTTTCTTGAACATGGTAAGCCTTTGATTTTTGGAGCCACCCGAAATAAAGGTATTAAGCTTGAAGGCCTTCGCCCGGTAGTTGTACAATTAGGTGAGGGCATTGGCGACGATGATTTGTGGATACATGATGAGAACGATCAGTATAAAGCGCAGATCCTGGTAAGGATGTTTGATGATCCACAAAGCGGCGCTCACTTTCCACGTCCTTTCGGCGTGTTTTACGAAACCGAAAGAGCATGTTATGAAGACATCATGCAAATGCAGATCGAAGAAACAATTGCCTTAAAAGGTGCAGGTGACTTAGATAAATTGTTACGTGGCAGAGAAGTTTGGGAGATAGCAGGATAATAATTAACAGGCATATTTTTATGAAAGCCGCTTCATTTATTTGAGGCGGCTTTTTTCATTTTGTCACAAAAACTGTAACCATTATTTTTTCTTTTTTTGAACCGGGCAGAAGTACTTCCGGTGTAGCCACGGTTGCGTCGCACTCTTGTACTAAATGATCTTTCGCAGCAGCAAATAACTGTAGAACAACAAGTATACATAATGCCAATGTTGTCACGTTTTTAAGCAAGTCAATAACCGTTTTGTGTAAGACGCGGTTAATAATATGGTTTCGAACAATAAAGATTATGTAAACAGAGCGTCATACATTTCCTTGCTTGTAAACTCTTTCATATCACCCGGTTGCAGACCTTCTATAGTTACACTTTCAATGCGGTATCTTATCAACCTCAGTGTTGGAAAACCTACTTTAGCAGTCATTCTTCTTACCTGCCGGTTCTTACCTTCCACCAACGATAAACTAATCCAGCTTGTTGGTATTTCTTTTCTGAAACGTATTGGCGGATAGCGATCAGGAACAACCGGTGGAACTGTAAACAGGTGTGCTTTACAGGCCAATGTTTCATGTTGTTTTCCGTCTATTGATATTGTAACACCCTGCTGTAAATTTTGTAAGGCTTCTTCCGTTATACTTCCTTCAACTTGCACCCAATACTCTCTTTCATGTTTGTTGCCAGGGTTCAGTAAACGATGATTAAGCTGAGTATCGTTTGTAAGAATCAGTATTCCTTCACTGTCATAATCCAGGCGGCCTACAGGGTATACATCTTTAGGTACTTTACAATATACGGCAAGCGTTTCTTTCCCCGCCTGGGCCGAGAATTGTGAAAGAACATTAAAGGGTTTGTAGATGATAAAGTAACGGAACATAGGCAATAAAAAAGCCCGGTTTTGAACCAGGCCTTGATATATAGATGGGTTAGTAAGTACAGGAAATAAATTTCCTTACACAATATTAAAAATTGTTTTTTCTAATGCAAAAAATTTCTATGACATTTTTATTAACATTTTTATTTTTAATGTTAATAAGGGCAGTAATTATGATGGAACTACATATACTTTTCCTGCCTATTAATGGTTCATTTCGTGTCTTGCTGCAACCGCTTCAACCGAACGAACAACTTGCTGAAACAGCGATGAATAAAGAGTTTCAATAAATCTAACTGTTGTTGAAAGCGTCAAATTTTCTTCTTTAAACCATCACGTCTCTACACATGTTTTAACCCTCATAAAACCTTCAAATAAAATAACCCCAGGAGAAAAAAATATTTTTAAAAAATGCCTCCTTTAACTACCGAATGAAGAGTATTACCAGGATAATTCTTAATAATAAAAACATACTACTCAATCATGTTGTTGCTTCTACCCGACTTAACACTCTTCAAATAGATTTTGCCTAAAGTGTATGCTGAGAAGAATGCTTGTTTGTAACTCCTATATCAGCCACCGGGTTAATGCGGGGATGTTAACGCACCCGGCCAACTGGCATTAAAAACAACATTCATTAACTGATACAATCTCTCCTTTTTGAAGGCAATTACAAGGACGAAAGTGAGCAGAAGAAAGATTAATCTTTCAAGCCCGCATTCACTTCTTTATCCTGCTTATCTCATCTTGATTGGTAAGGCTATGTTTCCAGTACAATCACCTTCAACATTCGCAATAGCACAGAGGAATCAATAAAAAAAAGGCCATTACATTTGTTGAAATTACCTTTGCCAAAATATAGTTTATGAAGTTTCCTTCGCCTGTTTCGCTGCAATGGATAGCAGATTTAATCGGTGCTGAAGTATCTGGCAATATATCTGCATCTGCAACAGGCATTAATGAAATACACAGGGTAGAAACAGGCGATCTTTGCTTTGTCGATCATCCGAAATATTACAACAAATGCATTAATAGCGCAGCCTCTTTTATCATCATCAATACACCAGAAGTTAACATACCTGAAGGCAAGGCAATATTAGTGATAAACGAGCCTTTTGAAGCTTATTTAAAGATTGTAAATCACTTCAGGCCATTCGTTCCTTCTGCTAAATCTATAAGCGATTCATCCTCTGTTGGCAAAGGCTCTGTTATAATGCCAAATACCTTTATTGGAAATCACGTAACGATTGGTAACGATTGTATCATACATCCCAATGTTACCATTCTTGACTATACACAGATAGGCAATAACGTGGTAATACAAGCCGGTTCAGTTATCGGAAGCGATGCCTTTTATTACAACACTAAAAAGAACCGCGATGTATGGTATAAACGAATGCAAAGCTGTGGTAATGTAGTGATTGAAGATGATGTAGAAATTGGCGCATGCTGCACTATCGATCGCGGCGTAACTGCTGAAACAAGAATAGGTGCAGGAACTAAAATGGATAACCAGGTTCATATAGCACACGATGTTGTTATAGGAAAGAACTGTCTATTTGCTGCACAGGTCGCAATTGCCGGAGGCACAACTTTAAAGAATGGTGTTACACTTTGGGGACAAGTTGGTCTTAGTAAAACGCTTACTATTGGCAACAATGTTACCGTGCTTGCACAAAGTGGAGTGGGTAAAGATCTCGAAGATAACACCGTTCATTGGGGTTCTCCATCAGAAGATGCACTTACGAAAAAGAGAGAATTGATTTGGGTAAAACGTATTCCGGAGTTGTGGAAGAAGGTGATGGAAAAAAAGTAGCTTTTAGTTAATCTCTATTATTAAAACTTTGCTTTAGATCAGCCGCGCCTAGGCATGTTTTTTAAACAGTAGAATATTCAAATAACATTGTTGTGCGAATGGTTCACCTTTGGTGATGTCACTCCTAATGAAGGGCATTCAGCGGGCGGGCATTTGTACTTGTAGTAACCGTTGCAGCTTTTATAGCAATTTCTAATGGCAATAAGGCAGATCTTTCAACCTTGAAGCTTTATTTTTTCTTTCAATTCTTTACAGGAACGGTTGATTGTTTCACTTATAGGCGTATAGCTGAACGATGGTAAAAACCTGTTTATTTTGCTGCCGTCAAATATGGCCTGCGCCAGCGCATTCTTTGCCGTCTCCTTTGTCACCAAAGGTTCTTTACCTGAAAGCATTGATTTTAATGCTTCCAATCGCCATACAACCCCCGCTATAAATGGATTAACTTTTTTATGCGGCGGTTTTTTTCCAAATGCTTTCGCGATCATTATGAAAATATCTTTGTAAGTATGATCCTCTGCATTCAAAATGAATCGTTGAGCGGTAATATTGCTTTCCATTAATTGTATCATGGCTTTCACGACATCCTTTACATCTACAAAGCCATTAACACCTTCGCTGTACCATGGAAACTCCTCATACACACTTTTAAAGATCTTTGTTGAACTGTCGTTCCAGTTACCGGCCCCCAAAATAATCACCGGATTTACCATTACCGCATTTAGACCTTCTCCAATTCCCCGCCATACTTCCAGTTCCGAGAGGTACTTGCTTTTCCCATAATTGCCATCACTTGTTTCTTCAGTCCAAATGCTGCTTTCGTCTATCTTTCTTCCATCCCTGATTCCACCTAATGCGGCAACGGAACTAACGTAGCAAAGCTTCTTTACACCTGAGTTTAAAGCAGTATTAACTACGTTGGCTGTTCCCTCAATGTTTGTTGTCAGCATCTTATGCTTTTGCTTAGGATCAAAGGAGACTATTGCAGCGCAGTGATACACTAACTCTACGTCTTCCATGCCTTGTTCAAGGCTTGTAAGATCAAGAATGTCGCCTTTAACCCATTCCACTTTTTCTTTACCGGCTACAGCAGGCACTTCACTTCTATACAACGCTTTAACACGCTTTCCATCCCTGACTAATTGCTCAATCAAATGAGATCCTACCAAACCGGAGCCTCCTGTTACAAACACACCCTGCTTATTCTCAACGACCGGCATTCGTTTAATCCCGTCTTTACTAGAATGGCCGCTTAAATTTTCGCTCATGGGAAGTATATAGTTGGAATTATGGCAGCAAAAATCCTATTGTTTTACCGGCTTTTAAAATTTCTTTCCTACGAAAAACAAACTTTGCTGTATTGGCGTATGCTGATCAAACTGTAGGAATATTAATAGCACAAAAAATCCTGGTTTAAACCGCAAATGCGTTGTTTAAACCAGGATGATTGTAAGTTTAGGGCTAACCCTTAAACTTTATAAATATTACCTTGCTAATGCAGAAGGTTTAATCCTTATAATTCTACATGCATGCATCACACGCATAATAAGGAAAGTTGTGTCGAACTCGTACCATTTCTTGGCAAAATTCGCACTATTCTTTGCATAATGATGATTGTTTTGAAACAATTCTCCCATAAGAAAAAATCCCCACGGAGTTGAATTTCTTGAATGATCGCCATTGTTGAAATTCTGGTACCCTAACTTATGACCAAACCAGTTAACAATAGCTCCCTGGATAGGTCCCATTAAGAAATGAAATGGTAATAATAAAAACCACCAGGCAGAAGGCGCAAAGGCGATGTAAAAAGCAATATAGGCCGCAGCAAACGTTAAGCGTGCAGGCCAGCTGTAACCAATTTTATCAAGGCTATCCCAAACAGGAAGATATTCTCTCGTAAATTTTTCCTCAGGCAACTTTTCTTTTGTCAGAAAGGCATGATAAATTTTGGCAGTATGTAGCATCATGTGCCAAACATCCTTGAAGAAATGTGGAGAATGTGGATCTTGTTCCGTATCACTATATTCATGATGCATCCGATGCATTACGCCATAAGCACGGGGAACCAAAAATGAAGAACCCTGTGTAAACCAGGTTAAAAAATAAAATACTCTCTCCATTGTTTTACTTGTTGTATACATCTGATGAGAAGCATAACGATGCAGGAAAAACGTATGGAAAAACAACGATAAGAACCAGTGCGCGAAGAAAAAGATTAGAATAGCTATCATGAATAACAGATTAATTATTGCCGGCAAAACTACGTGTTTTCAAGCAGAGATAATCCTTAAACGTAATTTAAGATTGTTAAATTACGTTTACCTATACTTAAATTTTAGTTTATAGAAAAGTTAATAAAAAGACAATATTTTTTATAAATTAAACCTTTGGCAGAATTAGGAAAAGGGTTGATTGCAGTTAACCATTTTTGGTGCCACGCAAAACATACTCGTTTCTATTTTTTTTGCAGTCGAATTTAAGGGTACTTTTTAAATTGAACAACATTCCGCGGTTATGCTTTAAATTGATAATTCTGAAACAACCTCTATTTAAACATGTTGACCTTGAGTTTAAAGCATATGAACTATTGAAAGAAAAACCTGGTCAAAAGGAAGCAAGTCTGTTATGAAATACGTAGAAAGCAAAATAGAAAACAAAGTAGAACAGCAAGTTGAGCTTCACACAAAATACTGGCTACTTATATAGATTTACTCAATACAAGAGAAGAATTAATAAAAGAGATGTCAACTTTAAATCGGAATTCAACAAAACGATTTACCGGGAGGTTTACTTCAGTTTGTAGCAATCGTAGCCGCGGTGTCAGGAATTGCAAATTTTTGTGCTTAAATAAGTAAAAAGTGGAGTCTTAAACATGAAAAACGCAGAAGTAGCTATTTTTATTACTTGCTTCTTAAACAGGCTGCAAAAAGCCGCAACAGCGGTTTGCCGATGAACGTAATGCGACGCAACGATGACCCATTAAAATGCAAATGCCTGTAACAAAAAAGGCGACATACAATACCAATTACAAGTACTAATTATTACACTGCACCGGTAAACTGTCTTAAAAACCTCACGTCGTTTTGAGAATATAATCGCAGGTCGTTCACCCTGAATTTTAACTGGCAAATTCTTTCTATTCCCATTCCGAATGCGAAGCCGGTATATTCATTTGAGTCAATCCCAAAATTGTCGAGCATTTTTGGATGTACCATGCCGCAACCAAGAATTTCAACCCAGCCTGTGTGCTTACACAAGCTGCAACCGGTGCCGCCACAAACAGTGCAACTAATATCCATTTCGGCGCTTGGTTCGGTGAAAGGAAAATAACTGGGGCGAAAACGGATTTTTGCATCTTTACCAAACATCTCCTGCACAAAGAAGTACAAGGTTTGCTTCAGGTCGGCAAAGCTTACGTTTTCATCTACATACAAACCCTCGACCTGGTGAAAGAAACAATGTGCACGGGCACTTATTGTTTCGTTTCGATAAACGCGACCGGGGCAAATAATTCGGATAGGCGGCTTCTGTTTTTCCATGATGCGCGCCTGAACACTACTTGTGTGGGTGCGCAAAAGGTAGTCGGGATTTTGATTAACGTAAAAAGTATCCTGCATATCACGTGCAGGATGATTTTCAGGAAGATTTAAAGCAGTAAAATTGTGCCAGTCATCTTCGATCTCCGGACCTTCAGCAACAGCAAAACCTAACCGCTTAAAAATGGCAACCATCTGGTTTCTAACTACACTTAGGGGGTGTCGTGTACCTGCCGAAATAGGATCGCCAGGAAGTGACCAGTCAATATTTGAAGTAGTTGTTGTATCGGTAGCTGTAAGGCTTTCTTTCAACGCTTCGAACCTTTCTTCTGCAAAAACCTTGAAGGCATTCAGTATTAGTCCAAACTCTTTCCTGTTCTCACCGGGTACATTTTTCATTTCTCCCATCACGTTCTTAACAATGCCTTTCGTGCCCAGATATTTGATTCGAAAAGCTTCGACTTCATCTGCATTTTGAGCAGTAAAAGCAGTGATTTCCTGTTTATACGCTTCAATTTGTTTCAACAATTCTTCCATGCGGCGAAGATATAATAAGTTAAGAATGAGAAGGAGAAGTTCTGCTGCAGAGATTCGAATCAGTTTTTACTTAAGCACTTCCGCCAGCTTCATACTCAATTCTTCTCCTCTTAATGAACTTGCAATAATTTTTCCTGTTGGGTCGAGCAATACATTAAAAGGAATGCCTTCGATTCCATAGGCCGGAACTGCAGCGCTTTCCCATTGTTTAAGATCGCTGATATGCGTCCAGTTCAATTGATCTTTTGCTATTGCCTGTTTCCAGGCCGCCTTATCCTCATCGAGTGAAACTCCGAGGATCGTAAAATTTTTATCTTTAAACTCGTTATAAGCAGCAACTACAT
The DNA here is from genome assembly GCA_028288485.1 of Segetibacter sp. GTDB lineage: Bacteria > Bacteroidota > Bacteroidia > Chitinophagales > Chitinophagaceae > Segetibacter. The sequence goes on from JAQBNO010000034.1 coordinate 15,359, forward strand.
TAGGGTTTTCCTGGCGGCACGGACCACACCAACTCGCCCAGAAATCGACCAATACATATTTACCTTTAAAGTTGCTAATGCTAACCGGCTTACCATTTAGGTCAGGCATAGTTAAATCAGGTGCCTGCCGGTTTAATAAAGCATATGTGGTGGCAGCGGCGGGTGGAACAGAATCCTTTGCCGGGGCTTTTACCGCAAGCAGAGTCTTTATTCTTGCCAGTCCACTATGTTCAGGAAACCTGTTTGCCGTTGCATCTACCATTGATTTAATTTCATCGTTTGATATGGTCTGGCTTGCAATACCCAGCGCATAATAAGCAGCAGCAGGGCTATTGGAGTTATTAATAAAATCTTTTACCATTTTATTCATCTCCTCGATCTGCAGGTCGTTTCTTGCCTGGTAAATTTGGGCAATACTATCCTGGCCGGGAATTGCCCGAATGCTGTCAACCTGTTTGAATGTAGAGAGAACAACAGAATCCTTTGCCCTGTAATTCTCAAACAACTTGTGTAAGCTTTCCGACGCCGGAGACCCCTTAACGGTATAATTCCTGTAATCATTAACATCAAGATTAACAGTAATGCTGTTGTTATCGTTAATTAAAATAACATCGGGACCATTCTCGATAACCAACCTGAAAATTCCTTCTTCGCTGGCCCTGCCTCTTAAAGTAAATGCGCCTTTATCTTTAAGTATCGTGGAATCAAGAACAACGGGTTGCGCATTTGAATAAGGTGTTTCCATCAACAATAATTTTTTCCCTGGTGCATTTTTAATAGTTCCGGTCACTACAAACGCTCCATGTTTCTTTTCTTTACACGATGCTATAAACATCACCAGCGCTATTAAGTATACTATTCTTTTCATGTTATTATTAAACGATTTTCGTAACGGTTTCTTTGTTATTTTAGTTTTTCTTCAAGGATTTGCGTTGCCACTTTTGGATCTGCCTTTCCTTTACTGGCTTTTTTTATTTCACCGATAAAAAGCCCTATCAGGCCTTTCTTGCCTTTTTTATATTCAGCTACTTTTTCAGGCATCTTATTAATTACATCATTTACCCACCCTTCAATATCTGCAGTCGCGTGAACCTGTAATAAATTAAGTTCGGTTGCAATTTGCAATGGATCTTTCCCAGGGTGCTTTAACAAAGCGGGTAGAATTTTTATATGCGCAACGGAAAAATTCACTTTCCCTTCATCTACAATTGCAACGAGCTGCGCGAGTGTTTTTGGGGTTAATGCAATTTCTTTATAAGAAGTATGATTTTCATTTACGACCTGCCTTAAAGGCCCGAGGATCCAATTAGCAATCGCTTTGTAATTTGTAGAGTAACGGGCAGCCTGTTCAAAATAATCGGAAACAGGCTTTTCATCGCTCAGATGCTTTGCATCATAATCATTCAATCCCAACGATTGATACCGCTCAAACAATTCTTCCGGCAATGCAGGCAGAGAAGATTTAATGCCCGAAATAAATTCTTCGGTTAAATGGAAAGGAGTTAGATCAGGTTCTGCGAAATAGCGATAGTCATTTGCCTCTTCTTTATCGCGGATGGCAAATGTTGTATCTGTATCAGCATCAAAGCTGCGCGTTTGTTGTATGATTGTTTCACCTTTTTCAACCATTTCGATCATTCGTTCAATTTCGTATTCAATAGCTTTTTTTACATTACGAATCGAATTAAGATTTTTCACTTCAACCTTGGTTCCCAATGTAGTTTCACCTTTTAAACGAACTGAGACGTTTGCGTCGCAACGCAGACTTCCTTCCTCCATATTTCCGTCGCATACTTCAATCCACCGAACCAGCTTTCTTATTTCTGTTACATATTGAAATGCTTCGTCTGCAGTGTTCATATCCGGCTCGGTTACAATCTCAATTAACGGAACTCCGGCCCTGTTATAATCAACGCAGGTATAATTCTCATCTGCATCATGAATGCTCTTGCCAGCGTCTTCTTCCAGGTGTATCCTGTTTAATTGAATGTTCCTTTCACCGTCTTTTGTTTTTATCGTAACATAGCCACCTTTACAAATAGGTGTTGTGTGCTGAGAAACCTGGTAGCCTTTTGGGAGATCAGGATAGAAATAATTTTTACGGGCAAAGTAATTAAACTGCTCAATTTCACAATGGCATGCCAGCCCCATTTTTATTGCGTATTCTACGGCCTTTTTATTTGTCTTAGGCAAAGTACCTGGATGGCCTAAAGTAATGGGACTGATGTGCGTATTTGGTTCGGCGCCAAACGAGGCACTGTCACCATTAAACAATTTGCTGTTCGTTTGTAACTGCGCGTGAACCTCTAAACCAATTACGGCTTCGTACTTTCCTGATACATTCATTGTGTAAAAATAAAACAACCCCCAGGTAAAGGGGCTGTAAAGGTATTAGAATTAAAATAAAGCGTTTGTTTAAAGCTTGTTAGAAAAGTAAAAAAGGTGACGGTGAATGGTGGATGGTAAATAGTGAATAGTGGAAGGCGGCTGATTTTTCACGATCGACTTTTGATATTCACGCGAGTAAGGCTTTGGAAGTTTTCTTCCTGGAACGGATTATAGCCCCCCGTGGGTTAGGTTTTTTGGGCCAGGCAGCGGGAATTGCATTTAGCCCCCGTTGCGTCGCACACTGCAACTGTATAGTCTTGCCCAACATATTTTACATAGTATACCATCAGCTTCCTAAACATGCCAGGAATAATTCTGCCGTCGGTATAATTAGAGAAAAGCCGCAAAAAAAAGTGTACAAGTGGCCGCCCGGCTAAATGCGCTCGAACGGGAGTGACATCACCAAAGGGATCCGTTCGGGTAACGATGTTGGGGCCATATTCCCTCGTTTGTAACCAACTAAATCCTACTGTCTTTTAAAACAAAAGAGCCGTTACACCTCGTAACGGCCCACAACAATAAATATCAACACAAAGAAAAAGCGTTAATTACAAGTCAGCTGATTTTAATCTTTTCGGTATTTTAATTTCTGATGTGTCCGTCTTACCATCTCTCTTGTAGGTAAACTTAACTGTGTCCCCTTCCTTTACATCCCTGATTTCGTTTCGTAATTCATCTACACCTGCAACATCTTTTCCATTCACCTGCGTGATTACATCTCCTTCTTTAATGCCCGCTTTTGCTGCAGGAGAATCATCGTCAACGTCTTTTACCGTAACACCTTTACCGGCTTCCACATCCTGTATCTGCAATCCGATTTTCGGCCTGCGGTTGAAGGCAAGGTTAAAGTTGTCAGCACCAGGAAAACCACCTCTTGGCATGTCAAAATTGAAATTGTCGTTATTCATGTTGAAGGAGAAATTCCTTATCTTATTTTCACCGAGTGTTGCAGTTGTTTTTTCTTCTTTACCGTTGCGCTTATAGGAGATCTCTACCTTATCGTCGGGCTTATACCCGTTAATCGCATCAACCAGTTCACGGGGAGTTTTAACTGCAGTATTACCGATTTTTGTTATCACATCATCTTTCTGTAACCCTGCCTTTTCAGCAGCACTTTCTTTGGTGATTTCTGTAACCTGTACGCCATCATCTGTTTTTTTAGTCATTACGCCTAACAGCGCCCTGTTAGCAGTAGCCGGAATTAAATGATCAAATTCTTCAAAGTTAAATTCGGGACGAGGACCTGAAAAACTTTTGATGCGCGGAGGAGCAATCACCGCCAGCGGACGTTCTCTCTTTAGAACTGTTACATCGTCATTTTTATAATTCTCCAAAGATTTGCCGTTAATGGTAACGTTATCGCCGTCAACAACGATGGTCATTTTCTCGGTCTTACCATTTTTCTTGCGAATCACAATTTCCTGCGTTTTATCGTCTTTGCTTTTGGCAATTTTATCTTTTTTGTCTTGCGCAAATGCGGTCGAAACGATTAACGTGGCAGCTAAAGCGACTACCGGCAATTTTAAAAGTTTTATCATAATTAATTTGTTTTAAGGTTATACGAAAGTTTTAGTAGATCAAAAGTAAGAAAGTTTTTGGATATACGAATGGTTTCGGAAATGTTAATTTCTATGTTTAAAATTCTTGTCGTTCTTCCTTTTCAGTTAACAGCTTTTGATGAACATTGTCAAAATCTCGGCACTAATCTTCCGCCTAAACTTAAAAAATCAACTTTTGTTATCATACATTTAAGGGGTTAAATTACGAGCACAAAACGTCCCTATGAGAGTAATCGCAGTTAAGTATGTTGTAATCATAATCATGCTATTTCCATTACGCGTGCATGCCCAACCTAATTATAACTTTAGTGCGGAGTCAGGCACTTATACCGCACTTACCAATGGCACATCAGTGTTGCTGAGCAACTTCAACGATACCGGCTCTGTTACCGATGACGGATATATGAACGATGTTCCTATAGGTTTTGCCTTTAAGTATGATGGGAAGGATTATTCTGCAATCCATATAACAACTAATGGCCTCGTCGCATTTGGAAATCCCTTTGTAGTCGACGCCCGGTTTAACACTGCCGTTAACAGCCTTGCGATAGGCCATCCTCCAAATGCGGGAACGGCTTACCTGGCTCCCTTGTGGGATGATCTTGATATTGCTTCCACCGCTAACCTGCGATACGAATTATCTGGTAATGCTCCGTCCAGGGTTTTTACTGTTGAATGGAACAATGTAAAGTGGTATAACGTTCCTACAAGAAGAGTATCTTTCCAGGTTCAGCTTTTCGAGACATCGAACGAAATTCGGTTTGTGTACAAGCGTGAAACCGGCAGGGATGGATTTACGTCGTCTATTGGGATAACCGATACTTTAACGGGCCCCGATCATTTTATTGCACTACTCGATGCTTCTTCTAATCCACCCATAAATACGGTTTATGAAGAAACGATTTTTCCATTACCAGTAACCGGCCAGGTGTATAAATTTTCGGCGATGCCATGCAGCATGCCGAAATTAAAACTGGAAGGATTTACCAATCACAACATTTCTTTTAGCAATTCTCTTGTAGGTAACAACGGGTTTGAATATGCTGTCACTACAAACAATACTCCTCCTGTAGCAGGAACAATAGCCAGCCAGTCAACTATAACTATTTCATCTTTAAGTTCTGCGACAGCATTTTATTTTCATTGCAGAAATATTTGCAACAGCAGTACGAAAAGTGCATGGAAGACTGTTGCTTTTGTTACATCAAATGATGTTGTCCCGCTTCCGTACACGCAGGATTTTAGTACGCCACTAAATTATTCCATGCCTTCAGACCTGCGAATGATTAGGAGAGACTCAACAAGCTGGTATGGTGTAAACAACGCACGATATTTCGGAAACTATTTATACAGTAGTTACGGTTGGTTTTATTTACCCCCCATCAATTTAAACAGTTCGTATCGTTATAATGTAAAATTTGCTTACGGTAGGGGACCTGCCTATCAAACACTTTTCGTAAAATATGCCAGCCAAATGGATTCAAGTGTTACTACCGGCACTCCTATTGTTACTATAACCGAATTCCAAGAAGGTTTAACCGATACTTCTATTATCATACAACCTGCACAAACCGGTAATTATTATATTGGTTTCCGTGGCTCAAGTCGCGATACTTCACTTTATGTTGATGATATTACTGTTAGTGTCTTTGACCGGGTCTTGCCGGTAAAATTTATATCACTTAAAGGTTTAAGGATTAACAGAGAAAATATTCTCAAATGGAATACAGCCGATGAAATTAATAGTGCTGGATTTTATATAGAGAGAAGTTTGGATGGAGCCGACTTCGATGATATCGGCTATGTTTCGGCGAGGAATGAACCTGGCGGATCAGAATATAGGTTTGCAGATAAAGTGCTAAGTTCAAATAAATATTACTATAGGATATATGAAAAAGATAAAGATGGTAAAAAGCTCTATTCTTCCACTATCGTAATCAGGGCGGGAGGGTTTGAAAATATGGCATTATATCCCAATCCTGCCACTGACAATATAAACGTACTATTGGAGGGACTAAAACCAGGAGATTATAAATATGTGATCACGGATGTAACGGGAAGGGCTTGGTTACAGTCTAAAATTGTTTCAACCACATCATCTTGTTTATTCAATATCAACACAAAAATTTTACCTAAAGGCGTATATTTTTTAAAACTGTCAGCTGGTATATTGAATGAACGGTTAGTGCAGAAATTTTTGAAAAGATAACTGGAAAACTTGCTTTTCAAAAACCACTTTTAGAAGTAAACCAATAGCTTAAAAAATAAAAGAGCCCCCTAGTGAACGAGGCTCTTTTATCTTTTTGACCTACTGTTTATTTTTCGGCCCTATCGAATAACGTCACAACACCGCTATCTGTAACTTTTAAAATAACTGATTCGTGCTCATTCTCTAATGAGATAAAATACGCTCCTTCATCTGCTCTGTCGAAACGGATAGCTTCTTTTACGCTAAAGCTTCCAAAAGCAATAAACTCTGAATATTTTTTTGCAAGCGTTCTTTTTGCACTTACCGGCAAATCTTCCGGATCTATACTTTTGCTGGTGCCAATTTTATCGCCGTTAATCTGGTAAAAAGCTTCCATTTTCTGTTTGTCTACGACAAAGGTAGCTTTTGCAAAATTGCTTCCGATTGTCCAGGTTATATTGGTGGCACCTGGGTAATCGGCATTAAAAGTGTTTTTAATTAAGATGTTTACCTTTTTAGTATCGGCAAATGCGCTCGTGGCAACTGTAACTGCTAACAATACTGCAATCAATAACTTTTTCATGATGGGTTTTTTTAATTTTTTATTTTTAATGTCATTAATTTTTGTTGAACCAGTCAAAAGTAGAACGGGGAATATTGCTGCACAATTGATATGTGATGAAAAGAGATCAGCGTACTTCTGATTCTGACGAACGGCAAAAGGAAGGGGGGATATAAGCTTTAAAATGCACCGAAGTTGGTGCAGGATTAGGCGGATGGGATGAACGGTAAATGATAAAAACCTCCGGGAGGTAATTCGTCAAATTTTCCGATCTGGCAATATTGACTGAAGGTGTTGGAATAGTATAAAAGGATCAGGCCTTAAAAGCTAAAGGCGCAGTCTCAAAATTTTGAGACCGCGCCTTTTTAATATTTATGAAATTTCTATGCGTTACATTAATCTTCCTTTAGGTGTCGGAATTGTTCTTCCTAATTCTTTTGCGGTTTCAATCCACTCCGCAATTATTACTTCCACATTTTGCAGCGATTCTTGATAGGTTTTGCCATCTGCCATGCATCCCGGCAGTTCCGGCACATCGGCTATAAACCTCTCATCTTCATTACTCCAGTAAATTGTTATTTCTTATTTCGGTGCCACAACCTGTCAATAGTTTGTATTTAATTAAAATTCCTCTCACTTGTTTCACCTGGTAAGCTTTTGCTTTTGTACCATTTGGTTGAATGTTTATTATTTCTACAACACCGGGTTTTGAAAAAATATGATGACTCACTTTTTTTCTTTCAGAAAACTTCAGTCCAATTAATAGCTTCACAATTTCATCAAATAAATGTTATTAGGTGATGTTCCTGATCATATCTTTTGCAGGAGTTTCCAAATTTACTCATGCCTCAGTTTACAATAAACCTTTTACCTTTTCAATAACCAAAGGCAAATTACTAGCATCTTGTCCACCGGCTGTTGCCAGTGTTTTTTGTCCACCGCCACCCCCTTTGATCAGAGGTGCAACGTGTTCTTTAATAATCTTTGTTGCTTCAAGGTTTTTTGAAGCTGATACTTGCTCATCAATCATAATTGCTACATATGCTTTATCATCCACTTTTGCGGCGAGTGCAACTACATAATTCTGTAATTCAAGCTTAAGGTCTACACAAAGTTTCTTTAATCCATCTCCGTTCGCAACTTCAACTACTTGTCCAAGAAAAGTAACTCCATTTATGTCTTCTGCCTTTTTAACCAGTTCGGTTTTTAGAGCCGCTAATTGTTTTGCTTCAAAGCTTTCAATTTTTTTCTTCAGGTCCGAATTTTCTGACTGCAGGTTTTCTATTGCCTTTTTTACATCCTTTGGATTTTTTAGCGCTTCTTTTATTTCACGCAAAGCAATTAAATGCTCTGTCATCCAATCTTCTGCTGCTTTGCCGCTTACTGCTTCAATTCTTCTTACACCTGCAGCCACTGCAGTTTCGTGTTTTATTTTAAACAACCCCAATTCCCCGGTATAGCCCACGTGCGTCCCGCCGCAAAGTTCAACTGAGTAGTTTGGATCCATTATTACCACTCTAACCACATCGCCATATTTCTCTCCAAACAATGCCATTGCACCCATTTCGACAGCCGCTTCTTTACTCATCTGCTGAATTACAACGGGCACATTTTCCCTTATTTTCTCATTTACAAGAGACTCGATTTTTGCAATCTCCTCATCTGTAACTTTAGAGAAGTGTGAAAAGTCGAAGCGCAAATGTTCATGGTTAACAAGGCTGCCCTTTTGCGCCACATGTGTTCCCAGCACCTGCCTTAAAGCTGCATGTAATAAGTGCGTTGCACTATGGTGTTTTTCTGTATTTCTCCTGCGTGTTTTGTTCACTCTTGCAATCACTTCACCATCAATTTCTACTGGCAGTTTTTCAGTGAAATGAATGGTGAGGTTATTTTCCTTTTTAGTATCCGTTACATGAATGGTTTCATTGCCAAAGACCAGTTCGCCCCGGTCTCCCACCTGCCCGCCACTCTCGGCATAAAAAGGTGTAACATTCAATACCAGTTGAAATGATTCTTTACCTTTTGCCGAAGCCTTCCTGTATCTTAAAACCTTGCTTTTAATTTCAACGGTATCGTAGCCTACGAACTCACTAAAATTATTCTCATCAACAACAACCCAGTCACCCGTATCCATCGCTGTTGCGGCCCGACTTCGGTTCTTCTGTTGCTGCATTTCTTCTTCAAAAGCCTTTTCGTCGACCTGTAGGTTATTTTCAGCAGCGATTAACCTGGTAAGATCAATGGGAAAACCATAGGTATCAAATAATTCAAAGGCTGCTTTCCCATTTATAAGTGCGGCTGATGTTGTTTTCGACAATTGTATAATTTCATCTATTTTCTTTAATCCTTTCTCCAACGTTCTTAAAAACCCCTCCTCCTCCTCCTTAACCACCTTCACCACAAAATCGAGTTGAGACTGTAACTCCGGGAACACTTTCTCGAACTGCTTCGCTAATACTGGCATTAACTCGAATAAAAGCGGTTTTTTATAATCGAGATAAGAATAATAATACCTTACTGCACGCCTTAAAATTCTCCTGATTACATATCCAGCTCCTGTATTTGATGGCAACTGTCCATCGGCAATTGTAAATGCAATTGCACGTATGTGATCGGCAATTACACGAAATGCAACGTCTTTTTTATCGTCGGTGTTTGTATATTTCTTACCTGCAAATTTTTCTGTTACTGCAACGGTTCCGGTAAAAAGATCGGTGTCGTAATTACTGCTCTTCTGCTGCAGGACACGAACCAAACGTTCAAGTCCCATACCTGTATCTACATGTCGTGCCGGCAGAGGCTCAAGTGCTCCATTCTTTAAACGGTTAAACTGAATGAACACATTATTCCAAATTTCTATCACTTGCGGATGATCATTATTCACCAGTGTTTTTCCATCAACCGATTTTCTTTCTTCGTCGCTCCTGCAATCAACATGAATTTCGGTACAAGGGCCGCAAGGGCCGGTATCACCCATTTCCCAGAAATTGTCTTTCTTGTTTCCCAGTAAGATTCTATCCTCGCTGATGACCTTTTTCCATTCGTTATATGCTTCGTCGTCTTTAGGCAGGCTTTCCATTTCGTTTCCTTCAAATACGGTAACGTACAAGCGGTCTTTGTCCAGTTTGTAAACTTCGGTCAGCAATTCCCAGCTCCATGCAATAGCTTCAGCTTTAAAATAATCGCCGAAGCTCCAGTTGCCCAGCATTTCAAACATCGTATGGTGGTACGTGTCCACCCCTACTTCCTCCAGGTCGTTGTGTTTACCACTCACGCGCAAACATTTTTGTGTATCCGCTATCCTCGAATTTTCAGGTGCCCTGTTCCCGAGGAAATAATCTTTAAACTGGTTCATACCCGCATTGGTAAAAAGCAGGGTAGGATCGTTCTTTACCACGATTGGTGCAGAAGGCACAACTACGTGATTTTTTTTTGCAAAAAAGTTCAAAAACTCCTTTCTTATTTCAGCACTCGTCATCATAACTCCGGAAAAATTTATGTATCTAAATTATATTTTCACCCTTAAATGTACGCAGGCGCAAAGGTAGGAAATGAAAGGAGTTAAGTATTTATTGGTTTTACCGTTTCCTGCTCATCGTTTCTACATTCATTTCATGATGCGCTTTGGCCAGTGCCCATAACAAAGTACAGGAGTGCGACGCAAAAAACCTTATGGGGCGGCCCCCAAACCATGCAAATGAACTTTTAGTGCGATCATTTACAGCTGAAGCGGCGTGGCTTCGTTATTACAATGGACTCTCCCGATAAACATCCGCGCTTTGTTTCTGAAACCGCTTCGCTGGTTTCAGAATGCCTTCGCCTTCGCCCGGCACCCAACCGGCTGATGTCACTTATGCAATAACTGTTGCCAGAAGCGAATATTATAACTCGAACCGATAAAAACAGACACCAACTTTACTCGTTTGTTGCCAGTGGCAATGCTGCCGGACGGTACCCTTCGGCTTCGCTCAGGGTACCGTCCAGCAGGCTCAGGGTAAAAAATGCTACGCTAAGTTCTATCGAAGAATTAAAAGTTGAACTGAGCGTAGCAACGATGATTCTTATAGTACAAAAAGCCGGTATCCAAAAAAAAATTAAAAATCAAGACAGCAAAAACGAGTTTATTAATAGAGAAGCCCGATAGTAGCAATGCAGTCTGGCTAACACAAAAACGATCAAGAAGATCAACCTGACAAGAAGAATAGCGGTTTCAACACTAATCATTATTTGCAACAATAATTGCTGAACTTCGTGCCCTGCTTAAGCTGGAATGAGAAAACGAATTAATTGAAGAAAGTAAAATACTTCTATAACACGCACACACTGCGGTACGAAAAACTGACAGTGCCTTTAAGAGTAAAACTTTTAAGGGTGTTTGGATTTATTGCAACTGCCCTGGTTACGGCAACTATTATTGTGTGGTTCGGCTTCCGTTACATTGGTTCTCCAAACGAACGTATTCTGCATCAGCAGATTGAGGATTATGAAGACAATTACGCGCTGTTGAATGAACGGGTAGAGCAACTTCAGCAGCAAATGGCCGAACTCGAGAAAAGAGACAACCAGGTATACCGGTCTATTTTTGAAGCAAACCCGATACCCGATAGCGCCAGGGCGAGGCAGTTGGAAATGTCGGAGGAGATAAAGTTGATACAGCGGCTCGCAGATGATGAACTGGTGAAAAGCCTCACTTGGCAGTTAAATTCCCTGACCGCAAGAGCTGCCGCTCAATCAAAAAGTTATGCAGAAATTGATGAGATGGTACGGAATAAAGAAAAGTTACTAGCATCGATTCCTGCTATCCGGCCCGTAAGCAGCAAAGATCTTAGCAGTATTGCCTCGGGCTTTGGAAGCCGCATCGATCCTGTGTATAAAGTATCAAAATTTCACAAGGGGCTCGATTTTGCTGCACCACAGGGCACGCCCGTTTATGCCACTGCCGACGGTCGCATAAAAACTTCTACCCACGAGGAAGGCGGATACGGCAATCACGTGGTAATAAATCATGGCTACAGCTACGAAACTCTGTACGGCCATATGGTGCGGATAAAAGTGCATGAAGGACAGTCGATCAAGCGTGGTGAGGTGATCGGTTGGGTGGGCAGTACCGGCAAGAGCACGGGGCCGCATTGCCATTACGAAGTTCATAAAAACGGCAACGCTGTTGACCCGGTTTATTTCTTCTATAACGACCTTACCCCTGAGCAGTTTGACCGTCTCGTTAAAATTGCGGCGGGAAGTAACCAAAGTCTCGACTAATCGGAATCATTTTTCCGCAGAGTTTATTTTTGGTGGTGTCGGGCTATAGAATACGCATTAAACTTCGTTGTCCGAAGGGGCTGCTTGATGTCACTCGCATGTACAGCAACCCTGCATTTGTCGCTTACGTAATTATTTTCTGAACGTATACGAGCACGAGAACCTTGGCCCGAAGTAGAAAGCCGGCTTTGGGTATGTACTACCTATTAACTAACCTTTTATCCACCGTTAGTGAACACTTAGCAAAAAAAGCGGCTCCATTCATTACTTTTACAACATGCGGCAGTTAGACCTTTTCGGCTCACTTTTCGACCCAACACCCCAGGAAGATAAACCAGGGGAAAACCCGGCCGCGCCTGCAAAAGAAGAAAAGGTTGCTGAAACCGAAGAAACTAAAGAAAGAACCTCGGCCTTATCGGGATTTGCTGCTTCAATGATGGGAGCAAATAAGCTAAAGAAGCCAACCGATCTTCTTACTACAATAGACGCGGGTAAAAAAAGTGAAAATACACCACGGCAGCCTATTTCACTTTTTGATGGCACACCGGCTCCAACTTCAGATTCGGTACCACCAACCAAAGAAAATATTTCTATTGCCACCTTGCACGAACCGGAAGCAACGTTCAGGGCTGAAGAAGAAGAATTGGCAACACCAACAGAATTACCGGGTGCTGAAATTGAAGTGATCGTTCATCAATCTACTACTAACACCACACCCGGTGAACAGCCAACAATTGCGGAACTGGAAATACCAGCAACTGAGCCACAAGTTGCGATTAATTTAGATGTAACAGCTACTGAAGAGGAAGAACCATTTGATACAGCGAAGAATGAAGCTGAATTTATTATTGAAAACAACACTTCTTCAACAAAGGAAGAACCATTAGAAGAAGAGCCGGAAATCGTTGCTTCAGCAGGCAAAAAAGTTATAGAGAAGAAGCCTGTAACCCCAAAACAAAAAAAAATACCGGCACCTGAACTTGAAAGAACCGGCGCTGTAATTTTTGACGATGGAAAAATTACGGTTAAACTAAAAAACAAGAGTCCTTTCCCGGCACCGATTGTAAAAGTAAAAAGGGAAAAAGTTGAAAAGCTGCCTCAGAAAAGAGGTCGTAAATCTTTTAAAGAAATTGATGCAGAGGTTGACCTGATTGAAATTCCGGAAGATGAAATATTATTCCAGAAACAATATTATCCTATTAGTGAGGTAGCGAAATGGTTTAGGGTAAATACTTCTTTGCTTCGTTTTTGGGAGAATGAATTTGACGTATTAAAACCGCGTAAAAACCGGAAAGGAGACCGGTTATTCAGGCCTGAAGATATTAAGAACCTGCAGTTGATCTACCAATTACTTCGCCAACGCAAATACACCATTGAGGGTGCGAAAGAGTATATTAAAACCAATAAGAAAAAAGCCGATATCCAGCAACAACTTACCACTACTTTACAAAAGTTTAAAAGCTTTTTACTCGACCTGAAAGCGAATTTGCAGCCCTAAAAGGTTGACAGATGACGGTTGACAGATGGCAATGACGGGCATAACCCAGATGACGGAAAGAGTTTTGGCAGGTGGTATAATCCGCAAAACGGCCGGACTTAGATTTTCAGTACAAGAGTGCGACCCTTCGACGAGCTCAGGGTAAACCGCCACGCTGAATAATGCGTTACAGTACAAGCGAGCGTGGCAACGGCTGCCAAATTAATAATCAAACGATGGCTACCAAATGGTCCTGCAATTTCTTCTTTTATTGAACCACTGAATATATCTCCAGTTGCCCGTCTTTTGTAAGACAATAGATTTTGCTTCCGTTAAAGTTGATCTTTGTAAACCTGTCCTGGTCGGTGAAAGGTTTAAACGAGAATTGTTGAAGCGTTGCTGGTTTGTATAATAAAATACGACTACTATCTCTCGCAGTGATCGTATTCTTGTCAATTACCTGCAAGTCGGATAATTGCAACATGGCGAAATTATTCTTTTTGCCACCGTAATAATCAAAAACAAATAATCCTTGCCTGGCATCGTATAAATACAATTGACCATCACGGTCATACAAATTAGTAGGTGATGGAACAGCGTCAAAAACCTGCCTGAAGTCCGTTGACTCTAACAATAGGTTCCCGTTATCATCAATCTTTTTAAGTTTGCTATCCAGCTCGTCGTACAGCCAGATGTTATTATCATAACTGCTGGTGACGGCAGTTACCTGTAAGATATTCTGCTTACGTAGGTCGATTGTGTTTCGAACATTTAACAACCGGTCGAGTACCGCTACGGTAGCAAAATCCTTGTAATACACCAACACTTTCAGGGGATTGGTGGCATCTACAGAATAAATCTTTCCAAATCTTCTTACGTCGTTGAAAACTGCAATAGAATCTCCTTTGCTGTTAACTTTTTTTACCTGGTTAGTGCCAGTAAGCAGGTAGATGTTACCCAGGTTATCGGTTGTAAAATCTGCAATTGGTTGTTCAAATTTTTGTACTAATGAAACTTTCAGCAAACTATCCGTTTGACTATAAGCAGCCATAGAAAGCAGGCAATATGTTAATATCGAAATAATTTTTTTCAATGATCAGCAGAACTTTTTTAATTGCGTTTCCTTTCCATCAAACTCTGCGTAGGTGAAGTGCTTGATCCAATCGCCAAGGTTAATGTAGTGGCTTTTGTCAGTCAATTTTATGTCTCGCGGCAAATGCCGGTGACCGAAAATGAAATAATCATAATGTTCTTTAGCTAACATCTGCCTCGAGAAAATGATCAGCCATTCATTATCTTCTCCAAGGAAAACGTCATCTGCTGTACCTGTTTTTCTCCGGCTCTTCTGGCTGAAAAAGTTAGCAAGGCCAATCCCCCAGGATGGATGCAAAAGAGCAAACATCATTTGTGACAGCCTGTTTCGAAAAACGCTTTTTAATAATTTATAACCATGGTCCTCGGGGCCTAAACCATCGCCATGACCTATATAAAACTTTTTCCGATTCCACTCAAAAGTTTTAGGTTCAAAATAAACGAGGATGTTCAATTCCTTTTCAAAATAACCGCGCATCCACATATCGTGATTTCCAACAAAGAAATGAACAGGAATACCGCTATCAGTAATTTCTGCAAGTTTACCAAGCAATCGCACATATCCTTTCGGCGTTACATGCTTGTATTCGAACCAGAAATCAAACATATCGCCAACAATAAAAACGGCAGCGGCTGTAGACCTTATAGACTCTAAAAATGCAACAATTATTTTCTCTCGTTGTAAACTTGCGGCATGATCAGGGGCACCAAGATGAAAGTCGGATAAGAAGTAAACTTTTTTACCTGCTGGTACTTGCATGCTCTAAAATTTACTTTTATGCAAGATAAAATCCATAATATCTCCTGAAGCTATTATAGGTTGATCTTCTATAATTCCATTATACCAATAAATCCATGCGGTAGCTTGTTGACCATTATAAAAAATCTCAGCCAGTTCCCTATTAAATAATTTCGGTTCTCCTTCTTCAGGATTTACTCCTTCATAAGCATCTAGCTGCTCAATTGCCCAGCTAAAGTCGTCGGCATTTTTTAAGTCATACAATTCGCCAACAATAAAAGCCTCATCCGTAGTAGGTAAGGCAGCCGGGTAACTGCCCAAATCATATAAATGCCCCTTGACCCTGGCCTCACTGATCAACGAAAAATACTTGCTTATATAATCATAAGCAGGGTGATGAAAACCACTTCTTAATGAGCCATAAACAAACAGCCTTGTAATATTGTTCTCCATGCTGATAAAGATATTAAACCAAAGGGATTAAAAATTAGAAGAGATACAAGAGAGTGGAAAATGTTTCATGCTGTCAACTTGTTCAGTCTTTGAAAGTAGGTTACTTGTGATACCAGCTAATCTTTTCATGGCGTCATCGTTGCCACGCTCGGTTCACAAGTAGTTTTTCATAGCATCGTGGCAGTTTACCCTAAGCTTGTCGAAGGGTCGCAATTACTTTATCCGCACATCAATAGCGAACTTTAGTTTTCATTGTCAGGCACGTTAATTACTATAAAAGGCTTAACTGCTCACCATGTTAAGTAACTCCGGGGCCTGAAATTATCCATCTATGAGAAAAACAAAGACTTCTTTTGGTCCATGAACTCCAACAACCAGGGTCTTTTCAATATCAGCTGTACGACTTGGGCCTGTGGCAAGCGTTATTAAAGAAGGTAATTTCCCGGCATATTTATCTTTCAAAATTTGTAGTCCTTCCTTTATATCATAGACCAGTTGGCTGGTATATGCAACACAGATATGAATGGGTGCGTATACGCTTACCGTTCTGCCGCTTGCCTGTGCTGAACTCATGAGCATACTCCCTGTTCTGGCTATTAATAATTCGCAACCCGTAATACTTGCATCGCACGAAGCGACGTCTGTTGCTGTAAAATTATTAAAGCCCCAATTAACCAGCTTTTGCCTAATCACTTTCTCATTGCAATAAATTGATTTCAGCTTTTTTGCCTCGACCAAATGTTGCAGTTGTTCAGCAAGTTCTCTTTCATCCATGCAAAACGAAAACCTTCCAAGTAAACCGGTAAAATTCTCTGCAAATTCAATTTCCAGGTCTTTTGTAGAAGGTTGAAAAACACTTGTATTTCCCTCACTTTGTGGAAAAGGAACAGGCACTGGGTTTGCCAGTGCCTGTCTTATTTTTTTTAATATATTTTCTTTAGCTGATGAAGCTTTCATAGTATTTCATTAACCTATGTTACCGGTTATGTCTATCACTGTTTTTTCTGGTGGAGCACTTAATTCCGTATTTACGTCCTGGTGAACTGCCACATCCAGTAATTTCTTCTCTTCAAAAGGTCTTTTACCGATTAACGCTTCTACATCACTTTGAAACAATACTTCTTTATCCAGAAGTTCCTTAGCTAATACTTCTACTTCTCTTTTCTTTTCAGTTAAAAGTTTTTTAGTACTAACATAGGCTTCCGCAATCAGGCCTCTTACTTCCTCATCAATCATTTTGCCTGTCTCTTCACTGAATGGCTTGGTAAAAGTGTTCTCCTGTGTAGGATCATAATAACTGATATTGCCGATTTTGGCATTCATCCCGTAAACAGTTACCATTGAATACGCCATTTTGGTGATCTGTTGAAGGTCATTACTTGCACCTGTAGAAATCTTTCCAAAGAAAATTTCTTCCGCTGCACGTCCACCCAGCGTCATACAGATCTGGTCGAACAACTGGTCTGTATTATATAGGTATTGTTCTTTAGGAGTATACTGAGCATATCCCAAGGCGGCAGTACCGCGTGGAACAATAGTAACTTTCAGCAAAGGATAAGCATGTTCCAGAAACCATCCGCAAATGGCGTGACCAGCTTCGTGATATGCAATGATTTCCTTTTCTTCCGGAAGAATAATTTTGTTTCTCTTTTCCAAGCCACCTATTACCCTGTCAATAGCGTCCTGGAAATCACTCATGTCGACAGATTCTTTGTTTTTCCTTGCTGCAATCAAAGCAGCCTCATTACATACATTCGCAATATCTGCACCGGCAAAGCCAGGTGTTTGCTCAGCAAGTTTATGAATATCTAATGTTTGAGATATCTTAATTGGTTTAAGGTGAACTTTAAAGATTGCTTCACGTCCTTTAACATCAGGGCGGTCAATAGAAATTTGCCTGTCGAAACGTCCTGGTCTTAATAATGCGGTATCTAAAACATCGGGGCGGTTAGTTGCTGCAAGAATAATGATGCCGATATCAGTTCCAAAACCGTCCATTTCTACCAGCAATTGGTTGAGGGTATTTTCTCTTTCGTCGTTGCTCATAATGGCGTTTCTTCCACGAGCACGTCCTATTGCATCTATCTCATCTATAAAAATAATACATGGAGCTTTTTCCCTGGCTTGTTTAAACAAATCTCTTACGCGACTTGCACCCACACCTACAAACATTTCCACAAAATCACTACCACTTAAACTAAAGAATGGTACCTGTGCTTCACCAGCCATTGCTTTAGCCAGCAACGTCTTACCTGTTCCGGGAGGCCCCACCAATAAAGCACCTTTTGGAATTTTACCTCCTAAAGCGGTGTACTTTTTAGGGTTTTTCAGGAAGTCAACTATTTCCATTACTTCCACTTTGGCTTCATCCAAACCTGCAACATCACCAAAGTTTATGTTAACCCGCGTTCCTTTTTCAAATAAAGTAGCCTTTGATTTGCCAATGTTGAATATACCGCCGGGACCTCCGCCACCACTTGGGCCACCCATTTTACGCATCAGTAATACCCATAAACCAACAAAGAGTAAGATGGTTACTAAAGTATTGGCTACCGGACCAAACCATTCGCCTTCGTTTGTTACATTTTCAGCAACCTTTTGAATTCCAAGTGGGTTAGCTACCGAATCTTTAAAAAACTGGTTTTGACTTGCATTAAAGCTTTCCCAATCAGTTACAGTAAATTCAAAATGCGGACCCTTGCTCGCAGCGGAAGCCTTTTTTATTTTACTTGCATAAAAAGGTTTGTTCAGGCTTTCCTGTTTTATATAAACCCTCACCAACTCTTTATTTTTTATCAGGTCAAGCTTCTCTACATCTCCTTTTGAAAGCATTTGCTGCCTGAACTCGAGTTCAGAAGTACGAACAGCGTCGGGAGACATATTGAATAGATTAGCGCTTATTAGTACTATCGCGATAATTGCATAAATCCAATAGATGCTGAATTTAGGACCTTTGCGCCCTGATTTCTCATCACCTGTGGGTACTCCTGGTATATTTCGAAAATCTTTTTTTATTTTTTTATCGTCTTGTGCCATATTTCTTCATCTCTGTAAGGTAGAAAGTTTCCTTTTTTTATTTTTTCTAATTATAACAGTAGTTAGCCTTCGTGCTCTTCCCTTTCGGCATCACTCCACATTTCTTCAAGCTGGTAAAACTTCCGGGGTTCGGGCAACATAACGTGTACAACAATATTGACGTAATCAATTAATACCCACTGCAAGGCCTGGTAGCCTTCGTGCTTGTAGGCCGATTCGTCGCAGTTTTTTTTAACTTCTTCCTCTATAGATTCACCTATTGCCCTTATTTGCTGAGGATTAGACGCTTCGCAAATAATAAAAAAATCTGCTACTGCTTCGTGAATTTTACGTAAGTCAAGCGAAACAATGTTTTCACCTTTCTTTTCCTGGATCGCTTTTATGATGGTTTTAAAAAGCCTTGAGCTTTTTGTAAGTTTCGACGCCGTATTTTTTTTGCGTGTCGTTAATAATGAAAGTGGTTCCAATAAATGTATTCTTTAAATTAATGATTTCTGTTTATTACGTTTTTATATAACGTTAAAACGGGTACTTAAGTTGTTACGCAGGTTTCAGGTTGGGGTTAATATTTTGCCTATTATCTTTTAACCGAAAAAACGCTTTGATTATATCTTTGTCAAAAATACAGATTCTTTGCGACCTGAAAACCCTATCGGTGTTCCGTTTAATGAATTAAGTGAAGTAGATAGCTCCAACAACTATGCCATGCGGCAGGTGCAAGCCCAAATGGCAGGTCATGGTGCAACGTGGTTTGCAAGGTATCAAAATGCAGGAAAAGGCCAACGTGGAAAGCCATGGGATGCAGAACCCGGACAAAATATTATGATGAGTTCTGTGGTGGAACCGGGTCTTCTTCCAATTGAAAATCAATTTCTTTTAAATATGATGGTAGCCCTTTCGTGCTACGATTTTTTTAATAAGTATACAAAATCTGACACCTGCATAAAGTGGCCTAACGATATTTACTGGAAAGACAGAAAGGCAGGCGGCATCCTGATTGAAAACGTTTTAAAGGGCAAGGAATGGCGATTTTCTATCGTAGGAATAGGACTAAATATTAACCAAACTTTGTTTTCTGCTAACCTCCCAAACCCGGTTTCTTTAAAGCAAATAACTGGAATGACCTTTAATGTAGTTGATTTGGCAAAACAACTTTGTGACTGCCTGAACCAGCGCTGGAGGCAGCTACAAAGTGGTGAATACCAAAAATTGATGGATGAATACATAAGCCGTCTGTACAAACTGCAGCAAATTGTTACTCTTAGAAAGCAGACTAAAGTATTTGAAGCAACAATTACCGGTATCAATGATCGTGGTGAACTTTTAACCGATTCGCCCGAATATTCAACTCTTGCCCACGGGTCGGTAGAATGGATCTTACCTCAGTTAAAGTGAATCTCAGCCAGTATTGACACATCTCTTTCCTTCAACCTTGCATCTATTTCAAAACTATTATTTTCGTAACCTTTGTTAAAAGTTTCCAGAAGATATAATAAGATAAAACGAAAAACACCGAGTTCAAGATATTGCTTTACGTGTGCTACTTCGTGTCGTACCCATCGCTTATTTCTTAAAAATTCCTCTTTAGTGGAATTGTGTAAATGAATGGTTTTTCCAACAACCATTGCCATCGTTTCACTGTCTAATTGCCTTGCTGCAATTTTCGCCAACCACGAATTTTCTTTAATTTTTACCTTTGTCATAGTTAGCATCATTAAATTTTAAACACGATACATGACCGAAAGGGGGAAAACGAATGTATGGGTAATATTTCTGCTATAACTACTTCTTAAAATATTTTAATAAATTATAATTTTTATTTTTTTCAATAGAATTATATTACTTTTCCCAGGCATCTAAAACTTGCTGCGTTTGATTTTTCGTGTCGGGTTTAGTTATAATTTTTTTTATATTTCCTTCTTCATCAATTAAAAAAGTTGTTCGGATTGTTCCCATAGAAGTATTACCCATAAAGTTTTTTTCACCCCAAACCTCGTATTGTTCCACTATCTTTTTTTCCTCGTCGGCAATTAAAGGGAAAGGCAGTTGAAACTTATCTTCAAATTTTTTATGGCTCTTTACGCTGTCGGTACTTACTCCAATTACCTGGAAACCTTTATTAATTAAGTCATGATAATTATCTCGCAAGTTGCATGCTTGTGCTGTACAACCAGGTGTGTCGTCTTTCGGATAGAAGTATAAAACGACTTTTTTTCCTTTAAAATCGCTTAACGATATTTCATTTCCATTCTGGTCGACGCCTTTAAAATCCGGAGCTTTGTTTCCTTCTTGAAGTTCTGACATAATTTTAGGTTCGCTTTTTTAAGATTATAACAATAATTGCGCTAACAATTTTCAGGCAACAAAGTTTATAAATGCTCGTAATTACTACAACTTTCCTTTACGGTTTTGCAGAAGTACGGTAAAAACAAAATTTTGGAGAATTTATTTTTGGTAGCAAGCAATAGCATAAAACTAAACATTGTTGTGTCACTCACTGCAACTGCAAATCTCTTTTGTATCTTATTTGAATAGTCGCCGGTGCGATAAAAAAATGCAATTGCTGAAGTTTATACTTAATAATAGGTTTTAACTGTTCGTATATAACTGCCAAATGTTTCAAGTTTTATAAAAAGCAGCTTTGAAAAGATGTAGCACAAGGGAGTGACACAACCGGGGATGCCATAAGTACCAATGCTGGCTAGAAAAAATACTTAAGGTAAATATAACCTTAGTTCGACGGCACTTACCTTATAAATGTGTACGTTTTCTCTGTAACATTTCCTGCCATATCCTCAACGATTACATCCAATTCATGTGTACCTGGAGTTGTTCGGTAATCGAAGGTGTGAATAAAAGAGTCGCTCTTCCTGCTGAACATTAGCCATCTGCCATCTAAAAATGCTTTAAAGCTTCTTATCTCACCAACATTATCGGTTGCTACAATCGTAATTGATTTCCTGTTTCTAACGCTTCCTCCGTTTGAAAATCCGGCAGCACTAACACGGGGAGGAATAGTATCTAACAATAACTTAACTATACCCAGGTCCCTGAATTTTGCCTGCAGAGCGTCATTAACCCACTCCCCCTTTACTGCTTCTACTTTGTGATTGCTCACTAACTGCATGATCACTTTGTCTTTCAACTCATCAGAAAGTAGTGCGGTTGGTTTAATTCGAACAGTGAAACTATCATGAACAGGCACTCTGAAATTATGGAGGTGATGGATAGCAGAAACTATCTTCGTATCGGCAGAGGTCTCTGAACGAAGCACAAAAGGAACGGTATCGTAAAAGGCTTTCGGCGAAAAAACCGCTTCCAGGTCTTCCGTTTTTAAAACATTTTCCTTTGCTGGCATCATAGGAATGCTGTTCGCGGCAAACATCAACTCTTCTGTTTTTGACGGGTTCCACCTGAATTTAAAAGTAAGCGCAGAGGCATTGCCGGCGGCATCTTTTACTATTATCTCTGCAGTGTGAACTGATGTATCGGTGAGCAGGATATCTCCACTACCGGCCCGGGAAAAAATGCTGCTATAGTTTCCAGGCAGGCGACTTAGGTGTTGTATATAACTTCCACCCGAAAGCCTCGTTTTGTAATCGATACTTCCATTTATATACCTTGTATCGTCGTAAGAAATATTGTCTAATAAAAATTCTGATTGCAACGAATCATCAACCGAAAGCGAAGCCTGGTAAATTCCAAACCTGAAAGATGAAGGAGTGGTTTTGTCTTCGGCAGTAATTCCAAAACTTATATAGGGCGATGATAAGGACACAACATTATTTACAGAAGAATAATTTCCATTAATACCCCTTATCGGTATTGATATAGGGCTAACCTGGTAAGTACTGTACCTCCGGTCGTAATAGTAAAGCCGGTAGATAAAAGGGTCTATTTTATCATTCAACCCGAAACCAAATAACAGGGGATTAAGGTTATTTCCACTTTCTGTATCCCTTATTTCAAAATGAAGATGGGGTCCCTGAGAGCCGCCGGTGTTTCCACTATAAGCGATAAACTGTCCTTTTGCTACAGGAAATTGGCCAGGGTCAAAAGTAATTTCCTGCTCCCATTGTTGATCGGCGTATTGTTTA
Organism: Segetibacter sp.; assembly: GCA_028288485.1. GTDB lineage: Bacteria > Bacteroidota > Bacteroidia > Chitinophagales > Chitinophagaceae > Segetibacter. The sequence continues at coordinate 38,209 of JAQBNO010000034.1, forward strand.
TTGACGATGTAATCGTTTAAGGCGGGATAGAAGTCGTTCAGGTGAGCATACAAAGTAGTGAAACCGTTTGGATGATTGATGTAAATAGCCCGGCCAAAACCATATCTTTCAATTTTTATCTTGCTTATATAGCCTTCTGCCGCAGCACGAACCGGCAAATTTTCACGCTGGTTTGTCCTAATGTCTAAACCCATATGATAATGGTTCGTCCTCAACTCGCCGAAATTGGCCGCCAGTTGTATAGGTATATCTAGTGGGTTTCTAAAGTAGTCTTTCGGGTAATCGTGCGAATAAGGAAGAGGTTGAGAAACAACCGGGGCGAAAGAAAGCAAGGAATTTACAGTCAATAAAATTAATATTAGCACGGTTATTTTCTTCATCTAAGTTTCATTTATAATTCAATTCCTTAATGCAACTCCTTTAAGCAAATATCCTACCACTCGAATTACCAAACAGTTAAACTAAAGGAATCTTTTCCTGCATGTATGGACTGCTTTGGAACGAATTGGTTTATTAGCAAATATGAAAATCTGCACTTTTCTAATTTTAAGACGGGGCATGAAAGGATGTGAAAAATGTTATAATGCTTCCTATATCAGAATCTTTCCAAAAAATTAACCGAGGTAATAATTACAGGGGTTACATTTGCGGAATTTGTTTTTATATGCCAAAAGATAATTCGATAAAGTCAGTTTTGATAGTAGGTTCCGGTCCAATCGTTATTGGACAGGCTTGTGAATTTGATTATTCGGGGTCGCAGGCTGCCCGCAGTTTACGTGAAGAAGGTATCAGGGTTATTTTGATTAACAGCAACCCCGCTACAATTATGACAGACCCAATGATGGCAGATAAAGTGTATTTGCTGCCATTAACGGTTGAAAGTATTGAAAAGATCCTGGATGAAAACCAGATCGATGCAGTGCTGCCAACCATGGGTGGACAAACTGCACTGAACTTGTGTAAAGAGGCGGACGAAGTGGGTGTTTGGCAAAAATATAATGTGCGGATGATTGGCGTTGATGTAGCGGCAATTGACACTGCAGAAGACCGGGAGAAATTCAGGCAACTGATGGGGAAGATTGGGATGGCAGTTGCACCAAGCCACGTTGCTAACAGCATTTTAGAAGGAAAGGAGTTTGCGCAGGAAATTGGCTTTCCGCTGGTAATTCGACCTTCATTTACTTTAGGCGGTACCGGTGGAGGTTTTGTGCACGGTAAAGATGACCTTGACGAAGCACTTGAAAGGGGACTCAAAGCATCTCCGATGCATGAAGTCCTCGTTGAAAAAGCAGTGCTTGGATGGAAGGAATATGAACTGGAACTGCTGCGTGACAGTGCAGATAATGTTGTAATTATTTGTACAGTTGAAAATCTTGATCCAATGGGGATCCACACAGGGGATAGTATAACAGTGGCTCCTGCCATGACTTTAAGTGATACGGCTTTCCAGGAAATGAGGAATAAGGCGATTTTAATGATGCGTAGTCTCGGCAATTTTGCCGGTGGCTGTAATGTTCAGTTTGCCCTGAACCCTGATACCGAAGACCTGATAGCGGTGGAGATCAATCCACGTGTAAGTCGTTCTTCTGCGCTTGCATCGAAGGCAACAGGTTACCCAATTGCGAAAGTTGCTGCAAAGCTGGCAATAGGATATCATTTGGATGAATTAAAAAACCAGATCACACAAACCACATCTGCTTACTTTGAGCCTGCCCTCGACTATGTGATCGTAAAAGTTCCGCGGTGGAATTTTGATAAGTTTAAAGGCGGGAACGATACGCTTGGATTGCAAATGAAGAGTGTAGGTGAAGTGATGTCTATTGGAAGAAGCTTTACAGAAGCATTACAAAAGGCTTGTCAGAGTTTGGAGAATGACGCTGTTGGTCTTGGTTATTATGGCAAAAGCCTGATGAAAAGTGCGGAGCTACTGGAATATATAAAGATCCCGAAGTGGGATAGGATTTTCAGGATCAAAGATGCTTTAATGCAGGGAGTTACTGTAAAAACGATAGCGCAGGCGACTGGTATCGACCGTTGGTTTTTATTCCAGATCCAGAAAATCTGCGATATCGAAAAGCAGCTTTTAAAACATACGCTTGAAACCCTACCGGAAGATTTATTAAAGGAAGCGAAGAAAAATGGTTTCGGTGATGAGCAGATATCCAAGATAATGCGTAACTGCACCGAAAGCCAGGTATATGAAAAAAGAAAGGCTTTAGGCATTACAAGGGTTTACAAAATGGTAGATACCTGCAGTGCTGAGTTCGAAGCGAAAACGCCTTATTTTTATAGTACGTTCGAATAAACAGCCAGGACTGTAGAATAAAAAATTAAGGCTGCTTTATAAGCAGCCTTAATTTTTTATGGTAATTTTTTTGTCCCTGGTTATTGAAGTATTTTTTTGTACTAAACTGCAACTATAAATTAAACATTGTTGCCACGCTCGCTGGTACTGTAAATGCATTATTGAACATGGCGGTTTTTACCCTGAGTTTGTCGAAGGGTTGCACTCTTGTACATTTTACCTTCTTGCCGCAATTAAGATATTTTAGAGTATGACCCATAAAACAAAAGGCATTGTATTACGTACAGTAAAGTATGGCGAAACCAGCGTTATTACTACTGTATATACTGAGCTTTTTGGTATTCAATCTTACATCGTTAAAGGTGTAAGACAAAGCACAAAAAAGTCTTCTGGCAAAGCAATTTATTTTCAACCTGCTGCTTTGCTTGATATGATCGTTTACCATAACGAGTTCAAGAACCTCAACTTTATTAAAGAATACCAGTGGGGTTATCTTTATGAGAACATTTTGTTCGACGTCGTAAAAAACACAGTAGCTATGTACGTGGTTGAAATGCTGCAACACAGTCTTAAACAACCTGAAGCAAACCCAGAACTGTTCTACATGGTAGAAGATACGCTGAAACAATTAGATAAAGGCTCTGTTACATTAACTGCCAATATTCCATTGTACTTCAGCCTCCATCTTGCCGGCGAACTTGGTTTTCGAATACAAGGAGAGTTTAGCTCTGCAACCCCTGTTTTTGATTTGCAGGAGGGGCAGTTTGTTGAAGACAAGCCTTTGCATCCATACTACGTCGAAAAGTTGCTTGCTTCTGCAACGTCACAACTTCTTTCCATTAACTTCTATAACGATCTCGAAAATCTTCATTTTAGCAGGGGCACGAGGCAGGATTTGATTAAGGCCTACCAAAATTACATTGCCCTACATGTAAACGACTTTGGCGAAATTAAGAGCCTGCCCATTCTGCAGGAAATTTTTAGTTGAAATAGATTTTGTAATTTTAGTGAAACGAACATGTATGGTAGCGCTTGAAAAGGTTCCAAAAACAGCATTGGATGTTTTCCGTTTATTACCTGAAGGAACTTTATGTGAAGTAATAGATAATGTATTGTATATGTCTCCAACTCCAAAATATACACATCAAAGATTGGTTTTGCTATTTGCAAGAACAATTGCAAATTATCTTGATACCAACAATATTGGAGAACTTATTATCTCTCCTTTTGACGTATATTTTGATGAACTTCTTTCAGCTGTTCAGCCCGATGTTTTGGTTGTCGTGAATGACAATCGTGATATTTTAAAAAAAGACGGTTATATACACGGTGCGCCTGACCTGATAATAGAAGTGCTTTCAACAGACAAAAAGAGAGATACGGTAAAAAAGAAAAGTTTATATGAGAGAGCTGGAGTAAGGGAATATTTTATAGTTGATCCGAAAACGACAGAAATTACCGGGTGGCAATTAAAGGAAAATGGTTACCAGGTGATGTACTCCGATAAGGGAAAGTTTAAGTCCTCCATTCTTTCATTTGAATTCGAATTTTAAGGTAGCTGCTGCTTGCGTCAGAGTAGTCTTTTTACTGTTGCTGATTGCAGACTTTCTTTACCTCCTACACCCTGTAGCAAAACAACTCCTGGTTGTTTCCCCTTTTCAAAACTTCCAAGCTTATCATTCATCTGAAGGGCTTTTGCACCATTCATGGTAGCCCAGGTAAGTAATTCATCTAGTGGAATGCCTTTAAACTTTTTTTGAATTGTTTTCATTTCATCTAAAATACTCAAACTCCAATTACTCGCCAGGCTGTCGGTGCCAATGACAAGATTACAACTGTGTTTTCTAAACAACTCAATTGGCGGAACCGCATCTTCAATATATCTATTTGCATTTACACAAAGGCAGAAAGAAACAGACCTGGCACGATGATGCGTTTTAATAAACTCAATATCCTGTTCTTTTGTGAATGTGTTATGAACTAATATTATATGTGCTGCACCTTTTAATTGATCGAAATGTGTTTGCAAACTGCTTTTGCCGCTCGCTTTAAAAAATGAAGTATCAAGTTTCATCATCTCATACATTCGAACAAAGTCTCCCGTATTTTGTGAAAACAATTCATCCTCAAAAGCTGTCTCCTGGTTGTGAATCGTGACTACTTTGTTTTCAAAGCATGGCTTTAGCAATTTCCATAAGTCGTTTGAAACCGAGTAAGGGGCATGAGGTACAAGGGAAGATGAAGCAATTTTTGAAAAGGCTTCAAAGGTATTTCTGCTTCTTAAAAACCTTTGCTCTGCTATCCCGGGCAGCCATCCGCTCGATTCAATAAAATTATAATAGTCAAGATTTTTCTTTTGCTTTTGTGCAAGAGTAAACATGTTGTTGCTAATGTCACCTACCGCAACTATACCGTTTTGCGACATTTCATTTTCTGCAATTGCAATAGCTTCCAGTATTTCTTCTTCCGGAAAATGCCTTTGCGTTACAACATAAAATACAAAATTAACCAGGCCGGTTTTTTCAGGAATTAAGCCACGCATGTGGCTCAGTTCAAGGTGGCAGTGACAATTTACAAAACCAGGAGTCAAAATACCATCGAGTTGCTGAATATCTTCACCTGCGTCTTTTTCATCAACAATTTCGCCAACAATTCCCTTTTCATCGCAAATAAGCACATGGTTTGAAGAAAGCAATTTATTCCCCGTGAATAACCGGTTTGCCTGGAATTTCTTAAAACTCATAGTACGGCAAAAGTAAGATAACCAAAGGTTATGCTATGAGTTGAAAGACTTAACTTTGCAGCCACAAATTCTAGCGGTAACTGGTGGGTGAGAAAAACAGGACGAGTAAAGATTTGCCGTATAAGTGCGCCGCCATGCCGGGGACGATTTAAACAGAAGTACCAGGGCGGCTACCAAATAAATTAAATAAATTAACTAAAGATAGATGTTAGATAAGCTTGAAGCAATAAAGGGCCGGTTTGAGCAGGTTGGCATGGGCTTGACGAACCCGGAAATTATTGGTAATCAAAAAGAATTTCAACGACTAAGCAAAGAATACAGGAGCCTTGAGAACATCGTAAAGCCGTTTGAAGAATATAAAAGAGTGTTATCGGATTACGAATTAAGCAGGGAAGCACTGAACAGCAACGATGATGATATGAGAGAGCTGGCAAAGATGGAAATGCCGGAACTTGAAGAAAAGAAAGAAAGACTTGAAAAAGAACTAACAAAACTGTTGATACCAAAAGACCCGCAGGATGACAAGAATGCAATACTTGAAATTCGTGCAGGAACAGGTGGAGACGAAGCAAGCTTGTTTGCCGGAAACCTGCTGAATATGTACCTCCGGTACTGCAGCAAACGGGGTTGGAAAACGGCGGTTGTAAGCGAAAGTGAAGGAACCGTAGGAGGTTATAAGGAAGTCATGGTCGAGGTGCAGGGCGAAGATGTATACGGCACTTTGAAATTTGAAAGTGGAGTTCACCGGGTACAACGGGTACCGAATACTGAAACACAGGGCCGGGTTCACACTTCGGCAGCAACAGTAGCCGTAATGCCAGAAGCAGAGGAAATTGACTTTGAATTAAAGGAAAGCGACGTGAAAATGGAAACTGCGCGAAGCGGTGGCGCTGGTGGACAGAACGTAAACAAAGTGGAGACAAAGGTCTTGCTAACGCATATTCCTACCGGTGAAGTGGTAGTTTGCCAGACGGAAAGAAGCCAGTTGGGTAACCGCGAGAAGGCCATGACGATGTTACGATCAAGGTTGTATGAAGCACAGGTACGTAAACAGGAAGAAGAGATTAGCCGGCACAGGAAAACCTTGGTAAGTACAGGAGACCGGAGTGCCAAAATAAGAACGTATAACTGGCCGCAGGGAAGAGTGACCGATCACAGGATCGGGTTAACCTCGTACAACCTGGACGCGGTAATTAACGGCGACATTGACGAATTTATTGAACAATTACAGATGGCAGAAAATGCAGAAAAAATGACAAACCAGGGAAGTTAACGTCACCTCTTTTATTACTGCTTTCGCGGCGGCTCGATCTTTAACATGGTTATTCATAAAATAATAATTATAGTAGAAGATCTCAAGAACCTGGTAAGACAGCATGCCGCAGTCGCCATTATTAATAATCCTGCCATTCCTGCTGAAAGAAATGAAGAGGTTGTGGCTGAGGCTTCAAGTTCAATAGTAGCCGGGTTAAAAACTGCAGTTGCAGGCGGAAACACAGATAGTGTTGTTGGCTTTTTTAACGGAGCAGCCACTGTGCGGTAAGTTCTCCCCTTACACAGAACATCCAAACCGGATTTATTCAATACCTCTCCAATAAGTTCAGGCTCGACCACGGTATCGCTGGGCAAATTGCAGCAGCTGTGATTCCGATGGTGTTACAAAATTTGTATACAAAACAAACGATCCTAACGATAGTAGCTTCTCCCCCGGTGGAATATTAGGAAACCTGACTGGAGGATCGGCTGCTGCGGTAAGCTGGATAATTTGGTGGAGGTGATAACCAGGATGGTGAAATGATGGGTAAAATTAAGGGCATGTTTAACTAATTGACTATAAGACACTGTTTTAATAATTGTTAAAACCCAGCACCTGGATATGCTACCGCACTTGTAAAAAGAAAATAATTAATGTTTAAACGCTTACAGTACTGGTAGTGACGAAGATTTTCGTTCTATCGCCTTAGTCGACTTTCATTTAATGAAATTCAATTAACAGCTTTGCGGTATTAAGAAAAGAGATGAGATGAAATTGGCACAGACTTTGTCATATATAATATAGATTACAGATAATAAGTAGTCAAATTTTCTCATAAGCAGTTAGTTTTGGTTGCGGCCCTGATTTCCATCGGGGCCTATTTTTTTGCGGTAATATTGCCGTACTGCAATTACACCCGCAATGCTGCCAATAGTATCAAATAAAATATCAATCACATCAAAAGACCTCCCTCTTACAAAGTCTCTTTGTACAAATTCCATAAACACCCCATATATTATCGCTAACAAGGCTATCCTATTACACCAGGACGTGATGAAACCTTGTTCTGCCGATGATTTAACCAAAGGGTAGCAAAATAAAAATGAAAGCAGAAAAAACATTCCCAGGTGGATCAACTTATCGAAATAAGGAATATCGAAATAATCAATAGAGGGAACGTCATCCCCGGGCAGAGCAAGCAAAACAACTGAAATTAAAAACCAGGTAATTGCGGGGAGAAAAGACACAACTTTCATAAATAGTTTTACGCGAAATAAGTTGCAAAAGTAACTGAAAAACTCCCGCCGACTTTAAGCGCAGATTATTTAAGGCATTAAAACGGTATCAACTACATGAATAACCCCATTTGACTGGCTAATATCTTTTATCGTTACTTTACCTATTCCACCCTTTTCGTCAGCCACCAATACATCTTTTCCCTGCATGCTAAATGTAAGTTGGGCTCCCTGTAAAGTTTTGGTTTTATAAGTTCCGCCGCCTTGTTTAATGGAAGCAATAAGCGTACTGCTTAAGATCTTTGATGAAATTATATGATACTTCAATATATTGCTTAAAGCTTCTTTGTTTTGAGGTTTTAATAGCATGTCTATTGTGCCCTTCGGTAATTTTTTAAATGCCATATTTGTTGGTGCAAACACGGTATAAGGACCTTGACTTTTGAGCGTGTTATTTAGCTCTGTTGTTTTTAAAGCAGCATTAAGCGTAGAATGGGATCTACTGGTAGTAACATTGTCAGCAATATTTTTTGAAGCTGACATTGCGCTAACAGCAACTTTTGCCTGAGAAAAAGCACATTTGTAAGTACCTGATAAAAAAGAAAGAAAGATAAATGACCGTAAAAGAATAATTTTCATAAAGCTTTTTATATTGTTGTTTAAATATTATACCAGCAATCACCTGTTGTTGTCGCGCAGTTCCGTCACCTGCAATTGTGCTATCTGAAGCTACCGTTAAATAATGATAAATGTAGATTAAACAACAAAAGTACAAGCGAGCGACGCAAGAAACCTTAGGGGCGGCCGCCCAAGCATTCAAAATGAACTTTCAGTGCGAATTTATAGCTCAAGCAGCGGTTCGTTATTGCAACGGGACTCCACCCGCTTGTTTCTGAAACCGCTTCGCCGGTTTCAGAATGCCTTCGCCTGGCATCCAACCGGCTGATGTCACTTATGCAATAACCGTTGCCGGAAGCGAATATTATAACACCAACCGATAAAAACAGACACCAACTTTACTCTTTTGTTGCCAGGCAATGCAGCCAAACGGTACCCTTCGGCTTCGCTCTGGGTACCTTTCGGCAGGCTCAGGGTAAAAAATGCTACGCTAAGTTCTATCAAAGAATTAAAATTTGAACTGAGCGTAGCAACGATGATTCTTATAGTACAAAAAGCCCGTATCAAAAAAAAATGAAAAATCAAGACTGCAAAAACGAGTTCATTAGTAGAATGTTATATAGTAGCACCGGCGCCGGGTACAAAAGATCGCCATCCTTGAAGGACAGCTTTTAGAAAAAAAGAATAAACAGAACATGAAACAGCCGGAAAAAAAGTGGGTGAAGTGTAAACGACGGTAAAAACGGATGTAAGGAAAAATTATACCTTTCCCATTACAAATAGCTGTGTCATTGTTGGAGTGGCGCTACCTCCTGCATTTTCAAGGGTAATAGCAAAAGCCTGCGCATAAGGAACATTTTTCATTTTGCAAATACTATTACACGAAGGATCGAGCATGCCCGCATCAACAGGTTTTCCATTTACTAATGCCCAAAGTTGGTATTGTTTACCCGCAGCGGGAAGTGGCAGCTTATTAGGCATTATATACACATCTTTGCTCTGAGAGTGCCAGAAAACGGTAGCAAGATGTTGTGGCTTTCCCGGAACTCCCGGCATTTTTATCATAGCCATTTCAGTATCGGCCATCATTCTTGATGCAACTTCCCATTCCCGTAAATGTGTTTGATAAACCTGGTTGCTCGACGCTAACGTATTTCTTTCGGTTAGCAATGACTGGTAAGCGCTGTTTTTCCGGCTGTATTTATTATATAAATAGAAATTCAACGCAGTGCTGCTAATTGCAAGAATTGTTGATGCAGCAGCGAGAATCCTCCATTTGCGGAAGAAAGTTATATGAACAACTGAATTTCCTTCTTCATTAGGAGATAAGGAAAATACGGGGGATATAGTGTGACGGTCTTCTTCATGAATAGCCGCCATTATTTTCGATTTGACAAAAGGGGGTGGGGCAACTGCATTTTCAAAAGCCTGTTCTTCAATTAAGACAGAAAACTCCATTATAGCATCTTCTACTTCAGGATATTGAAGACGAAGCGTCTCTACTTCAGCAATTTCTTCGGAGTTAGCCAGGCCCAGCACGTAGCTTTCTATTATCCCAGATCGTATGTAAGCCTGTATATCCAACTTATGGTTTTATAACTTGTTTTAATTGAATTAGGGCTGTTCGCAATCGTGTTTTAACTGTACCTAACGGTATCCTTAGCATCTTAGAAATTTCATCTTGCGTAAATCCTTCGAAATAAGAGAGCTCAATTAAAACCCTGTAATCATCTTTTAATTTATGCACTATCTTTCTCAAGCCGATTTTATCAGTATTCGTTTGAGTACTCCCGGCAGCATCGTAAACATTTTCTGTCAGTTCGCGATTCTGCTGGCCCTGCTGGTAATTTTTGCTCCTTAAAGCATCAATGCTCGCATTACGGGCAACATTTAACATCCAGGTAAATAAACGTCCCTTTGTTGTGTCGTAAGTTTCAATTTGTCGCCATATTTTTATAAATACGTCCTGCAATATATCACTCGCTATTTCCCTATCGGGTATAATACCGAGAATAACAGAATACAACGAACCGGAATAATGATCGTATAAATAACTGAATGCCGACTCCTGACGTTGCTTTAGCATTATCACGAGTTCGCCTTCCTGGTATGTGGTGCCCGTATTCAGATAGCGGAGTTAGAGAAATGGTTAAAGGGCGACGGCTGCTTTATGTACGAAAAGCAATTAGCCCCGGATGTTGTTTAGGAAATTAGTTTCTGATATGCCGCTGCAGTCATAAGCTCTTCAAAGTCTGCAAGGTTAGAAACGGTCATTTTTATCATCCAGCCCTCGCCGTAAGGATCGGTATTTACTAACTCTGGTTGATTCGATAATGCAGGGTTTACCTGTGTAATGGTACCTGTGAGCGGCAAAAAGAGGTCACTAACTGTTTTAACAGCTTCAACTGTGCCGAAAATCTCTTCGGCATTCAATGTTTTCCCTTCACTATCTATATCTACATAAACTATATCGCCAAGTTCGCTTTGAGCAAATTCTGTAATGCCAACTGTTGCAGTATTACCTTCAAGTTTTATCCACTCGTGGTCTTTGGTGTAGCGTAGATTTTCAGGAAAAGTCATTGAGTTAGTGTTTTATTAATACAAATATTAAACAATTATTTTAAAAGAAACTAATTAAGCAGCCTGATTCTCATCCGTACATTTTGTAAAGGTCTGTCGCTTCCATCTTTAGGTGTTCGTGCAATTTTATCGATTACATCAAGTCCACTGATAACTTCACCGAAGACGGTATACGCCTGGTCTAAAAAAGGTGTGCCGCCAATCCTGGCATAGACTTCCCTTTGCTTCTTGCTGTAATTAAAATTTGGGTTAGAAGCTTTTACCCGCTGGTCGAAAACATTATTCAACTCCTGTTCGGGCATTACCTTTCCGTGAACTATATAAAACTGGCAATTGCTGCTTGCTCTATCCGGATTATTGTCGCGGGCTGCCGCCAGTGCTCCTTTTTTATGAAAAAAGTAAGACTTAAACTCGGCAGGAACTCTATTACCTGGTGCCGATCCGGTGCCAAGATGGACACTGTCCGGGGCATTTTTACTTAAAGGATCGCCTCCCTGTATCATAAACTGGTCGATAACCCGATGAAACAAGAGACTATCGTAAAACTTCTGCTCAACAAGTTTCACAAAATTGTTTCTGTGTAATGGAGTGCTGTCGTATAATTTAGCCACCATTACCCCATAATCGGTTGATATTTCTACCAGCCTTTCTTTTGTGTTCAATTGTCGCCATGGTTCAGTTACTATCGTGGCCGGTTTTGAAGGTGCTCCAATACTTTTAACCGGAGCTTTTTTAGCAGGTACTTTGCTCTTTGTTTGCGCCAGTACTCCGCCCGACATTAAAAAAGCCAGCAACGGAATTAATCCTGCTCTGGTAAAAACGCTATTCATTAAAGTCCATTTTTTTCAAAATATAGTAATACGTGGTCCTTTAAAAAGTTTTCCTGTTCGATAAGCTGTAGTGCCGGTATCTCTTTTAATTGTTTAAAATGAGGCCAGCCTTCTTCATCTTTTCCCTCGAGCAGGTAATACCCGCTTTGGCTTAATAAAGTACAAACAGCCACGTGCATCAGGTCCTGCTTCTGTTCTTTGGTAATCTTCTTCTGTACAAATCCCGTTTCCTGCATACCAATTAAAAACAGGATAGCCTCCATATCCGGCTTTTTACCAAACCTTTCAACCAGTTTCGCTTCGAGGTTCCACCAACGCGTTTGCAAATCATCGCTTACATTCATAGCGCTGCAAAAATAGGTTCTTCACATGAATAGTTAACAGGGGTTTGGTTACTGTTAACACGATTGATTTTACAGTTGTATGATCACACTCCAAGTATGCCAAACACAGTGCGTAACAAAGATTTTTTTTGGGGGGCGGGCAAAAATGCTACTATTTACATCGTTGCCACGCTCGCTTGTACTGTAACACATTATTCACCGTGGCAGTTTACCCCCTGAACTTGCGGAAGGGTCGCACACCTGTACTGCTAACTAATCAGCAATAAGCATGAAGAAGTAGGTAGTAAGAAAATGAATGGTTGCCTGTTGAAGAAAATGTACAAGGGTGCGACGTAAGAAATCTTCGGGGGCGCCCCCGAAGCATGCAAAATGAAGTTTTAGTGCAATCATTTATAGCTCAAGCCGCGTGGCTTCGTTATTTCAACCGGACTCCACCCGCTTGTTGCTGAAACCGCTTCGCTGGTTTCAGCATGCCTTCGCCTTCGCCTGGCACCCAACCGGCTGATGTCCCTCATGCAGTAACGTTGTCAGGAGCGAATATTATAACACCCATCCATAAAACAGGGCACCGACTTTACCCTTTTGTTGCCACCAGCAATGCAGCCGAACAGTACCCTTCGGCTTCGCTCAGGGTACCGTTCGGGAGGCTCAGGGTAAAAAAAACTGCTAGGCTAGTTCTATCAAAGAATTAAAAGTTGAACTGAGCGTAGCAACGATGATTCTTATAGTACAAAAAGTCGGTATCCAAAAAAAAATTAAAAATCAAGACAGCAAAAACGAATTCATTAGTAGAATGCCTGGCAGCAGCAGTATGCCCGGCTCACAAAAAATAAGATGAACTTCAATGCTACTGCGCCATGAAAGAACTGTCAGCAATAATGAGGTAACTATTATACAAATGATCGATGGTATACCATTTAAAACTCTGATCAGCCACGAGGCCCTTTCCATATATTTTTTGTGTGGGGGTGTGTATGATCACATTTTTATTCGTATAAAAGGTCGATTTCATTTGGTCCCAATACAGTTCCTTACAAAAAAGGGTATCGCCCGCAACACTGAAAACAACTACACTATCGCGCAGAAAAACTTTGTTTTCATTTTCTAAATACCGGCCAAACTTGGCAAAAAGTTTACTTTCAATTTTAGTGCTGTCATTATAAAAATCAACTTTTAATGTTTGTGGAAACTCAACTCTGGGAGTGTCGGTCTGATAACGCATCATAACCGGTGCCATCAGCTTTGCCTTTACTTTTCCTTCCTGGCTCAGAAAGCTTTCGATTTGTTTTCCTACCTCAACCCCCACCGTTTTCTTGTTTAAATCACGCACCTTCTGCATGTCGTTCTCTTTACACGAGAAAATAAAAAAGCAGCCAAAAAAGTAGGCTGCTGCTATTGTAAAAGGTTGAACAATTCTGTTAATCATATCTACGTTTTTTAAACCAGACATCGCTTAGGTTTAAGCCAAATGAAACGCGAAAAAAACTTTCTGTAATATTATTTTTCTTATTTCCCCGCTTGCCAATTTCCACGGTAGTATTAATCGTCGTGAACTGATCGTCAGATCTTATCCATTTGCGTACAGGAAAGCCTGCCCCTAATGTGAGTCCTACAACAGGTAATTCGTTTCCATCTGCATTTGCAGCCTCTTTACCCATATACACACCTGCACGGTAAGTAACCCTGTTCCAATAGCTTTTGGTAAAACCAATTGGGTTTGGTACAAATTGACCACCCAGTTTCAACTGCCAGCTATTTATTAACTTGTCGGGCTGCTTAAAAAACCGGTAATTCGACCATTGAGTGCTTTCGTATTCAAGTGCAATCAGGCCTTTATCGTACCTGCCACCCAAATTATCAACTACATAAGAGTTAAGGCTAACACCTGCAGTATAAGATACAGGTAATTCTATAGTTCCCGACTCTTCTGCTGTTTGATAGACGCTGTCTATTTTAGTAGACAGTCCGTTAGGGTCGTAGGAAAATGTTTCGCGGTTGATCTGCTGTTGTGCACTTAAACTCTGTTTCAGGTTACCCGAGAATCCAAACCTCATCGACGTTTTCTTGCTAAATTTAGCCTCGTATTGTAAGCCTGCATTTATAAAAGCGCTGCCATAAGTTGTAAGCGTTGAGGAATTTGATTTGTAAGTAAGAACACTATCAATAGGAATGGCGCGTGTAGTATTCTCTTTACGTCCAAACATATAGCCGGTATTTATACCGATGTGCAGTCCACCCCAACTTTTGCCTACACCCACAAAAGCCTGGTACAAACCTCCATCGCCTTCATACAGATATTGCATACTATCTACTCTAAGTCTCTTTCGCTCTTCAATCGAATAGCTAATTCTTGCCAAAGACCGTAAGCCAAATGCAAGGCCGAGGTTATGCTTTTTACTTATAGGCATACCCAGGGAAACATAAGAGGGAGTAAGATTAACTGAATTATATTTCTGAATTGGATTGGCACTTCTTAACGTGCGGCTGTCCATGGCAACGCCAATGTCGTAGGTAACAACTTTTAATTCGCTATAACTTGCCGGGTTGCTTAAATTAATGCTTTGCCAGTTTCCGTAAGTACTTGCGACACCTCCCATTCCGCGGTTTATAACATTCTGCGAAGGATAAGGATCTCCCAATCCATATCTCGAAAAAGGAGAGTTTTCCTGCGCAGAGGCCTGGAAAGATCCTAAAATAAGAAAAAAAATTACGCTAAGTTTTGGTGTGTTGATTGTACTCACTGATCGCATACAGGCCCTTGTAAATTAAAGTAGGGTCTGCAAATATCTTATTTTTAAGCAGGGTGCCAAAAAAGGCTATATCACCCCCGGTTAAATGCACGTTAAAGTTATTAAACTTTTCTTTATACAAATCAATAATTCCATCTATTTCTTTCGCCATTCCAGCGATTACGCCGCTTTGAATATTTGTTTTTGTATCGTAGCCCAACAGGGGAAAATTCCAGTCAGGTTCAACGATTGGAAGTTTTGCAGTATAATATTCAAGCGATTTAAACCGCATTTCCATACCCGGCGAAATGCTGCCACCAATGAACTGGTGATACTTATTTACAAAATTGTAGGTGATACAAGTTCCCAGTCCTATAATTAAATTATGCTGATGCGGAAAAAGATTAATAGCAGCAACCACCATAGCAAGGCGATCGGCGCCAATTGTTTGAGGCTTACCTACAGGCGACGTAAAAGGTAATTTACTATCGTAAGACAGCTTATGGAAAGTGGTTGCCTGCTCTAACAGTTCTTCAAAATCAGGGTTATGATCTATTACTGATGAAAGAATAGCTCTATGTGGCTGATACTTTTGTAAAACACCTTCTAACACTGCAACTGAGTCGTTCTCCAATACAAATTCTTCGGAAAAGTCTTTATTAATGAATACAGCGCATTTAAGCCGAGTGTTACCGAAATCGAAGCATAAAGTTGTCATTTTTAATAGTTGCAGGGTTAAAAAAGTTACAGTTTCCCAGTTGCAAGTTCCCAGTTACCTGGCCGTAAAGAGATAGTCATCCCTGAAAACTACCGGTAACAGGAAACCGTAACCGCGGTCTATCATAGTGCTGGTCGGCTCATATATCAAAATTGCCGGAAAGATTTTTAAAGTGCCCATTTAATTTAATCCGGTCTTTTAAAACTTCCATTTCATTTACCACTGGTAACACTTTATTTAAATGCCTTTTCAGGTATTCGAGCCGCTGGTCTTCACGTAGCAAGCCCAAAAACTCGTACTCTTCCTCGAGAGATAATCCAACATGGTGAGCAATGTCATAAGATAACAATTCTTCATCGGGCTTGGAGAACTCTTTATTCAATTTTAAAATAGCGTGAAGGTCACGAACGGTCCTGATAACCTTGCGCAACAACAAAATGTTCCTGTTCTCCTCATTTGCGGGATAATTTACTATTGCCCCACTATACAGTTTCTCAGGTATGTTTTTAACTACCTCCAGGATTGCAAAAATAGAAACTCCTTTAGTCTTAATATCGAGCTTACCGTCAGCATACACTTCTACGATCTCCTTCACTTCAACAAGGGTTCCTCTTTCGCTTAATCCATTTTTAAAAACCGTCGGAATACCAAAAGGTTTCGATTCTGCAAAACAATCGGTTATGAGTTGTTTGTAGCGAGGTTCGAAGATGTGCAGGTTCAGGCTTTCACCCGGAAATACTACTATACCTAAAGGAAATATGGGAATGAAGTTTATCATAAACGAGTAACTTAATTATTGTCGTTAACGCTAAAAGTTTACAGAGTTAAAAAAAAATTCGTTCTTTGATGTTATAAAAAAAGTTATAGTTCAATTATTGTTTGATAATGCAGAAACAACAGTTTCTGATGTTTCCTCAATTATTTTACCAGGTAATATTGTTTGTCCTTATCGAAAAAAAATCAACTTGCTCTCAAAGAAATATTTTGAATGAATTTAATAAAGTCGCTGGAAAGAATATCAGGAAAACAGGTAATTATTCTTATAATTATGATTGCTGTTGGCATTGCTATTCAATCTTATGTTGCCGGACGCGGCAATCAATACACACACTATAATAACTATGTTATTTTTAAACAGTCGTATGAACATTTAATACACAACAGCAACCTCTACAAGCTGTATCCAGACGAGCATTTTGATTTTTATAAATACAGCCCTGCTTTTGCCTTGTTTATGGCGCCGTTTTATTATTTGCCCGATTTTATTGGTCTTATGTTATTTAACCTGCTGAACGCCGGCCTCTTAATAGCGGCACTCCTTAGGTTAAGACTGCCTTCTCAATCTTATAAATTCATTTTCCTGTTCATTTTATTAGAGTTAGCCATTTCACTTTCGATGACTCAAACTAATGCACTCATGGCCGGTTTAATCATTCTCGGTTTTACATTCATGGAAGAAGATAAACCCTTCCCGGCCTCTTTAATGATAACGCTTTCTGTATTCATTAAGCTTTTTGGAATGGTTGCTTTCATTCTATGGCTTTTTTACCCTTCCAAATCAAGGTTTATTATTTACAGTATTTTTTGGTTTACCGTTCTTACTATCCTACCCATTTTGGTTAATTCGCCCCCCGACTTGCTCCAACAATATCAAAACTGGTTTACCCTTTTGAAAAATGATCACGATGCGTCGTATGGTATATCTTTTATGGGCTGGATGCACTCATGGTTTAATCTTGATCTGCCTAAAACTGGCACTGTCGCTGTTGCTGCACTTGTGTTTTGTCTGCCGCTTTTAAAATTCAAATTATACAAACTGTATTTCTTCAGGCTCCAGGTTCTTGCATCGATCCTGCTTTGGATTGTTATTTTCAACCATAAGGGAGAAAACCCTACTTATATTATTGCAATGAGTGGCATAGCGATCTGGTACTTCTCGCAGAAAACTACCAGCGGCAATAAAATACTTTTATGGCTTGCCGTTATCTTTACTTCTTTTTCTTCCACCGACCTTATTACACCGGGATGGATAGCCGAAAGATATGTTGAACCGTATGCGGTTAAAGCCGTTACCTGCTGTGTAATTTGGTTTAAACTTCTGTTTGATTTAATGTCTGAAAACTTTACAAATGCTGTTTTGCAGGAAAAGGTATCAAAGGAACAAGTTGGTATGTTGAGTTGATTTATTGAATATTTACGAAAAGCTGAAAAAAATTATGTTCTTTCGCCATTTAAAATAGCCGATGAAAATATCAGGATTTTCATATGTAAGAAATGGATTTGAGTATGGCTACCCCTTTCTGGAAGCAATTAAATCGATTTTGCCGATTTGTGACGAATTTGTAATTGCCGTGGGTGAATCTACCGACGGAACCCGTGAAGCCATTGAAAAGTTAGATCCGGAAAAAATAAAAATAGTTGATACGGTTTGGGACATGAGATTTCGCGGGGAGGGAAAAGTTTTCGCTCAACAAGCTAATATTGCATTAGACAATGTTACCGGCGATTGGGCTTTCCACATCCAGGCCGACGAAGTGATCCACGAAAACGATTTGCCGAAAATAGTTGCGGCTATTAAACAGTACAACGACAATTCAAAAGTTGAAGGCTTCATTTTACCTTTTTTTCATTTTTGGGGCAGCTATAATTACGTTCGCACTTCCCGACGAGTGCACAAGCACGAAGTGAGAATATTCAGAACAAATAAATTAGTTCGTTCCTATGCCGATTCTCAGGGCTTCAGGCGTTATAGCAGCCTCAACACTTACGAAGACGGGGAAAAAGGAGAAAAACTAAATGTAAAGAAGATTAATGCCCCTGTTTTTCATTATAACGGAGTAAGACCGGATAAGATACAGAAAAGGAAAATGCACACTTTCGACTTTTTGCACAACGCCCAATCTGCGGAAGAAGCATATGAACAGTTCGACTATAATAATATTGACAGGGTGGAAGAGTTCAAAGGTTCGCACCCTGCGGTAATGAAAGAAAAAGTTGACTCGCAGGACTGGCAATTCACTTTTGACCCTAAAAAATCTGTATGGAGAACAAAGGATAAAATAATGCAACCTATTGAAGATTTACTAGGGTTTAAGATTGGTGAGTATAAAAATTACAAGTTGATTTGATAATGTTCTAACCTTATGTTCTTTCTTGGTACCAACATTCGTTTTTATTGAATCATTGTTGCCTCCGATAAACCTGAGCGGTTCACCGGCAGCTTTTCATAGTCCCGATTTACCGGGAGGAGTTTTTACGCCGGGCTTGCCGAGGGGTCGCATTTCGTTCATCCGCATATCTTTTTGCATCTTTTTTCATCGTAATAAGAACCAGGAATAGTATACCCTCTTTTAAAAACGCTTCAACATATACCTCAACCAGTCAAGACAGCAGCTATAAATGACCCAACTTGTTACTAATATAGTCAACGGATCTTTCAAATCTCTTGCAAGGGCTATTTCTTTAGTAGAAAATGAAGTAGATGGGTATATGGATATATTACAGGCTTTGCCTCCTACTTCCAATTCCATAATCATTGGTATTACCGGTCCCCCGGGAGCAGGAAAAAGTACATTGGTTGATGCAATGATCCAGGAAATGACGGACGTAGGTAAAACTGTAGGCGTTCTTTGTGTCGATCCGTCATCGCCTTTCAATTTTGGCGCTCTGTTAGGGGATCGAATCAGGATGAGTAATTGGTACAATCACAAGAATGTATTTATACGATCACTTGCCACAAGGGGTTCTTTGGGAGGCCTGCATCCTTCTATTATACAGATAACTGACGTAATGAAAGCCTTTGCCTTCGACTGTATCATTGTAGAAACAGTAGGCGTAGGCCAAAGTGAAGTGGATATTGCTGGTTTAGCCGATACAACAGTAATTGTTTTGGTGCCCGAAGCTGGAGATGAAATACAAACCATGAAAGCAGGTCTGATGGAAATTGCTAATATTTTTGTTGTTAACAAGGCCGACCGTCCCGGCGCTGATACATTTGTAAAAAACGTTCGTTCAATAATTAAGCAAGATCACGGCAGTAATAATTGGACCCCCCCGGTAATAAAAACAGTAGCTCCCGAAAAAAAAGGTATTGATACATTAATGGAGCAAATAATGCTACACAACCAAATCGTAAATCAAAACACCAGAAAATATTTTAGTCTTACCGATAAAGCATATCTGCTGATACAAAACAAACGGATGAAAGATGTGAAGAAGGACGTTTTATTAGGCCTCCTGAAAACAGCTGCTGAAAAACCAGGATTTAATTTGTATTCATTTGTTGACCAATTTTAAAAAATTAAAAAGCCATCATCTTTAAACGCGGCTTGCTATTGGTAAAATAACTTAAGGTACTGGGAAGTAATATAATCGCGTGAATGATTTATAGTAACATAAGAAAATGCATTTGAAATAAGATCAAAATTGTTTTTTTTATCCAACAAGGTATTCATTCCTTTTGCAAGCATATCAAAATCTTTTACTTTACAAAGAATACCTCTTCCTGCTTTAACAATATCCTTTACCCCACCTGCATCTGTTGACACCACTGGTACCTTATATAAAAACGCATCGAGAATGCTGCTTCCTAAACCTTCTTCTTTTGAACTCATAACAAAAACCTCAAAAACAGAAAAAAAATCTTCCACATTTTCATAAAAACCCATTAAGCGATATTCGTTTTGTAAACTATATTCTTCAATTTTCATTCTTAGTTCTTCTTCTAAATCTCCGGCACCAAAATGAAGAAACACAAAGTCTTTTCTCAATAAGGCTAATTTGTTAATTGCCTCCACCATTGTTAATGGATCTTTATGAGAAACTAAGGCTGCTGTTGTTCCAATTATATGCTTGTTGTTTTCTACACCCATTCCTTTTAATTCTGTTATCGCCCTTTCTCTATCTAATTCTTTTGCAATAGCAATGTCGGAAATTACCTCAACATCGTTTCTTTCACTAAAGTTGGCAATAATGTCTTTTACTGGAGTACTTATTGCAATTAGTTTGTCTGTGAGCCTGTATTTTAATTTTGTAAGTTTTCCTTTTGGAACAAAATCCACCCTTCTTGTAAAAAATATTCTGGTCCAGTGAAACGGCTTTGTTATTAAACAGTAAGTGAGGATATGCGAGGTCTGGGAGTGTAGAATGTCAAATTTCCTTCCGTTAATAATTAGAAAAAAGATAACTCCGAAAATGTTTTTATAGGAATATACTTTAAAACCTTTTTGCAGTGCTTTTTTTTCTAAAGGATACCCTTTTCTGCATAGTAGGAATATCTCTTCACCTGCCTGCTTTAAGCCCTCCATATTATAAATCGTTTGCCTTTCGCCGCCTCTCCATGTTCGTTCAAAGTTTAACTCCAGAATTTTCATGAGAACCTTATTTAATTTTGACAAACATTTTAAAGCAAAAGAGGTATTGCATAAATAACGATTTTTTCTTGGGAGCAAGGAAATACTTAAAATATTCGAAGAATAAAAAACCTCTTTTTATATTATTTATTAAACTAAAATTTTCATAGCACCTGACCAGCTTATATAATATGGTTCTCTCCTTCGTTAAATGGGCAGGACAAATTTCATAAAATGCTTTTACCCTATTTCTTATGTTTTGCTTTCTTCCTTTTTCTTTGTTCAGTTTATGCGATTTTCTCCTTTTTTCACCCACTACCCCAATGGCATTAGAGGAATGCTGCCGATAATACACAAGCGGCTCATTCAAGTACTTTATCTCACCCATTATCGTGGCTATATAACATAACCACCAATCGTGCGGAATGTCTAAAATAAATGGCGTAGCCTTTTTATAAAGTTCTTTTGAAAACAAGGTGGCGTGGCCGTAAATGCGACAATAAACGCAGAGTTGTAAACAGGAAATGAAGTTGAAGCAATTAACTTTATCAGAAATTTTTTTATCCTTCTTATTTAAATTTTCATCGCATATAAACGAATCGCAGTAAATCATCGAAGCGTTCCCTATATTCATCACTGATTTTTCAACTTTACCCGGATCCCAGTAATCATCCTGGTCGCATGGAGCTATAAATTCTCCTGAGGCAAGGCTACAACCTTTATCGAAGGTCTTTATAAACCCAAGGTTGGCTTCGTTTACAAACACCTTCATATTACGATGACGAGCAGCGTGCTCCTGCAATATGGTAAGGGTATTATCATTGCTGGCATCATCAATTGCAATAATCTCAATATTTGAATAAGACTGGTTAAAGAGGGATTCAAGTTGTTGCAATAAGTAGGCTTCTCCCTTATAGGTAGCCAGTACAATTGAAACCATGGGCAAAGTCTCTGTCTGCCCATCTTGTTTTGTTTCTGATTCAATCACAGGTTGTCGTAAATACTCCATTTACTTAAATTTATACTAATGTACCTCCATCCCCGAATAGCCTAACCGGCCGGAAGCTGAGCAGTTTATACAAAGAAAAGCGAATTAAACAGAAGCATGCCGCTACACTTACTTTTTCACGTTTAATTTTTTTCTTTAGAAAAAGTATAATGAATTAAACGTTTTGTCTCAATTGATTTTGTTTTAGTTCACTGCAGGGAAATGCAGGTATCAACCGAAGAATTTAAAGAACCTGGTATGTGTCAGCAGAGGAAAGGAAGAATTAATATGATTTGATAAGATCATTGTTATAGAATACAAGATTTTCGCCGCTAAGTTCCAACGAAAAATTGTAGTTAGAAATGGTACGTAAAACTGCTTTACTTGATCCTTTTTTATAGCGGTCGTGCGTTTCTACGATAAGAATTTTTGTAGCAGGTAACCACTTTTCGTAACCCGATTCAAATATTTCCTTTTCCGATCCTTCGATATCTATTTTCAGAATGTCTATCGTGTCGGCGCCCAATATTTCCATCACACCCCCTATAGTATAGGCAGGAATTGTATTTCCGGTTGTCCCCGTCTCTATTATGTACGCAGCTTCCCCATATCCTTTATCTACAACTGTTATGTTTTCCCTTTTATGCCATATTGCACCCTGTACTATTTGAACGTTAGAATAAGGTGCAAGATTTTGACATGCCATTTTATAATTGTCACTTTCGGGTTCCAGAGCAAATATTGTAGCATTCGGAAAACGGTTCGAGAAGTAGATGCTTCCAAAGCCCACATTCGCGCCTAAGTCAATAATTATCTTCGGGTCTACCGGCACAGGTATATCATAATCTTTGGCATAAAATATTTGCTCAAACATTTTACGATCAGAACTGGTGGCCTGGCCACGGAAATGAACAGGATAATTTAAAAACGGAAACTTTACGGTTGACGGTTTTTGATACTTCGTATTTAGATAAAGCTTAAAACCGTTAAGAGCCCCGAAAGTTTTTACAAACGTGAATATTTTACCTGAAAATGTCATGAGAAAGGATTGTGAGAATTATAAAATGTTCGGGTATTAAAGGTGAAGGTTTAACTTCAAACTTAAAGCTCATAATATTAATAGCAAAAATGAATTATACAAGATGGTGAAAAAGGGATAAATAATTTTGTTTTAGTTACTTGCAGCATTAAGAAAACTTTCTTTCACTAATTCAGGCTCTTTATGAAAATAGCGGCAGTTGTAATACTTTATCAACCGGATGACACGGTAATAGACAACATAAAAAGTTACTATAATTATGTAGATAAGATTTTTGCGATTGATAATTCGGAAAAGGATTCATCATTAAGAGAAAGCCTGCGGGATCTATCTAAAATTGAATTTTTCCAGGACTTTGAAAATAAAGGCATCGCTAACAGGTTGAATTTCGCATGCAACCTTGCCATTGACCAGCACTTCGAATGGATAATGACAATGGACCAGGATTCAAACTTTCATGAGGATGTTATTTCCAGCTACTACCGGTGTTTTCATCAATATCCACATAAGGAAAAAGTCGCTGCATTCGGGACGAAGCACAGCAGGAAGGTAAAAACGAAACTGCTTGAATGCGAGCCATTACAAGTAGAGGATTTGATGACTTCAGGAACGTTGCTAAATCTTTCGCTTTTCGGGGAAATAAAAGGTTTTGACGAGGCGTTATTTATAGATTACGTCGATAACGACTACTGCATTCGCTCAGTAATGGCAGGTTACTCTGTAATCAAATTCAATAATATTTCTATTTTGCATCAATTGGGGAACCCGGTATACCGGTCTTCTATTAAAACATTGTTCCTGGTTAAAAAGAGAAAGTTTATTCATTCGCCCCTCCGATGTTACTATATGTACCGAAACATGCTTTACCTGGAACAGAAGTACAAAGAAACCAACAGAAAATTTGCAAAGGAAACAAGGATGCATATAAAAGCACGTATAAAAGTATGCATGTTATACGGAGGGGAATTTTTTAAAATATTGAAATATATTAAGTTGGCAAAGGCAGATTTCAAGAACAACAGAATGGGGAAAATACAGCATAAACTATACTGAGTTTAATATCTGCGGTACAAAAGAACGTTGGAATTAAGCATCTTGCTCCTCAGATTAAGCAGTAAAGCAACGATTTGCTTAACGGGTAGCATGAGAAAATGGATGATTTCCTGTTGCAGTACAAGTGAGTGACACAACGATGTTGAAGAGAGTGACCAGGACGGTCAACAAAAAAATGAATTTCTTTCGGCCCTCTAATCCCCAGCTCTGCTTATAAGATTTTTACTGTACACTTCATTGTATTCATGTTTCCACCTCCGGTGACTCCATAAATAATTTGCGGGCTTTTTTCTAATGCAACTTTCAAGATAGCTTACATAGTTTTTAGTTATTTCACCATGGGCAAATCGGCGAGGATCGGTCGTAAATACTTCAAAATCTGCATGGTAGTAACCGCGCTTCACTTTATAGAAATGCACGAAAACAATGGCAGTATTGTTCCTGATGGCTCCTTTTTCAGGACCTGTAACAAAAGGGGTGAGTTTTCCAAAAAACTCTGTCCAATAACCTTTTTCCGGTGGTGCACTTTGGTCGGCAGCGAGCCCTAAAGCAAACTGAGTTTTTGCTAATTGATGAAAAGTATTCCTGAAGGTATAAGCAGACACGAGAATTGTGTTATACCTGCTACGCAGTTTCAGTACAATTCTATTTATTGCTTTATTAGGTATTTCCAGGTAAACACCAATGAACCGATAAGGCGAGTATTTTGCGATCCCCCAGTTCATATACTCCCAGTTAAAAAAGTGTCCTGAATGCAGTTGCACACTTTGCCCGGTTTCGTACAACTCCGTCAATAGCTTAAAATTACCGGTAACTCTTTTTGAAAATTGCTGGTCGGAAAGTGATAGGAATTTGAGCGTTTCAATAAATGTGTCGAGAAAATTATGATAGAACTCTTTAGCAATCGCTATTCTCTCGTGCTCATTCTTATCAGGAAAGGCTATCTTAAGGTTACTCATTACTACCTTCTTCCGGTATCCTATTACATAATATAGCAACCCGTATACAACATCGCTTATAAAATATAAAATTCTCCATGGCACTAATGATAGTGTGTATAAGAAGCCATATATTATGTAGTACATTATTTCTAAAAAGAATTATTGAGATTTTGAGCGGAAAAGTAATAGACTATTTACCTCAATGATTTTCCTTTTCGCCCTGCCACCACTTGTAGCCTATGTACCCGGCGATAGCAAAAGGAGTAAGCATGAGGTACATGATCCCTGTGTTTAATCCCCGGGCAGGTTTTTCACCAAGTTGCCCGGCAGTTTTAGTACAGATAGAGCATTGTGCACTTGAAGTATTAACGCTGGCAGCAATAGCAACGACGAGAAATATTATTATCAATCCGCACTTCTTCATAATTAGAAATTCAACGCCAAAGTTATATTGAAAAAGGTTGAAAAAGTTTTTTGAATGTAAGCGCTGGTGTTTACATTAAGATAAATTTTAGGTACACGGGTAGGCACAGGAAAAAATTAAATCTATGTTTATAGATCAGGGTATCACACAGCAGAAAATTCCGATTTTCGCGGTGGCAACCCTTCTAAAACCTTACTTTCGCCTCCTAAAACCTTCGTAATACTTTGCTGGTTATACTGCTTAAAATATTTAATAACAAAAAGCTACTTACTTCATTATTTATAATCCTCGCTGCCTTTGTGGCGGTTAAGTATACTTTTTTTAAGTCTGTAAATAATTATTCTATTTTCTTTTATTCACTGCCGCATTTGTCGGGGGGGCAAAGCCTTTATGCCGAATATCCTGAAGTTTACTTTGATTATTATTTATATGCTCCAACTTTCCCGGTAATATTTGCTCCAATATTTGTGCTGCCTTATAAAGTAGGGTTGTTTATCTGGCCCTTTCTTTTCACAGGTCTCTGGGTTTTAGCAGTATACAAAATGCCGTGGAATGAAAAACAAAAACTTTTTGCTTATTGGTTTGGAATACAGGAATTGCTTACAGCAATAGATAACATTCAAACAAATCCTTTGATTGCTACTATCCCCTTATTCGCTTTTGCATGTATGGAAAAGGGAAAGGTGTTTTGGGCTGCATTTTTTATTATCCTGGGGTTTTACGTCAAAATTTACAGCATTGTTACCGGTGCGCTTTTTATTATATATCCTCAAAAAGGAAAGTTTATTGCCTCAACGGTTTTTTGGTTCCTGGTGTTTGCCCTTTTACCGTTATTGTTAACCACGCCCGATAAGCTTATTTGGCAATACCAGCTTTGGGTGGAACGGCTGATGGCAAAGTCGGATCATGATCAAATGACCAATGTGTCTATTCACCGCATTGTTAACCAGGCCATTTCGCCCAATATTAGCTCAAATGCTATTATTGGCTCCGGCGTTTTACTTTTCTGTTCTGTCTTCATTCATATAAAAAGGTATAAGGAAACTTATTTCAGGATGCTGTTGCTTGCTTCTATCCTCATTTTCCAGGTCATTTTTAATCCTGTTTCTGAATCGGCCACTTATATTACGGCTGTTACCGGCGTTGCAGTATGGTGGATGTATTCGCCCAAAACGCTCCTC
Organism: Segetibacter sp.; assembly: GCA_028288485.1. Lineage (GTDB taxonomy): Bacteria > Bacteroidota > Bacteroidia > Chitinophagales > Chitinophagaceae > Segetibacter. Next base: position 64,543 of record JAQBNO010000034.1, read on the forward strand.
GATAAAATACTCATCGTTTTTTGTTATCTCTTCACTGTTATGGGGCCTACCGACCTTATGCCGCGGGTAATAAGGAAAGAGTATATTGAACCTTATGTACTTAAATCTTTGCCCTGTGTTCTCATTTGGTTTAGAATACTCTACCTGATGCATTCTCCTGCACCCACAACAGGGCCGGAACTGGAAAGTGACGCAGAACTTTCGAACAGATTTAGAGATCTCCCGATTGTGGGCGCATAACAATGTCTTCAACAACCGAGGAAGGCGAAAGTTGGCTGCTTGCAAACACCATTTTCGCCACATCATTTACGTCCATTAATCTTTTTGGATCTACATCGGCACCTTCCCAACTTGAAGTCCAGGTTGCGCCGGGTGAAACAGCTGTTACTTTAATACCGTGGGGTTTCAATTCTTCCCTTAAATGCCGGGTGAGGCCGAGCAAAGCAAATTTGCTGATACCATAAGAGCCAACATCGGGTAAAGGCTTAAAAGAAGCAATAGAGCAAATATTAAAGATATGTCCCTGCTTTCTTTCAATCATTGCGGGCAACAAATCACGAATGAGGTGATAACAGCTGAAAAGGTTTACTTCCATCATTTTCTGAAGCATCCCTTCTTCTTCGCTAATTATTTTACCGGGAATAAAATAACCGGCATTATTCACCAAAATATCAGTAGTAACGCCGGAGGCAGTTACCCATTTTGCAAAATCCTGTACCTGCCTGATATCACTCACATCTGTAACCCTGACCTTTACAGAAACCCCTGGAAAACGTATAGCAAAATCGCTTTGAACTTCCAGCAGGTCTTTTTCAGTTCGGGCACAGGCAAGAATATGGTATCCTTCCGCTGCAAATTTTTCGGCGATTGCGCGACCAATTCCCTTTGTAGCGCCGGTAATTACAACATTCTTTTTTTGCATTTTTATGGTAGATTGCACGCAAATCTAAGAAAACAGTATTCGAAATTGCAGCGCATGAATTACCAGCATCTTTTCTTCGACCTTGACCATACCTTGTGGGACTTTGAAACAAACGCAAAAGAAACGCTGCAGGAACTCTTTGCATTGCATCGCCTGCACGAAACTGTTACCCCTGATTTTCACGTTTTTTACGAAAAGTACTCCTATCATAACAAAAGATTGTGGCACCGCTACAATCACGGCTTCATCAGGCAGGAAGAGTTGAAATGGAAAAGAATGTGGCATGCTTTGCTCGAATTTAAGCTCGGCGACGAAACATTGGCCAGGAAGTTAAGTGCAGGTTTCCTTGAAATTCTGCCCGGAAAAAAAGCCTTGTTTCCGCACACGGTAGAAATACTTAATTATCTCACAAACAAAAATTATAAGCTTCACCTGATCACAAATGGTTTCGAACAGGTGCAATGGAGAAAGCTTGAAAATGCACAAATAGGTAAATATTTCTCCTCGGTCATAACCTCCGAGCTCGCTTGCTGCTTAAAACCACACAAAGAAATATTTGACTTTGCAATAGGCAAAGCCGGCTGCTGCTACCAGGAAAGCATGATGTTGGGAGATAACCTTGATGCCGACATACTTGGTGCTATGAATGCAGGAATGGATACGGTGTTTGTAAATCATATTCGCGAAGAAACAACCTTGAAGCCTACCCATATTATTTATCACTTAAAAGAACTGGAAGATATATTGTAATTGGCTAATTGCGGGTTGTCAATGGTGAGTTGTGAGGAAAAAAATAATTACGAATTAGGAATTTTTGGGTAGCCGGCAATTGTAATTCTAAGGGTCTCCTGTTGCGTCGCACTCTTGTACCCGCACCGTTACAGTCGACAAATAAAACCAAATTAATACTACCGTGATTTAAAATAGTATTTGCTCACAGAAAAAAGCCCCACAAACGGGAGGCTTTTTCTGCAGTTAATATCGGTTGTTCTATATAGATATTACGGGTGCTGGTCTATTTTGGTTACCTGGTAATTTTAAAACAAAGATCCGGAGGCTTAAATAAGACGGCGGGAGCTTGCATGAACAGTAAAATAACAGGTATGAACTGCATTAAAAAAGTGAGAGTGGCAAATACATTTTTAATATTGATGCAATTTTATATCCCATAGCCACAACCCGTTTTTCGACCTTCCAAGAACGCTTTGAAGATTTTACAGGTAATTTCAGAGCATAAAAAAAGCTCCGTAAAAATTACGCAGCTTCCTACATAGGTTGATCCCGAATATCTCATCCCCCACTCACAACTCAACACTCAACATTTACAACGTCGCTAAAACCGTAACCCCACCTTTTACTACCTGGTTCAGTTGCACATTTACTTTTGTACCTACAGGTAAGATTACATCTACCCTGCTTCCGAATTTAATAAAGCCTAGTTCACTCCCCTGGTGAACTTCCTGGCCTACCGACAGATAGTTTACGATGCGTTTTGCCAAAGCACCTGCAATCTGCTTTACCAGCACTTCTGCTTTATCGTTCTTTATTACCACGCTATGCCTTTCATTTTCAGTTGACGACTTTGGATGCCATGCAACAAGGTATTTTCCTTTGTGGTATTTATTGTAGATCACCTCACCACTTACCGGGTTTCGGTTCACGTGCACATTTGCAGGGCTCATGAATATGCTTACCTGTAGTCTTTTATCTTTAAAATATTCTTCTTCGATTATTTCTTCGATTACCACCACTTTACCATCTGCAGGGCAAATAACCTCCGTCTCTCCCTTAGTAAGAGAACGATATGGAATACGGAAAAAAGAGACAATAAATAAAAACAGTATGACAGAAGCTATGAAAATAATAGCAGCAATGGTAGGGTAGTTATCACTTATAAAGATAAAAGAGGCAATATTTATAAGCCCAAATATTAATGCCGCAATACCAATACTCGTGTAACCCTCTTTGTGAATAGTCATTAATTGAAATTAATGCACAAATATAAATAGGATAGGGATATGTAGAAGTTATAAGTTGGCCATGCGTCAACAGTGAATAAGTCATTAACGGTAGCAATTAATGAAACTACTTTCCGTTCATCTTCAACTTATCTGCAAACCCATGAATAATGTGGCTGACAATGAACACTTTATTCCCTTTTAACTTAAAAACTTATCAACCTACCCCTTTCTTTAGATTCCGAACAGTATAACATATACCCACACAAACGGAACCGCCAAAATCAGGCTGTCGAACCGGTCAAGAAAACCGCCATGCCCCGGCATGATTTGTCCGCTGTCTTTTACTTTCGCCATTCTTTTCAGTTTACTTTCCAGCAAGTCGCCTGATGTACCTACTACTGCGGCTATTAATGAAACAACGACCAGTGTAACAACATCTTTAAACTGAAATAAGTAATAACCGGCAAGAGTAACAACCACCACGCAGAGAATAGCACCTCCAGCTACGCCTTCCCAGGTTTTTTTGGGGGAAATTTTTGAGAAAGGAGTTTTACCTATAAAGGAGCCTACGATATAAGCCATTGTATCATTGATCCAGATAGAAGCTATTAATATTACAGGAATAATCCAGCCGGTATCGTAAAAAACGTGAAAACCCTGCGATATTATTCCCGTGCTTCTAATATCAAGCATTAGCGCCCAACTTAGTGAAATGTATAGTAGCCCCAGCAAGGAATAAACCAACCAGGTCACTGAAAAAGGCTTTTTTTGAAAAACTACCAACAATGTTAAAGAAATGATCGAAATCACCAGAAGAACTGCGCCGATGTGGTGGAACGAAACATTACCAATGGAGTAAGCGCTCCCAGTCATAAAAAGCATGAATGCCCAGCCCGCTATCATTACTCCATACTTTTGTTCGCGTGTTGACTTTTGATACTCCGGGTCAATTAAACCAACCAGCTTTTGATATTCGATCCAGCAACCGAAATGTATAACTGAAAAAAGTATAAAAAAGGCCCAGTGGTTCCACAACAACCCGGCTAACATGATCGCAACAAAGATGACGGCTGTTAATGCCCGGGTCTTAAAGGTTTGTACGTTAAAAGCCATAAAGATTACTCGTTCTATAATTTAAAAACTTAGCTGTTGTTATGTAAACGCAGTTGCTGTATACTAAAACAGATTTGAAGATCAGCGCAAAGATGCTAATTGATTTGCAGATAAATTGATTGCGACCCTTCGACAAGTTCAGGGTAAACTGCCACGATGCTATGAAAAACTACTTGTGAACCGAGCGTGGCAACGACGACGCCATGAAAAGATTAGCCGGTACCAAAAAAGTGAAACGTCAAACATGAAAAAAGGGAACTGCTGCTACCTGCTCCTAATTTCTGCTCACGTTTTAACATTTCACCACTCACCATTGACCATTCACCTTCCCGGCGACTTCAACATTAATTCAATAAATCCTTCTGCACCAACTGCTTGGCAATATCTTTCAAATGAGTGGGTACATATAATTCAATTTCACCAAAAATTATATAACTGCTGTCTTGCTTATTTATTATCATTACCGGCACATCGTTCTGTTCCAGCATACCTTTTATGATGTTGGCTTCGGGGAAACTTCGGGTGGAATATAATAAAAACCAATTGTGCATCAGGCTATATAATCGTTGTCTTCGTTAGTTACTATTTCGGGCAAAACTTCATCGCTCTTCTTTTTTATAAAATAAATAATGCCAAGGCTTATGAGCATGCTAGCTGCGGCGACGAAAACAGAAACTGAAATATCATCGTTCGAAAGCTTTTTCATGATTTCGCTGCTATTGGCATAATACACCGCGAAAACGGCGAAGGCATTATTCACAAAATGAATAATGATCGTATACCAGAGGTTACGGGTTACATGATACACCGTACTCAACAAAAGACCGAGTGTGAAAATCGGCAGCAGTTTAAAAAACGTACCGTGCAACAAACCGAAAACTGCAGAGGTAACTATAATGGCAACCCACGGGTTATTACTCAGCCTGTGTAAAGCTTTTTGTAAAGCACCTCTAAAAAACACCTCTTCACCTATAGCCGGTAGCAAAGCCATAATTAACAGGTTCAGCAGCAGGTCGCCGACAGAATTCATTTGTAAAAAAACCTTAAACACCCGGTTGTAAATGGCCTCCTTTTCTAAAAGCACCTTTTGCATTTCGCCAAAATTCATCCGGCCATTTATTTCACCTAACCATCCTACAAAAGGCTGAACACAAAATAATAGCAGCACGCTTGCAAATAATAATACGGGGGAAACTGTTTTTTGCACGCCTATATACGGCAGTGCCCTGGGGGAAGAAAAATAGCCGAACAAAAAAGCAGGAATAATAAATGAAACAGTTGAGGTGAGTACCTGGCCCCATTTAAATCTCGCGGTAAAATGTGAAGGAATGGCTGCAGTTTTATCCTGTAACAGAGCATACAGATCTTTAAAGAAATAGGATGCAATAAGAAAATCAATAAAAAAAAAACCGGCTGCCAACATCAAAAAAGATAAAAATTGAATAGCCGGCGGTTGATATTTTAAGTAAGTGTTCATAAATCAGCTACGAATAAGGTTGTATTTTTGCGCTCCTTATTTTAGGCGCAAGATACACGATGGAACTTATTTACCGCAAGTTGTACGATTTGCTTGCACGCTTAGAACGATTTAACAAAGTATCATGATTAGTATTGGCAATATTAAATTACCTGGTTTTCCCCTTTTACTGGCTCCTATGGAAGACGTCAGTGATCCGCCTTTTCGCGCAGTATGCAAAGAAAACGGTGCAGACTTGATGTACACCGAATTCATTAGCAGTGAGGGGTTAATACGCGATGCGATTAAAAGCCGCAAGAAGCTGGACATATTTGACTATGAAAAACCAATAGGCATCCAGATTTTTGGCGGCGACGAAGACAGCCTTGCTATGGCTGCAAAAATTGTTGATGTAACCAATCCCGATCTGCTCGACATTAATTTTGGCTGCCCGGTAAAAAAAGTTGCCTGCAAAGGTGCAGGAGCAGGTGTGCTGAAAGATATAAACCTGATGGTTCGACTCACCGATGCAGTTGTTAAGTCAACTTCACTTCCGGTTACCGTAAAGACCCGCCTTGGTTGGGATGATAATACTAAAAACATTGAAGAGGTGGCAGAGCGCCTGCAGGATGTCGGCATCAAGGCCCTTGCCATTCATGGCCGTACCCGCAGCCAGATGTATAAAGGCGAAGCCGACTGGACACTGATTGCCAAAGTGAAAAACAATCCCCGTATTCATATACCCATTTTCGGAAATGGAGATATCGATAGTCCACAAAAAACCGTTGAATACAAAAACCGTTATGGAGTTGACGGCATTATGATCGGTCGTGCAGCAATAGGTTATCCATGGATCTTCCGGGAGATTCACCATTACATGCAAACAGGCGAATTGCTGCCCACTCCCACTGTTGAAGAACGGGTGGCGGTGAGTAAAAACCATCTGCGTAAATCGGTTGAATGGAAAGGAACTGTTGTAGGCATCAACGAAATGCGCCGGCATTATGCCAACTATCTAAAAGGATTGCCCGGTATTAAAGAATTTCGCAACAAGTTGGTAACTCTAAAAGAAATGGAAGAGGTGGAAGCTGTGCTTGACGACGTTCAACGCTATTATGAAGGTTTCGAAGTTGAAAGAGCGCCGATAGTGTTGGAGAACTATCATGAGCATTGCGCAATATAGTAGAACCAGGATTTGTTGGGATTTTTAAGAGATTGGGAGGAAATTTTGGTACCGCTCCTTTTGTCCTACCATTGAACTTCTGTTCCCGCCTCGGCGGGACTCTTTTACTTTTGGATTTCTGAAAATTTGTACTTAAAACCCCTCACAACACTTCCAAACCGTATCTAAAAACCACCCTTTCGAATCAAGAATATGATGCATGGGAGTAAATCCGCTTTTGTTAGCCAGCTCATCTGTTTGCTCTATGGTGTATTTTTGAGCTATCTCCATAAAGATCGCTTCGCCTTCCGCAAAGTGAAATGACTCATCGGCAACGTTTACCTGTTGTTCTGTAGAGCTGACAAGAAAACTTTTACAGGCACCGGTCGATGGATCGTACGTTGGAAAATGATAAAAGTTTTCAATCACAAAATCCCCTTTCAATTCATCATTTATGCGAAGTAAAAGATTGAGATTGAAATCACGGGTATAACCTGCTTTATCATTATAAGCATCTAAAATAGTTTTCGGATTTTTTTTCAGGTCGAAGCCTATTAAAGCCAGGTCGCCGGGTAATAAATGTTTTCGTATTGCTTTACAAAATTCCCCCGCTTTTTCGTGAGGAACATTCCCAATGTTTCCACCTAAAAACAAGACTACTTTTATTTTGTTGGATAATATTTTTGCTTTCTCAAGCATAGCAAAATACTCGCCATTCAAACCCTGCATTCTTAATTCCGGTAGCCTTTGGGGCAGTTGGCTGTATAGCTGGTTTATAATATTACCGGAAATATCTACCGGGAAATAGGTGAAGTTTATTTTCCTCTCTACCAGTTCTTTTAAAAGGTAAAATGATTTAGTCGCATCTCCCGCACCTAATTCAACTATGTCAAATTCAGTATTCAGTTCGGTTAAAACTGAAACGATCTCCGCGGTTTTCTCGGTAAAGATTTCATATTCGCATTTCGTAGGGTAATACTCCTGCGAGGTCATGATTTTTTGAAACAACTTATCTCCTTTTGCATCATAAAAATACTTCGACTGAAGATATTTGTCTTTTGCAGACAACCCTTTAAGAACATCCTCTAAAAATTGATTCATGTTTTGCTATTGTGCAAGCCTTATGCCCGTGTATTGCCAGCGTAAGTGTGGATGAAAAAAGTTACGGTATGTTTTCCGGCTGTGACCGGGAGAGGTTACATCAGAAGCACCACGCAACACCTTTTGGTTTACCATAAATTTGCCGTTGTATTCACCTATTGCACCTGGTGCTTTTTTAAACCCGGGGTAAGGCAAATAAGCGCTCTCGGTCCATTCCCAACGGCTTCCCCAGGTTATTTGGTCTGCTGCAGCCTCCCATTCAAACTCAGTCGGCAATCGCATTTTTTTCCACGATGCGAAGGCGGAGGCTTCATAAAAGCTTATGTGATTAAGAATGCCGTGCACATCTACAGCCTGTAATCCCTGGAAGGTGAAATAATGCCATTGACCATCTATGGAGTGCCAATACAAGGGAGATTCTACCTTGTTATTTCTCACCCAATCCAGGCCTTCTGCATGCCACAACGTAAAGTTCTTATAACCTCCTGCATTAATAAATTCTATATACTCCCCGTTTGTAACCAGCCCTTTGGCTATTTTAAGCGGCTCCAGGTATACTTTATGTCTTCCCAACTCATTGTCGAAACAAAAGCCACTTTCGTTAAAGCCTATTTCATAAATGCCTTCATTAATAGAAATTAAATGGTCAGCGCCAGGAATATTCTGAACTGTTGAAACCTGGTTTTTACTATAAGCAGGAAACAACGGGTTATTTCCTAAAATGTACTTTATGTCGGTGTATAAAAGCTCCTGGTGTTGTTCTTCGTGATTCAAGCCTAATGTGATCAACTCTTCCACTTCTTTACTGCAACCGCATTCCATCAATTTCGTCATGGCCTCGTCTACGTATTTGCGGTATTGGTAAATGCTGCTGACAGTTGGGCGGCTTAAGTTTCCGCGATCTGTACGTATTACCCTGGCACCTACCGTTTCATAATAACTATTAAATACATAATTATAATCCGGGTTGAATTCCTGGTATCCTGTGTAATTGTCTTTCAAAATGAACGTTTCGAAAAACCAGGTTGTGTGGCCGATATGCCATTTAGGAGGACTTACATCTGCTACCGGCTGAACCACATAATCTTCCGTTTCTAACGGTTCACAAATGTCTTCCGTTCTTTTGCGGGTAGCTTTATATCTTTCAAGAAGCGTCATACTGGTAAATATGGTTCTGTTGAATAGTTAATTGAATGCATAAAAATAAGGTCGTGACTATGATAAAAAAGTAGAAAAACTTACTGCAAGTACAAGTGCCCGCCCCGCCGATTGCCTTTCGAACGGGAGTGACACAACCCGTGTTCGATAAAGATCTACGGTTTGTCCCACAAATTTTTGTTTTTCAAAACCCTTTTTTTCCAAATCTTACCTGGAATTATCTATATACATTTTTAACTGTGAAATGGTTCGAATTTTGAAATCACTGGCCTGTTTTCTTCTCATCATTACAGCATAAGCGTTATTAAAACCAATGGGTTTCAGCCATTTTATTTTGTACCGGCGTAGAAATTCATCGTGCACGTATTCATAAACGGTCTCTTTATTCCCGATAATCTTTTGAACCGTATTATTTTTCGCCTGCAGGATAACGAGCAGACCTGTTCCGGTATATTCAGGGTATAGATCTATTTGGTTATTTGTAAGTGCATCAAAACAAATTTTCGTGCCCCCTAACCCTGTTTTTGTTTCAACCTCCAGATCGGTATTTCCTGTCAATAACATGGCGTACATCTGCAACAAAATATACTGTTCGCCAAAGATCTTTGAACCCATTCTTATGATTCCCTTGTGTCCGTTCCGCGGCAGCTTATATAATTTATGTTCTATCAGAAAGTCTTTGGCTACTTTTTCCGGTGATTGCTTCAGGTAGTCAACCTTATAATTCAGTTCGGTCATCACCGAATCGTTAATCTTACCACACAGCAGGTTAAGCGCCGGCTCCAGTTCCGGGTACTTTTGTAAAACTTCCTGCCGCACAATTGGCGCGGCGTAATAGGGTGGAAATATCTTTTTATCATCTTCAAGTACAACAAGGTCATACGCCTTTAATCTTCCATCGGTGCTGTAACCGCTGATAACATCCAGTTGATTTTCATACGCGGCCTTATACATCACAGCATCGCTGATAACAACCGTTCTTATATCCAGGCCGTACTTGTCTTTCAAGCCCAGGTAACCGTCGCTTCTGCCCATAAACTCCGGCGTAAAACCAGCCAGCATTTTACTACCATAAGCCGAAGGAAGCAGGTAAAAAGAGGACAGAACAATTAGTAGTACGGGAACAATTATAATGGCAGCTTTCGTTTTCTTTATATCCAGATGCTGCGCCTTCGCAAGCAGGAAGTCAAAAATGATGGCCAGCAATGCCGCAGGAATTGCACCCGCCAAAATCATATTTGTATTATTTAAAGCTATCCCACCAAAAATAAATTCGCCTAATCCGCCTGCCGCAATGTATGCGGCAAGTGTTGCCACACCTACATTTATAACGGTTGCAGTGCGAATACCGGCAAGTATTACGGGCATTGCCAAAGGAAGCTCAACTTTAAAAAGGATCTGCCACGAACTCATCCCCATGCCTTTTGCGGCATCTGTAACCGCGGCATTTACCTGTTCTATGCCGGTAAAAGTATTGCGGATAATAGGCAGAAAAGCATATAGCATCAGGGCTACAATTGCCGGCTTTGCTCCAATACCCAATAAAGGGATCATGAAGCCAAGCAGGGCAATACTTGGTATTGTTTGCAAAATTCCGGCGAAGCCAAGAACAGCACCGCTCCATTTTTTTCTCCTGCTGATCCAAATTCCGGCCGGTACACCAACTATTATCGACAAGAGCAGAGAAATAAACGTGAGCCCAATATGAGCCAGTGTTTGCTCGAGCAATTTACCGGATTGCTGCTGCATAAAATCCCAAAGGCCCTGTTGTTCATTCATTAACTAACGTATTTTTATATTGCGTGTAAGCAGCCAATAGAGAAGCAACATCAATCTGCCTTTTATCATTGTTGTTAATGGAGACAAACCTTTGGAACCCTGTTTGTCCTGCTGCAGAAATTGTTTCTAAAACATTCCACAAGCTATTGCCGGGGGAGAATTCGTTTTCTTCTATACCATTAATTGCTTTTGGCAAAAGTGTCCACACGTCTTTAATTAAGATGCTTTCAAGTTCCAGTTGAAAACGTTGTTCTTTTAAGAATGAACTGACAAAACTGCTGGCCGGCCTAAAAAGCAAGTCGACAGCTTTCCCTATTTGTACAATTCTTCCCTGATCCAAGAGGCAAACGCGGTCTCCAAGTTCAAACGCCTCCTGTACATCGTGGGTAACCATAACGATCGTCTTTTTTTTCAATTCATCAAGTGTGGCAAATTCTTTTCTTATCGCCGCCCGGGTAACAGGGTCTAGTGCCCCTAAAGGTTCGTCCATTAATAATACCGGCTGGTATGCTGCCAATGCTCTTGCAAGTCCAACCCTTTGTTGCTGGCCGCCGCTCAGTTTCGAGGGAAACACATGCATAAATTCTTTCGGCAACCGCAATTTCTCCAATAATTCAAGTGTTCGGTTTTCCGTTTTCCTTTTGTCCCATTTAAGCAGGTTGGGAACAATAGCAATATTTTCGGCAACAGTGTAATGCGGAAATAGTCCATGGTGCTGCAATACATAGCCAATACCTCTTCTCAATTGCTCCGGCTGCCCGTCATGTATATTCTTCCCGTTAACAATAATATTTCCTGCAGTTGGTTCAGTTAGCCGGTTAATCATTCGCAACGTCGTTGTTTTACCGCACCCGCTTGTTCCCAATAATACCAGCGTCTCACCTTCCTTCACTTCAAATGAAATATCGTCGACCGCTTTCGTGTTTTTATAATGTTTGCTAACATTTTCCAGTTTTATCATTCCTTCGTTTGTGCAGGGTGATTGAAAGCAGTTTTGCTTTTACGATACAATTTACTTTTATCCGATCATTTTGTTCGAGAATACTGAGTTTTTTTGTGGGAGCCGGGCTACGGGATCTATATGCAAAAGCCGTTGCGTCGCACTCTTGTACTATATTTCTTTGTTCGGGTTTTATCTCAAAGTCATTTATAATTATTTATTCCTCTATCGATAACATAATATAAGCAGGTTAACTACCTCGTCTTGTAAATGAAAAGGAAGCAATAACAAGCACAAAAAAACCTCCGCATTACGGAGGTTCCCTCATTTACGATTGCCTGTTACGATTGCTATTCTTATTTCTTATTTCTTTTAAATATCGAAAGATTGCTGTGGTCAGATACTTTAAGAACAATTGATTCTTTTTCATTTTCAGCAGAGATGAAATAAGCTGCTTCATCAGTTCCTTCGAAATAAATCGCTTCTTTTACATCATATTCTCCGAATTTCTTAGCGATGCTTCTTTTTGCAGCTACAGGAATGTCGTCGAGGCTAACAGCTTTGCTGGTTCCGATGATTTCGCCAGTCAGACTGTAAAAAGCTTCCATCCTAACATTATTTAAAGTAAAAGTTGCCTTTGCGTATGCATCTTCTGCAAGCCAGGTAACTTCAGAAGCCTGGCTAAATTCGGATTGAAAATTGTTTTTAACAAAAGAAGAGACTTTTTTAGGTGCAGCGAAAGCACTTGTACCCATCGTTACCACTACTAAAGCGGCCATTAATAACTTTTTCATAATTGTAGTTTTTTATAATTTCTTAAATGTTGTCATTTGTTTTTGATTGACGAGTCAAAAGTAAAATGCGGAAGGTGGCGCAGCAACCCCTATGTGACGAACTAGCATTTACCAACCCTGGAAAGTGATGAATGGCAACGGCAGTGAAAATATCAATTGGCTAGAAAGCAGTGCCAGCCGGCGTTTCATTAAATTTTACTGCGAAGGAAGAAAGACATGAAAAATCATGTAAAAATCTTATTCCGGCAAAGTCAACTTGATGAATGGTAGTACAACGTTGGTTACTTTAAAGAATTTATCTGTCCTGGTGCATCGCCAATAACTAAGCACTTAGAGCTTTTCATGTTTTACCCATCAGTTATGTTTTTCTTTTTTTCCTGATAAAAAAAGAAACAAAAAAATCAAGACCCCAAGAAAAGGCAACTTTTCAAATAGAATAAGCATGAAAAACAAATGCTGAAGCCACAGTAGCACTAACGCCCCTAATCAAGGTACAAGGAAAGAAACGGGATGTAATCGTTTCTTTCTTGATTTTTCTTTGCCCGCGGCTGAAGGCATTTCGCACGGCGTTACTTTCTTTTCGTCAGCGAAAAGAAAGCAACAGACCTTGCGTATAAGCAAGATTTTACACAAATCACGTCTTACAACAGTTACTTAAGTGAACGACCTGGAATGGTAATAAAATAAAAACCAAAAAAGGTAGAATAAGGTGAGATTGTGTTACAAAAAGAGAGGCCTGTTCTTTAAGGTCTTGCTACCATTTTTCATCCTCAGGAATATTACCGGTTTTGCTGCTAAAAGATCTCCTGGCTGCTATTTTTTGCAACTGCCTTTCAATTATCATGTGTGCAATAATTTCTCCTGCCGGTGTATTAACTGAGTTATTTAAAAGAGTCTTCAGCTTTTTCTCGGAAATATCAAGGCGATATAACACAGAGATAAGAAGGGAAAAATTATTTGTGATTAAGTAATTCAGGTGTTCGGCAAGTAATTTTTGTAAATCAATGTGAGTTTCAATATGAACGCGAAATTCTATTGGAACCTTTTTAAGTTCATCAACAATTTCTCTTATAAAATCCTCCTTTATTAAGTTCAGGTTCATCATATTGTCCAATTAAAATTTTTCTACCACACCAAGTGCAAACAGGGCAAAGTCGTATTTAACAGGATCACACGGATCTAATTTACGCAAATAAGCGGTGAGTTCGAGAGCTGCGCGCCAGTCAATTTGATTGCGGTGAAGCAGGTTGAACCTGTAAGCAACCCGCGCAACGTGAACATCAATAGGACAAACAAGCTGCGAAGGGGAAATATTTTTCCAAATGCCAAAGTCAACACCTTTGTCATCACTTCTGACCATCCATCTCAAAAACATGTTCAATCTTTTGCAGGTGCTGTTTTTATTGGGCGTAGCAATATGCTTTTTTGTCCTGGCAGGAAAATCTTCGAGGGAAAAAAATAGATTAAACAGGGAATTAAGTCCATTCTCAACTGTTTCATCTTGCCCGGTCATTCCATTTGTAAAAGCTGCTTCTAACGAAGCATGTTTCGAATAATGATGATGCAAAAAGTGGATAAAATAAAGGAGGTCGGTATCGTTGAAAGTTCGGTGCTTGAATCCTAATAACCGCTTTAAATCATGATCATCATGGTTTTTTATGAAATCATAAGGCGCATTATCCATTCTCTGCAAAAGCTCCTTACTCTTTTTTATAATGATCGTTCGATTACCCCAGGCAAAAATGGATGCGAATAAGCCGCTGATTTCGATGTCTTGTTTTTTGCTAAAAAGATGTGGAATGCAAATAGGGTCGTCTTTAATAAAGGCCGGGGTATTGTATTGTTCAACTTTACTATCAAGAAAATCTTTGAGTTCGTTATTCACAGGCACAAAGGTAAATGGAAGTAAGTAAAGCTTTTTGAGCAGGTTTTAGAGGACGTTAAAGGTGCAAAATGGTATGCAGATGAACGTAATGCGACGCAACGGTGACGCCATAAAAAGCAAAGGCTGGTAACCTAAAAAGAAGATGGCCAACCCAAAGTCATAAAACAAAAAAGCCCTGCAGTCACCCGCAGAGCCTCTATCTAAACATCAACCTGTTATTGTTTGGTTACGCTGCCACTTCCACTCACATTGACTGTAACAGAAGGACTTCCCCAATACTTAATTTTCCCGGAACCAAGAATGGTCGCTGTAAGATTTTGAGAGCAGGTAATATCAACTTTACCTGAACCATTTACTTCTATGTCACACTCCTTTGCCTGAAGTTGGGCTGCGTTGACGTAGCCCGAACCATTTACCTGCAAAATCGCCTTGTTGTACACGCAATTCTCCAAATAAATTTCACCCGAACCGTTGATTTCACCGGCCAGGTTACTTCCGGTAAAGTTCTTTATCTTGTACTCGCCCGAGCCATTGACGGCGACCTTCGACAGAGCAGGCACCGTTATCTCTACTCTGATATTACTGTTCCGTACTTTGTAATAATCGCTTTGAAATCTTAATACCAGCGTTCCATTTTGCACATTTGTTTCATAAACAGGCAGCAGGTTTTCATAGCCGGTTACCCCTACCTTTTGCTCGGTTCCCTGTACGATATTTACCGAAGCAGACCCTTCAACTTTAACTTCAGAAAAGGCAGCAACTCTGCGGGTTTCGGTTAATGTTCGACCACCGCCGCGGATCGATTCTTTACTGCAGGCAGTCAGCGCCATTACCGCCACTAAAACTGATACCATTCTTTTCATAACAAAATTTTGAAACTTATCATTTTTGAATTAATAAGTTTCAAAACTATTTATGAAACAGAGGGAGGGCTTGTTATTAATGATGAATAGCGGATAATGAAGGATAAATGACGGATAGGAATGATGTGGCGAAATGAGTGAAGAGAAATTTACCTGATGCTACCGGATAAATAGTTTTAAAATAAATAAGCCGGCAATATTAGCAGGCTTATTTAATATCGGGTCGTTTAATTCAGTTACTATCCAATTGCCTGGTCCAAATCCTCCATAAGATCATCTGCATCTTCAATTCCTACACTTAGCCGAATTAAAGAATCGGGTAAGCCATTCTTTATTCTTTCTTCTCTAGGAATAGAAGCATGGGTCATGGTAGCGGGATGATTGATAAGAGATTCAATTCCACCAAGGCTTTCAGCTAAGGCAAAAACTTTCGTAGATGACAACACTCTTGTTACATTATCAACACTTTCATCTTTTAGAGTAAAACTCATCATGCCGCCGAATCCGCGCATTTGCTTTTTAGCAACAGCAAAGCCGGGATGATCGTCGAAACCGCACCAGTAAACTTTTTCAACTTTTGGATGATTGCGAAGAAAATAAGCTACTTTTTCGCCATTCTCGCAATGACGTTCCATGCGCACGTGCAAGGTTTTAATGCCGCGTAGCACCAAAAAACAATCCTGCGGACCCGGAACGGCCCCGCAGGTTTTCTGTAAAAAATATAACTGGTCGCGCAATTCCTGGTCATTCAACATGAGGCAGCCATGAATAACATCGCTATGTCCCCCAAGGTATTTTGTGGCCGAATGCATTACAATATCAGCCCCCAGGTCTAAAGGTGTTTGAAGATAGGGTGAAGCAAAGGTGTTATCTACACACAAGAGCGCTTTATGTTGTTTTGCAATAGCTGCCACTGCCTCTATATCTGTAATGTTCATCAGAGGATTCGTAGGCGTCTCTACCCAAATCAGCTTTGTATTTGCGTTGATATAATTGGTGAGGTTGTTTACGTCCTGCATATTAACGTAATGAAACTTAATTCCAAACCGCTCAAATACTTTTGAAAAAAGGCGATAAGAACCGCCATACATATCGTTGCTTGCAATTACTTCATCACCGGGATTTAATAACTTAATTACTGCATCTGTAGCTGCAACCCCGCTGCTAAAACTTAAACCAAATTTTGCATTTTCAAGTACAGCAAAAGCTTCTTCTAATGCCTTTCGGGTGGGGTTTTGGGAACGGGCATATTCATATCCTTTATTCTGCCCTGGAGCAGACTGCACATATGTTGATGTTTGATAAATAGGGGTCATGATCGCCCCGGTAGAAGGATCGGGCTCCATACCCGCGTGTATGATTTTTGTGGCGAGTTTCATATAAATAAAAAGTTACAGGATTATTGTAAGGTTGCAAAGATGTAGCATTTCCATCAATGAAATTATGTGTGGTTGCCAGCGTCAGGCTGGTGACACTATTTATAAGCCTCCGGCTTATATTCGCGGCAAGGGCAGAAGTTTTTTAAGCAACGGCAGGATACGGTGTTGGAAATCACCAGCAGGAGGCTGCCGATTGCAGAGATTAGATGATTTAAACTTATAAGCATTGAGCAGCACAGAGATACCTCCAATCGAAATTTCCAGCTTCATGCGCAGATTGGTGGCGTACGGCTTGTTGCAAAACCTCGGGTTTTAAAATTCCGGCTTTTACCAGTTTCTTACGGCTTTCAAAAATGTATTCTTCAACCTTCGCATCTTGCATCCACTGTTTTTGTGGAGGTTCAAAGCCGACTTTATCTTTCCGCCAGACAATAGATGCCGGCAGGAAGCTTTCCATGCTTATCCGCAGCAATTGCTTTGTGTAACCATTAAAAATTTTACACGACGAAGGAAGACTGAAAACAAACTGAACGAGTTCGTGACTTAGAAAGGGCAATCTTACTTCCCTTGAGTGGGCCATCGAATTCCTATCGGCATACCTCAACAGTTCTTCCAGGCCTATGTGCATGGTATTGTAATATAAAATATCGTTCAGCTTTGTTACCGCTGGCTTGTAGATCTTTGATTTATTATAATTGTGTGTAAAGAAATCAATGGTAATATCAGGATGCGTGGCTTGTTGTTTAAAAGAACGCCTTTGTATTTCATTTGCCGCCAGCTGAGGCGAAAATGCAGCTACATAATTTTTCCAGCTCCAGTTAATCTTTTGCCCATGCTGCCTGGCAAACCGCATTTCTCTTTTTGCTTCCTTCCATTTATGGTTGGCGATTATTTCCTGCCAGTACCAGTGATAATATTTTGTATACCCCGCCATTGTTTCATCGGCCCCCTGCCCGTCTAAAATAACCGTCACCCCTTTTTGTTTGGCCAGTTCGTACACCTTATACTGGGCGAAAATACTTGACGACTGAAAAGGCTCTTCCTGGTGCCAGATAAGTTTTTCAAAGTCATTAATAAAATCGTCGGCCGTTGGCGTTACTGTATAATTGTCAATTTTAAATTGATCAACCACCAGTTGAATGTGCTTCGATTCATCTCTTTCAAACCCCGGGAATATTGCCGAAAATGTTTTTTGACTTTTTGAACCTTCCAACAGGCTATTCATTACCGCCACAATTGCAGAGCTGTCCAATCCACCGCTTAAACTTGAGCCAATCGCCACGTCACTTCGCAATCTCCTTTTAACAGATGTAGTAAACAATGTTTGAAATTGCTGCTTTATAGCATCGCCGGTACAATCTGCTATTTGTGTTTCTTTATCTATATCCCAATAGCTTCTCACTTCAAAGTAGGGATTATTATCATGCTGCAGTTTATATAACAAATAATGAGAGGGCGGAAGGCATATGATATCTTCAAAAAAGGTTTGCTGTTTATTTACGGGATTTTGAACCCACCCCAGTGTGAGATAGTTAAGCAGCATTTCACTGTCTATTTTTTTATGAATGCCTGCTGCCCACAGAGCCTTCATTTCGCTGGCGAAAACAAACTGGTTTTGGGAATGGGAATAGTAATAATAAAAGGGCTTTTCTCCAAAACGGTCACGTGCACAAAACAGGTTATTTTCCTTGTTGTCCCAGATTGCAAAAGCAAACATGCCGTCGAAGTATTGGAGGCACTCTCTGCCGTAGCAGGCATAAGCCGCCAGTACAACTTCCGTGTCGCAATGTGATGTAAAAGTGAAACCTTTTTTAACCAGGTCATCTTTTATTTCGATGTAGTTGAAAATTTCACCGTTGTAGGTGATTGTGTAGCGATCGAGGTAATGCATTGGTTGCGCCGCGGCTTCACTCAAATCAATGATGGATAAACGTCGATGGCCCAAGCCGGCCGTTCCTTCGTGGTTCAACCAGAACCCATCCCCCTCCGGACCGCGATGGTGTAATGAGTCGGTCATTTTCTGCAGGCGTTGCCTGCTTACATTTTTTGGATCCGTTGATAATATTCCGGCTATGCCACACATAATATAAAGTGAAAATAAATCATTGAAAATTGCTGTACAATGTATTTTACGCACAGTTTGTTCTAAACCGCCATACGATAATCGGGAATAAAATTTCCTTTAAATATTGTTTACGGGAAAAAGTATCCGCTCGTTGGCTCCCGGTTACTTTTGTTTTTTTCCCAACACACCGTAGAATGACAAGAGTGAGTAAATGCAGCATATTGAGGTACATGCGGCATACCAATTCATCTGACTATCAGTTGTAGCAACACGGTTTTTTTTTGTTCAAGTCTATCCGAATAGTATAAGTGAGCCACCCTTCGACAAGCTCAGGGTAAAAACTGCCATGTTCAATAATGCATTTACAGTACCAGCGAGCGTGGCAACAATGTTGAAGAGTATTGTAAATGCCGGGACACAAAAAATAAAAAACCCGGTCAAAACAAGTTGAACCGGGCTTCTCGATATAAAAACTTTTTTAGAAACTAACCGGAATTTCTACTTTATTGTAGTCCCATAAGATATCAAGGGAGTTGTTATCGAAAAACATGGTGAGTGCTTCGACAGCTTCACTATTTTTTTGAACGGGAACATCAAACCTGGCTAGGTCTTTATCACTTTTATAGGTGAAGCTTCCCCAATTGTAATTGTCTTTATTTAGAATGATCGTCCACTTTGCTTCCGTTGGTATGCAGTATAAAGTATAACGGCCTTTAGGAATTTTTTTGCCGCCAAATGTTGCATTTTTAAAGAACTCGATTTCAGTACTTTCATTTGCACCTAACCTCCACACTTCATTATACTTAATTTCATCTCCAAAAATAGTCCTGCCCTTTTTTTGGGGCCTGCTATAAAGAATGCGGGCTGAAGGGTCGCCGTTGGCCTGCCCGCGCATTTTTAAGATAGGAAAGTTTGCGGGATAATAACCTACGTCCATCGGGCTCTTATCAAGATCGGTCGGCTTTGGTTGCGCCATAATCAATTGCCCGGCTAATACAAATCCTAGTAAAAAAACGATTTTTTTCATTGGTTACTTCTTTTAAAACAAAGATAAAGTGCTAATTATTCGTCAACTGTTCTATTTTCTCTGTCGCAAAAGCTTTAACAGAAGGAAAGAAGTTATTATAACATTTTTGTAACGAAGAATAGTGCTTTTCGAACAATTCAAAAACTTCGGAGCTGCTATACAAATAAGCTGCCCTTCGCACAACGCCGCCAAAACTGCTTTCGGTACCCGCCAAGGTCTTATAATTATACAGCCAGTTCTGCGATTGCATATAAGGAAGCATGTTTTGAAACACAGGAGGCAATATAGAACGATAGTTACTTAGTACTTCATAAGTATTTGCAGCATGTTGTCGAAGAGATTCATCAGAAAATGAGCTTAGATCGTTGGCTAAAAAATGATCATAGGCCACGTCTACAAAAGCTCCTGAATATAAACCAACGGCCGGTTTTAAAAATTTCCTTGCTTCCCGGGTGGCTTCATGGTCGTCGGTAAAAGCATCTATCTGGCGATGTAAAACAATTCCCTGTTGTACCCCGGGCGAATAATCTAACTTCTTTTTTCCTTTCACAAAATCGCTGATCATGTTACCAACCAGTATTTCTGGCTCATTAAACGACAGGTAAGCATGTGCAAGGAAATTCATACGGTTATTTTGATGAAACATTTTTCTGTAACCAGTTACCTAAAACAATTAATGCTTCAGGGTTAATTGTTTCTTCGAGTTGCCCATATTCACTTACTGAACATTTAACGCATCTTTGAAAAAGGTGATTTAAGTTCTGCAACATTTTAATGTCGTACACTTTTGATTTACTTTTCTGCAAAGCAACTATGATGCCTGCCAGGTTTGGTTTTGCTAATACCTGCACGTCTTTTTCACCATTCATAGCCAACACTTTTGCACTTGTCTTTTCAAGAAGCTTTGCCGCATCAGTTTGAATAAAATACTTCATCCAGGGAACAGAAAAAGAGTGCACCAATCCCTGGATCATTTTTGCAGCAGTTACATCGTCTGTAAAACCCAACTCGTTCCGGTTTAGCCCGGGTGCCAGCAGTTTCCATTTTGTATAGGCTGTCCACGCTTTTTTAAATGCCACCGCAGTATCCTTTTCCGTTACCGAAATAGTCATCATCTGGCTGTAAAAGGGTTTATATAAATTGGTGGTCGTTGGAGAAATGCCTTCAGCTTTAAACACTGCACCAGCCTGGTCGACCAACAAATCGTCACCTTTAACTCCGGGAGCTGCCATTAAAACCATAAAGTTGATGTCCTTCCTTCTACTGGCCACTAAAGCAGCAATCAAAGCGCCTTCACTATGACCAATAAGTCCCAACCTGCCTGTATCTGTTTGAGGTTGCTTTTTCAAAAACGCCAAGGCCGCCTCAACGTCCTTTGCGAAGTCGAAAGAGGTAGCTTTCATTACTTCCCCTGTCGTTTTACCTGTTCCGCGATCGTCAACTCTCAAAACTGCAAATCCCCGTTGCGTTAAATAATCTGCAATTACCGCAAAAGGCTTGTGTCCAAAAATCGTTTGATCCCTGTCTTGCTGGCCGCTCCCGGTTATCAGGATGGCAGTAGGAAAAGGGCCTCCGGAAGATGGATAAGTAAACGTCCCCCCAAAATGAACAGAATTGTCGGCATTGGAATATTCCACCTCGTTCGAAGAATAACTGAAAGGAGGTTTTGGAGTTTGTGGACGATTGATCGTTATTACCTCCTTTGTCTTTTTTAAGGTTAAAGCAGCTAGTGCCAAACCCTGGCTCCAGCTCCCGGTAACAGTTGTGTCGTTTGTAAATGCTCCCTCATATTTACCATTTATCATTTTTAATTCTACGTGCAGACTATCGCCAGTGATATTGATGGATGAAACGGGGATCCCTTTCGCTCCCTGGTCGGGACTATCGAGTGTTGCAGAGTAAGAGCCGGTTGAATCACTTTTAACATGCAGAACCAGCCTGAGTTTAACGCCTACATCCAATGTTCCCAGCCAGTCGCCTTCAACTTTTACGGCTTGTGAAAAAGAGGCTATTGACAATATTGCCAGTAAAAAGCTTATGGTAGTTTTTTTCATGTTGTAATTTATAATGCCCATTTTTAAATACTAACAACAACTGTTTGTATTATTTTTTGGTAGCCGGCCTCTTTTCCTTTAGGCATCTCCGGTTGTGTCACTCACTTCTGCTTTAGGTTCCTTTAGCAGCAACGAGCCAAATGCAAACACAACGTGCGGGATTGCGGGTTTCAGGCTTTTTCGAAGTTAATCGAATATTCCATCTGCCAGCTTTTTAACGAAAGTGCCCATCACTTTTCGGGTACCCCAAGCAAATACCTCGGCAACTAAAAGCACGAATAAACCATAATTTCGGCGGCAAATATTGCCGTTCATCCATTTTTCATTTCTAACAATCTTTACTTCACCAAGTCGTCAGATCACAATTTTTTCTAGCAAAAAAGGCTGAAATGCAAGCCCGCAGGCGGATCTGCGAAAGTTTTCGTAAAAAAAGAGATAACCGCTCATCCCTATGCTAATACCAAAATTTTCATTCATCACATTTTGATAGGTTTAGACTCCGCTGAAATCTACTTTTAAATTGTCAATAATATCTATTGACAATATTAAAAAACAACGTTATGAAAAATTTACTTGTTGCCGCCCTACTTTTAATTACTGTAAGTACAAGTGCATTTACGCCTGAGCCTGAGAAGGTTAATTCTATTTTTCAAAGAACCTTTAACATTGAATTCCCCGAGGCTTCAAATATTTCATGGTTTGTGAAAAGCGATTTTGTAAAAGCAACTTTTACGCTCGATAATGAGCCGATGACGGCTTTATTTAACCTCGACGCCGACCTGATTGCAACCTGTAAAAACATTAGCCTTGATAATTTGCCTGTAAATGCAAAACGAACTTTTGCCAAAAGATTTAAAGGCTATACTGTAACAGAAGCTATCCGTTTTAATGCAAAGGATGAAGGAGCCTATTATATTTCTGCCGAAAACGAAAAGGAAGCACTTATCGTTAAAGTAAATGATTTTGGCCAGGTATCTACATTTCAAAGGACAAAAAAATAAGAAGGCTTTAGCAATTAATATTGCCCCGTCCCCTACATCCGCTAATTTTGCGCTCTTTAAATCATTTTAAATAGTATGAGTGCACATTTTAGCGAGCAGGAACTAATACGACGTGAAAAGCTTGCAGGGTTGCAGAAGTTGGGCATTGATCCATTTCCGGCCCCTTTATATCCCGTTAGCAGAACCTCTGTTGATATTAAAGAAAACTACAAGGGCGAGGAGAATAAAGCAGACTTCGCAGACGTGTGCCTGGCTGGCCGTTTAATGAGTATACGCGACATGGGTAAAGCATCGTTCGCGGTTATCCAGGACAGTGTTGGTAAGATCCAGCTCTATGTGAAGCGCGACGACCTCTGCACGGGTGAAGACAAAACAATGTATGACCAGGTTTGGAAAAAACTACTGGATATTGGGGATATTATCGGTGTTAAAGGCTATGTATTTACTACCAAGACAGGGGAAACCTCCATACACGTAAAGGAGTTTACCTTACTTACAAAGTCATTGAAGCCATTACCAGTTGTAAAGGAAGCTGAAGGACATACTTTTGATGCTGTTACCGATCCCGAGTTTCGCTACAGGCAACGTTATGCTGACCTGATTGTGAATCCGCATGTTAAGGAAGTATTTGTGAAGCGCACCAAACTGGTGAATGCTATCAGGGAATTTTTAAACGAGCGAGGTGCGTTGGAAGTAGATACGCCTGTTTTACAAAGTATTCCCGGAGGTGCTGCTGCTAAGCCATTTATCACGCATCATAACGCGCTGGATGTTCCTTTTTACATGCGTATTGCAAACGAACTTTACCTGAAACGTTTGATTGTAGGTGGTTTTGATTGGGTATATGAATTCAGCCGGAACTTTAGAAATGAAGGAATGGACAGAACACACAATCCCGAGTTTACAGTGCTGGAGTTTTACACAGCGTATAAAGACTACGAATGGATGATGAATATTACAGAGCAGCTAATGGAACGAACAGCTATAGCAGTAAATGGAACCACGAAAGCTGTGGTAGCCGATAAAGAAATAGATTTTAAAGCTCCATACCAACGGATCAGCATTTATGATGCTATTAAAGAACACACAGGTTTTGATGTAAGTGAAATGAGTGAAGAACAACTACGCGACGTTTGCAGGCAACTGCACTTAAAAAGCGATGCAAGTATGGGTAAAGGAAAGTTGATCGACGAAATTTTTGGTGAAAAATGTGAAGAATATTATATCCAGCCAACTTTCATTATCGATTATCCTGTTGAAATGAGTCCACTGACAAAAAAGCACCGTAGCAAACCGGGACTGGTGGAGCGTTTTGAATTAATGGTGAATGGAAAGGAAATAGCCAATGCTTATACTGAGTTAAACGATCCCATTGACCAGCGGGAAAGGTTTGAGGAACAGGTTAAACTGATGGAAAGAGGTGATGATGAAGCCATGTTCATTGATTATGACTTCTTACGGGCACTTGAATACGGAATGCCTCCTACCTCAGGAATTGGTATTGGAATAGACCGGTTGTGTATGTTAATGACTAACCAACCTTCGATACAGGATGTTTTGTTATTCCCGCAAATGAGGCCAGAAAAGATGGATAATGAAGTGCAGGCCGAAGATAAGAGTTAGAAAAGTTAGAGACTATAGTTTAATAACGAAAGCTCACTGTAACCTGTAACTTTTTTCTAATTTACGCTATAGCCTGGTCAAAAGAATAAAATAAAGGACTGCCTCCGCAGTCCTTTATTTTACCCGCCCATAATAGAAATCTGAAAACTTTCCATTGCCATTTTTAGTTCCTTCTACCCGGGCAACAATACTGTCATTACTTACAATCCTGTAAATGATGCGTTGAGGAAAATCATGTTCGTTATTTTCGAATGTGAATGTGTTTTCTGAAAAGTTCTTCAACTTAAATTTAACCGGCTGTTTATTGTTCTGATCTTCTACGATAGGAATGTAATAAACGGATGTATCAACTTGCTGTAACGAAATAGTTTCAAGGGTGACGGTGTCTTTAGACCATACTTTATAGCTCCAGCCACTTAACGTATTTTCGTTCAAAACTCTCCATTCTTCATAAATGATTCCCCTGCCCGTTTCCATTTTCCAAACGCCTACGAGAACAGCAAGCTTTTGAAAGGCTTTATCGGCTTTTAGGGTAAGCGTAATTACAAAAAGCAGCAGAAGAGACTTCATTTATACGTTTTATAGAAAATTACATCGTAAAACGGATAGAAGCAATGTAAATGAGTATTTGGGTCCTTATTCCTTTTTATAGCACGGCTTTAATTAAATATTCTTCCCGAAAAAGAATAACAATTCCGGTTCTTCACCTTCATAAAATGCTACTTCCACTAAACAAAAAGACTGCTGCTATATATTGTAAGGTACAAGTGAGTGACACAACGGGGATGCAACAGAGAAACAAATGCTGGTAACAAAAAAAATCAATACAGCGTTGTAAATTATAAAGGCCCGGTTTAACGTATGCTTGGCGTCGGCGTAACGTTTATAACTGCCGCCACAAACTTTTTCTGCCCCTTTTTATTCAACGCGGGTAATTAAAAACATGGCACGCATTTTTAATCAATTACTATTTTTCAAATGTAAAAAAACACATTATGACACTAAATAACGATGGGCTTAGCAGCCTAAACGACCAGGAGAACCTGAAGTCTTCGTCAAACAGCAATGTGGAGGACATTAAAAGTAAAATTACTAATGACCTGGGCAATACAACTTTTACCGATGAAGAAATTGAACAGGCCAATAAACCTCAGCCAAATGTGATAACTAATGCAACAAGCGGATCGGGAAGCATAGGAACAGTAACACGCGATACTGAAAGGGTAAATGAAAGGGCTAATGAGGCGTCTGATTCAACAGACACAAATACAGGCGGTATTGTTGCCGGAGCAGCTAAAGGCGCTTCACAATCATAGAGAAAATAGCTAACAGGATGTATGGGTAGAAAACTATCCGTACATCTTTTTTTTGCCTGCGACTTTCATTTAATGGTACTTTATATTTTCTATGGCTTAAAGCACTAATTTTAAAATTAAAAGCCATCTTTTGCTTCAACGCTCCACAATACAACTGCTCCGTTTTCATTTTTCTTATTTCTTAATGCCGGTATATTGGTTTGCACTCAGCTTCGTGGACAGCCTTAATATACCGAGGGCAATTTTGGTTTTTGTCATTCTTCACTTACTTGTTTACCCGTCGAGCAACGGTTACAACAGTTATATGGACAGGGACGAAGAGAGTATAGGAGGAATAAAAAAACCATTGCAACCCACCAGGCAACTGTTTTTCACTTCGGTTGTTATGGATATCGTTGCAATCGCTTCTTCTTTCATCATTTCCGGTCTATTTGCCGGCTGTGTAATTACTTATATTATTTGTTCGCGGCTGTATAGTTACCGCGGGGTACGATTAAAGCAGTACCCATTGCTTGGCTATCTGACTGTGGTTATTAACCAGGGTTCCCTTACTTTCTTTATGGTTTATCATGGGGTGGACGCAAACCTGACGAACCATATGACGTGGTTAGGATTAATTGCTGCCGCCTTTTTAATTGGCGGCTTTTATCCTATCACGCAGGTTTATCAACACGAGGCCGATGCAAAGGACGGTGTAACGACTATTAGCATGATGTTGGGGAAAAGACTAACTTTTATTTTTTGTGCAGTCATGTATTCTATGGCGATGTTTATTTTATGGTTGTATTATAGCTCGCATGAACTTTATTTACCGTTTGTTGTTTTACTAATCTTTTTCTTACCTGTTATCGTATATTTTGTCCGGTGGTTTTTACAAGTGACTAAAAATGATAGCATGGCCGATTTTAAGCACACCATGCAAATGAACTGGCTGGCAAGCACTTGCACCAGCCTTGCTTTTATAACAATAATCCTGATTCAACAATTTGGCTAATATAATTTCGATAGGAACGGCTTTACCCGAATACTGTCATCAGCAGAATGACATTTTAAAGTTTATGCAGAAGGCTTACAAGCTTGGCGAAGGCGAATCGCGGAAGCTTGCTTTTTTATACAGGCAGAGTGAAATCCAAAAGCGCTATTCTGTTATCAACGATTTTGCGACACCAGAAAGTGATTGGCAGTTCTTAAAACCCTGCAATTGTTCACCTTCCCTGGATGAAAGAATGAAACTCTTTCAGCCGGAAGCGTTAAGTCTGTCGGTTGCTTCTATAGAAAATTGCATTGAAGGAATTATAGATGCAAACAGAATCACACACCTTATAACGGTAAGTTGTACCGGAATGAGTGCGCCGGGGCTTGATTTACAAATTGCGGAGACCTTGCAACTTCCGTCAAATATTTTCCGGACATCTGTAAATTTTATGGGCTGTTATGCTGCCATTCATGCTTTAAAGATTGCTAAAATGATCTGCCATTCTTCAACAAAAGCAAATGTCATGATTGTATGTACTGAACTGTGTACTATTCATTTCCAGCAAAACTTTACCCATGACAATGCTGCCAGCAGTTTACTGTTTGGTGATGGTAGTGCCGCGGTTTTAGTTTCAAATACTTTGTCTTCCACTACCGCATTAACATTGAAGAGTTTTTATTCGGAAGTGAGTTATAAAGGGAAAGAAGACATGTCGTGGCAGTTAAGCAATCACGGGTTTTTGATGAAACTAAGTTCGTATATACCGCAGTTTATAGAGGAAGACATAGCAGCATTGGTAACCAAAGCCCTGGAAGAAAGTAACCTGCAACAAGATGAAATAACACACTGGTGTATACACCCAGGCGGAAAAAAAATACTGGAAGTGATACAATCACAACTATCGTTAAATACAGAAGACATGTCTTGTTCACGAAGCGTGCTTTCTAACTACGGCAACATGTCGTCGCCGACGATTTTGTTCGTTTTAAAAGAAATCATGGAAGGATTACAGACTGGGCCTGCAAATGTATTTGGCGTAGCCTTTGGCCCTGGTTTAACAATGGAAACTTTTATTGCTGCAAAAGGATGAACCTCTCGGGCCGGTCATATGAAAAGGAACTATTAGACGAAGAACTCATTCCTTTTGCCGACATCCGGCAAAATATGGAGGAGCTTGATTTCATTAATACATGGCTAGGGGGACATCGAATAACAGTAACGGCATTTAAGCAGTTACTCTTGGGCAGAAAGAAGATTTCTGTTTGTGAAATTGGTAGCGGAGGCGGAGATAATTTACTGGCTATTTGCAGGTATTGCCGAAAACAACAAATAGAGATTAGCATTACCGGCATTGATATTAAAAAAGAATGCATTGATTTTGCGACACAACGAAGCTCTTTTCCACCTTCGGCCAAATGGATTACAAGTGACTATAGTAAAGTGAAGTTTAACGAGAAGCCCGATATTATTTTCTCCAGTTTGTTTTGTCATCACTTTACACACGAACAACTGGTATTTCAGTTTCAATGGATGAAAGACAATTGCACGCTCGGTTTTTTCATCAATGATCTCCAAAGAAACTACATTGCTTATCATTCTATAAAGGTATTAACCCGTCTTTTTTCTTCCTCTTATCTTGTACAAAACGATGCACCCATAAGCGTAGCAAGAGGATTTAAACGTGCAGAGTTAGAAATAATATGCAGGGAAGCTGAAGTTGCCAAGGCAGTGATCAGGTGGAAATGGGCATTTCGATACTTGTTAACCTATATGCATGAATGAACAGGACGTGTACGATGTTGCTATAATAGGCGGTGGACTGGCTGGACTTAGTCTTGCTATTCAAAGTGCCGACTACGGGCTGAAAGTAATTCTGTTTGAGAAAGAAGTGTACCCATTTCACAAAGTCTGCGGCGAATATATCAGCCTCGAAAGTTGGAACTTTTTGCAACGGATGGGAATTGATTTACAACAGTTGCGTTTACCGATTATAAAAACACTTGAACTTTCAGATGCCGGAGGCAGTAGCTACCAGTTTCATTTACACTTAGGCGGTTTTGGAATTAGTCGTTTTACACTCGATAACAGCCTGTATACAATAGCACTACAGAAAGGAGTTCGGGTAGAAACAAACAGTAAAGTAAATGACGCTATTTTTAATAACGATCAATTTACCATTACAAGTTCAACCGTGTCGGTAAAGGCTAAAATTGCAGCCGGAGCTTTCGGTAAAAGAAGCAATATTGATGTAAAGTGGAAAAGGTCTTTTACAGTTCAAAAGCCAGGAGCCTTAAATAACTATATCGGCATTAAATATCATATTAATTATTCCCACGATCCAACTCATATAGCCCTGCACAATTTTCATGATGGCTATTGCGGCTTATCCAGGATCGAAGATGATAAAAGCTGTCTTTGTTATTTAACAACAGCTGCTAATTTGAGATCCTGCCATAACTCTATTGCTGAATTGGAGGAACGGGTTTTATATAAGAACCCAAGGCTGAAAGATATTTTTAGTAAGGCAAGCTTTCTTTACGAGCAACCAATAGCCATTTCACAAATAAGTTTTGAAAAAAAATTACAGGTAGAAAATCACGCATTAATGCTCGGCGATGCAGCAGGAATGATAAGTCCGTTATGCGGTAATGGAATGAGTATGGCACTTCATTCTTCAAAACTTGCATTTGAAACTCTTTCAAAGTTTTTAACCGGCGACTTTTCCCGGCAGCAAATGGAGGAGGAATACACGCTGAAGTGGAAAAACCAATTTTCAAAAAGGTTATGGGTAGGACGCACGGTACAAAGGATTTTTGGTGGCAATACCTCTACTTCCCTATTTTTCAAGGCGATGCATTCTCTTCCATTTTTATCCGACATGGTAATCAGATCAACCCACGGAAAACCGTTTTAAACAACACTGCCTGGAGCTAGATAAACATTTCCAGGCAGTTGTTTTTATAGAAGCCGAATTTAGAAAACCGGTATTTTCTTTTTTGTTTCGTCAGGATCATCCCCTATTTCGATGTCGGTATCCGTATCGTCATCCTCATCGTCGTCTTCGTCATCATCTTCTGTTCCCGTATATGCACGCATCGACAGCGTTTTGCCATCTTTTACCGGAGGTTCGTTTGCTACTGCAGTATTGTTATTTGCATCCTCTATATATTCCTGCTGTTCATCGCTCTTTTCGTACGACTTCTCTTGTTCTTCGGGCCTCACTACTCCCGAGCCATCCTGCACCTGGCTGTCACCCGTCGTCTTGGTATTGCCTTTCGAATCAGTTGAAGAGGTCTTTGTTTCTCCAGCCAGGTTTGGATCGCTATTATAGTTGTCTTCCATGATAAAAAGTTTATAATGATTAATTTCAGAAGTTGAAAAAACTATACCATTAGATTGCTGAAAATAAAGGTCCAAAACTTTTCAACACCAAACACAAACCGGTTATTAAGAGGAACATTCGTAGAAGCAATAATAACTTCAATGAAAGTTACCAAATGGCAATTCCTTCGATAAACAAAAAAGATTTATGGATTTATGGAAAAAGGTAGGAGTGACTAGTTGTCGGCTTGTTAGCGCGAAATTTGGCAGCGAACCTTAAAAGGTTACAACTCGTATAATTGACTTATCGCTATTAAGATTACTATTGTAGGAACTTATCGATTTGCGATATCGATATTGGCTTCTCTACAACCTGCAGATGATGCCCGTCCTCACTATCATCGTCCGTCAGCTTATCAATGTCTGATTTATAAGTTGGTTTATTCGCACTAATTAAAAACAGATGCACGCCGGGAGCCGCTTCAAGTATATTTTTTGCAGCCGGCCATCCTAAACCGTCAGGAAGATTATTATCAAGAATTACTATATCGGGTATTTTATCATGTACCAATCCTAATCCGTCATGCAGTGTATGAGAAATACTTACTTCGCAATTTTTCTTGGATAAATAGAATTGCATCAGTAAACAAAAATCCACTTCATCATCTATGATTAATACTTTCTTCTTACCCATGCTTTTAAATTGTAAAAAAATATTGCCAGTATATCTAACAAACGATTTATATTACTTAGAAAGTATTTGTAGAAACAATTTCACATAAGGGGAGAAAAAAACAAGTTAGTTCGCCTGGTAACCCAGGATTTTTTATATAATATAAAGCGAGAATATCCCTGACCCTTGTTCCGGTTGATGCCAACTCCAACACACTTTTAATTTTACATTAAAAATAAACTACAATTCATTTTGCATGATTTTCAATGAGTATCGAAAGTTATTCGAGTTCAAAAATTACAAATAGCCGGATTTAGACATTCATCATGGCACCATTCTTGTCAACTATGACGAAAAATTGAATAGTTTATGAAAAAGATGTTATTAGCATTAGTTATTGTGAGTAGTCTCTCTCTAGGGGTTCGGGCTCAAAGCAAGTTTTCAATCGGTCCTACTGCGGGTTATGGTGGATCAACAATTTCAAACTACCCTAATTCGAAATTTAAAGCTGCGGCCGCTGTAGGTCTCTCTACTGTTTATAGCGCTGCAGAACATTTTGGAATTGGATTGGATGTAAAGTATTCATTTGAAGGTGCAAAAGTACAAAACGGTAACGTTCAAACCGAAACCGATCTGCATTATGTACGTATTCCTGTAAAAGCTATTTACTTTTTCAATAGTTATGGTAAAAGCTTAAGACCGAAAATTTTTGCAGGGCCTTCTTTTGGCATTTTATCCAGTGCTAAAGTAAATAGTGGTGGAGCTGATGTAGATGTCAAAAGCAGTACTGAGTCTTTTGATTTCGGTGTACTTGGAGGGGTAGGTTTAAACTACAGGTTGGTTAAAAACACCTGGCTTAATACAGATGTTTCCTATACGCATGGAATTAAAGAAATCAACTCAACAGGGGACTATAGCAATAGAAACTTAATGCTGAACGTTGGGGTTAATTTTGGTTTGTAAAAATAATTATATTATTATTCGAATGCCCCTTTAAACTTAATGGGGCATTTTTTAATCAAACCTACTTCGACAAACTTTTAAAAAGTAAAAATTATGACTAAAAAAAACATTAGCAGCGGGTTATTCCTTTTAGCCTTTGCAGGATTACTGGCCACCGGATGTAGCAGCCTTAATAAAACGCAAAAAGGTGCCGCCATAGGCACCGGTGCCGGTGCCGCGATTGGAGCAGGCATAGGTAAAGTAGCGGGTAACACAGCATTGGGGGCGATTATTGGCGCCGGGGTTGGCGGAGTTACAGGTGGTATCATTGGAAGGCAAATGGATAATGAGGCTAAAGAAATAGCTCAAATTCCCGGAGCAGAAGTTAAACGTGTAGGCGAAGGAATTAACGTGACTTTCGAGTCGGGGGTATTATTTCAGGTTAACCAATCTACCATTAGCCCTACTGCTCAAACTAAAATAAAAGACCTGGCTAATGTATTTTCAAAATACCCAGACTCTTATATTTTAATAGAGGGTCATACAGATGCCACTGGTACTTCTGAACACAATATGCAGTTATCGGAACAAAGAGCAAAATCTGTTGCTTCTTACCTGCAATCTCAGGGTATTGCATCAACCCGTATTAAAACTGCATGGTATGGCGAAAACCAACCAAAAGTTTCTAACGATACGGAAGCAAACATGGCACAAAACAGGCGCGTGGAATTTGCAATCTATGCAAATGAGGCGCTTATAGAGAAAGCTAAAAAGGAAGGAGCCGGTTCGCAATAAATTACAAAACTTTCAATAGTAAAGCTGCCTTTTTTTGGGCAGCTTTTTTTGTGTTTCTAATTACATACGTTTTACTACCGAATAAGGAATACATAGGTTGGTACAAACATCAGTTCCTCAATATTGCTTTTGTTGCGTCGCAATCCGTTCATCTTTTTGTATTTCTATTTCGCATTTTCCTGCTCGGTCCGGTTGATCGTGCCTACAGCCGGTAGCAGGAAAAACAACAGGGGGTTGCGTCGGATTTATTTGCGGAATTTTACTAATCCATAAAAATTTGTTCTCCTGAAAAACAAAAGTCTGTTATAGACCAGGAGAACTGGTACAACAAAAGAAAAAGCAGCACAATAATTTGAGGTACAAGCCAGATGACATAACCAAAGGCGTCGATTCGGACAACCGTGTAGAAAGGACGACGAGGGCATGAAACCAAAAAAGAAAAGTTCGATCCTATAGGCAAACTAACTAATTGCGCAAAGAAGGTTCTGCAACAGAAGATTACCGCAACCAGGCAAGTTCCACGCTCAAC
>JAQBNO010000058.1 GCA_028288485.1 Segetibacter sp.
TTATCAGCCCCCGTAGGACTGCTGTAACCAGTGTTACCTGCTGCTAATGCATCAATTTTTTGCTTTTCTTTTTCAAGCAAATCAATAGCACCTTCTTTTGCGGCTTCGTAAGTGTTGGCAATACCCTCTTTAAGACCGCCTGCTATCTCCGACGCCTTGACTTTAAGATTGCTTGTGAGGTTTTTGCTGCCCTCAACAACGCGATGTCTTGTTTCCTTGCCTTTTTCGGTAGCAAAACTCCATACTATCGTGCCTGCGACCGATGCGATTAATGCCCCTAATAATATTTTTGATCCTGGGCCCTTTGCATCACCTTCCAGAGCGGTGCTGTAAGCCGTGTTAGCTTTGTACGCGCTGTTACTGGAAGACATCCCAATCTTTTGTTTCCCTTTTGCAATCCAATCGGCAGCAGCTTCTTTTGTAGCCTCAAATTTGTCTGCAACGCTGCCTGTTATACCAGAGGCTTTATCTTTAATATTATTTGCGATACTCCTGCTGCCCTCGCCAACGCGGTTTCTTATTTCAACACCTTTTTGTGTAAATAAACCACCTACCAATGCACCTGCGGCAGCCCCTGCCAGTGCGCCTATTAATACTTTAGTTAGATCATTTGAGCCAGTACCAGTAGCACTGCTATTAGTTTCCTCCCATAATTCTTGTGCTTCTATATTCATGATAACATTTTTTAGAGTGAACAATACCTTTATATCGTTTAGAACCATTAAAAAACAATACCATCTAAGGTTAAGGGTTGTTACAGGAAAAAAGATGTTGACGACAATACACAAGAATACAACGAAAGTTGATAAAGCGAACTACCGGGTTGAGTGGCATGGAAACCACGCTTAAAAAGGAAGAATCCGCAGCTAATTTACCTGTCGACCCATGAGGGAAAAAGTGTTTTTGCACTTCTCCCCTGTTACACCGCGAAAGGTTTTGAAAGCTTGAATAAAGGCATCAAGAATGAATACGTGCTTAAGTGAAACGTGCGGTGTAGAAAGTAAAACAGGGTGATTTATGAAAAAAAAGTATTCAAAGAGCTAATTTTCGATCTCCACATCGCCCATTGCTACTGGGACGAAAGAAATGTTATGAATCGTTTCTTTCCAGATTTCCCCCAGGTGTATCGCCGCAACACAGCAGGCGCCGAATATTTCCTACATTTAAACCTTCCAGCCAGTTCAAAAATAAAATAAATGAAAAACGTATTGCTGCTTCTCCTGGTTCTTGGTATCAACTCAACAACTTACTGCAACGACACAGCGCGTGTAAAACCCTTGCACCAACCAAAAATGCACCTGTTTTCATTGGCTGATGTCCGCCTGCATGACGGCGAGTTTAAACACATCATGGATCTGACACATACTTACCTGCTCTCGCTTGATCCTGACCGTATGGCTTCATGGTTCAGAAGAGAAGCGGGTCTCTCACCGAAGGCGGCACCCTACCCTTTCTGGGAGTCGGAAGATGTATGGGGGAAAGGGCCGCTTGCAGGGCATATAATGGGTTTCTACCTGTCGTCGATGAGTATGATGTACCAGAGCACCGGCGACAGTGCTATTATAAATAAGCTGAATTATACGCTCAACGAATTAAAAGCGGCGCAGGATGCGCAGGGTGATGGTTACCTCCTCGCTGTAATTAATGGCCGACAGGTATTTAAGGACGTAGTTGCCGGCAAATTCACTACCTCTAACCCTCTTATAAACGATAGCTGGGAGCCGGTATATATCATGAACAAAGTAATGCTGGGCTTATATAGTGTGTACACCCGCTGCAACCTGCCCCTGGCAAAAGACATTTTTATAAAGATGGCAGACTGGTTTGGAGACTCAGTAGTAAATAAATTGTCGCATGAGCAGTTACAGAAGTTATTGGTTTGTGAGCACGGTTCTATTAACGAAAATTATATAAACGCCTACCAGTTGACGCAGGATAAAAAATACCTGGAGTGGTCGAAGCGACTGAATGATGAAGATATGTGGGTGCCGATGGCTCAAGGCAAAGATATTTTGAACGGCTGGCACGCCAATACGCAGATACCTAAATTCACCGGCTTTCAAAATGTGTATGATTATACAGGCGAGCAAAAGTATACCGACGCCGCACGTTTCTTTTGGAAGACTGTGGTAAGCAAGCATACTTGGGCCAATGGTGGCAACAGTACAGGAGAGCATTTTTTTCCTGTTACTGAGTTCGAAAACCGGGTGACCTGGCCGGGGGGAGCTGAATCATGCAACAGTGTAAACATGCTGCGATTAACAGAAATTCTCTATCGGGATTATGCAGAACCAGAGAAAGTAGACTATTACGAACGGGTATTGTACAATCACATCCTTGCCAATCATGATCCTGAACGTGCAATGACCGTTTACTTTACTTCAATGCGTCCCGGACATTATAAAGTGTATGGAACAGAAGATAAAAGTTTCTGGTGTTGTACCGGAACCGGCTTTGAAAATCCTGCAAAGTTTGGACAGATGATTTATGCCCACGATGACAATAGCCTGTACGTAAATCTATTTATTCCGTCGCAGGTCAGCTGGAAAGAAAAGAATATAACCTTAACACAAACCACCCACTTCCCCGATGAGGCAACTGCTGCTTTCACGGTTACGGTGCCGCAACCTGTTTCTTATTCTCTTAAAATCCGGCACCCGTACTGGGTGAATGCACCTTCTTTAATGGTAAGGGTTAATGGTAAGCTATATAAAACAAAATCAGTTGCAGGAGGTTATGCAGAGATAAACCGTATTTGGAAGACAGGCGACAAAGTAACTATTGAGCTTCCGGGGAAGATAGCAGTGACCCCGCTTGTCGCCAGCAACAAATTTGTATCGGTAACATATGGACCACTGTTGCTTGCAGCCAAAGTAGATAATCATGGTTTAACAAAAGAAGACTTTTTCAGCGAAAGGCAAACTGTTGCCGTTAAAGAAATTCCTCTGTCTGTCGTCGCTTCATTTACAGGCGATAGTACAACAATGGTAGCAGGCATTATTAAAGACAAAGGACGTGGTCTTTCTTTTACTACAACGTCTGCCGTTACACGCTGGCCAGTTACCCTGGTTCCTTTTCACCGTATTCACTACAATCGCTACGCCCTTTATTTCAGGCATCATAACAATGAGGCAGCAAATAACCGCGAAAAACAAAGAAAACAAAGAGAAGACACCCTCAGGCAGGCAGTAATCGCAGCAACAACAGATGCTGTTGTGCCAGGCAATATAGAATCAGAACAACAACATCGCCTTGAAGTAGTAAATTCCTCCACCGGTATTATGGGCAACCAAAAATGGCGGAATGCAATAAACGGTGGCTATTTCATGTATAGGGCAAAAGTTTCTCCCCGAGAGAAACAACGCCTTTATCTTCTTATGTACAAAAATACAAGAGGAACAAAAATGTTTGATGTGCTGGTAGATGGAAAACTGTTGAAGACTATCAGCACTACACAATTAAATGAAGGTGGAAATGAAGAATTTTATACAGACATCATTGATTTGCCGGCAGCGTTAATTGGTGGCAACGCTGATGTCACAATAAAGTTCAAGGCAAGAGACAAGAATGCTACAGCAGGTTTGTTGGATTTAAGAATATTAAGTGGAATGAAAGATTTTAAGTAGAAAGATTAAGGACGTGTTCCGCTTAAGTTCAAACATTGTAAAGTCTTCTTTTTTATTTTACCAGCTTTAGCATTTCATAGCGTCATCGTTGTGTCACTCTCTTGTACCGGCATATTTTCATTTCATCTTATTCCATGTTCTACTTTTCTTTCCAACTCCCGGCTCCTCTCTTAGCCTCGCGGCCTGGCACCGACCCCAGCCTGGTTGCCGAAGCAACCACAACAGCACAAGTGTGCGACGCAACAATGACTAACCAGGGAACGACTACTGGTAACCAAAAATATCTTCCTTGTTCCTTGCGCTTTAATAATTTGCACTTCAAACTCGCCGGTAAGAAGTGTGCTAAATTTATTTTTTAGACTCGGTTCAGCAAATTGGTTTTGCATCTCGCTAAAAAACAGGGCCATTTAATGATGAAGAAAAAATGAAAAAGAGCCGTAGAGACTTTATAGCCGGGAGTATTAAATTTGGCGCAATAGCTTCATTAGCTCCTGGAACGTTGTATGCAGCCACTGTGCAAACAGCTACTGCAGGTAAAGGTGGTGATGGATTTAATTTCCTTTTCCAGGGCGATTCTATTACGGATGGAAATAGAACCAGAGACAACGATTGGAATCATGTTATGGGACACGGATACCCATACATCATTGCAAGCAGACTGTGGTTTGATTTTCCTGCAAAAGGCTTTCATTTTTTTAACCGCGGTATTAGCGGCAACAAACTCACTGACCTGGCAGCGCGTTGGCAAAAGGACACCCTTGATATTAAACCTGACCTGTTGAGTATTTTAATAGGTGTAAATGATACTGCTGCCTTCATTAAAGGCGACAAGAATTTCACGGCCGGGGAATATGAAAAGGGGTATCGCGAGCTATTGCAGCAAACAAAAGAAAAATTGCCTAATGTTCAGTTGGTACTTTGCGAACCGTTTATTCTTCGTGGTGCAAGGGTAAATGATAAATGGAACGAGTACGCTGCTGAAATAGCGCAAAGGCAGGAAATAGTAAAACGGTTAAGTACCGAACATAATGCGATCTTCATAGAATTCCAGGCGGCCTTCGATAAAGCCTTACTAAAAGCACCGGCAGAATACTGGATCTGGGACGGCATACATCCTATGCCGGCAGGCCATGAGTTAATGGCAAGAGAATGGATACAACAGGTGAGGAAGAAACTAAAGTTTATCAGGTAAAGCGCGGCTCTTACCTAAAATAGTTAGCTCTCTGTTTGTATCAATCAGCATCGACAGCCAATAAATCAAGGATGAATACCAATGCGGAAGCCGCAGTAGTACCACAACAAATCAAGCCTCCGGGAAAGAAAAGGGGTATCATCATTTCTTCCTTAATTTTTCACCGGGCACCGAGATTTTAATTGCCTTTCGATCAAAGAAAAGAAAGTGACAAAAAGCTGAATAGTCTAAGGAGGCTGCCGTTTAACTATGCTCATGAAATTATAAAAGTTATTCTTTCAGGTCAATAAACACTTTTGCATTTTTCTTTTCTGTGGAAGAGATAAATACTTCGTGTCGACGGCCCCCTGCCGTTACAACCATTACGGAAGTATTAGGTGGAATAGAACCGAGGTTGTGTGCAACCATAATTAATTCGTGATGAGGGTTGTTGGCATCTACGGCAATACGGAATGATATAGGTTGTGCGGCAAGCTTCTTACGAGAAACCAACAGCAGGTTGTTATGATAGATGCTAACAGTGTCACCATCTATTTCTCCGTTGTCATACACGTCGACCTTGATTTCGCCGGCCTCAGTTTTAATTTGCTCAACCAATGGATTGGCTCGTAATGCCAATACCGGGGGAAGGTTCGGCAAGACTAACGTTCTTTGTTTTGCAACTGGAGACGGATGTAGTGGTAAATCTTTCTGCGGCTTTGTAACCTCGCTTATAGTTGTTGGTCTTTTTACCGCAGTTGGCGTTTCTTTTTTCAGTTCCGGCATTTGAGCGGCAGGTTTGCGTTTTACTGTAACAGGTGCTTTCGCGGCGACTTTTACGGCAATGGGTGTTGGCCGCACACATTCCCGAAAGGTAATATCATCCAATGCAAAGTCGTTTCCGCAACCACCAGGCGCGTTATCAACCATTATTAGCGTTAAAGCTGTTTGAGAAGGTGGCGTAGTAAAGACAGCGCGATACTTTTTCCATTTGGGTGCCGTAACCCGTGCTATTTCACCTGTATGAAACTGTGCTGCCATTTTCCCCTCTGGCGTTTCAAGCCGGATAGTAACCTGGGGTAGCAAGGGAAACGGGCATTTCTCCGTTATTTTACACACATTCATCATCCATACCGCGAACTCGTAGGTAGTTCCGCTCTTTAATCCATTAATTGTTTTTGTTAGAAACGTGCCGCTGGTTCTCGCCGCGTTCACCAGCATCATATTGCCGGAACGATCGCCTGGAGTATGATCCTCCTCGAGGGTATGCCAGTCGCCGCGAAAGCAGTCACTTGTATAAGAAGTATAGGCGTAATGACCATCCGTAGGGCAAGAGCCCGGCACACGATTGTAGTAATAGGGCAACAACGTATTCACCTCGGTTATATCCCCGGCACCAAAGTGGATTGTGATAGCGGGTGGCTTAAAAGTGCAGTTAGATGGTTGCGCTACAGCTTGGAAAGTGAAGGGGAAAGTGGACAGAAAAATAAGTAGCTTTTTCATCCGGAGTTCTTTGATAGTAAAGCTACTCAAATCCCACTTCGTATGGTAAAAAAGCAGGAATTGTTATTTGAAATTTTAAAGAGTAATGGGGCTGCTACCGAAACATTCAAGAGCAGCATAAATTATAAACGCTATTGAGCAGTGGCAGGTCAACTTAAAATTGTAGCTTCGAGAAACGTCAGAAGTGAACCCGATAATCGGGAAAAGGGAGTTTCTCTTTTTTACCTTTGACATTTCATTTTTGACATTTCACGAACACCAGTATACTACCCATGAAGGGAAACCGAAAATTACAGCTTATCTCATACAAATGCCGACCCGGTACTGCTGTTAAGTCGGTCACCGGCGTACCCGCGAAGATCTCCCTGCTTTAATCTTTGCTCTTAGTTCTTCAACTGATATAAAAATTGGAAACTAATTATTAATTTTGCGGGGGAATGCACCATCACCAGCCCCGTAAAAAACTTTCTTTATTATTAAGGCCTTTACTGTTGACCTTAGTTGTATGCACCCAAAGTTATGTTTACGGCCAACTGGCTCCTGTCGATTCCCTTAAGACAGATTCTTCACGCTTCCGGCAGGGAAAGGTCCACAAGTCTGAAATCCTGGATTTGCAATATGATATTGGCGACCTGGTTCAGCACATTTTTCAACCCGGCAAGAAGCACGATTCACTGCGAAACAGATCGGGGATCACTATAATACCTAATGTAGCTGCCAACCCCAGCATTGGTTTCCAGCTAGGCATTAAAGCCGTCGCCGGCATAAAATTAGGGAAAGATCCCAGTACTATCATGTCGATTGCCGGAACATCGGCTTCCATTACCACTAAGGGCATTCTCTATTTTTACCTGACCCATAATGTTTTTACTAATGGTAACAAGTGGAACCTGCAGGGTAGCCTGGTGGCAGCAAAGAGCGTTACGCCTGATTATGGCTTCGGAATTGGCCGGGATGCAGGGGAAAGTGAAGAAGATAAGGTGCTTGCCAATGCGGGCCGTAAAGGATATGTTCTCCATTCGTTATATTATAACTTCCGGGAAAAGGTATACAAGGAGATATTCTCCAACTTTTTTGTTGGCGGCGGAGTTTCGTTTGATATAAGAAGAAGAATTGAAGAAAGGGCGATTGCAGTAAATGAGTTAACACCATATAATATTTACAGCGACCGTTATGGTTTCAACAGGAATAATTACATGTCGAACGGCCTTTTGTTTAGTATACAGTATACTACCCGCGACAATTTAAACCGTGCGTATAAAGGCTTTTATGCTGACGCGGGTTTTCGAGTGAATCAAAGATGGATGGGAAGCACAAAAAGTGCTGTGCAGTTTACCACAGACTTCAGGAAGTATTGGAGTATTTCTAACAGGAATCCCGAACATGTCGTTGCCTTTTGGAATTGGGGTTCCTATTTGCTCAGTGGAGCTCTACCCTACCTGGAGTTACCGGGCACAGGTAAAGATCCCGGTGCCCGTAGTGGAAGAGGGTATACCATCGGATACTTTAAAGGCACGAAATATTCTTACTCAGAAGTAGAATACCGATTTCCGATAACAAAAAACAAGTTTCTAAGCGCCGTTACATTCTTTAATATTCAAACGGCAAACGACGAATTGGGAACCAGGCTGTTTCAGCAATGGCAACCGGGAGTTGGAGGTGGCCTCCGTGTTCTCTTTAATAAGGTTACACGAACTAATTTGTGTCTCGATTATGCCTTCGGTAAAAACGGCTCACGTGGATTCTTTTTGGGTATAAATGAAGCTTTCTAATAACCCGGCAAATAATAGTTGTCATTACCTTTAAATTATGAAAGAACTAAAATTAACCCTTCTATTGATAATCGTTGTGAGCCTTGTCTCCTGTTTCTCTTCGAAACCAAATGGCACTAAAGAAAGGAAACTGCGTCATGTGGTAGCTTTTAAATTCAAACCGGGTATAACAACTCAACAAATGAAAAAAGCGACCACCGATTTTCTTAATTTGAAAACGCTTATTCCGCAGGTAACTGAATTAGAAGGAGGTCCGGATGTAGATTATCAGAAAAAGAATGGCAAGTTCACGCATTGCTTTGTAGTAACTGTAAAAAGCCAGGAAGATTTAGCAACTTATGGTGCACATCCCGATCACAAAGCATTCAGCAGCTCGGTGGATCCCCTACTGGCAGAGGTGATGGTGGTAGATTATTGGACAGAATAAGCTAAACCAGCCGGTACCGTATGAACGGCTAAAAATTCTAAAGAAATATTATCTTCCGTCGATCACACGGCTTGCAGAAGTTGCTGATCAATCAGGAGGAGCGCTTCCCGATCATTAAATAAAAACTATGTCGTATTGTAACGCAATCGAAAATATGGCTGAAGATAAAAAGGCCTTGCATAAAGCGTATCACGACAAACTGTACGGTTTCCCGATACATGATGACAATGAATTGTTTTGCAGGCTTGTTTTAGAAATTAACCAGGCAGGACTGAGTTGGGAAACGATACTGAAAAAAGAAACGACGTTTAGGAGCGCTTACCACAATTTCGATATTGAAAAAGTAGCTGCATATACAGAAGGTGACAGGGAAAGACTACTGGCAGATCCGGGCATTATTCGCAACAGGTTAAAAGTAAATGCAGCCATAGAAAATGCCAAAACGATTCTACAACTTCAAAATGAATATGGCTCGTTCGAAAAATGGCTGGAACATCACCATCCGAAATCGAAGGAAGAATGGGTGAAATTATTTAAGAAGGTTTTTAAATTTACCGGAGGAGAAATTGTAAATGAATTTTTAATGAGCATCGGGTACCTGCAGGGGGCTCATTCACCAGGTTGTAAAATATACCAGGATGTAATAAAGACAAAACCGATGTGGTTACAAACTTCATAAGAAAGAAAACTGCTAATAATTTTGAAGCTTTAACCTCCGCTCCTGCCACGGCGTTTATCATAGCGGCTGCCGTCATGCAGAAGCAAAAATACTGTCCACAGTTCACGATTAAGCAGAACTGCAGCAGGCCCATGTAATTACAGGTGTTGCAGTGTGCGACGCAACGACGATTAACCAGGGAACAAGTGCCGGCAACCAAAAAAACCACATCGCGGCTTCCTGCGTGTTTGAGTTGGCAGTACTGTTAATTGAAAGATAAAAGCTGTGGCGGAAATTAAGAGTCGTGGTAAAGAACAATGCTTGTTACTAAAAATACAATACGACAAAAGGTGGCACCATTGGTTCCACCTTTTGTCGTATTGTAAATACTTTATTTTTTATTGACTTCGCGGTTTACATGTACTTCCACCTTTTCCAGTTGCAATTCCAACACCTCATCTTTAGCTTCTACTTTTTTGAACCTGCTGGGTCTGAAGGAGAACTCTTGCCCGTTAGGATGACTAGGGTTAGGAAGCTCATAGAATACCAGTCCTTTCTTGCCATCTATTGAACTAACAACCTCTTCTTTTAGTGTATATGCCTCTCCCTTTACAGGCAAACTTTCAAATATCAACTTTTGCTGGGTTGTAAACACGTCGTTTATACAAACAAATTCACCTATCATACCCGCGAAATTAAGTCTTTGTTGTTTTATTCTGTTGATCGTCTTCGGCATTTAACCATTTCTTATCTCCTAATACACACTAGCCATACCTTTAGCCTTGTTACGGCTATTTTTCGGGATAGGTTTCCAAAAGAATGCACCGGTCAATTCATCTCTTGCTTTTCATTTACTCCACCATCAATTCGTTTATACCGAATGAATTAGAAAAACTGGTAAGAATAGTGTTTGAAAAATACTACATCCGCCTGGAAGAGCGGTTTGTTAACGCTCAATTTAAGACAGCTACGAACGATATCAAAACCTGTTAATGCAAACACCCCACTTAATTCAACGGGTGCCCTTAGGTTACATCGCATCTTATCTTGGAATAAGCCAGGAGACACTTAGCCGCCTCGCAGTCGTTTTTAATTGCGACCTGTGCGTAGTAAGATTAACCAAATAAATAATAGATTTTGATGACTTAAGAAGCCTCTGGCATGGAAATTTAATGATTTC
Source organism: Segetibacter sp. (assembly GCA_028288485.1). Taxonomy (GTDB): domain Bacteria; phylum Bacteroidota; class Bacteroidia; order Chitinophagales; family Chitinophagaceae; genus Segetibacter. The sequence continues at coordinate 10,338 of JAQBNO010000058.1, forward strand.
CTGAATTAAAATGCAGGTAGAGGTCTGAAAATCATCCCTTTATAATGGATCAGTCGTTAAATACCTGCATAAACATAAAATCAGAGATTATGAAAAAGATTATCGCTATGGCCATTGCGGCCGTTTCACTTGCGGCCTGCAACAACGGAACAGACAGTGCTGCCGTGGACTCAACAAGTACTACCAGTACAATCACTTCAGTAGACTCAGCCGGTGCTACCAGTTCAACCACCACTTCTTCGGCTTATACTGCTACGGATGGTGATGTGGTTTATAGGGAAAAAAAGGTGATGGTTATGAAAGGCGGTGAATGGGTTGAAGCGGACAAAGATGTTACATTAGACAATGGTGTAGTAGTTTACAGGAACGGTAAAGTTAAAAAAGATAACAAAGAAATAGTATTGGAGGATGGTGAAATAGTGAACCGCACAGGAAATTTTTTCGATAAATCTGGTCGCGCTATCGAAAACGCGTGGGATGTTACAAAAGAAGGAGCTAAAGACGCCGGGAAAGCTGTTGGAGGAGTTGCAAAAGATGCCGGAGAGGCAGTAGGTGAAGGTGCAAAAGACGCCGGAAGTGCTGTAAAAAAAGCCGCTAAAAAAGTAGGAGAAAAAGTGAATGACGCAGTGGATAAAGACGAAAAACATTAAATTTCTTTTCACCTGTGAAATCCCTGTATACCAAAAGTATACAGGGATTTTTATTGTACAGTAGTTTTCTTGTTGGTGGAGAAAATGATTTTTCGTCTTCATTCTCACGTGGACTTTCAATGCCGTTTACTTGGCTTTTGTCACCCTGAGCTTGGCGATGGGTTTCTAATTACTCCTATTGTAATAAGCCTCCCGCAGGCTAAGCCTGATATTAGGGTGCAACTTATGTCAACCCCATTGATGCGCTTTAACCTTTGGGATTTTCATTTTTGATAAATGTCAAAAGGCACAAGCGGGGCCGGTTATAGACTTGTTTCAATAAAAAAACATTTATGGAACAAAAACACAATCAGCAACCTTCTGCAGCATTTATTGGAACTTCCGGGGCCGCATTATTAATTGGTGTCACTGCTTACTTGGTCGGCTTATGGACCGCCGAAATGGAATTGAATGAAAAAGGATATTATTTTACCCTATTGATGTCGGGCCTATTCTCGGCTATCTCGGTACAAAGGCAGTACGCGACCAAATGAAAGCATACCCGGCACGAATTTGTATTACGGCATTGCATGGTTTACAACTATTTTATCAATTGTATTACTTAGGGTTGGTCTATGGAAGGCAGACCTTTTAAGAACTGAAAAAGGGTTTTATGCTATGGCTTTCGTGCTAAGCATGTTTGCTGAACTTGCAGTACCAAAAAACACCAGGGATATGAGGGTATTTCGCCGCCCGTAAAGGGAGAAGAAAGTTTAAGAAGATAGTATTTATGCACACGGATTAAATAATAGATCAGCTTTAAAATTGTTCCCGCAATAGTATTATTTTTTTGGGACCGGCGTTAGAATTTCTGATCCTCACCGGTTGCGTCGCACTCTTGTACATCTCAATTTTCCGCAGCAGGAAGTATGGAAATGTATGCTGGTTTAACTGAATGGACACGTATTAACCGGACAACCAGGGAAAAGTTTTTTTTCGCGCCTGAAAGCAATGTCTTACAACAGGTTTAAACAGTTGCCGTAATTATCGAGGTAAGATTGAAGATGGATAAGCTATAATATTTTTCACTTCATCAATTCAAGTACAAGAACGGTTTTCGCGGGAATTGCTATTGCAGAAAGATCGCTTAGCCTTTTATTGTTAATCACATCCCTGGCGCCAATAAATCCTTTTAAACGTTCTGTATATCGTGCGGTATTAAGTGATAATTCTTTGTCTGTTGTATTGGTTGCAATCATTATAGTTTTCGCTGCATTGTATCTGAAGTAAACATAGGTACCGTTTTGCGGAACGTATTGCATCAACTTACCTGAATGTAAGGCGGGTGTATTTTTACGATAATTAGCGAGGACCTTCACGTAATTGAAAGCTTCATTTTCTTTTTTGTTGCGTCCGCTGGCTGTAAACTTATTATCCTTGTCTCCCGCAAAACCACCTGGAAAATCTTGCCTTACTTCAGCGTCACTCGGATCTCTAAAGTTCTTCATCAGGATCTCGGTACCGTAATACCAGGAGGGTATTCCTCTTGTTGTTAACAACCAGGTTACTCCAATTTTGTATTTATCAAAATCATTCCCGATAACTGATAAATACCTGTCCATATCATGGTTGTCAAGAGAGGTTACCATTTTCATAGGGTCTGCGTAAACTGCATCTTCCGCTAATGTCTGGTAAACCCGGTTAACTCCATCATCCCAGCCGAAGTTTTGTTTTAGCCCGTCAAGAATTGCATAATTCAAAGGAAAATCAAGTGTACCGGGCAGGTTGCTTTTAAAAGGAAAGCCTACATTATTTTTTACAAAATAAGAAAGACCAAGCGGACGCGAAGCCGTTGATTCTCCGAAAAGGTGAATGCTTGGATATTCGGTCAACAATGCCTTGTTACAGTCGTTCATAAACGCCTGGTCATTATACTTGTAAGTGTCGATGCGCCACGCATCAAGGCTGAACATTTCAGTAGACCAGATGGCATGCTGAATTAAATATTTAGCAAGGAAAGAATTTCGCTGATTTAAATCGGGCAAAAAAGAAGTAAACCACCCTCCCAGCAATAATTTCCTGTCGGCGTCAGCACTATACTCATCATAAAGCGCTTGTTCTTTATGAGAGCTTCCTGTATAAGCGGGCCAGTTGTTTAACCAGTCTTTTGCGGGCAGATCCTTGTAGAACCAGTGATCATCGCTGATGTGGTTATAAACTGCATCCTGCACCAGCTTCATTCCTCTCTGGTGCACTGCTTTAGCAAACTGAATGTAGCCTTCCGTACCACCAAAACGGGGATCAACTTTATAATGATCGGTAAAGTGATAGCCATGATAGCCTGCCTGCATACGCTGCGGTCCCTCCTGTTTAAGCAGCTCATCATTTTCAATTACAGGGGTGAGCCAAAGCGCAGTAACACCGAGTTCCTGCAGGTAGTCCAGGTTATTGATGATCCCTTTAAAATCGCCCCCATGACGTAAATAAGGACTTTTACGATCTGCAAGCGGATCGGCCATTGTAGCAAACTTATCGTTTGTGGTATCGCCGTTTGCGAAGCGGTCAGGCATAAGCAGGTAGATTAAATCGGCCGATGTAACGCCGGTTCCTTTGGCTTCTTTTGTGCGTGCCTTTAGTTGGTACAACCGGGTTATGATCTGATTGCCCAATTTACCAACAACTTTTAGTGTTCCTGGTTTTGTTGACGGAGCAATGATAAGATCGAGAAAAGCATAATTTGGATTTTCAACTTTACTTGTTTTCGCTAACTTAACGCCGGGATAGTTTATCGTATAGTTTAACATGCCGGCATTGTTACCATATACCATTAATTGCACGTTCGGATTTTTCATTCCCACCCACCAGTTAGTGGGATCAATTCGTTGGATGGCCGGTTCTGTTTTCTGCGCATAAACTGTGGTAACAGAGGTAAAAACGACGAAGAAGGCAAGTAAAAATTTCATGCTGGGTTATTTGAGGAAGAGCAAAGTTATGAGAACAAGAGAACCGCGATTATGGAGATTTTTGTCACGAACCATAATTATGCTGATTAATGGCGGTTAGGCGGAAATGCCTTGTATTCCGTTGCGCGCTTCGTGATCTCCTGGTGTTCTTCGTGTTCGGCAGCAGCACTACCTTGTCCCGTATTCGCGAACGAACACAATGGACGCCAGGAAAAAAGAGCTGTGCTGAAACATTTACTAAAAGCACAAGGGAGTGACAGTAACTGTGAGTTAACGAAAACGATGGTTAATAGTAGTACGGAGCTAAATACAACAAAACTGCTTTATTGAATGCTGGCAGAAAAATTTTCCAGGTGCAGCACTTCTTTTTTGTACTGCTGCCTGCGAAAGGTAACGGTGAAAGTAGTGCCTTTATCTACCTCGCTTTCTACTGTAATTTCGCCGCCAAGTGCTTCTATCTGTGATTTAATGATGAATAACCCTAATCCCTGGCCCTCAGAAGTATCGTGAAAGCGCTGGTACAATCCAAAGATCCTGTCTTTATATCTCTTAAGATCGATGCCGCTCCCATTATCAGAAAATTGTAGAATGCAGTTGCCATTGGTATCGCTGCAGCAGTCGATATTTATAACAAGCTTGCGGCTGGTTGAACGGTATTTTATAGAATTTGAAATAAGATTAATAAACAGGCTTTCAAGATAAACCTTATGGAACCAAACGAAAGGAGCCGAAATATTTGTGCAAATATGACCATCTCCGTCACTTAAGGCAGTTGAAAAGGACTTTTTAATTTCGTGTAAAGCGTCGTTGATATCGATGCGGGTGATTTCGGCATTCCTGTTATTTTTTATCAGCAGGATATTGGTTAGGTCATCAATCGTATGTACCAGTTGTTTACCCGAAACTTTTAGCATTTCAAGCATCGCGATGTTATGAGCATCGAGGCTCGAGGTATCGATTAGATCGAGGATGGCGGAAATATTTGATAACGGCGCCCTTAAATTATGCGAGGTAATAAAAGAAAATTGCTTAAGGTCGGCGTTGCTTTTTATAAGCTCCTGGATGATCATTTCCCTTTCCAATTCAACGCCTTTACGTGCCGTAATATCCTGCAGCGCGCCAACAAACCGTATTGGTTGATTTTGCCCGTCACAAACCAGGTAACCCCTGTCGTACACGTAAGCATAACTACCATCCGATTTCAGGTACTTGTATTCGTCTTCCCAGTAATCGCCGTTATTACCCGAAAGCATGGCAAGTAATCCCTCATTTACTCTTGCACAATCATCTTTGTGAATCCTGGAAATGTACGTCTCAAAACTCTCCGTTAATTCTTGTGTGGTATAACCAAAAGTATGCTGATAGGCTTCGTTCCAAAAAAGTTCACCTGTTAATAGATTCCAATCCCAGATTGCATTGCTTGTAGCCTTCGTTGCCAGTTCGTAGCGTTTATTGCTGTTTATAATGGCTTCTTCTGCTTTTTTACTTTCGGTGATATCCCAATTTGCACCCAGGATCCGTGACGCTTTACCATTGTTACCGGTATGAACTTGTGCAGCTGCTTTTATATACCGCGTTGTCTGGTCGTGCCATAGTATACGGTACTCAGTATCAAATTCTTGTTCGTCATTTATAGCCAGTTGTAACTGGCGTTGCAGTTTTTCAACGTCGGCAGCATGTAATAGGCTCTGCCAGGTGTTACTATTTACAGGAAAGTTAGCGGTAACACCGTGAAGCGAAAACATTGTACTATCCCAGGTAATCAGGTCGTTTACAATATCGAAATCCCAGACCCCTATTTTAGCTGCACCTGTAGAAAGCTGTAACCTTCCGGAAGCATTGGTGAGTTGCTCATTTTTTAAATGCAAATCTTTTACAACAACATTTTTGCTTTTCTCGATATAAGTCGATGCTGCAGCTAGTACCAACAGGCTGACCGAAGTAGAAAGTAAAAAATAAACGTTAAGTAACGTTTCTCCTTCGCCAACAAAAAGATAACTGACCCAATTGGTACAAGTGGTTACAAAGTAAAAGTATACTACGTGAATTATAGAAAGGGCAGCGGCTATTTTTCCTCCCTTGCTGCCTAAAAGTATAAAAGCTGTAAGGATAAACGTAGCCAGGTAAAAATTGGCCGAATTTCTTATACCCCCGGAATAATAGGTATTGATGTGAATGAGTATAAACCAGGTGCCGAGCAGAATAATATAAGAGACGGCCGGCCTTTTATGCGATGCAAGGGCAAAATAGTTAACAAACAGGCCACAAAATAGCAGGAACATAAAAGTCAGCAATAATGGCTTACCGGGAATAGTTACGAAAACCTGGATGAGAAAGCCAACGCAGACAATCAGCGATAACATCGTTGCTATCTTAAACAAAAGTAGCCGCTGCTTCGAAACAAGATCTGTGTCGGGCACAGTTTGGGCGAACGGCTTTAAGGATATAAAGTCTCCGAAGTTTTTCACATATCCCTAAACGTCTTAAAACGTTTAAAATTTTGTACCGAACCGCTTACCGCTAAATGTTTTGCATATTTATAAAAAAAACATCTCAAAACGGCTTTTTATTAGAATGCCACTTCGAGATGCTTTACGAACTTAATAAAGCCCGTCCAAAAACAAATTAGTCTCCTTCTGTTTCTACACTAAAACGCTTTGCTGGAAGGCAGCTTCTCTTGTTTATATTGCCATTTGCGATCCAACATTTTTATAAAATATCCTCCAACCACACTCCTGGCCTGGAAACCTACCATTTTACCATTCGTGGTTTCGTGCCAGTCACTTAGCGGAACCCTGGTATCTGTTTTAATTGCATATTGATAAACGGGGTTTATAAATGCGTTGAAATCATTTTGATTATTTGCCAGGGTTGCGGTCCATAAGATCCAGTCCGATTTTGTATAGGTTTTCCTGCTATCAAGGGGCAAACCATACTCCCTTTGTTGCGTCAGGTAATATTTTACTTCTGTAGCGTATACTTCTTTTGCAAATAACTCCAGGTTCAACACTTTATCCCATACAAGATTATACTTCTGGCTCCAGGTGTTGGTACTGTCAAAAGTTAGTTTATAATGGTCGCCTGCATTCGCAAGTTCCTGCCATCTTCGGGCCATATACTTGGCACTATCGCCAACTGTTTTTGCGATTTCGTTATAACCCAGTTGTTTGGCCAGCATAGCATAACCTGCAATACCTACTATTGCTTTTATCGACAGGTTTGTATTCCTTGCGAGGTGTCCTGCAAAATCGTCCGTACACAATTGATTAGATGGGTCAAAACCCTCAGTCAAAAGAAAATTTGCCCAGGTAGTTAAAGTTTTCCAATGCTTTCTTGCATACTCAGCATTTCCTTCAGCCTTAGCAATCGCTGCAGTTAAAATGAGCATATTACCGCTTTCTTCCACCGGCATTGGTTCATTGTATACTACTCCATTAGCCAATGGGTATGTTCCCAAATCATGAGCAGCATAAGGCTTATCATATTTTCCACTTTCAGTGTAGTAAAAAATGCCATTCATCATCCCTTTCAATAATTCCGGGTTGTACAAAAGAAAAAGTGGCGCCGACGGATAAGTTACATCTACGGTGTTAATACATCCGTTGCTATAATTTTCTTTCGACAGGAACAAAACTTCCCCATCCGGGCTTTTCACCAGCTTATGTGCAGAAATACTTTGACGGTAAGCGAGGTCGCAAAGCCTGGCATAGGTTTCTCCACCTGCAGCTACAGCATCTGCGTACATCTTTTTATTAAAAGTCGCACACTTAGCCATTATTTTGCTGTAATCCGTTGCCGCCTGTTGTAATTCGCCCATTATTGTTTTCGACGAATCGCGGTTCCACCACGGTCTTAAATTCTGGTTGAAATATTGAACCGAATAGATGTCATCATATCCAAGCATTATAAACTGCTCCTTCTGAATGGCGGTAACTTTTCCGAAAGGAATGATTGTATTTAACGAAAGATGCTTGCCTGTAAGTTCAGTATTAGGAACCATCGATGTATTGGCAAATAATTGGTTGAAGGCAGCAGTAGGCGAAGAGATGTATTGAATTGCCCTGGCAGTTTTAGGAGTGGCTACATACATATATCCCCAGTCTATCCTGAGGTCATCTCCTTTCTTCGCAAGAACCGGTTGTTCAATTGTGCCCGCTTTTAAAATCGATAAATTACTCGTCCCTACGTTTTGAGCAATTACTTCCTGATTTGCAAGGTTTGTAGCAATATCTGTTGAGGCTCCGAAAAATAAGCGAACGTCGTGCACTTTTTTATCGTTCGACTTTACCTTGTACGATATATATGAAATAGGTCTCGACATGAGGTCAAGGTTATCCATCAGCAGAGGTGATGTAAAGGTAACAGTGAGGTCGGCGCCGCCACAGGTAAAATTGTAGATGGTTTGAGTCGCATTTAGTGAAACTGATTTTTGTACAGCATCCTGGATAAGATCATTTTGCTTCGATTCAATTTCTTCTACAATGCCTGCATCAAGCCATTGTCCGCCTGTAGTATTGGTTACGTGAATAGCCAGTACATTATTTTCTTTTTTTAGTTTCGATTTTACATTGTCGTCAATTGGAAAATACTCGAACTTATTTAACCAGCCGTGCTTATTGTAAATCTTGTCACCGTTTAAAAACACCTCGGTATTATCGTCGTGGTTGATCTTTAAGAAAAGCTTATTTACTTTCACATCGTCAAGCGAAAAAGTCCTGCGAACCCATATGTCTTTACTTCTCCATCTTGTATTTGCCGGGCGCCTGTTTCCAAACGGTGCGGCACCGGTTTTCCAGGCAGTATCACTAAAGCTTAAGCTCGTCCAGTCACCTGCAGGTATCTCTTCAGTATACTTTACGCTATAAGCTTGTGTTTCGGAAGTTGAAATGATTTGGTTGTAAGGCTTGTCTTCTCTCCCCATGAAACGATACACCGTTCCGTCTACTTTCAGCATGCCGATTAGTGAATGGTCGCTACCGGTCCAATGTTTTGTTGCAGACGCATTTAGTGTATCTGTTACCGACCAGATACTAAAGTATGGATCGTGGGTGATTAATGGATAAGCCGGTGCTTTTTGCTGTGCAGTAACAACAAAAAAAGAGAAAGTAAGTAGTGCTAAAAGGATTTCTCTTTGTGCATTTCTACAATTTCTGATATTTTTCATGTGGCAATTCCCCGTTTTTTTCAGGTTTTTTAAATAATGATGTCAAAAGTAAAACATAACCATATTCGATCGATGTTGAAATAAAATTAAATGGGTTACTGGCTTATTCCTTTCTTAAACGAATAGTTATCCTACAGTTTTGACTGCTGTTTTATAGGTTACCTGCATTTGTTTTTACCGCGTCATCGTTGCGTCGCATTACGTTTATCTTCATCTCTTTGAGGAACTTTAGTCTTTGGAGCAAATGTCATTAACGCTATGCCATCCATCTACCATTTATTTGGTGAAGGGGGCCCGGGGAACAACCTTTGTATTAAAAAGGCAGGACCCGGTGATTTCCGGACTTCAGAAATAACAGGCAGCGGCAGATTTTTAGAAAGATTTGATTAATAAATAAATAGATCCATGCAATTTTTACTTGAACAGGAAGATTTGATAAGCATCGCCATGTCCATCTTGTGTGGAAGCATTATTGGCTTCGAACGGGAGTATAATAATAAATCAGCAGGTTTTAGAACCGTGATCCTCATCTGCCTGGGATCTACGATTTTTACAATTGTATCTAAACATGGCTCCGGTAGCGACGACCGTATAGCTGCTAATATTATAACCGGTATAGGCTTTATTGGCGCCGGCGTAATCTTCAAAGACAAGCTGTCTGTTTTAGGATTAACCACCGCGGCGGTAATCTGGACGACTGCCGGCATTGGTATGCTGACGGGTATTGGTTACCACGCCTTATCCTTCAGCCTAACCATATTTACGATCATCGTACTTGCCCTATTCGGGAAAGTTGAATCCCTGATAGAACTCTTTCATAACAGTAAGACAATCACTATCACGTTCCAGGATGCTGATATAAATCACCTTTATTCAGTTGAAAAAGCCCTGATAATGAAGAAACTTAAAAGCAGGCGGTTAATGATGAACAAAAGCAAAGGGAAACTATTTGTAATGCTGAAAGTGACAGGAAGCCAGAAGCAGTTTGTTGAATTAAATGAAGAACTCATCAAAATGGAAAGTATTGTTGAATACTATTGATGACTTTCATTGTATAGTTTCTACGCCTGTCACCAAATACTTTAAACCCGTAATCTTTTAGTATGGCTAAAGCTATTCATTAAATTGCAGCGCCTTATGATTCTGGTCATTTCAATGAACGTATGGGTTCAGGTACATTCCATATTATCGACCGTGGAATAATTGAACAGTTCAAGAGCGATGGATATGAGGTCGACTATAAGGAAATCTTACTTGAAGAAGGCTTTCCAACTGAAGTTGCTTCAACCGCGAAACTATTGGATAAAGTCAGGGTAGTCGTAAATTCTTGTATCCAAAATCAATCTTTTCCCATTGTCTTATCAGGAACTGCAGCGCTACAGCGGGCGTAGTTGCAGGAATTTATGAACCTGGCCTGGCAGTTTTTGGTTTAATGCACATGGAGACTTTGAACACCAGAAACAACGGTAACCGGCTTTTTCGATGGAATGGCGTTATCGATGCTTACCGGCCGCAGATCAGCTTTACTTAGGCAACCATAGCCTCCTATCACCCTTCATTCGACACCGATGGAAAAATGCTTTGGGCAATTAATACAATAATTAGTGGTTGTGGCTCCGCTCAACCGCCGCTAGTCGCTTCGCTCAACCACCGCTAGTCGCTTCGATCAACCGCCGCTAGTCGCTCCGATTAAACCGCCCGTTCGTTGCGCGAGCGTAGCGGAAGGCAACGAACGGGTCGGCTACTGCATTCAATTTTTCTCGTAATTCTGGGCAGATGCTTTTAAAGTATAAATCGCAAAGTCGGCGAAACATTAGAAGTATTTTCTATAACTGGGTATAAAATTGCAATAACAGGAACAAATATTCCACAAGCAAAAGCGGAAATTACCTCTGAAATAAGGGATTGAATAAAGGCAATCTCTTGGCATAAAATCTGACTGCCTAACTATCGAACATTAAAAAATTTGATTATGGCTACAGAGAATAAAAAGATGGAAAACCCGGTAGAGCAATACCCTGCGCCTCCTTTCGCCGGCCAAAAAAAACAGTCGGCTCCGGGTACGGAAGGTGAAATGACACCGAAAGCTGACCACGGAGAGACCTCCTACAGAGGCTCAGGCAAAATGGCCGGCAGAAAAGCAGTAATAACCGGCGGCGACTCAGGTATTGGCCGTGCAGTGGCCATTGCATTTGCCCGCGAAGGAGCAGACGTATTAATTTCCTACCTCAACGAGCACGAAGATGCAAAAGAAACTGCAAAATATGTTGAGGAGGCAGGAAGAAAGGCCGTTGTAGTTCCCGGGGATATTCAGGATGAACAGCACTGCAGGCAGATAATAGACAGGGCAGTAAAGGAATTGGGTGGAATTGATGTCCTGGTAAATAATGCGGCTTTCCAAATGTCGCATGAATCACTGCAGGAATTGTCGGCCGAAGAACTGGATCGTACTTTCAGAACGAACATTTATGCAATGTTCTATTTGTGTAAGGCTGCTGAACCTCACTTTAAACCAGGTAGTACGGTAGTTAATACCACCTCTGTCAATGCCTACAAGCCTTCGCCTGGTTTAGTAGCATATGCAGCAACTAAAGGCGCCATCCAAAACTTCACCGCAAGCCTTGGCCAACTATGGGCGGAAAAAGGCATTCGTGTTAACTGTGTAGCTCCCGGCCCTATCTGGACGCCACTCATTCCTTCCACCATGCCGGAGGAAAAGGTAAAAACGTTTGGGCAGGATGTTCCTTTAAAACGTGCTGGTCAGCCAGCCGAACTTGCACATGTCTTTGTATTGCTTGCTTCACAAGACTCAAGTTATATGACTTCGTCAACGGTGCAGGTGACCGGTGGTACGCCAACCATATAATTTCCAAATTAACAGGGGCGTACTTTCTTACGCAAATGCCTGTTCGACATTTATTGTTGTTGAACAGGCATTCGTATTTCTATCGACATCGTTTCAGCGCCACCGAACGTTCCGAGCCTGTCACTGCGTTGTACACATACTTGCTCCCGGGCAAAACTCCGGTTACTCTGCTTTGTCACATTGCCTTAAATGTTAGCAAAATTTCCCCTGCCCTTACTTTCTTCCCATTTAAGATCTTACAGTAACTGCAATAGCCAAAACAATTATTTTTGGAGGCAAACATAAACAATGAAAAAAGTAACTGGCTTTCTATTGATCTTTTTACCGCTATGTGGCTTTTCTCAGATGATTAACGATAGCACTTATAAAGCAACCAACGGGATCACTTTTACAAGCGGACAACAGGTAAAAATTGGTTTAGGATCAAGGGACGATGGTTCTTTTAAATATATAGAACCGGTTACTTTAAGAGGAGAAAAAGTAAGTTCCGATTTCGCTGCTCAACCCGTTAGGATTTGGAGCGTTAGAAAACTAAAAAGCAAAGAAACAGATGTGGTGTATGGATTTTTTACAACCAACAAGAACGTATACAGGATTAAAATTGATGCCGCTTTATTAGCGAAAGAATTACAGTAAAAGCAGTAGTATACGTCTCAACATCAAAACCAGTTCTGCAGTAAGGGTGACAGTTTTTTCGATCGTGCTTTCCTACTTTATTCGACCGCTAAACGTTTTCCTGTAATAGATTTACAAAATGCCGGAACACGATAAAAAGAAGGAAAGGCAGGGGTCGTTATACCAGACAAGCTTGTTCTTGTTAACAACCTGCCCCTTATGTGTAGCATGGTTGACATAAAGCAGGATTTTTCGAAAGAGCGCTTTACTAAGATTACGGGGGTACTAAACTATTTAGATAACAAATACGAGCGATATCGACAACGAAGCTCAATGGCAACAAAAAAGCTAAGTACAAGCCCTCCTAAATCCTCCCTTAAGGGAGGACTTTAAGAAACCCTTTCTTACAGCGGGAGATTGCTTCCTCGTCGCAATGACGGTGTTTTTCAACTGCCAGGCGCAACATCAGTAATGAAAAAAGTTCCCCAACCGAGAACTTTTTTTATTTAAAGTTTATCTTTTTTAGAATTTTAGAGTTTATTGTGGTTAGTTACCTCCCCCGCTTTGTACCCTGCTTTGTTCATCATTTGCGCCGCCGGTTTTTCTGCGGGCAGAAGGAATATTTGTTTTACCAAAGCGATATGTGAAGCTAACATTAACCTGGCGGCTGTCTCTTCTACCGGCAATCGTAACATCTACATCGCTGTATTTTGCATAACCACTGAACTTTTGCGTAAAAAACATATCCCTGATGCCAAGTTTGAAAGTTCCTTTTTTCTTGAATGCCTGCTTGGTAATGGCTGAATTGACCGCGCCCATATTATTGATTACCAACAGTCCTTCAACTCCCTTGCTGCGATACCAACCGCTGATTTCTGCATTCCATCCCTTTCCAAGGGTAAAACTATTAGTGATGTTGCCAGTGAAACTTGTGAACTGAATGTTTACAGGATCGCTTTGGTAAATGCCCTTATAATGGTTATTAAAAACATTGGTATAAATATTAGTATTCAACCATTTTTTTATCGGCATGTTTGCCATAACCGCTACACCCATCTGCTCCATACTACTGAAATTCTCCCTTGTCTGGTAAGTCGTTTTCTTTTCAGTATCCTGCTTAAGCAACTCAGTAATAATGTCGTTGGTACGGGTATAATTAAGAGTGGTAGTTAAAAATTTATTGTAAGTGTGACTCAACTCGAAATTGTGGGTAAACTGCGGCTGTAAGTACGGGTTACCCTGCGAATAAGTAAGTGAGTCAAGGAAGTAAACAAAGGGGTTCAGGTCCTGGTAATTCGGACGGGATACCCTGCGACTATAACTTAAGTTAACCTGGTTTTTATCGTTCGCGCTATAACCTATACCGGCATTTGGGAACAGGTTTGTGTAGTTACGGGTAAATATAGAGTCGTTTTTAACCTGGTGTCCTTTTGACACTGTATTTTCTAATCTAAGGCCTGCTGTAAGATCCCATTTCTTAATTTTTCCAGAAACGATAGCGTACGCCGCATTAATATTTTCATCGTATATAAAATGATTGCTTCTGTCGTCTAGGCTCCATCGGCTGCCGCTATTGCGCAAATACTCAACCTGGTTGTCGGTATGTACAAAACTTGTTTTCAGTCCACTTTCCAGCTTGAAGCCGCCTTTGAACGGATGTACGTAATCAATCTTTGCGCTATAAATAGAGATTTTGGAGGGAATATCACCTAACAAATTAACATCCTGCCCATTTTTTATATCGTTGGCGTTAAAACTTTGCGTATTCAGGTTATTATTACTCCTGTTATTGAAATAAGCATAATCTGCATCTGCACTTATTTCTCGGCCCGTTGAGTCGAATGTGTGCTTATAATTTGCATTTGCGGAAACGTTCTTATATAACGAGGAGTTATTTGCAAGCGACAGAAGCTTGTAATCAATGTTTCCCACTGCGTCCCTCACGTTGGAGGTACTGGTCGGCACTTCGCTATGATTACCAAAATTTCCGTTAACCACAAACCCGGCGACGTCTTTTTTTGAAAAATAATAATCCATTCCTGCTTTAAAACTTTCATAGTTTCCTTTAGAAAGCCTGTGGGTGAACTGATCTCCGGTTCCTGCAAGGGTTGAATGGTCACTTTCGTAAAATTTACGGCCTATGTTCAGTTGATTGTAACCTTCATAGGTTCCGCCGTTAACACCGCCAAACAAATTCAGTTTGTTATTACGGTAGTTTAGATTGGTGCCACCATTGAACCTGGGGTAATAACCCTGCGTATACCCGGCGTTCGCAGTACCATTCATGCCTTTTATATTACCTTTTTTGGTTTTAATATTAATGATGCCTGAATTTCCGGCAGCATCATATTTTGCAGGAGGATTGGTCATGATCTCGATCTGGTCAAGATTGCTGCTTTGCATATTTCTAAGGAAAGCCGCCAGGTCGGCCGCACTCATATAAGTTGGTTTACCGTCTAACAACACCAGAACGCCCTGCTTTCCTTTAAGGCTGATATTGCCATCATTGTCTACAGTTACTCCCGGAGATTTTTCGAGCAACTCGAGTGCATTTAAACCTGCGTTGGTTGGAGATGCTTCCACATTCAGTACCGTCATTCCCGCCCTTTGCTCGATTAACGGCCTTTTTGAGGTTACGGTAACCGTACCTAATGTTTTTGCTTGCGGTATCAGCCTGATTGTTTTCAAAGTTACTTCGCGGTGTGCTGCACTTAGCTCCACAGTTTCAGAATAGGCTTTTTGGTGAGCAACCGCTGAAATTGCTACAAAGTATTTTCCCTCAGCTATATTCTCGAAACTGAACTTTCCGGTTTTATCGGAAGCGCTTAATTTAACCAGTGACGAATCTTTTGCCCGTAACAATGTAATGCTGGCTGCTTCAATAGTTTTAGTATCTCCATCGATAACGTTCCCGTTTATTTTACCGGTCTTTTGTTGCCCAAAAGCCGGTATTGAAAGTGTGGAGATAACGATTGTCAGTAGGGTAATTAGTTTATTCATGATATTATTTTTATTTCTGCTAGTACTTGTTATTAATGATTACATCACAAAGATTAGTACTATGCATTATATAGTAGTATGCATTCGGATAAACGGGACTATTTTTCGATGAACGGTAAGAAGAAAAGAATTGGCGTTAAAACCAGCTTTTTGTTACTTGCAAGCTCGGCCAATAGCTTTCAAGAGACTGGCCTCGTGTCAAACGTGAAATGTCAAAGGGCAAAATCAAAACTCCTTTTTCCCGGTATTGGGGTTCACTTTTGACGTGTCGGGAAGCGGCAATTTTAAGCGGCTTGTCGCTAGAAGCTTTTTTAATTTTGTTCGAATAGATTGAATTAATCGAATGAAAAGTCTTAATGCTCAAACAGTTACAGAAGAAAAATAAAAAAAGTTGCTTTACAAGATAGCGGATAAAGTGCCGAAGCAACTGTGCAAGTACAAGAGTGCGACGCAACGGCTGCTCCACAGAAGTACAACGGTCGGCTACCCCAAAAACGTCTGTCTTCGCCATTATAAGGAATTGCAGGAGAAATATCCTTTACGCCTTAACAGTCGCGCAAAGTAATGACGCCGACAGCCGTGCATGGTCGAAACACATTTTCAAAATCTCTCATTTGGCCAACCGCAGATTCTTTTCGTATATCCAACTAAACGATTTATTTTTCCTGCATCACCAAAACGACTCACCTTGTCAAGCATTCTAACCCTCACGGGTATCAGCAGGTCTTACGGAAGGATTTTGGCTTTAAACAACGTTTCATTTGCTGTTCCCGAAGGGAGCGTGTTTGGGATACTCGGACCGAATGGCAGTGGCAAAACGACTTTGCTAAGCGTAGTATTAGACGTGCTTAAACCAGATAAAGGAACGTACGAATGGATGGGCAAACCGGGAACTTCAGAAACCAGGAAAAAAATAGGCACCCTGCTGGAAACTCCCAACTTCTATCATTATCTCTCAGCTGCCGATAACCTCGCTATCACCCATGCTATTAGCGGGCGGGGAAGTAAGGAAGAGATAGACACGGTACTTGGTAAAGTAGGATTGCTCGAACGAAAAAGATCAAAATTCAGCAGCTATTCGTTAGGCATGAAACAACGGCTTGCAATTGGAGCAGCGCTCTTAGGAAATCCACAGGTATTGGTTCTCGACGAACCAACAAACGGTCTTGACCCGGTTGGAATAGCGGAAATCAGGGAACTGATAAAAGACCTTGCAAAGGAAGGCAAAACCATTATTATGGCAAGCCATTTACTCGATGAAGTGGAGAAAGTTTGTACCCATGTAGCCATCCTGAAGAAAGGAAATCTTCTCACTACAGGACCGGTAGATGAAGTGATGGTGAATGAAGACATTGTCGAAGTTTCGAGCGAAGACACAGGAGCATTATTATCGACTCTGCGAATGATCGATGGGTCTCTTTCAATAAAAGAAGATAAGGGAGTGGTGCACATGATTTTTCCATTAGGGCTTGCTGACCTTTCAGCCATCAACCGGCATTGTTTTGATAATGGCGTTGTTCTAAATCATCTCCGCCTGAAAAGAAAGAGCCTCGAAACGAAATTCTTCGAACTAACCAATTAACACCCAACCCTGCTTATGTTGAAACTTCTTCAAATAGAATGGCTGAAACTACGCCGTTATAAAGCCTTCTGGATCTTACTTATCCTTAGTCTCGGCTTCTCTTTTGGATGGAACTATTTCCTGGCTCACCAGATAACTGAGAGTAAAAAGAGTGCAATGGCCAAAAATCCAATGGCACAAATGATACCTAACCCATATGAAATGCCGAACACTTACCAAATGGTATGTTATGTAAACAGTTACTTCCTGCTAACCCTTGGAATACTAATGATCTTATTATTAACCAACGAATATAACTACCGAACCAACAGGCAAAACGTTATCGATGGTTTAAGCAGGACCCAGTTTGCAGCGAGCAAACTCCTGTTAATGACCATTTTTGCAATACTTACCACAGTGGTCACCTTCATCACCGTCATTGTTGTTGGCTTACATGTTTCTCCCAACACTTCTTCACTTTGGAATAACATTTCATTTATCGGTTATTTCTTCGTGCAAAGTATCATTTACCTGTTGGCTGCCCTGCTGTTAGCCATGCTGGTAAAACGCAGCGGACTTGCCATCGGCCTGTATTTTTTCCTCATGATTGCCGATACCATTGTTGGTCTCGTGCTTAATAAATATGTTCACCCGCTCGGTTACTTTTTGCCCATTGATGGTACTGACTGGTTAATTCAAAATCCTGCCAGTAAATTTCTTAAAGACGATGCGCGTCCCGATCAAAACCTTATTCTCGGCTTTTCAGTTGCCTATATTATTGGGCTCGGCTACTTGTTTATACATTTCTTTAAAAAAGCAGATCTGAAGTAATTAGATTTCGTGCTGATGCTGAGTGAAAGGTTTTTGGTACATAACTGAAAAACTACTTTTTGGCTTTGGTTGTGTCACTCACTTGTACTGGTGGATTCTCTATTGGGCTTATTTATACCTCTATAATTATTGACAGACTTCAAATATTACGACCTGCTTCAATTTGGTGCGCTCGTATGCCGCGGTATATAAATTGTGTTGTGAAATTAAATAATCAGTGTGGCAACAACGTTTCTTGTTAAATAGGGTCGTTTAAAGCGGCAAAAACCTTTATTGTAGCTGTCAGCCCCTATCTTACACGTCCAGTTGAAAATACCTATGGAAAAAGTTAAGTTTGCCGGAAGAAATAAGTCGGAATTATTGTCGTTGATGAAGCAAAGAATAGATGAGTATTTCAGATCGAATAATATTTCGCAGTATGCCAATACTGCTATGAAACTTAAGATCGGACTTTGGTTATTGCTGTGGCTTGTTTCAATTGTCGCTCTCTATTTTACTGCCGGCAATGCATGGATTACTTTTTTCGTGGGCTTCTTTCACATGTTTACACATGTTATGATTGCATTTAACATCGCACACGATGCAAATCATGGAGCCATATCACCGTCAGGAAAAATAAATCGTCTTTTTGCTTATTCTTTAGATCTTATTGGAAGCAATAGTGAATTGTGGAGATTTTCGCATAACCAGCAACACCACACTTTCGTAAATATCGAGGGCCACGATGGAAGTGTGGAAGGATATAAATTATTCAGGTTTTGTCCTGCTGCTCCCCGTTACTGGTATCACCGTTACCAGCATTTGTATGCTCCAATAATTTATGGCATTTCAACTATCAATTTTGTGACTGCAAAGGATTTTAAATTACTGAGGCAATATGTGCAAACGAAAGGCGGCCAGGGCGCTGCTACAACTGGCTTTATAGCGCGTTTAATTGCGTGGAAACTTTTCTATTTCGGCTACCTGATCATTCTGCCCATATTTGTTTTTAAATTATCAATAGCGGCTGTAGTCGCATTCTTTTTATTAGGACACATTTTAGACGGTACCTTACTGGCTTTCATTTTTCAAACCGGGCACATTACCAACGGAACCAGTTATCCGGAAGTTGAAAATAACCAGGTTGATAAAAACTGGGCTGTTCACATTGTTGAAACCACCGGCGATTATGCCCCTAAAAGCTATTTAATGCAGTGGTTTTGCGGCGCAATCAATATCCACGTTATTCATCATTTATTTCCAAAGATCTGTCATGCTCATTATATAAAACTTGCGCCGATAATAAAAAAAGCTGCGCATGACTCGGGTATTGAATACAGGGAATTTCCAACTTTCTATGACGCAGTTGCTTCGCACTTTAACGAACTCAAAATGTTAGGAACGCTTGACTACTCAATGGAAGAAAAGAAAACAGCAAAAAGAGCATAAGAAAAATTTATTGCCTTCCTTTAAAGGTAATTTTCCTGTAGCCTGTCTTCTTGCAATTAACTACGCTATTAGCATTTAACTACCGTTCGCCACGGGCTTATCTCAGCGACAGGCGTAGCCGGGTTAAAAGCACATGAGTATTTACTTTGCTGTTAGTATTTACGGCTAAAGATGGTTACCACTTCATTTTAATAACCTCCGAACCCGCAAGCAGGAATGCGCCGGCACCGTAAACCTCCCAGCTTTCCGCACTAAAATTTTTCTGCGGGTCTGCTCCAATCGGCTGCACCCATCCAACTCGTCCTTCCGCAGATACAAGCGTGTTTAAACCCTCCCACGCTTTTTTTACTGCAGGGCGGTATTTCTCTTTGTCCAATAAACCTTTATTGATTCCCCATGCGAGTGCATAACAGAAAAACCCTGAACCGCTTCCTTCACCGCCGGGATAAGAAGCCGGGTCAAGTAAGCTTGCCCGCCAAAGTCCATCAGCCTGTTGAAGGGAGATAATTTTTTCTGCCATTTCACGATAGATGTCCAGGTAAAATCCCCTTGTGGGATGATCTTCGGGAAGTTCCTCAAGCAGGCGAACTAAACCTCCCATAACCCAACCGTTTCCCCTTGACCAAAAGACCAGCTTGCCATTTTTTTCCTTTTTACCTTCGCCTTGCGCATTAACGAGATAGCTTGCATCACGGGCAAAAAGATGCTCATTCTTATTATAGAGCAAATCATAGGTCTCCCTGAAAAATGAATCATTTACCGCAAAATAAGATGGATCTTTTAACGTAACTCCCAGTTTTGCAAGGGTTGGCGGTGCCATAAATAAGGCATCACACCACCACCAGGTGATCTTATGCTGCCTAACCTCGCGTCCGGGAACCGTACGAAGTTTTTGTACTGTATCTATAGTTGCCTGTATCATTCGTTGGTCCTTCTTGAGCCTGTAAACATCAATATAAGTTTGGCTTATGGTAATATCATCTGCGTGATCATAACGGGGACCCGGTTGCCATCCTGTTCGTTCGCCAAGCGCAATTAAAGAGTCGAGGACTACCTTTGACTTAGTCGTTTTGTATGCAGCTACTACTCCGGCGTAAAAAGCGCCATTGGTCCAGTCGGTAGGTCTATGTTTAGGACTTTTCAGTTGCCAGTCGGTAACCTTCAACATCGTTGCCTTAATGTAATTACGTTTAAAAAGATCCTTTGCCTGGTGCTGCGACCTCACCGGCGTATTGATAGCAAAAAACAGGAAAAGGGCCAGGGAAAAAGAATAAAAAGGAGTAGACCGTAAGGAACCTTCTATCAATAATTGTTTTTTCATTTTAAAGAACCGTTTGGTGTGCGGCACAAATGGGATTGTAGTTGCGGATTGCTATCTAAAAATTACTTTGCCATTTTCGCTTTAATCATGGTGAAAGAATGTGGTGGGAAACTATAAGTGATTTTATTTCCGCTGGCATTAACAGGAGCCTTTTCAACCGTTTTCACTTCTTCCTTATTAAAATCATTTCCTGATTTAATATCCGGACCATTTACTTCAAAAACTTTTGCAGTTCCGCTAAACGTACCGTTCTGAGAAAGAATATCTGTAGTGATGGCCTGGTCCTTATTGCGGTTTACCACGCATAACGTTACTTCTCCATCTTTGTAAGTAGCTGAAACATCGAGGTACGGCACTTTTCCTAATTGCGCAGTCGTTTCACTCAAACCTAAATTAAACCGCGGGGTACTGTATCCTTTGCTGTCAACAAATACATCAAGGGCAGTTCCGGAAACATTGTTGGCAAATAATTGCAGGGGATAAAAAATCGTCTGTTTAAACATGCCTGTTTCATTGGTAAATATCGGTGCTATTACATTAACCAGTTGCGCCATGTTAGCCATTTTAACTACATCAGCGTTCCTGATAAACGCATTCAAGAACCCCGCGATCACAAGCGCATCTTCCAGGTTATATCTTTCCTCGAGTGCATTTTTACCAGTAGCAAATGTACCTCGTCTTGCCCGGTACCAAACATTGTACTCATCCCAGGCGATGTAAATAGGATCACGATCTCCCCTGGCGGCAGTTTGCATTGCCTGCGTAATCAGCCCTTTGATCATTTTGGTCCGTTGTTCAAGCACAAGGGGAGTCGAAACAAAATTATAATAATTGGTATCAGGATTACCAACATACATATGGATGGCTATGTAGTCGATCACATCCTTCAATTCGGTAAGAATAGTCTGGTTCCAATGATCGGGATCAGCGCCGGGGCGATAATTAGATGAACCTGCCGCAATCAGCTTAATACCGGGAGAAGTTCTTACCATCAGTTTGGCTGCTTCGCGTGCTTTTTTAGTATAGTCTTCGGCGCTCATATGGCCCATCTGCCAGGTGCCGTCCATTTCGTTACCGAGGCTCCAGTATTTAATATTATGCGGTTCAGCAACTCCATGTTTTTTTCTAAGTTCCGCATAATAAGGTCCTTCCTTTACGTTGCAATATTCTACCCATCGCCGTGCTTCTTCAATGGTACCGGTGCCCATGTTTACCGAAAAATAAGGTTCTGTACCTATTGCCTTTGCATACTCCATGAATTCGTTGGTGCCAAACAAGTTTGATTCTAAGGTACTCCAGGCCAACTCCAGGCGTGGAATGCGTTCTGATTTGGGTCCTACCCCATCAAGCCAGTTATAATTAGAAACAAAATTTCCACCGGGATACCTGATGATGCTGGGCTTCAGTTCTTTAACAGCACCCATTACATCTCTTCTGAAGCCACTTTTATCTGACAGCTTGTTTCCCGGTTCATAAATACCGCCATAAACACACCGTCCCAAATGCTCAACAAAATTTCCATAAATAAGCGGGCTCACTTCAGCTATTGTTCGGTCGAGATCTATTTTAATCCTCGCGTTTTGCGAATAAAGATTAAATGGGACGTAAAAAAACAGGACAATGATTAGGGTAACCTGTAGTAAAGTTTTCTTGAACATTGTAGCGAGCTATTTAATAAGATTAAAATATAAAACGATATTTTCTTGTTGTAGGGTACGGTCGCGACCGTACCCTACAACAAGAAAACAACAACATATTATTTCAATATAAAAACGGTCATTGTCAGAGGCCCATGAGCGCCCAATACGAGCGCCTGTTCTATATCTGCAGTCTTAGATGGTCCGCCTATAAAGCCTCCAAAACCATAATCTCCTGCTCCTATTTTCTCATAGGCCTCGTGCAGGGTTGGAACAATGCTTTCTGCAGAAATAACTACTGCAAGATGCTGGCAAATATAAGGTATGATCCTTTGCCCCATCATTTCTTCAGTTAGCCAAACTGCTCCATTTTCAGCTACACAAAAGTGTCCCCTTATTATGGCGAGTTCAACATCTTCATAAGTATGCGGATCAACTGTTGCTGATAATAGTTCAGCCCCGTCATTCAATTCAGACAGCGTTGTTACTATTCGCTTGGTAACATCAAAATGTTCGTTGATGAGTGCTTTAACTTCCGCAATGTCGTTAACGAGATATGATGAGCCGCCAATGGTTTTAAAAACCTCCATGTATTGCTGAACAGAGTCAATATTATTTCCCCTGAACATACTGATGTCAGGTAGCATTGTTATAGGAGGTTGATTTTTTAAAACGGCCTCCAGTATTTTTTCTCGTGTATTCATGTAGATGATGGCGCCCGCTTTGAAGGGAGCTATGCCCCCGCCCTAAAGGGAGCTTTTGGTTTTCAGATATATACTCCATTTAGGGATGAAGCAAGCCCCGCGATAACCGGAGCTACTATGTTTTAAGGCAAATGTTTTCGTTGATGCGCCCGTCCTAAAGGAAGCTACTGTGTTTCCATGTATATCTTCGTCAGGATGATGTGATCTTTGATCGTACAAGTGTGCGACGCAACGATGATCAATATAGATTCAACTGCTGGTACCAAAATAAACCATCCTATCATCTGTATGTTGTGTCAAATGAACGATTATGTCTTCATCTCTCCTCCCTTCAGGGCCGGGGCTCCTCGTTTTTCGCGTACCATTCTGCAAAAGACTCCTTTGGCCCTTCGGGCATTTCACGCTGTTTATACCATGGGTTGAATTTATTATTAACCACAAAAGGTATGTTGTGTAAAAACCATCGTCCGGCTTTACCCGCTGTTGTAAAAGTTGAAGGTGACGACAAGGTCCATGCCATCGCTTTCATGCCTAGTGCTTTTGTATTAGCGGCGTAGCCTTCCTTTACTATCACCTGCCGCCACTTATATAGTTGCTCATGAATATTAATTTTTACAGGGCAAACATTCGAACACGAACCGCAAAGGGTTGACGCATAAGGAAGATCTGCGTGCTTTTTCATATCTAGGTTAGGAGCAAGAATAGCCCCGATGGGACCCGAAATAGTATTGTGATAACTAAGTCCGCCGCTTTTCCTGTAAACAGGACAGGTATTCATACAGCCACCGCACTTGATACACTTTAAAGAGTCCCTGAAATCAACACGACCCAATTGCCGTGTTCTGCCGGCGTCAACTAAAATGAGGTGCATCTCCTGCCCTGCCCGTGGCTTTTTATAATGGCTCGAATAGATGGTAATGGGCTGACCGGTTGCACTCCTGGCCAGCAATCTCAAAAATATTCCGAGATGCTTTTTTTGTGGAATTAGTTTCTCCAGACCCATCGAGGCAATTTGCACTTCTGACAGGTGAGCCCCCATATCTGCATTTCCTTCATTCGTACAAACAACGTATTCACCGGTTTCAGCAACTGCGAAGTTTACGCCTGTAAGTGCAGCACGACGGGTAAGAAATACATTGCGCAAATGTTTTCGGGCAACTCTTGTTAACTGTGTCGGATCCGATAAGCCTTTTTCGGTTCCCAGGTGTTCATGAAAAAGCTCGCCTATTTCTTCTTTTCTTTTATGAATACAAGGCAATACAATATGGCTGGGCGGCTCGTTGTCGATCTGCTGAATGTATTCACCGAGATCGGAATTAATCACACCTATTCCACGTTCTTCCAGATATTCGTTCAAATGGCACTCTTCGGTAAGCATCGACTTACTCTTCACCATTTGTGTAATTTCCTTTGCTTTTAAGATGGAATATACAATTTCATTGTGCTCCTGTGCATTATCTGCCCAATGCACTATGATACCGTTCTTTTTCAAGTTTGCTTCAAACTGCAGCAGGTATTCGTGCAAGTTTGAAATCACATTACTTTTAATTGCCGATGCAGCTTCCCGTAGTTGCTCCCACTCAGGTATTTGCTTTGATGCGATGTCCCGCTTTTCCCTGATGTACCAAAGAGCTCCGTCATGCCAATCTACACGCTCCTCATCTTTAATAAAAGCTTCCGCTAAGGCGGCATGATCTTTTGTTTCACTTTGCTTCATAATGTAGCGTTTAAAATTTCGGCTATGTGTAGTACTTTAATTGAACTTTTGTTGCGGTGAAGAATGCCTTCGAGGTGCATCAGGCAAGAGAGGTCGGAGGAAGTAATGTATTCTGCACCATTTTTTGTATGATCTGTTACCCGGTCTTTTCCCATTTTAACCGAAACCGCTTCTTCGGCAACGCAAAAAGTACCGCCAAACCCGCAGCATTCGTCAGGGCGATCCAGGGTGACCTGTTCCAATCCCTGCACCATATCTAACAAACGTTGAGGCTTAGAAAAGGGAGGCGCATTCAACTCACTCATTTGTGCCAAATGAAGACCACGCAGGCCGTGACAACTATGATGAATTCCTACCTTGTGCGGGAAGAACGCATCGAGTTTTTCAACCTTCAATATATCGGTTAGAAACTCCACCAGTTCAAACACTTTACTTCTGATGCCTGAAGCTTGCGCTTCATTTGCATGAGAATGGAGATGGTCTTTTACATGTAAAACACAACTGGCAGAAGGTGCGACGATATAATCAAATTCTGAAAAATTTTCAATAAAAAGGTCATTGCATCCCTGGGAAAGATGCTCGAAACCAGAATTTGCCATAGGCTGGCCGCAACACGTTTGTTTAGGTGGATAGACTACATCTACCCCTAATTTTTTCAGCAACAGTAAAGTAGCTTTGGCAGCACCGGGGTAAAACTGGTTAACGTAACAAGGTATAAAAAGTCCAACGGTCATATAGGGGGTCTTTATCGGTTTTTTCAATTGTGATTGTATGTGTGCAACGTTTAGATTCTATTCAAGCCCATTTAATAACAAATCGTTATTGAACAAACATCGGTCTCTTTTACGTACAGAGTTGTCTGGATCGATCTTTTTGGTGATGTCACTTGCCGATAGCTATACCGCGATATTATATCATTTCACGGCGGCAGCCGGCTCGAATCAATAATTTACCTTTACATCATTTAAATACTATTTACGGCAACGCAAACGCAACATAGCTATCCCCTGCCTGTGCGCCTAGTTTTGTTCCACCACACGCGATCACAATGTATTGTTTGCCATTTACTTCATACGTACTTGGAGTAGCAAATCCTGCTGCCGGCAATTCCGTTTCCCATAGCAATTTCCCATTCTTTTTGTCATAAGCCCTGAGCTTTTTATCTTTTGTGCCGGCGATAAAAAGAAGTCCGCTTGCCGTTATAACCGGGCCACCATAATTCTCCGAACCTGTTTGAGGAATGCCTTTAGCAGCCAGTTCAGGATATTCACCATAGGGTATCTTCCATTTATATTCTCCGGTGTTTAAATCAATCGCATTTAATGTTCCCCATGGCGGACTAACTGCGGGTAAGCCGTTTTTATCTAAAAACTTGCTGTAACCCGAGATCTTGTAAGAATATGCTGCACTTGTTTTATTAGCTGAAGCGACCTTCCTTGTTTTTGCAGTCGACTTAACCGGGCCCTGAACTTTTGCCAGTCCAATTTCATTTCTTTCTTCTCCTAATAAAAATGCAACAAGGGCCTGCTTCTGCTTGGCACTGAACCTGGGATAGCCGGGCATCATTCCCTTTCCATAAGTGATCATGTTCGAGATGTATTCTCTTGTACGGCGGCTGCCGATACCAATCAATGAAGGATACCCGCTTGTTGGGTTTCCTTTGCGTTCTGATCCGTGACACGCTATGCAACTGGTGGTGTATAGTCGATTGCCGGAGCTCATTGCTGCCATCTGCGCTTCAGAGGCGCTTTCACCGATTGCAATAAGCCAGGGCATCTGGTTGCTGTTCACGTAAAGAACGCCATCGGGATCAGCAGCAGCGCCGCCCCACTCTGCTCCGCCGTCGAGGCCGGGAAAAATAATAGTTCCCCTTTTACTAAGCGGCGTGAACGGACCATTAAAACGGCTCTTGCGAAAAACACCTATTAGTGAATCGCGGTTCTCGGCATAAGGGTTAATGTCTGCCTCGGTAAAGGTTTGGCGGGCATACGGTGCAGGCCGCACGGGGAAAGGTTGCGTAGGCCACGCTTTTTCGCCAGGCACATCTGATGCCGGTACAGGTCTTTCTTCAATAGGGAAAAGAGGTGTGCCTGTAACCCTGTCAAAAACAAATACATACCCCTGCTTCGTCACCTGGGCAACGGCGTCTATCTTTTTGCCGTTTCGTTTAATCGTAACGAGGTTTGGCGGTGCCGGCGGATCGCGGTCAAGAATATCGTGATGAACCAATTGGAAGTGCCAAAGCCGCTTACCTGTTTTTGCATCTAAAGCTAGTAAGCAGTTGGCAAAAAGGTTCAGGCCCTTACGATTGCCGCCATAAAAGTCGAAGGCAGCAGAGCCGGTAGGAACAAAGAGAATTCCACGCTGCCGGTCCACCGACATTCCCGACCAGTTATTTGCGGCACCAACCGAGGTATTCCTGTAGACGTTCTTCGGCCAGGTATCGTAACCAAACTCACCCGGCAGCGGTATTGTGTGAAAAACCCACACCAACTTCCCTGTTCTGATGTTGAAGGCCTGGATGTGGCCCAATGGTGCGTCATTTCCTTCTGAAACCCTTAAAGGCATAATGATCAAATCGCCATAGACAGTACCGGGCGTATTAGAAATTACCATCTTCTCTTTTGCAGTAGCGCCTAAACCTGCCTTAAGGCTGGTACGGCCACTATCGCCGAATGAAATAATCTTTTCGCCCGTTAAAGCATCCAGGGCAATAAGCCATGGCCCTTTTGTGTATAAGATTCGTTTATCATTGCCGTTCTCCCAGTATACAAGCCCACGGCTTGAACTCAGCCTGTCATCCGGTTCTTTTTGCTTGCGCCATTTTTCCTGGCCTGTAGCTGCGTCTATAGCGAAAGGTTGGGTGGAAGCAGTCATCCCGTACAAAACTCCGTTTACTATAATCGGGTTACATTGTATCTGCCCGGAATCAAGGGTGTGATATTGCCAGGCCATTTTGAGCTCGTTTACATTTGAAACGTTTACCTGCTTTAATGTCGAATAATGGTTTCGGTCACCCCCGCCAAGGTATTCGGGCCAATCTCCTTTTCCACGAGGAGCTTCCTTATCTAAATGCCACGATAATAAACCGATCCATAAAAGAATTACCAGTGGTAAAAATAATTTCTTCATCAAATTTTAGTTTTATACAGTCCCATTAAATCTGCGGGAGGATTGGACTGTATTGGCAAAGCAACTGTTGAATATGGTTACAATTGGACTGCAAGTAAACAAATGCAATTGTGCGTTTAAAATTAAGGGATGCGCCTGAAATAAATCATCTTAATTTCTTTTAACCGTAAGGAATGGTTTTTTTGTCAGGCTGATTTGCTTACAAAACACTTACAATCACCGGCTCTACTAACATTATCGTTCAATCATGAAGCTTTCACCGATAGCACAAAACCCACTTGAATGGATCGCACTTAAATCTGGTCTTGTGCCAACCCCTTTAGCCTACTCGCATTTTGGGTTCATGATCAGCAAATTCCTACTGGAAGCAGTAGACAAAGGAGTTTTTGAAGCAATTGGTCATAATAGAGTTAGCCTTGCAGATATCTGTACTGTTTGTTCTCTTGATGAAAAAGCTGTCAAAAGCTTACTAGGTGTTGTGGCAACAATGGGTTTGGTTAAGCATGAAAAAAACTGTTTTTCATTAACCGCTAAATCGAAAAAGTGGATTTTAAAAGACAGTCCAAATTCGTTGTATTGGCTAATGATGTTCGACAACAGGGTTTGTCTTAAATGGATGGATCATGTTGGGCCGTTTCTACAAACGGGGAAGGGACTTCAATACCACGAAACATTTAATGAGGAAGAGTGGTTCTTATACCAAAAAGCTATGGAAGCTGCTGCGTCGGCAACCTCGAAAGAAGCTGTAAGAAAAATTCCGGTTCCTTCATCTGCGTTTAAAATGTTAGATATTGGAGGTTCACACGGCTTATACTCAGTTGCACTGTGCAAAAAAAATCCCCGCCTCTCTTCTACCGTTTTAGATCTTCCTCCAGCAGTAGAAAAAGCCAAACCTATCCTGGAAAAATTTGGTATGGGAACCCGGGTTGTACATCGTTCAGGAAATATACTTACAGATGAAATCGGTCAGGCAGAATATGATCTCATTTTAATGGCCAGTGTGGCTCATCATTTTACACCTGAAGAAAACCTTGCGGTAGCACGAAAAGCGTTTACGGCATTAAAACCAGGTGGCGTGTTTACGATAATGGAAGTATTAAGGAACGATACAATAAAAAATAATGGCGACATGCTTAGTGCAATCGGTGATTTCTTTTTTGCCCTAAGCAGCACTTCGGGAACGTGGAGCCTGCAGGAAATTAAAGAGTGGCAAAAGGAAGCTGGGTTTCAAGCGTATCGAAAAAACACTTTCCTAACTATTCCGGGGTATGTAGCGGTTACAGGAAGGAAGCCGTGACGGATGACGGATGACAGATATGACAGTTGACAGATGACAGATGACGGATGACGGAGAATGGATGTGGTTGACAGATATGACAGTTACGAGTTGTAGGTTCCAGGTTATCGGCCCGTGGTAACAGATGGAAGTTTTTGCGGATAACAGTTGGCGGTAATATAGGATGAATTATTGCTAAGATGAAGAGATCATAGAGAACAGAAGTCGAATGATGCACCCGTGCAATACACGCGAGTGCCGAGTGCCGACCTACTTTTTCATGTTCGATGAAAGACAAGTGTATGTAAGGCTATCGATGACTAATAACGAATTGAAGGCATAGCTGTTTAGTGAAGACATTTTGTACTGTTAAAATGAACCTTGCTTGCAGTACCCTGTGTTCCGTCAACTGTCATCTGTGTTCCGTCAACTTTTAAAGCAGTTGAATAAAGCATCGACAAGTACAAGTGAGTGACACAACGATGATGATTAGCATTCCTCCCGCTGGTTACAGAAAAATTAAAATTTAAATTGTTTTATTGAAACCTAACTACAATAAGTTTACTTGCGGACTAAACTTATTCTCTTATGAAGCTTATTTCTAAAAAGCTTATTGTTTGTTTTATTTTGATCACCATGGGCATTTCTGTAAATGCTCAAACGCCAGCGGGAAAAAAACTGGCCGTTATGCCGGAGGTTAAAATTGGAAAGCTAGCAAATGGCCTAACCTATTACATTCGCAAAAACCAGGAGCCAAAAAACCGCGCTGAGCTTCGACTCGCAGTAAAAGCAGGTTCTATACTTGAAAATGAGCAACAATTGGGTCTTGCCCATTTTACTGAGCACATGGCCTTCAATGGCACGAAAAACTTCAAAAAGCAGGAACTGGTTGATTTTCTGGAAAAAAGCGGCGTAAGCTTTGGCGCCGACTTAAACGCTTATACTTCGTTCGATGAAACTGTTTATATGCTTCAGCTTCCTACTGATAGCCCAACAGTTTTTAAAAAAGGGTTCCAGATCCTTGAGGACTGGGCACACAACGTGTCGTTTGAGCACGCTGAAATAGATAAAGAAAGAGGTGTTGTTATAGAAGAATGGAGATTGGGACAAGGGGCAAATGAGCGGATGAGGGCAAAGTATTTTCCTGTTATACTGAAGGGTTCACGATATGCCACCCGTCTTCCGATAGGGACTAAGAAGAACCTGGAAACTTTTAAATACGAGACGGTAAAACAATTTTATAAAGACTGGTACCGCCCCGACCTGCAGGCTGTACTGGTAGTAGGCGATATAGACGTAGCAGAGGTGGAGAAGCTGATCATCAAACACTTTTCAAGCATTCCTAAAGCCGTAAACGCTAAGCCACGAACGAAATTCGGCATACCTGCTCAAAAAGAAACCCAGGCTGTTATTCTAACCGATCCTGAGCAGACGTATAATGTCGTTCAGATTTTTTACAAGCAGCCTTCTATTCCTCAGGCAAAAACGGATGTTGAATACAGGGCGTCCATTGTTCGTAGCTTGTTTAACCAAATGATGAGCGCAAGGCTGCAGGAAATAGCGCAAAAACCAAGTGCGCCGTTCCTGTTTGGCAACAGCAGCTATGGCAAGTTTATCGGCGATAAAGATGCCCTTACACTGGTAGCGGTTGCAAAAGACGGAAAAGGGATCCCTAATGCAACAGAGGCATTATTGCAGGAAAATGAAAGGGTGCGTCAAAACGGGTTTACCCAAGGAGAACTCGATCGTGCTAAAGCAGCATCATTATCAGGTATGGAAAATGCCTATAGCGAACGGAGCAAAACAAACTCAGGTCAACTAGTTGAAGAGCTTATTCGTAATTTTCTTACCGGGGAACCCATCCCCGGAATTGCCAAGGAATATGAATTGTACCAGCAATATATTCCCGGCATACAACTTTCTGAGGTTAACAGCCTCATAACCCAATGGTTAAAGCCCCAAGACAGGGCCATCGTTGTAACGGCGCCAGAATCAGAAAAGGCAAACCTGGTAACCGAAGCCCAAATGCTTGCGCTGGTTAATAAACAACAAGGTAGTTTGACAGCTTATGAAGACAAAGTGATGAAAGGTGACTTGCTGGCAAAACAGCCGGTAGCTGGTAAAATAACAGCTGAAAAGAAAATTGCTGAATTAGGCGTTACAGAATTAACCCTGTCTAACGGGGCAAAAGTTGTATTGAAACCTACTGATTTTAAAAATAACCAAATCCTTATTTCTGCTATCAGCAAAGGTGGCTCCTCTTTATATAGTGATTCAGATTACCTGTCTGCCGCCAATGCTGTCAGCGTTGCTTTGTATGGCGGTGTAGGTAATTACGATATAATGAGTCTTCAAAAAGAATTGCAGGCAAAGCAGGTATCGGTATCTCCAAGTATTGGGCAATATACCGAAGGCATCGGCGGAAGTTCTACTCCTAAAGACCTTGAAACTGCTTTTCAGCTGTTACACGGTTACTTTACTGAGCCTCGTCGCGACAGCTCTATGTTCGAAGTATTGAAACAGCAGTTGACTGCTTCGTTAATCAACAAAGGCAAAGATCCTTCTTCTGTTTTTAGCGATTCGGTGAGTTATATTATGGCGAATTACAACCCACGCCGCAGGCCATTGACGGTAGACAGGCTAAACGAAATAAAGCTTGATAAAGCTTTTTCTATTTACCAGGATCGCTTTAGCGACGCAGGTGATTTCATTTTTACTTTTGTCGGAAACTTTAATATAGACAGCATTAAGCCAAACATTGAAAAGTATATCGCTTCATTGCCTTCGGCAGGAAGAAAAGAAAGCTGGAAAGATGTGGGCATTCGTTATCCAACGGGCGTAGTCAATAAGGAGATCAGGAAAGGCCGGGAAAGCAAAAGCTCTGTTCGCATCTCTTTCACCGGAACTACTGAATATAGCGATCTTGAAGCAACACAGCTCGACCAGGCAGCAAAAGTGTTGGAAATCAGGCTAAGGGAAATTTTGCGTGAAGACCAGGGAGGTGTTTATGGTGTTGGTGTAAATGCTAACATTAACCGCGAGCCGATCAACAGCTATAGCGTAACCATTTCTTTTGGCTGTGCTCCTGAAAACGTCGACAAGTTAACCGGCCTCATAATGGAAGAAATCAAAAACATGAAAGCCAACGGCGGCAATCAAACCAATGTTGAAAAGGTAATTGCAGAAGACACGCGTGGTTTAGAAACAAGTGTAAAAGAAAACGATTACTGGTTGTACAACCTGCAGGATAAATACTACTTCAACGAAGATCCTAAGATTATCCTGGAAGACGCTTCTATGGTTAAAAAACTAACCGTAGCAAGAACGAAGGAATTGGCGAATAAATATTTCAACCCCGACAACATGGTAAAATTGGTGCTGATGCCCGAAACCAAATAGTACCGGTTCGTATAATAGAAAATCCTTTTCCCTGACTGGAAAAGGATTTTTTTTATACCGAACAAGTGATAAGAGTTACAGTGTTCTTTTTGAGCCAAACATCATTGCTACTAATGATACATCGTTGCGTCGCACCCTTGTACCGTTTTTTCATCTATCAGCAATTTTGAAGTAACTTTTTACGGGTTAGAAAAATAGCTATAGCTTCCTGAAGATTGAACAACAAAATGAACGTGATTTTCACCGTCGATTGGTTGTTTCGGAAATAACCGAAAAAGATCTTGAACAGGACGCTGATTTAAGGCGCAAAAAAGAAAAAAGCCACCCTCCCGGACAGCCTTTCTGGTTCTTTTAGAAAACTCGTTTAAATTTTGACAGCCAATGTATCTGAGGTTGAACCTTTTGATAAAATAACGCCGTCTTCATACGATAGATTCGACTCCCTGGAATCGTAAATAACCCTGTAAGCAGCAACCAATGTTTCTCTACTTTCAAGAACATTGTGAATACTTACCTTTCTAATTAAAGGCCTATACAACATCGGGTAATTTTTGATATTTCCCTCGTCAATATTACCTTCCCAAACAACCTCTCTACTTTCTCCTGCATATT
This sequence comes from Segetibacter sp., assembly GCA_028288485.1. Taxonomy (GTDB): domain Bacteria; phylum Bacteroidota; class Bacteroidia; order Chitinophagales; family Chitinophagaceae; genus Segetibacter. The sequence continues at coordinate 43,193 of JAQBNO010000058.1, forward strand.
TATATACAGTTAAAACAACCCTGGCTTTCGACTTTTTATATAATGAAGCAGAATAATCGCTTCCTGCATACACTGAAAACTCTACAGTTTTTGTTGCCGGCTTCTCATAGATCATAAAACTGATCTTTTTGCCATACAACGCGATAGCGCTACTCATTATTAAAACCGCCACTAAAGAAATACCCTTTTTCATAAACACATTTTCGGTTAAATAAAAAATGGCAGCAATGTTATCAATGTGGAAACACTGAGTGACCACCCTTAGACAAACGTCGTGCCGCAATGTTTTGGTATATGAACGGCAGGTTTTTTTTAAAAAAAAACCGGGAAATTTGTACACAAATCGTTGATTTACAGATATTCGTGACGTTTTAGCAGCTAACGAACGTTAGTTTGTGGAGGTATTAAAAGGGGTTCACCCCGGTATTTGAGAGTGACGGACTACCTGAATTTGAGACTTATCCAGATTTTTACGTAATTGTAATTGGAAAACTTTTGATAGACCGAGCTTAGTATTTAAATTTCCGCAAAACCATGTAAATTGAATTTGAAACAGTTAAGTTTGAAAAAAACGGGCGAATGCATGCAGAGGGGGAAGTGGAATTAGCTTTTTTGCTGTTGCAGGGCTTTAGGCGCCGACGATCCAATTGGAGTAGAAACGATTGGATGAGCACTACTGTCAGGCTGAACTTGTCGAAGCCCCGGTGAACAGAGAACCGAATAATGAACACTAGTGCCGATGCCGACCAACCCACCACAAACTCAAGGCGACAAACAAATAGGTATGAAGCAAAACCATAGCTATTAGGTTTACATTTTTGAATGCAAAGACGGTAGTTACTATACCCGCATCACAAATGATATCGATCATAGGCTGTGGGACTTAACACAGGAATTGATAAAGACTGTTATACTTATAGCAGAAAAGCCGTCGAGTTAAAAGTACCTGCAACGCTTCAACAAGTAGAGGAAGCGTTTAAGTGGGAAAAGCAGTTGAAGAATGGTGCTGGAAGAAGAAACAGGCGTTGCTTAAAGAGGGTTGGAATAAGATTAATCGTTTAGCTAAATCGTCAAAACCGGTCCCAGGGTAAAACAACGTTTCGACAGGCCCAGGGTCACAAGTAGTTAGCGGAACAATAATATTGCTGCCAGGCTGAGCTTGTCGAAGCCTTGATGAACAAAGAATAAATGCCAACAGTATATCAAATGCCCTACAACACTTCGACAAGCTAAGGATGACAACAACCAATTAAATAACTCTAGACTTATAAACATATGGCCTCTCTACACACCAATTTCCTCGGCATCCACTCCCCTAACCCATACTGGTTGGCGAGTGCGCCCCCTACTGATAAGGCGTACAATGTACTACGGGCTTTCGAAGCCGGATGGGGCGGGGTGGTATGGAAAACTTTGGGAAGCCAGGTAAAGAACGTTTCATCACGATATTCAGCAGTCGACTATGGCGGGCAGCGGGTGATGGGGTTCAACAACATAGAACTCATCAGCGACAGACCCTTAGATATCAATCTTAAAGAAATTCGTGAAGTAGTTAGGGCGTTCCCCGACAGGGCAATGATTGTGAGCCTGATGGCAGACAACGATAAACAGAGTTGGCGCGAACTGATTAAAAAAGTAGAAGACACAGGCGCTCACGGCCTCGAGCTAAACTTCGGCTGTCCGCATGGAATGAACGAACGTGGCATGGGCTCCGCTGTTGGTCAGGACCCTGAAATTGCACGAATGGTAGTAGAATGGGTGATGGAAGTGGCAACCATACCGGTCATTACCAAGCTTACACCCAATGTTCACAGCGTAGTACCTACCGGCAAAGCATGCGTAGAAGCCGGAACCAACGCACTATCGCTCATCAACACCATACAATCCGTTACCGGTGTCGACCTCGATACCCTCGTTCCCAACCCCAACGTTGGCGGACAAAGCGCTTTTGGCGGCTACTGCGGACCCGCCGTTAAACCCAT
>JAQBNO010000175.1 GCA_028288485.1 Segetibacter sp.
GAGGGCAGTGTGCTATGATGGGTATTGGTAGACATGGACTTGAAGTGTATATGCGACATCACGGCGCAAAGTGCCAGTTTGCCTGCTACACCTCACGTTTAGGGAGTAGGAGAAACTGTTAGGACAAAATCGTATGGACCGAACTAAAGTATTTCATAGCATCATCCTTGCGTCGCACACATGCACTTTTTTAATTCTGTTTCCGGACGCAGTCCTGCTATCAATTAAGATTTAAGTCATCCTTCGGAAGACTTAAACCAACGGGAGGTATATTTGCGCGATGCCAGGGCGAATACCAAAAGTAGTTTATGGGTACAGAATACTGCATTATAAAAACTTGCCTTTTATATTGCGTCGCGGTATCTATTGCCCGGCATCTGACATTAAAGATCCTCATTATATTAATATCGGAAAAAAAGACATTATTAATAAAAGGGAGAGCAAAGCTATCCATGTGCATCCTTATGGGAAGATTCATGACTACGTTTCGTTTTATTTTGGTCCCAAATCTCCCATGCTTTATTCTATTTATAAAGGCAATTCTGATACTCCATATCCGCAATCGGATGTTGCGTATATTGTTACCAGTATTCCTGTTATTCTTGAACAAAAGCTAAATTTTGTATTTACTACGGGGCAAGCGATAATGCAACTTTCAACATCTCATAATAATCTTGACGACTTAAATAAAATCGATTGGGATATAATTTTTGCCACATATTGGTTTGATCAACCACCAGAATACGTAGACAGAGCAAGAAAAAGAATGGCAGAATTATTAATTTATGAATATTTGCCGGTAAATTGTATTTTGGGAATAGCAGTTATAAGCTCAGAAATTCAACAAATTGTTGAAAAAATGGTCTCGGATGCAGGTTTATCTATTAAAGTGAAAGTAGTTCAAAACTGGTATTATTAATTTTATGATCGAAACTACCAAAGGTAATCTCCTACAAGCGGATGTTGAAGCACTTGTAAACACAGTAAATACCGTTGGGGTAATGGGAAAAGGTATAGCTCTGCAATTCAGAGAAAAATTTGACGAGAATTATAAAATTTATAAAAAGGCAGCAGAGGAGAAAAAAATTAAAACGGGAGAAGTTTTTATAGTTCCGACTAATAGAATGGATCGAGTGAAATGGATTATTAACTTCCCAACTAAAAAACATTGGAGAAATGCATCTAAAATAGAATACATTGAAACTGGCTTAATTGATTTAATAAAAAAGGTTAAGGAATTAGACATTAAATCAATCGCAATGCCGCCGTTAGGGTGCGGAAATGGGGGGTTAGATTGGGATATAGTGAAGCCAATGATATTAGAGAAATTTAAAGAACTACCAGCGGTTAAAGTGGTGCTGTATGAGCCTTCTGACATTGCCTATGAACAGGCTTTAGAAAAGCCTAAAGCTAAACCAAAGCTTACTCCAACAAGGGCATTAATACTTTATTTAATGAAAAGTTATGCACAGTTTGAGTATTCTTTAACTGTACTCGAAACGCAAAAATTGGTATATTTCTTAAGTAGGCTGGGTGAAGATGAGCTAACGAAAATTCAATTTCAGAAACATCGTTACGGACCTTATGCTGCCATTTTAAATCATGTTCTATACGACATTGACGGTTTCTATATCTCCGGGATGAAGTTTAAGGAGGTAAAAACATTTGACCCTTTGGAAGTTTTAGAAAGCAGCTTTGCTGAAGTAAAGGAATATATTCATACTCATTCAACTGACAGCCAAAGAAAAAGAATTGAGGTTTTATTATTGTTAATAGAGGGATTTGAAACTCCACTGAGTATGGAACTCCTGTCTACTGTTGACTACGTGATTAAAAACGAGGTTTCAGACCGGAATAACCTGGTGGAAATAATTGAAAAAGTTCAAGGTTGGAATGAAAGGAAAAAACAACTTATGACCGAAGATTTTATTGCTGTTGCATACAAACGATTAGAAAAATTTAAAGCAAACCTGTATGATTAAGGAGTATTACTACAACGTCAACTTTAAAAGGGCTAAAGTACTACCCGGATTTTTAAGCTCATTTCATAGTCCGTTTTATCGAACCCACACCAGCGAAAAATTTCCTTTTCGGCATATGTGCCGAAAATTTTTTTCAATGCCTCTAAGCTTGCAGTCTTACCAGAACTATTCAAGCCTATAAAGCTATTAAGCTTATGATTGAAATTTAATAGCACACCATCCTCACCAAATGACCTATAGTTTTTGATTCGTAACGACGATATTCGCATATAATAATTTTAGTTTGCCATCTACCCTTTACAATACAACTAGTTTATTATTTAAATCAACTTCCCTTCAAACGCTTTCTTTAAAATACTTTGTCTTAAAGCCTCTGCTTGTTTTTAGGCTGTTGGTTATTGTTTCTTCTATCTTATCAAACATTAAGGCGGCTTTCTGTCTCCTGAATCACTTCTACTTGATCTTCTATCGGACATATAAGAACATCAACTTCTCTCATGTTTTCAACAACATATTTCCTAATTTCCTTTCCTACTCTTGGTGAAAGAGAATGGAGATATATATACTTTGGTATTACAAGACCAGTATTTGGTTTTACTATAACTCACGAATATGATACTAGAAATTTTTATCAAAGTCTATTAAAATATTTTTTCCGATAGTTCCAGAACGAGGAAAAATGCTATCTCCTTTTTCCGGTCTTATCCTTCTCGAAAGCAAAAGAAAGACTTCTTTTTATATATACTTGGCTTTGTCAAAAAGCTCTTCA
>JAQBNO010000075.1 GCA_028288485.1 Segetibacter sp.
CCGATTTAGATCGGAAGCTCGAAAGCCAAATACGGGAATGAAACGAGTTCGGGGCGTAGCGTAGCCCGGTTATCGCGCCTGCTTTGGGAGCAGGAGGTCGCAAGTTCGAATCTTGCCGCCCCGACAAAAAACCTCTTCAGAAATGAAGGGGTTTTTTCATTTAAGATTATCTCGTCCCAATTTATCGGGAAGGTCGCCACTTTCGTGAAAACTTTTACAACTGCCCGATAAAAAGGCACTTTTGGAATTGAACGGCTTTTTCATTTAAGATCACTGCCTTCGCGTTGAGACCGGAATAAAAAAACCGTTTAGAAACCAAAGGTTTTTCATTGATGATATTCTCTCACCCCGATGGTAAAAAAAAAGATCGATACAATAAGAACACGTCATTCTTTACCTGATTTTTTATAGTGGTAACTGAGATGCCTGTTTTATAGCCTTTTACGTCCTTCTATTTACTATAATACATGTCTGCTCCTAAATTCACAAATGGTTATGCTATAAAATGTAGGATGGTTAAGATAATATTTATATCTTTATCCTTTATTTAATAAAATTACCATGAAAGAAACAGGAACAGTAAAATTTTTTAATGAGGCAAAAGGTTTTGGATTCATTAAAAACGCTGAAAACAAAGACTTTTTTGTACACGTATCAGTTCTAAAATCTGGCACTTTAAACGAAGGTGAAAGAGTAGAGTTCGAAACGAGAGAAGGAAAAAAAGGGATGGAAGCCTTCAATGTAAAAGTTTTAGACTAATATATTTGCTCAATATATTTTTACAAAGCCACCGATTTTGGTGGCTTTTTTTTTTGCAACACTAATTAATAAAGTAATTGGCGGGCTTATCATCCAAAACCAGAATAAAATGTCAGCCTTTTTTTAATTAAATAAAGTAGCCGACATTGCTATGGAAAAAGGAATTGCAAAGCTTTCTGTACCGTCATTAATCCCGGCCAAAAATCTTCGCCGACACTAAAAGTTTTGCAACAATGCTTTTATGTACCTAATAGAGAGATTAATATTTCTTCTGCCGCTATTTCCACATATAGTTTGTTGATGTTCGAGCGAAGCACGAAAGTGACTAGCACCATGTAAGGAGAGAATGACAGCAATCAGATTGTGGAATTTTTCCAGGTTTTTATGACAAGTAGCAACGCTTTATTTTTTTCTATTTATTTTTTATTACCCACGGTTTTCCGGTTTCTTTTTTATCCCCGTCTGCTTCACCTCCCCTACTACTATTCTTAATTGTACAATTATAGAGCAACCTAAGTTGTCAAAATTAGAAATACTACCGGTGGCACATCCTTTGAAGTCATGCGTTACACACACCATCTATGGAAGCATCTCCTTTTTTTATCGAGTTTTTATATAAAGACAAGTCGGAACTAGCGGAAGTTAAGCCTTGCTGTCAAACAGATAACGTGTTTTATTACGATGTTTCTATTCGGAACAAGTATCAATTTACTGTAACTCCTACCATTGACGAGGAAATGGGAATGACTTGGAAAATATCGCTAAAAAACGCCGATAACCAGGTGGAACCTGAATTGATTGAAATTATCGGTAATGAAATAGAAAAACACCTTATGTAAGCAGGAATTTTGTCTTAAGGCGGTTTGTTCTGTCACCGGTTAAAAAATTGAAGACATCATAAGGCGACTAAGTCCGGTACCTGTTTTCCTTTCAAACATTGATACAATTTTTCAAAGTCTTCTCTCCTGCACAATTCAGTGCCGGGGTTCATAGTTGTAGCAGTGCCGGCAGCTATACCATATTGCAATACTTCCATTTTTGAACACCCTTTCGAAAGCGCCAGCACCATTCCTGCCACCATGCTATCGCCTGCACCTACCGTGCTTCTTTTTTTAACTGTTGGCGATGGTGACTGAAGCACTTCATTTTTAGTTACCATCATTGCACCTGAAGCACCCATTGAAATTACCATCACCTCGCATCCGCCATTATTAATAATTTCTTTCGCCGCAGTAACTACGTCATCTTCCTGGAGTTCCTCCACACCATGTAAATTACTTAATTCCCCGAGATTTGGTTTTATCAGGAAAACACCTTCACTCATTGCTTTTCGTAATGGTTCTCCCGAAGTATCAGCTATCAGCTTCGCATTCATTTTCTTTGCTATAGCTGCCAGCCGGGCGAAAAAATCATCGGGAACTCCTTTTGGCAAGCTACCGCTTGACACGATGTATTCAACACCCTTCGATTTTTCGAGTATGTCAAGGCACTGCTGCCATTCGTTCTCTTTAATAGAAGGACCGGGCATACCAAAACGATATTGCAGATTGTTTGACTCGTCTACAACTATCATATTTTCCCTCGTATGACCTTCAATTTCAACAACACAAGACTCAATTATTTCCAAATCGAGCAAATGCCGGTAATGCTTGCCGCTATACCCCCCGGCAAGGTAAATGGCAGTAGAATTTCCGCCCAGCTTTTTAATAGCCCGTGAAACGTTTACCCCTCCCCCGCCCGGCTCAAATCGTGGCTCAGTACAACGAAGTTTTTTATCCGGAACAATTACATTTACCGTAGTGCTCTTATCTATGGCAGGGTTCAGTGTAAGCGTAACAATTTTTTCCATTACTATTATTTTTATTGGCCGGGTTATTTAAAAATTTCCTGTAACGCAGCTTTCATAAAAACACCTTTCGGTAAGGTTCCCATGAGGTTTATTTCGTCTTCAAGCGTGCTTTCATTGTCAAGAAAACGTAGTACCCTTTCTGTTGGATTCTTTTGGAACATGTCGGCAAATATTTTATCTCCCGCCATTGTATTGTTCGATAAAATGTTGAGCAAGGTGGTATCATAAAACTTAAACCTCTTTCCCATAAATGATTCTTCGTCTTCAATAGTACCATGTTTTAATAGTGAAGCAACTAACTTTTCGGTGTGTTTTTGTATAAATTGAAAAGTATACCCGCTGCTTCCTTTCGTTTGCCCGCCCGCCGTTCCGATATTTATGACTCTGCCTAATTGTTTTACAAACTTTACATTCGTCATAGGTATCACTCCAAATTCCTCTTCTACAATGCTGTAATCCTGGATGTTTAAATAAGAAGAGATGTATTTTTTTAATGCGGTTATGTACTCACTTTCTGCAAGCACCTCTTTCGTAAATAGAGTATATTCAACCAATGCCCGGTTATTGGCAACAGGCAAAACATACATAAAGGTTGTACCGTGTTGTTGACTTACCCTAAAATCCATTAAGGTTGCCTCCATTGGATTAAAAGCCGGCTCTTTTGTTTCTATTACAAAGCCTTTAAAATGCTGTAACAAATAATGCTTGCCTGCAGGAACAGTTGGCTGTGTAAATAGTATACTGTTAAAGACATGATCGGCAGTGTAACGTTCGCCATCAACAATTACAAGACCCCTGTTGCCTTCATTTCCTACAGCTTCAACATTTCCGTATTTAAATGTAACATTGGGATGTTTCAAGGCTTCCTGCAAGACGTAGTTGTAGAAATCGATGCTCCTGATCATTTTATAGTGGTAGGGAGAAAGATCGATGAGGCCGGAATAATAGCTCGAAAAAAAATGAACCTGCTGCCATTGGTGATGGACAACCGGCTCAAATAATCCGGGTTTATTCTCCCAAAAACACCAGGTATGATCGTTTTGATCCTTTGGTGCTTTGTCAACTACTAAAATGTTTTTGTTATCAAAAGCCTTGTGTTGCATGAACCGCATCAACAAGCTTAAACCCGCGGCTCCTGACCCTGAAATAATATAATCGTATTGCTTCACGTTTTATGATTACAAAATTTGTTCCCCACCCGGTTACTATGGAGAAATAAAATTGTTTGAATTACGCGCAGCATAATGTTATTCCGTATACGCTGTGCGACGCAACGGACGACGCGTTTAGAACAAATGCCCGGCTCAAAAAAAAAACTATTGGTGTAATTACATCGGGCGGCCCCATCTACACTCCAAAAAAATACTTTAGAGATCATCTCGCATCCTGCCCCGGTTGCTTTTTCCTTACCAAACTATCTGCCGGGTATTTTGTTTTCATCTGTGCCATGATCGAGTTCGCCCACTCGGTTAAACTAGCTATCTCTACGTCTGTTAATTTAGCGTCGGTATGAATGATGGTATATGAGCTCAATGGCATCTCACTCTTTTTTACCTTATCCACGACCTCTTCCAATTTATGATATTGTTTTGAGAGACGGTATGCGCCGAACTCATTAAAATTCAACTCCCTTTTACCCTCCTCCACGTGATCGTTTAACCACCAGGCAACAGGTTGTATGTTGTTATACCAGGGATAACGGGTATTGTTGCTATGACAGTCGTTACAGGCCTTATCTAAGATAGAACGAACATTACTCGGTTCATGATAAAGGAACGCAATATCGTGAGGTGAGCGTGCTTTAGAGATATTTTTAGCAGGTTGAACAAACTGGATAACAATCAACACAACCAATAGTGCCAGCAGTACTCTTTTGAAAATTTTCATGAAAATGGTCTATTGCGTTATCAAAATATTGCCGGTCATTTCTTTGGGAATAGGAATATTCATCATTGTAAGAATGGTTGGTGCTAAGTCGCCAAGTTTGCCCGGTTTAATCTTTCCCTTAAAAGTATTGTCGACAATAAAGAACGGAACAAGATTTAGTGAGTGCTGGGTGTTAGGCGTTCCATCGTCGTTGATCATAAAATCGGCATTACCATGATCGGCAATAATGAAAACAGCATAATCACTTTTTAAAGCTACAGTTACAAGCCGCTCGACGCATCGGTCAACTGTTTCAACCGCTTGCACTACAGCATTGAAAAAACCCGTATGACCCACCATATCAGCATTAGCGTAATTAAGGCAGATAAAGTCGGCTGATTTACTTTCAATTTCCGGAACAATCGCATTGGTTATTTCATTCGCTCCCATTTCGGGCTGAAGATCGTACGTAGCGACTTTTGGTGACGGAATTAGTATACGACTCTCTCCTTCAAAAGGCACCTCCCGTCCTCCGCTGAAAAAGAACGTCACATGCGGATACTTTTCTGTTTCAGCAATACGTATTTGCTTCCTGCGATGGGCGGCCAACACTTCACCTAAAGTATTGTTCAAATTATCGGTTTGAAAGATGACATGAACATCTTTGAAACTTTTATCGTATTCAGTAAGAGTAGTATACCATAGGTTCAATTTCTTCATATCCTGTGCGGGAAAGTCTTCCTGTGTCAACACTTCCGAAATTTCCCGGCAACGGTCGGTTCGGTAGTTGAAGCATAATACAACGTCGCCGTCTTTTATTGTTGCAATTGGTTTTTGATCAGCGTCAACGATTACGGTCGGCTTTATAAATTCGTCTGTCTCATTTCTATCGTAAGACTGCTGAATTGCTACCATTCCTGAGGAAGCTGTCTGCCCCACACCTTTCACCATACAATCGTATGCCTGCTTCACCCTCTCCCAACGTTTATCGCGATCCATAGCATAGTATCGACCGGTAACAGAAGCGATTTTTCCTACAGATACATCCAGGTGTTGCTGCAGGTCGGTAATAAAGTGAAGACCACTTTTCGGATCGCAATCCCTACCATCGGTAAATGCATGTATATAAAGTTCCTTTAGCCCTTCAGATTTACATAAAAACACAATTGCTTTAAGGTGGTTAATGTGGCTATGCACGCCACCGTCGCTCACCAGGCCCATTAAATGAAGGGGTTTATTATTTTCTTTGGCGTGCCTTATGGTCCGCACCAAAACCTCGTTTCTTGAAAACTCTCCATTGCGGATAGCAACATTAATGCGCTGAAGTTCCTGGTAGACAACTCTTCCGGCTCCAATGTTCATGTGACCCACTTCGCTGTTTCCCATCTGGCCCTCGGGAAGGCCTACATCTTCACCGGAGGTGATTAAGGTTGTGTTAGGATATTTACTATACAAAGAAGTAACGAAAGGAACGTTTGCATTCTGTATTGCATCGGCAGTCTTGTTCTTGCCAAGTCCCCAGCCGTCCATGATTACTAAAAGCACTCTTTTATTTTCCATACTATAAAACTATTTCATTTTTAAGAATTCGTTCAAGTTGCAAAAGTCGAACTATCTTTTAATAAATCCACAGTTTGGCATATTTTTCGCCAATAGCTTAGCGTTTTAACGTAAACAACAAAAAATGAAAAAGATTATATTTATAATAATGGTTCTTTTCGCTGCCTTTAGCGTAAGAGCTCAGGATGCAAATCACATCGTAAGTGCTTTAAAAACAGGCAATGCCGACCAGGTTTCTGATTATTTCGATAAAATTCTTGACCTAAAATTCCCTGATAAAGACGAAATTAAAAGTATCGGTAAAAACCAGGCGGGCATAGCGCTTAAATCTTTTTTTGATAATAATAACATAAAAGGATTTGAATTGTCTTCGCAAAGAGAAATGGGTGGAACAATGTATATAGCGGGCAAACTTACAAATGGAGGCGAGGGTTATAAACTTTCGATCATGATGAAAACCAAAGAAGGTCGCCCCCAAATAATAACAGTCAGAATTAGCTAATGAATTTTTCAAATATCAAAAAAGCCTCGTTGAAAAACGGGGCTTTTTTGTCTGAACTGCCATGAATGAGATGTTGGGATTGATGGAAAATGCACTTCCGATGTCCACTTACCCTTATTATTTTTTTGCTTCAACGGTCGGTACTTTACTCAACATCGTTGTGTCACTCCCTTGTACTTGTAGATTCTTTACGCAGCATTTCAACCTCATCCCCGTTCCTTCTCCTTGAGGAGAAGAAGGCCAAGCCAACTCACGAATTTGGCAGTTGCACTAACACTTTTGCTGTAAATTCTGGTTTGGCACCAAAGACAAGTGATTATTGCATCTTCAGTTAGTTTCGGCAAATGTTTTAATCGCTGTTTTTGTAGCTTTGTTTTTATGAGTACATACCAGGAAAAGTTGCATCATTTAATTACAGAAGCACTAAACGAAGATGTAGGTGACGGCGATCACTCTACACTTAGCTGTATTCCTGCAAATGAAAGAGGAAAGGCGGTTTTAAAGATCAAACAGGAGGGCGTTTTAGCGGGCATGGCGGTAGCAGAAACCATATTTAAAACTGTTGAGCCGACCGCCGATTTTATTGCCTGCAAAAAAGACGGCGACCAAATGGTGGTGGGTGAAAAAGCTTTTGATGTTGAAGCGACTGTTCATACAATTTTAAAATGTGAAAGGCTTGTATTAAACATCATGCAACGAATGAGTGGAATAGCAACCCTTACCGACTTTTACTCCAACCTGTTGAAGGATTACAACACAAAGATTTTAGATACAAGGAAAACAACGCCCAACTTTCGGTTGCTTGAAAAAGAAGCAGTACGAATCGGTGGCGGCATCAACCACCGGTTTGCCTTATACGATATGATCATGCTGAAGGATAACCATATTGATTTTGCAGGGGGTATTGAAATTGCTATCAATAAAGCCTGGAACTATGTTCAGACTACAAAGCCAGGACTTAAAATAGAAGTTGAAACCCGAACGCTGGAAGATGTAAAAAAAGTGGTACAAGTAGGAGAAGGAAAAGTGTTCAGAGTGATGCTTGACAATTTTTCACCCGACGAAATTAAAGAAGCAGTAAAACTTATCAGTAACAAATTTGAAACAGAAGCAAGTGGTGGTATCAACCAGCAAAATATAATACAGTACGCTGAAACAGGAGTAGATTACATAAGTGTAGGAGCCCTTATCCACCAGGCAAAAAGCCTGGACTTGAGTTTAAAAGCAGAAATCTAATCGTTTTATCCCTGTCGTCATCCATCAACTTTTGAAAAACATGAGTAAAAAAATTAAACCCGATACCCGGGGCTTTGTATTTAGCACCGATCCAAATTTCAAGTTTGAAGAAGAGCCGGAAGAAGTGCATGAAACGTTACCAGAAAACCAGCAAAAGCTGAAAGTGAGGCTGGATACAAAACAACGTGCAGGCAAAGCTGTTACTTTAGTAGACAATTTTATTGGCAGGGAAGAAGACCTGGAAGACCTTGGTAAAAAACTAAAAAATTTTTGTGGAACAGGTGGAAGCGTGAAAGACGGGCAAATAATTATCCAGGGAGATCAAAGAGAAAAAGTGCTTCAATGGCTTTTAAAGAATGGGTTTAAGAATACGAAGAAGATATAGGACAGACAACCAAATCACTGCATATTTATAACATTAAACTAAATTGTTCAAACAATAAATTATGGTGTAATTAATATAGACGAAGTGACTATGGGAGGAACTCCTGTTTTTACAGGCACGAGAGTACCCATTTAAACTTTATTCGATTATAAAGGGGAGGCGATGATTTACTGGAATTTTCAGACGATTATCCGACCGTTACAAAAGAGGCCGCCATACAAGTTTTAGAGATGGCAAAAATGACAATTACAACTGAAAAAGTTCTTAATGAAAACTTTGCTTGATGAAAACTTACCACGTAAGTTAAAAGCAGACTTTGGTCGCGAATACGAGGTTAAAACGGTTCGTGACATGGGGTGCAGGGCAATAAGAACGGCAAACTTTTAGGACTAATTGTTTTTAATGGCTTTGATTATTTTATAACTATTGATAAGAACCTTCGTAACCAGCAAAACCTCAGAATTGAACTGACGATCTTTTTACTAATGACAATAAACAATCGCAGAGAAAGCCTGCAAGGTCTTGTAGAGAAAATAAAGGATGGGATAAAAGAAGGCTGTTTGCAAAAATTAGTTGTAATTTCCTAACTCTACCAGTAAGGTATCATTTTGCCGGATAGACAATCTGATTGTTTGAATTCAGCGGTGTAAATCCACGCATCGGAAAATCATTTCTCTCAACTCCTATGCTTCCTGAAATTGAAAAGGTTCTTTCGTCATTCACGTACATTAACCCGAGTTCAGCTCTTGAATAAATTCCCAATGAACGCGAATTGAAGGTATTGCCGCGGTCCAATTTATTGAAACCAGGATTCATTAAAGATGAATTGAAGTTAACGTAAGCAGGCGCGACAGACACACCTGCAAAAGCATACAAATTATTATTAAGGGTTCGGTTTAGTTGCAAACCTAAAGGAGCAGAAACAACCGTTGCATTTCCGCCTTTGAAAAAACTAAAGCTTGTAGAAATACCACTATACTTACTTACAAACCACTTCTTTTTCGAAGCACTGTCGTTTAAATGAATGTTGTTTGCAAAGTTTCCCCTGTAGCCCATATCGATAAAACTTCCGGGTAAATAAGATTGAGCGCTTGCAGAAATAACGGTAAACAATAAAGCAGTAAGTATTAAAGTGCGCATTCTTTTAAATTAGGTTATAAAAATACAGCTTGTTCTGTTAACAAATACTGCTGTTTAAAAAGTTAACAACTCACTTCCTGTCTTCGTTGCTGAACAGAATTTCTACCGACAAAACGGAGCGTCGCAACAAAAGTTATTTTCGTGTTCCTGGGCTGGCAACCACAAAAAACCCGCTAAAAAAGCGGGCTATAACACATATTTAAAAGTCGCGATTTTGATCTTTATTCCTGATTCCTCAATTACCTAATTTCTAATTTCTAATTCCCAATTTACTGCCCTGCAGCCAGAGAATAAGCCTTCTTACCATCCCAAACATTTAAAAGCTCGGTTGAACAGATTTTAAAATCCAGGGCAAGATGCCTGTATAATTCAATAATATCTGTTTGAGTTACCGGCACTTCGCCAATGCTTTCGAAACGACATGCATACGTATTTACGAGGTTGGTAAACATACTGCCAGTCGGCCACACCTGTGTACCACGATTGCTGATGGTGACAAGCTTGAACAATCCAAAAGTATGCTGCAGGCATTTTTCTGCGATGATAGAAGGTTGTTCGTTGCTTTCAATAAACATGTCTACTCCAATAATCGTTTCATTAATGTTTTCGCGGTTTTCAAGCATTGGGTTTTTAAGAAGCTTAAAAACAGTAGGAGTAACCGGCTGATTTTCTAAATGTGGCCTTGGATTATTTGCAGGAACATTTCCAAAATTGCCGATGATTGCCTCAGCGAATTCAGTAGTATTAAGAGCAGGTTTCGACTTATCTCCGAAATCACCTGTATGATATCCTTGTTCCAAGGTGTACAACAACGAATTTTCAATAGTTGATGCGCTTTCCATTAATCCTACGTGGCGCAAAAGAGCCAGGCCGCTCAATAATAACGCGGTAGGGTTTGCAATATTTTTTCCCATAATATCGGGAGCAGTTCCATGAACCGCTTCGAAAATAGAGATATGGTCGCCAATGTTTGCTGATGGAGCGAAACCCAAACCTCCTACAAGACCGGCACAAAGGTCTGAAACAATATCTCCCTGCAGGTTGGTCAAAACCACCACATCGAACAGATCAGGACGCGTTACCAGCTTCATACAAAGGTCATCAACAATAATATCATCGGCCTTTAGCTCGGGATATTCTTTTGCTGCTTCGTAAAAAGTTTCAAGAAATAATCCGTCGGTCAGCTTCATAATGTTTGCCTTATGGCCGCAGGTAATACGCTTGGTACCTTTCTTCTTGGCCATTTCGAATGCATATTTAATCACCTGCAGACTTCCGGGCTGGGTTATAAAACGACGACTAAGGGCAACATCGTGCGTGAGCATGTGTTCAATTCCGCCGTAGGTATCTTCAATATTTTCACGAACAATTGTTATGTCGATAGGAATGCCGGCCTTTGAAAAAACCGTGTCTACACCGTGAAGCGTTTGAAATACGCGCTTGTTTGCATAAGTATTCCACGTTTTCCGTGCAGTAACGTTTACGCTTTTTACCCCTTTTCCTTTTGGCGTTTCCATTGGGCCTTTAAATAAGATCCCAAGGCTTTCTATTGTTTGCTGAGCTGCGGGAGTCATTCCATTGCTGTATCCTTTGTCGAAAACCCACTTCCCCATATCAACATACTCATATTCCAGCGGAACATTGGCAGATTTAAAAATATGAAGAACAGCCTGCATAATTTCAGGACCTATTCCGTCTCCTTTAGCTACAGCAATTTTTGTCATAAGTATTGTTTTTAAAATAATTTATCCTTGCAAAGGTAACTTTTGTGCTAATAGCAGAACTTTAAATCTCCTGCATTATTTTCTGTATTTAAACCCGTTTACGTCGATGAATTCGGCAATTCTAATCCTGGTCTTACCGTAATTTTTTATACAAAAATTCTACCTCCTATTCAAAGCCTTTATACTCGTTTGCCCACATCAATGGTGCTTTTCAAACACTACTGCATATTACAGAATATAACTCTTGACATTGTTGGTAAAGTCTTTGCATAATTTGTTTAAATGCCTTTTTAAATTTTGTTTATTTTTACTAAAATCTGCCTCATATGATATCAAAACTTTCTGAGGGAGTACAAATAAGCGTAGAAACTTTTTATCAACCCGATTATAGTAACCCGGTTAATAATGAGTTTATGTTCGCCTATCGTATAACCATTGAAAACCATAATAGCTTTACTGTGCAATTGCACCGCAGGCATTGGCACATCTTCGATAGTAACGGTGAATATCGGGAGGTAGAAGGTGAAGGTGTAGTTGGTCAACAACCGTTATTACAAGCTGGTCAACAGTTTCAATATGTAAGCGGTTGTAACTTAAGAACCGAAATGGGGAAAATGTCAGGGAAGTATGTAATGGAAAACATGAATAACAAAGCTACTTTTGAAGTGAATATTCCGGCCTTCGAAATGGTGGTCCCGTATAAGATGAATTAGGAGGAAGGCGCTATGCAATAAGAAGTAGCGGGGCTCTCTTGTACTTGTAGTAGCTATATTCATCTTCCCACAATCGACCCTTTCGCCACTTATGCGTTTTGACTTTTTGACTTAATGACTTTCCTTCTCAGGGCTTGTATTTCGCCTGGTCGAAAATTGTTTTTGGATTTGCCTGCAATAATTCTTCGATTGACACTTTTTCATTTTTTGCCATCCATTTTTTTACTATTTGCCAACCAACAAACTGTCCTATAAAACCGGGGGACTCCTCTCCGAATGCCTGCGTTCTGGGTGCATCATTCATGTAGTCTTTATTAATTGACGGATCAGATGTAAATAAAAGATCATTTTGAACAAAATAACTCCATATCGTTTCTTCATTTTTATAACATCCGTCCAGCTGTGTCTTTGTATAGCCTGTTTTTAGCGTATCTGCCGTTTCCGGCATTAGCTGGTCGAGCAAATACAATCTTTTACCTGCCTGCACCATCTGTTCAATTAAAGGGCGGCCTGCATTGTTATCGGGGAAAATGTCATCAACAATTGTTTTAATACAATTAACCGGGATGTATTCTTTCTCAAATCGCCTTGAAATATAAGCTGGGTACAACTGCTGGCCCGCCTCACTTTGGTAAAGCGAATAATTTTTACCCATGTACAGTTGCAACCCGACGGCAAGAGCATCTGTAGTTAATATGTTTCCGTAACTATTAATGGGGCCGATAAAAGTGATAAGCTTGTTCGGTAACTTATAAGAAGGAAAATAGTGTTTTACAAACTGCAGTCCCCTTTTCACTTCATCTTCAATATCGCCAATGTTGGTAAAAATTCGGTCGGCAGAGTCTTTTAAAGGTTTATAAGAGCTGATAAAATAACCTATTTGCTGTTCTACCGCGGCAGAACTATCGGGCTGGGGAGGAAGTGCAAGTATATTAAAAATAAAATCCTGCAAAAACCCCGGGTATTTTTGATGCAACTGCTCAAGGGATTGATTTGCATTATTTGTATCCAAAGAAAAAAATTCTTGATCAAAACGCTGCAATTGCAGGTCCACTTTTATACTCGATACATCGGGAATCTTCTTGCCATTGCAACTGGTAATCATTAAGATAATCAAAAAGTAGACACAAAACCGCTTCATATTAGTTCTTTGCCCGCAAATTACAGGAAGGCATGAACTTTATGTAACAATAAAAAGTCAAATTTGCATTATGAAAATTGTTCTTGCACAACAGAACTACCACATTGGAAATTTCGAAGAGAATACCAAAAAGATAATTTCAGCTATTGAGGAAGCAAAAAGCCAGGGAGCTGACCTTGTTGTTTTTAGTGAATTGTGTATCTGCGGCTACCCTCCACGCGACTTTCTGGAGTTCAACGACTTCATTAATAAATGCTATGAAGCAATAGATGAAATTAAGCAACATACAGACACGATAGGAGTGCTGGTAGGTTCACCTGCCCGTAACCCTATCGCCGAAGGCAAAGATCTTTTTAACGCTGCATTTCTTTTATACGAGCAAAAGATAAAGGGTGAAGTGCACAAAACGTTATTGCCAACCTACGACGTATTTGACGAATACCGGTATTTTGAACCTGCTTTTGATTGGAAAGTGCTTGAATTTAAAGGTAAAAAACTGGCAGTAACCATTTGTGAAGACATTTGGAACATCAACGACAACCCATTGTACCGGGTTTGCCCTATGGATAAACTAATGGAGCAAAAGCCCGACGTAATGATCAACTTAAGTGCATCGCCGTTTGATTACATACATGAAGAAGAAAGAAAATCGGTTATAAAATCAAACGTACTGAAGTATAAAATTCCGATGTTTTATTGCAATGCTGTTGGTAGCCAAACTGAAATTGTTTTCGATGGAGCTTCCCTGATTTTTGATGCCGAAGGAAATCTTTGCAAAGCTTTGCCTTGCTTTGAAGAAGCAGTCGATGGCGTTACTTTAAACGATGATGGAACTATAGTCGAAAATACTGAGGATAATATAAAACCTTTGGCTCATTTTAAGCCTAACCCTTCGTTATACAATCCCAAATTAAACATCCCGGGAATACATACAGCTTTAGTTCACGGTATTAAAGATTACTTTGTAAAAATGGGTTTTACGAAAGCTATTCTTGGCTCTTCAGGCGGGATTGATAGCGCAGTTACCCTTGCCTTGGCTTGTGAAGCCTTAGGCAAAGAAAATGTGAGAGCGGTCTTAATGCCCTCTCCTTATAGCACTGAGCATTCTGTAAACGATGCTGTTAAACTTAGTGAGAACCTTGGCAACCCTTACGATATCATAAAGATTACGCAGGTTTATGAGGCCTTTCTTGCTACATTAAAACCTATTTTCAAAGACCTGCCTTTCAGCATTGCAGAAGAAAATATTCAAAGTCGCAGCCGGGGAAATTTGCTGATGAGCATTGCAAACAAATTCGGTTATATCTTATTAAACACCTCCAATAAAAGCGAGCTCGCAACAGGTTACGGCACTTTATATGGCGACATGGCTGGTGGCATTGGCGTACTGGGAGATTGTTATAAGCTACAGGTTTATGCCCTTGCTGAATACATCAACCGCAATAAGGAAATAATACCAGATAACATTATACATAAAGCTCCGAGTGCCGAATTAAGACCCGATCAAAAAGATGCTGATAGTTTACCCGAATATGATATCCTTGACGAAGTTCTATATCAATACATAGAGCGTCGTAAAGGACCGCAGGAAATCAAAGACCGGGGAATTGATGCAGCCGTAGTTGACCGGATACTGAAACTGGTAAACAGCAACGAGTATAAGCGTAACCAGTTCTGCCCGATCATAAGAGTAAGCCCCAAAGCATTTGGTGTTGGAAGAAGGGTGCCGATTGTAGGAAAATACCTTTCTTAGTTAGTTGCACAAATATAGCCGGATGAACGTCTCCGCTATTCGCGGAACCGCACATGCCATTACCTGCAGCACAAGAGTGCGACGCAACGGCTGCTGCCATAAAAAGACACTGATGGTACCAAAATAATAAGTCCTGAAAATCGATGAATACAGTTATTAATTGATCGTAACATTCTGTTTATAGATCTTCCTGGTGGATGAACATAAGAGGAACATGGCTATGAAAAGCCAGTTGTTTAGCATGTTTCTCTTTAAATAATCCTTCAAAAAAGCCGTGCTTTTTGGGAATAGTAATTATCAAATCTATACTGTGAGTATCAACAAACTGGTTAATTGCTGTTATAAAGCTGTGGTTGTTCTCGAAATAAAACTGCGGGTTATATTCCTTAAAAAAAGAAAGCAGTAACTCCTTTTGAGAAGCTATATCAGCATTCATTTCCCGGTTACCTTCATAAACATTTACGATGTGCAACCTGGCTTCTGTTGCATCTAAAATGCTTTGGATTGCTGAAACGGGAGTTGTTTCCGCAATTCTTTTATAGTCGCAGGCAAGCATAATACTTTTAATAATAGAGTAAGTGGCACCCTGAGGTACAATAATCACAGGAACTTTAGTTTGCTTTACAATACTGATTGCAGTGCTTCCAATTAAAACTTCTTCAATTTTACTGGTAGCTGTAATACCAAGAACTATCAAATCGGCTTTGTTCTCCCGGCAAATTTTATTTATATCGTCGGCAATGATTGCATATTCAATTTTCTCCTCTAATAGTATTTCTTGCGGGCAAAACGCCTGCAGGCTTTGCTTAAATTGCATCATGCTGTTTTTACTGATACCCTTTAGTGTATCAACATCCATGACCGGTATAACCGGTGCAGTAGGTTCAGTAATAATAGGAGGAAAAGCCTGGTAAGCATTATATAAAATTACTTTTGTAGCGTGCAGTTGGGTTGCAAGTTGGATGGCATACAAAGCCGCGTTTTTTGCGGTTGCAGAAAAATCTGTAGGTACAAGAATAGTATTCATATAAGCTGGTTGAATTAAGCAGATGAAGCATAAAAATAGCATGAGTTGCATTAGTAACCATATCATTTTTAAATGCCGTCGAATTTAAATAAACGCTCTTGTCATCGGCGTGTTTGTTCAATAAAATCAAATTATACCGCATTTACATTAATAATCATATCTCTACCGGTCTTTTTAAAAAAATATCAACCTGAGCAGCATTTGCTCAGATAAATTGTCTTATTTTACGGGTAATATTACTTAATAGCTTCATGACAGAAGAATTTATAATTGCAGGTTGTCTTCACAATGATCCCTCTGCACAGAGGGAGTTGTATAACCGGTTCAGCCCTAAAATGCTGTCTGTTTGTTACCGGTTTGCACAAAGCCGGGAAGACGCGGAGGATATGCTACAGGAAGGATTTATAAAAGTTTTTACCCAAATACATACTTTTCAAAACAAAGGTGCTTTTGAAGGGTGGATTAGACGAATAATTGTTCATACCTGTATTAACTTTTTGAAAAAGTATAAGAAATTTAATGACAGCGTAGATCTGGCTCAAGCCGGGTTCGTTTACATAAAAGAGGAAACCATTCCTTCTATTATGCAGGCAAAACAGGTAACAGAATGTATACGCCTGTTACCATTAGGTTACCGCACTGTTTTAAACCTTTACGCCATTGAAGGTTATAGCCATAGGGAAATTTCGACAATGCTGGATATTGAAGAGAGTACAAGCAGAAGCCAGTATACAAGGGCAAAAGCAATGCTGGAAAACATTCTTGTTAAGAAAAACATTCTGGAAAAACCGAAAGCACAGTTTAGCTGGCTTGCGGGAATAAAGAAGTGATTAAAAGTATTTGAGTAGATGGAAGACAATTTTACAAAAGATGAGTTCGAAGAGTTTCTTCAGGACCAGGTAAGAAACCACCGAATGTATCCGAAAGATACAGTATGGCGAGATATTAATAAGAAGTTGCACGGTGATAAGAAATGGCCTGCACTAACCATTGCTGCATCAGCACTTTTAAGTGTTACGGTAATGATCACCGTCTATTTTACTCCTAAACCTAACATTTTTGCTTTAGAGTCTCCTGTTAAAACAGTACGTAACAACTTCACAACTCAGCAACCTAATAATGTTCTGAGTAAACTGACCTCTTCAAATACATTCCCTACTGAAAAAATTGACAGGTCTATTTTACCTGGTGACAATCTGGACAGACCAGTTACCGCTTCAACTGAAGTTATAACACCCGCGGACCACAGTGCTTTAAACAACAAAATTCACGGTGATAACATCGCAAATACTGTCCGAGCCGAAATAAAAAAGACTATTGTCGCCTTGTCTTCAACTAAGAAAAACCGATATGTAAAAGCTCTACCTGAAAATCCTCCCATCATTCAATTACAGGATAACCGTAAAATTGAAGAGTCTGAAGATGCTGTGACCACTGTTACTGAAGAAAAAATTCCTGAAAGAAAAAGAATAGCCGTCGAAACCATTCCAATTGCTAAGGAGCATAATGATAAAAATATGGTGGATGACTTTTTAAAAGACCATAGCAGTGATCTATCATTATTTACAACTTCAAAGGCGAAGACTTTAAAAAATAAGTTTGGATACCAGGTGTATATAGCCCCTTCGTTCAGCTATAGGAAGCTCAACGAAGACAGAACATTATCAAAGGATAATACGGCCGGACCAGTAGGATTAAATTATGTAACAGATGTGAACAACGTTGTGAGGCATAAGCCTGGAACAGGCATAGAAGCAGGTGTCAACTTCATGTATTATCTTTCAAACAAAGTACGTGTAAAATCAGGCTTACAATTTAATGTGCGCCAGTATAGCATCGAAGCATACCATTCAAATACTGAAGTGGCCAGCATAGCTTTAGCAGGCAGCAACGGTTTTGATACAGTTAATACCTATGCTGTATACCGTACTAACAACGGTTTCAACGCTGCGGAATTGGTGAACCGGTATTACCAATTATCGGTACCGTTGGGTATTGAATGGGAAATTATCGGCAATAAAAAGATTCAGCTGAATGTAGCAGGAAGTATTCAGCCAACATACTTAATGAACCGTAATGCTTACCTCCTTACAACAAACTTTAAGAATTATACCGAAAATCCGGATATGGTTCGCCGGTGGAATATTAACAGCAATATAGAAACATTTATAACCTTTAAGGCAGGGCAATATAAATGGCAGCTTGGTCCGCAATTACGCTACCAGCCCTACTCCACCTTTATTCGGCGATATTTTATAAAAGAGCATTTATTGGATTACGGAATTAAACTAGGTGTGTCGAAGGTATTTCATTAATAACCGCTTTATTCTTTTGAGAAAAGTACTTGTTTAGGCATTTATTTTTCTGTTAATTCTCGCCTCGCGAACAGCTTCCTTCCTTTTGATTTAGATTCGTTCGTTCCAAGTTTTTTGGTACCGGCATCCGCTAAGAAGCGGCTTTTGTTGCGTCGCATTTCGTTCGTCAGCTGTTCCATGATTTGTCTTTTCCCAGGTTTTGTAATAATGTGTCTATATCACGGCACCGCTCTACAACTTAATTAAAAAAAGGTTGGTACAGGTTTTTGAATACCAACACAAGGATATATAGGGAGGGTATTGCCTGCGCTATTTCACTTTTCCCGCTGAAGTAAAAATTTCTTTAACAGCCGCATTTTTTCAGCCTCATTTTGTTATACTATTTTTGCCGGATGAAAAAATCCAGCATTCTTCTTCTTATAGTTCCCCTGTTCTACTTTTCATGCAAAGAAACTAAAAAGGAGACGGGGGAAAGTAAGCCAGCTGTAAATGACACAACTACCTTTTTCCAGGTCTCCCAATTTGTAAAGTCGCAAATTGACGAAGTTAATAAGACACCTTATTATATTTATAAAATTGATATTACAAACGATAAAAGAGATTCAATACCCATCGATGTGTCCGCTTTTAAGGAAATTTCAAATCAATTTGTAAAACCTGACATCAATGACCCCGCGTTAAAAAAGTTTTACGTAGAAAATATTTTTCACGATCAAACCACCAAAAGCTTTACAATCAGTTACACAACAACAAATAAAGAACTGGAAGTTCAAAATGTTGAGGTTTTACTTGACGAAGACGGTGAAACAGTAAAGCGGGTTTTTATGCGCAAATTTTTCAATTATTCCGACAGCACTGCATTAGAGCAATTAAGCTGGAAAACAAACGAAAGTTTTATGGTAAACCGACTGGTGCAGATGCCGGATAAAAAGGAAATTTCGCACCAGACAATCGTTGTATGGAACGAAAAGAGTTAATAATTAGTGTATTATGACCGGGCAGGAATTTCAACAAATAGCACATACAATACCGCATCAACCTGGCATTTATAAGTATTTCGATGCACACCATGAATTATTATATGTAGGAAAAGCAAAAGATCTGAGGAAACGTACCAGCAGTTACTTTACTAAAACGTTTACTAATTACAAAACACATGAACTTGTTCAAAGAATAAGAAGTGTTGAATTTACAATAACAGATAGCGAAGCGGATGCCTTTCTTCTCGAAAATTCACTGATAAAACAATTCAAACCTAAGTTCAATATCGACCTTAAGGATGACAAGTCTTTTCCCTATATAGTTATTAAAAAAGAGCCATTCCCAAGGGTCTTCTTAACGAGGATGAAGATAAATGACGGTTCGGAATATTTGGGACCATTCACCTCTGTAGCAAAGGTTAGAGAGTTACTTACATTTATAAAACAAAACGTTTCGTTACGTACCTGTAAACTCAATTTAACTCAGTCAAATATACAAAAAGGTAAGTTTAAGGTGTGTCTTGAATTTCACTTAGGGAACTGCAAAGGGCCCTGCGAAGCCAGGCAGTCGGACCAGGATTATGCCGAAGCTTTGCACCAGATCCGCAACATACTGAAGGGAAACCTGCAGCCGATAATACAGCGTTTTAAAGCAGAAATGCTACAACATGCAACTAACCTTGACTTTGAAAAAGCGGAGCTGGTCAAAAAGAAAATTGAGCACCTGGAGAATTACCAGGAACGCTCTGTTATTGTCAGCAAACATTTGTCAAACTTGGATGTATTCTCAATTTTAAAAGAAGGTGATACAGCTTATGTCAACTATTTAATGGTATACAATGGCGCAATTGTGCAAACGCACACTGTACAGGTTGAAACAAAGCTTGAAGAAAGTGAAGAGGAAGTGTTACCGCTGGCGATCCTTCAGTTAAGAGAAACATTTAACAGCCTTGCCAATGAAATTATAGTTCCTTTTGAAATAGATTTTGCATTAAATGACATTGCTGTAACGATACCGAAAGGCGGAGATAAGAAGAAATTACTGGACCTGTCTCTAAAAAACGTCAACTACTTTACGGAAGAGCTGAGAAAGAAAAAAATACTGCAGCTAGAAGGAAAAACCGACCTCCAAAAAAAGGCGGTTCTCTATCAATTACAAAAGGATTTGCAACTGTCGGAAGCCCCCCTTCATATTGAATGTTTTGACAACTCCAATTTCCAGGGAAGTTACCCGGTAAGTGCAATGGTATGCTTTAAAGAAGGAATTCCGAGTAAAAACGATTACAGGCATTATAACGTGAAAACTGTTGAAGGCATAAACGACTTTGCAACCATGAAAGAGGTGGTTTTAAGACGATATAGCCGGCTTATAAAAGAAGATCAGCCACTTCCGCAGTTAGTGATTATTGATGGCGGAAAGGGCCAACTGAACGCAGCAATGGAAGGTATCCGGGAATTAAATCTTGTGGGAGCATTTACAGTAGTAGGGCTTGCCAAAAATGAAGAAGAGATTTTCTTTCACGGAGATAAACAATCAATAAAACTACCATGGGATAGTGAAAGCCTTAAACTCATAAGACGAATACGAGACGAAGTGCACAGGTTTGGAATAACTTTTCACAGGCAGAAAAGAAGTAAAGGGACTTTTAAAAATGAACTGGAGAATATTAGAGGTATTGGTAAGTCAACAGCCGAACAGTTGCTTAAGGAATTTAAGTCAGTAAAAAATATTCAGTTGAAGTCACTCGAAGAAATAGCGAAGGTTATAGGGTTAGCAAAGGCAAAGGTGGTAATAAGGCATTTTAATCCTGAAAGTGAAACCGGCAACAATAACAATGTCTCCTTACAGCAACACGCTCTCTAGTTTGCTTACAACTAAAGCAAAGCAAATTAACCGGAAGACAGAGCAGCATGAAAAGATACTGTAAAAGAGAGTGACACAACCGGAGCAGATAATGGAGATAATGCCGGCTCAAAAAACAGAACGAAATAACGTAGACGATTATCAGGTGAGAATATTAATAAAAAATAAAGGGGCCAGGATAAACATCCAGCCCCGTTTTTAAAATCCAATATCCTATGAAAAACCGCTGTAAAGATATATATAAAGTAGCGAATACTGGAACAGAGTGTTTTTATTTTAATCTTTTTTTACAATCTCGAATTATATCCCATCGGGTTGCTAACACTAAGGGAAGAAAAGAAACCAGAGTAGCTTCATAAGCAACGACAGAATATATATTGTTTGCGCGGCCTTGAGTAAGCCGGAAATAATCAAAACTGCCTTTTGCACCAAACAAAAAGAGCCTGCAAATGCAGGCCCTTTTTGTTTAATTTATTTCTTCAATTAGTAAGACCAAAGATCTTGCTCGTAGTTGAAGATTTTTTCTTTAATATTCTCTCCTTCTAGCAAGCGAAACAAAGGATCTTTAATATATTCTCTCAGACTTTTATCAAACGCATTGTCGAGCGTGGATTTAGTTATATAGCTCGTAAAGAAACGGCTTTCAAACAATTCTTCCCAACTCATTCTTCCTGCGTAGTTCTTACCATTAAATACCTCGTATTTAGCCAAGGTGGGCCTAAGGTCGGGATAGTAAGCCCAAAAAAGTGTTTGATCCCCCAATTCCACGCCATTAGAAGTATATTTCTTCATTATAGGAGCAATGCCTAAGATTCTTACGAACATCCTGGATGATTCCTTATCAAAAATCCATTCTTCTTTTAGACGATAACGGTAAATTGAGTCGGGCTCAACCATTCTTTGTCTTGCTTCGTATTTTACTACTTCGCCGTTCAGATCCATCACTGGAATAGTATCAAGACCACCGGTAATATTTTTTGCTACCTGTTCTTTAGTTAATGGAGTTGTAAACCTGTCATCTTCACCGCTGAAAACAGTAACCTCGCCAGACTGAATAGCATTATAAAGAATTGAAATAAACCTTTGGTTTCCGTTATCTTCGTTTGCTGCATACCTAAAGGGCATGTTCATCTTCTCACGGGTATCAATCTCTCTCCATACTCTTTGCTTGTAAACAGCATCATCTTCGCGGATGTGCTCGTAAGCCAAGGGATTTCTATCTTTTACCAGTTGACGATCGATAGCATTATCAGTACGTAAGGAAGGTGCGACAGAGTCACCAATTCCACTTCCTGAACCTTTTACAAGTTCAACAGGAAGACTCTTGTTTATCGGAGTAGAAGAAGATGATGATGATGCGCCGGCTGGAGCTGCATTGCTTCCATAGCCGGTATTGCCGCCTCCATATGCACTGCTTCCAGCTCCGTAACCACCAGCAGCAGGGGCCGGACTCTTCTTTTTAGTGGTATCCTTCGCGTTGTTAGTAGAATACCCGGCATTGCCATAACCTGTACTCGTACTTCCGTATGCTGATCCAGCCCGAGCTTTTGCATTCCGGGGCTTTGTCTGGGCACTCACCTCCGATATTATCAAAAAAGCTGATAATGCTACCGTCACTGTTTTAAACATTCTCGTTTTCATAACTACAAATTATTAGAATAAATTAAAAGCCATCGTGGGAAGAACACGTGTACCTCCGTCCGGTCCTCTTGCTTTAACTTCATCAATTACAACTGTTGAACCCGGTTTGCATTTTTCCAGAAACCGCTTAGATTCTGCGTTAAAGTATGCACCTGAGTTCTGAGAAACTCCAGGACCTTCCTGGAAACCATTACCTGTTGCATAAAATACATAAGAAACTATCTCGTATTTAACACCTTCAAAAACAAAATCTTTTAACTCTGCACGAACACCTTGCTGTGCTTTCATAGCATTGGTAGCAATTCTGCCACCTGCACTTGCTCCAATCATTGCAACAGGATCCGGAACTCTTTTCACCCTGAATGGGAAAGGAGTTGTTTTACCTTCAACAGTTACATTAATAGTTGCATTACCTGGAGTGCTCACGTTTGCAACGTACTTTCCGCCACCGAGTGCTTTTAAAGAACCACCGCCACCTTCAATTGAAGCCTGCGTTTTTTCAGCACCTGCACTACCGCCAGTGATAGTTAGAGGGTTATCAAGTCCAATGTATAATACTTTAACTGCATCTGCACTTACACTTGCTCCTGTAGGAGAACCAACTGTGTAATCTACTTTCTTAAGGATGGATGCTTTTGAACCATCAGGTTTTACGTAAGTAATGTTTACAGTTTTAGTATAACTTCCCGGACCACCAACTGTTGTTTTATATTCAGCTACACCTTCGGCATTTAAAGCTACACCAGCTCCATCAACGGTAATAGATGGACGGGCAGATTTACTGAAAGCTCCTACACCTGAAGTAATTACCAATTCCTGGCCAGGCATAAGATACTGAGAATTCGTACCGGCAAAAGCCTGGAATTCGTCG
Source organism: Segetibacter sp. (assembly GCA_028288485.1). Taxonomy (GTDB): domain Bacteria; phylum Bacteroidota; class Bacteroidia; order Chitinophagales; family Chitinophagaceae; genus Segetibacter. The sequence continues at coordinate 23,327 of JAQBNO010000075.1, forward strand.
TATACAATTTCAACCGCGCCTACCTGCTGATGACAGTAATCTACCACTTCTGCTTCACTGTTCCTTACATCGTTCTGAAACTTGCTAAGCATAGTAATAGCGGCAATTGCAGGAGTCATGCGAAAATAAGCAGCTTCCCAATCTTTACTTGCTTCGTTATTGCTTTTTGGCAATTCCAAATCAATGGGTAACGTTTTTTCAAATTTTGCCTGAATGCCTTTGTCTATAGTCAGCAACTTGGCTTTGAAGTCCTGCAATTTCTTGTATAACTCCTTACCTTTAGGTCCTTCAACCATGATCCTTGTTGGCGCGTTAAGGTCATCTTCTTTGTAGTGTTCGCCACCTTTCTGACCTGCTGCCACTAAAACCTCGGTCTTTAATGACTCGATATAATCATACAGATTATCTGCCAAGCCTTTTGCCTGTAGAGCTTTCGCCTGCCAGATTTTTGCTTTTTCAGCAGTTTTAGGGTCGTCAACTTTCTTTTCGAAAGATGTAAAAAGGCCTTTGTTCTTTAATTCTATAATTTGGTTGGCATTTGCCAAACTCGCATTAACTGTTCGGAAGGCATTGAGGATTTCAGAAGACACATTCAGTGCTAACAAGGCTGTTAGTACTAAATACATCACGTTAATCATCTTCTGCCTGGGCTCTTTAGGTAAAGCCATAACTGAGTATTAAGTTTATTTCGGATTAAAAATTGTTTTTCTTAGAATTTAAATTTATCTGCCTTGCATTGCGCTTAGCATGTTTCCATAAACTGAATTCAGTCTTCCCAGGTTAGTAGCTAACAAACCTATTTGCTCCTGAGCCTTTTTCGCATCATCAACACTTCCTTCCATTGCTGCTGAAGTTTGAGCAAGCTTACCATAGAATGAATTCAGGGCTTTTAAGTGATTATTGCTTTCCTGTAATTCAAGTTCGTAAATAGTATTTAAAGAAGAAAGGTTTTTCGTTAATACCTGAACCTGGTCATGAAAGTGCTTAGTACTTTCACTGGCTGCATTGAAGGTAGAAAGAGAGTTTGCTGTAGTTTTATAAGCGTCTGTTACTGCATCTAATGCAACACTTGCTGCCTTTGTTTTTTGAGCATAATCTCCAGAGGTTTTTACTATGTCACCTACTTCAGCAATACTGCTAACTGTGGTACCTAATTTTTGAAAACCAGCGCTCAATTTATTAAGATTTGCAGGAGTAATGTCAGCGTCGACCAGCATTTTTTCCATTGATTTTAAAGCAGGATTACCTAGTTCCGGAGTAGCAACGGGAGCCGCTGCTGGCTCAGGTCCTTCTGGAGGAGGCGAAACTGCATAAAGAAGAGCATAAACCAGGAAGATTGCAGCTTCTACATACAATCCTACTTTTAGCCAGATGTCTGCCCCTGGAGCATGGGTGATTTTGAATAATGCACCTAATAAAACCGGTACCGCGGCACCTGATACGAATACGTTTAAAATTCTGTCGATTGGTCTTGATTTTCCACCTGAAGACATAGTTGTTTTTTTTTTAGTTTTTACGGAATGTTTAGATATTAAAATGTAAAGTATAGAAAATAGAATAACAGTTTAAAGGTGGGAGGAAATTGTTCCCCCCGCACTTTAATTAGTTGAATAAGTAAGAGATAGTTAGAAGTATATCAGATAGGCTCTCTGTAAGTTATCTTTTTGGATTATTTGCAGGTAAATCAATTACACAACGGAAACCGATATAAGATTTAGCAGTGTCCTGGTAATCGTAAGAACGGGTACCAGTTTGAAGATAATAACCCACGTCTTTCCAGCTTCCGCCACGCACCACTTTACGCTTCATCCGGGGAGGATCTGTGTCTTTAGCGTCCCAGCGAATGTCAGGGTTCATGTCATGTTGGAAGTTGTAACTACCCTCGTAGTATAAGGAAGTGGTCCATTCAGCCACATTTCCCGACATATTGTATAAACCGTAGTCATTAGGCCAGTAAGCATCAGCTCTGACAGTGTAAAATCCGCCGTCTTCAGGATAGTTACCACGCCCGGGTTTGAAGTTAGCTAGTAAACAACCTTTCTTGTTTCTTAAGTATGGACCGCCCCATGGATAAGGAGATTGAGTACGTCCGCCTCTTGCAGCATATTCCCACTCAGCTTCTGTTGGTAAACGGAAATCGCTTTCTACAGCTTTCTTCTTTCTTTCCAGGTAGCTGTTCATATAGTTGGTTCTCCAACGGCTAAAAGCAACAGCCTGCTTCCAGTTTACGCCAACAACAGGATAGTTTCCAAAAGAAGGATGCGCAAAATAACGCTTCGCCATTGGCTCGTTGTATGAATAAGAGAAATCTCTCATCCATACTAACGTATCCGGATAAATCTTTTCATCATACTTGATAACATAAGTACTACGAGGCTTTCCTTTATTTTCAAGTTTAGCTGCTTCTTTCAAATTGAAAGATTCAACTCTAAAAAGTAATTTTTCAGGATCTATTTCATTTTTTCCATATAACCTGTTATCGGGTGTAAGGGTAAGTTTAGAAATTTTTTCCATTGTACCCTTTTCACCATATTTAATGGTAGGCACTTTCTTCCAGTCTACAGCAAAATTGCCGTCAGTCTCTTTTCCAAATCCCAATTCTTTAGCGGCAAGAGAATCTCTTACCCACCAAACGAACTGGCGGTATTCATTATTGGTAATTTCAGTGGCATCCATCCAGAAACCACTTATTGATACCTGCTTGTTGCGGGCAGTAAAGTTAAAATTCACATCTTCATCGCTAGGTCCCATATGAAAGGTTCCTGGTGGTACGTAGATCATTCCGTAGGGTTTGGACATGCCCTGGATATTTCCGAAAGATGCTCCCATCAGCTGACCGTTGTCAGGGACACCCTTCGCCTTTCCTTTTTTGCCACAACTGGCAGACCCAAAAGCAAGGGCCGTAATAGCTGCAAGTGCAAACAGTTGACTTCTCATTTTCAATTGTAACGATTAATAGGTATAAAGCAAATGTAACAAAATAATAATTCAAGTTTTCATAGTACAACTTCGTTAAATTTCTTTAAGTCGACGCACTAGTTAGATTAAAACGACGCAAGCAAGAGTTTATTGTAACATAACCTTCAAAAATAAACTAATACAAAAAAGTAAAATTTCGGGTACTGTGAAACTTGAATAGAACGAAGTAAAAATTATTCAGATAGAAAGAGTTATGTCAATTAAGAATGAGAATTGAAGCACAATATAAAATGATTTTTTAAAAAACCGGTCATTTTAACATACTTTTTAATTCCTGTAAATTCTTTACCGGCTTTTGACAGGAATAGTCTTTACAAACGTAAATCCGGGGTTCATTCCCAAAGTCTTTGCCCTGTAAAAGCGGGAAGTCTTCAGTCTCTACTTCTGCCGCCTGGAGCACTTTATTTGGGATATATTCTTTTAACACTTCCGGCAATATAGTTGAAGAAGAACCGCCAGTAATGGCAATTTCAAGAGTGCCGTTTACTACCTGTTGAAAAAGAGATGCCCAATTGCCAAAAGAAGTAGGATAACGAATTATTGACTTTTCTAACTGCCTCAATAATTTTGACGCCTGTTCCTGCCAGTCTTTATTATTGTAAATAATTCCCAGGTACCAGAGGTTTGAAGCCATAACGGAATTTCCTGACGGTGTCGCTCCATCATACACTTCTTTTTTACGTACAATTACATCTTTTTGCCACCTGGATGTAAAAAAGAAAAACCCGGAATTTTCTTCCAAAAAATTCTCTACAGTAATGCTGGTTATTTGAGCGGCCTTCTTTAAATACGAATGGTCGCCCGATATTTCCTGTAAATGAATATAAGCATTGATGAGATAGGCATAATCGTCTAAAAAAGCGGGATATTTTGCAGTGCCGTTTTTGTAAGTATGCTTCCACTCCCCCGTTACCGGATCAATGAAGCGACTTTCTAAAAACGAGCTATTTTTAATGGCGAGCTCTTTATAACTTTCGCGACCTGTTGCTGCATAAGCTTTACTTAAAGCTATGTTCATTAAGGCATTCCAACTTAGTAAACACTTGTCGTCTGTTGAAGGTCGAATACGACGATTACGAACTTCAAGGAGTTGTGCTTTGCCGGCGGCGAGCTGTTCTTTTAACGGGGCTTCTGGTAGGCCTCGCTCCTGGGCAAACTCGCTTAAAGGTTTGTTAACCCGAAGAATGTTGACATGTTCCCAGTTTCCCTCGTCTTTTATATCGTAAAACTCGCAAAAAATACCTGCATCTTCTTTTAATATACTTTCCACTTCCTGTTTACTCCACGTGTAGAATTTCCCTTCAACCCCTTCACTATCAGCATCTAATGCGCTATAGAACCCGCCCTCCTCCTGCAACATTTCGCGTTCAATAAACGCAATCGTTTCATGAATAGTCTCGCTGTAAAGATCATTGTTTGTGAGCTGGTAAGCTTCTGCCAGTACATCTACCAGGAGCGCGTTATCGTATAACATCTTTTCAAAATGGGGTGCCAGCCATTTATCGTCGGTGCTATAGCGGGCAAACCCACCTCCAAGCTGGTCGTAAATGCCACCATATATCATTTTATCAAGGCTAAGAAGGGCTTGTTTTAAGGATGCTTCATTCTTTGTGTAATGATAATGGCGAAGAAGAAATTGGATAGAGAAAGTTTGAGGAAACTTTGGAGCCTTTCCAAATCCTCCCCAGCTTGCATCAGCGGTTTTTAAAATATTACCGGCTATCCCGGTTAAGGCTATCTGAGAAAAAGAGGCCCGGTCATCTCCGGTTTTACCCTGCCCGAAGTCACTTGAATTCTTAATATGTTCCGTAAGCTTTTCGGCCTGGCTGGTTATCTCATCCTTTTTCTCACGGTACGAATGATGAATAGCGGTTAATATTTCTTTCCAGCTACTCCTGTTGAAAGCTCTTACGGGAGGAAAATAGGTGCCGCCATAAAAAGGTCTGCCGTCAGGAGTAAGAAATACATTTAAAGGCCACCCGCCGGTTCCAGTCATTGCTTGTACAGCATCCATGTATATATGATCAATATCGGGTCGTTCTTCCCTGTCAACTTTTATGTTTATAAAGTTTTCATTCATCAGCCGCGCCGTCTCTTCATTTTCAAAACTTTCTTTTTCCATTACATGGCACCAGTGACAGGCTGCATAACCAATACTCACTATCACAGGTTTATCTTCCTGCTTCGCTCTTTCCAAAGCTTCCTCTCCCCACGGATACCAGTTGACCGGATTATGGGCATGCTGTAATAAATACGGGCTTGTTTCATTAATTAACCTATTCGTATGTTTTTTTATTTCCATTAATACCCTTGAACAATTACCAGATATAGTAAAATGGTAAAGATCAAATCGGTTTTACAACAGGAAATCTTAAAACCGGTTTTTCAAATGTTAAAGTGTAAAAATGAGGCGTAATACTGTTCAATTATAAGAGTGCTTTGGGGGACAAGTGTTAGTAAATGTATGTCGGCATTCTACTAATGAACTCGTTATTGCTGTCTTGATTCTTAATATTTTTTAGATACCGACTCTTTGTACTATAAGAATCATCGTTGCTACGCTCAGTTCAACTTTTAATTCTTTGATAGAACTTAGCGTAGCATTTTTTTTACCCTGAGCGAAGCCGAAGGGTACCCTAAGATAAGCCGAAGGGTTGCAGTCCTTTCGTCTGCATTGCTAGTGCAACAAAAGAGTAAAGTTGATGTCTGTTTTTATCGATTGGTGTTATAATATTCGCTTCTTACAACAGGTATTGCATAACGGACATCAGCCGGATTGGTGGCAAGCGAAGGCGTAGCGAGGTTCTGGACTGAAACCAGCGAAGCGGCTTCAGAAACAAAGTGCCGAT
>JAQBNO010000125.1 GCA_028288485.1 Segetibacter sp.
GCCGTCAACGGTCGTCTTTTACAAACAACTGTCATCCGTCATCATTCCTACCCGCATGCCTAACTCCTACTTTACATTCAAACAGTTCACTGTTAACCAGGAAAAAGCTGCTATGAAAGTTTGCACCGATGCTTGTTTATTCGGGGCATGGACTGCGGAGAAAATAGAAAGCGAAAACGGGAAAATGAAAAACGTGCTGGATATTGGCGCAGGTACAGGTTTGCTGTCGCTAATGTTAGCACAAAAATCAGCTGCTGCAATAGATGCTGTTGAAATAGACGAACGGGCCGCACAAGAGGCCCTTGAAAATTTTGACGCTTCACCTTGGAAAGTAAGGTTGCACGTAATCAAAAAGGACGTACGGGAAATGGACGCCGCTCACAGGTACGACATGGTTATTTCGAATCCCCCCTTCTTCAAAAACGATTTACCAAGCGATGATCAAACACGAAATATAGCATTACATAGCGCGCAATTAAGTTTTGATGAATTGTTATCAGCGACGCTGCGGTTATTAAAAGACGATGGAAAACTGGCAGTGCTCCTGCCCTACCATCGTACTGCTTTTTTTATTAAACTTGCTGGTACTCATAATTTCTGCCTGCACGAACAGGTGCTGGTAAAGCAAACTGAAAAGCATGATTATTTTCGTTCAATGTTATTGTTTGCAAAAACAGGATCAACAATAAAAAACGCAGAAATCATTATTAAAAAAGAAGGAGCTTACTCAGCGGAATTTGTAGAGCTTCTCAAAGATTATTATCTCTACCTGTAATGCGTTGTCTCCAGGCAATCCCTGGCCTCTGGCTTACGTCTAATGCCGTGTCTCCAGGCATTCCAGGCAATCGCCAGCCTCCGGCTGGTGATCATATTTATAAGCCTCAGGCTTATACTGGGCAAAAGGAAAGCTGCTTTTTAAACAGCGGCAAGATGCCGCCTTTATCCATCGCCGGCGGAGACTGGCGATTGCAGAACGTTTCTATTACAAAATAAGGTGAGAAAAGATGCACAAAAATTTGTGGATGAAGGTACTGCGACCTTTCGGCTTTGCTCAAGGTAAACTGCTTCCGATTTCCATCGGAAGCAACGATGCTCCACCAATTACAAATGCCGGCAACAAAAAAGACCGAACTTTAAGCAATCATCTTTGAACTAAAAGCGACCAACTGTCATCATCATCTCCTCATCCGGCAACCGTCATCGATCAACCGTCAACTTAGCCTAATTTTTCCTTCTGCATAGTCTTGCAAATAAGAAAACCGCTCACACAAACGGCCATGCTTTACAAGGGTCGCACGTTCAATGACAGGGGAACCTCCTTTCACAATATCTTCAATAACATACTTGATTAACTGGTCGCCGAAATAGCGGCTCGCATCCCGCGGCAATTCGTTAGGCAGGTTACTGATAGCCATCATATCTACCCCGCCTTTCTGGTAAGGATCAATTACCTGGCGGCTCACCGGATCTACTCCATACACCGGGTACTCGATTGTACTGCTGCCGAGGTTACAAGGAATGCTGCCTTCGAAATCGTCGCTGATATCGGCGATGGTTTGTATCCGGAAATTTTCGAGCAGCAGGTCATGCCATTTAAATAGTTGTGGTACATCTTTTTCCCAGTAAGTCCCGTTCATAAGGATATCTGTTTTGGTAAGAAACGGCTCAAATTTGCTCCTGTAATTTTTCGGATTATTATGGAAGTCGTCGCGGTTGTAGGCTCCCGTCGTCTTATGTTTATAAAGATCCTGTCCTTTCAAGTGAACGTAAACAGGATAAGAAAAATCTCTTTGCAGAAATTCATCCGGTTCCACTTCAATCACATCGAGCAAGTTCATAATTTCCAAAACGCCGCTGGAGACTCTGCCACTGCCTGTTACCGCAACCTTAATATTTGGAAGCTTCAGTCCGAAATAAGTATGAATTAATTCCTTGTAACCCCTACATTCACCTACACGGCAAAGATTGTATAAACGAGTTCGCTTACCATAAGCCATCATTCCGTTGTGTGCACCGACAACTCCTGCAAAAAAACCAAATCCTAAGATCCGCTGTCCATCGTCGTGCTCAAGACACTCGAAATCGATTAATGTAATGCCCTTCTCAATAACCGACTGAAACAGTTGCTGATTATGAGGCTGCTTCTTTTTTGTGTGAGAGAAAAACATGTACCGTTTACCGGCAATCAGCTGCTCAACGGGTACTTCTTTTATTCCCAGTAAAAGATCGCAATCACTTAAATCTTCCTTTAACCCAATGCCCTCGTTCTTATATTCCTCGTCTTTAAAACAACGGTTCGCACAAGGCTGAACGACTACCTCCAGTTCGGGAAAATTATTTTGCAACCATTTACATTGTAAAGGAGTCAATGCTACCCGGTTATCTGCTGGTATCTTTCCTTCCCTTATCAAGCCAATTAAAAACATAAAATGGTTTGGCTAAAGATAAATTATATTGGGTTACAAGAAAATTGGCGGAAAAAGTTAACCCTAAATCCCCGCTTACTTTCCCCGGTAATATTAAAAATATGGAATATAAAAATCAGTTTGTAGTGGTGATTGTGCTATGGCGCGGTGTTTGCCTATGTTAACACAAAACAATACGCTTTTCAATTATTAAATTACAGCGCACATGCCAACCCACCAAATGACGAAAACTGATTTTATTGAAAAAGTATTTGATTACGAAAATGACCAGGAATGGCAGTATAAAGGCCAGTTGCCGGCGATTATAGATTTTTATGCTGACTGGTGTGGGCCTTGTAAAGCGGTTGCCCCTACTCTTGAACAACTATCAGAGGAATATGCCGGTAAGGTTGAAATTTATAAGATAGATTCTGACAAGGAAACGGAGTTATCTTCAGTATTCGGAATTCAAAGCATTCCAACCTTTCTTTTTATTCCTCTAAACGGGGCTCCGATGTTACAACGTGGGGCACTTCCCAAAAATGTATTCAAACAAGTGATTGAAGAACGATTACTTAGTACTGCAGAAGAGGTAAAATGATAGAAATTCGGACTATTACAGGCATTTAAAAATCCGATCTGCTTATTCAGATAGATAAAATTTTAATAAAAAAGGCTGTATTTAACAATTTCCTCAACTTATTATCTGTAATTTACGTCCTTATAAAGTATTGCTACCAATGGCAACGTATACACCACAACCTTTAAACCTATATTTTATGAATTTAAGTGAGATTCTGTCTATCTTGTTTGGAACTAAACAACCAGAATTGATACCTATTCCAGTTGAGGATAAACAGCAACAAAGATAGTAATATTAACTACGGTGCATTTCATGATAATTATTTCAAAGCCTCTTATTAGAGGCTTTACTTTTTATAATATGTGCATGCTATGGCAAAAACGATAAATATTGTGCGTGTTGTTATCGATTGGATACGAGTTGTTAAACTACCTGCTTTTTCTAGATCAAAACAGGTAAAAAAAGCCGATGTTACAAGTACTGAACACATGTATCACCGGCTTTTTCATTCCGTAACTTCAATAAACGTGAAGGCTGCTTTTTCTTCGAGCACTTTCATTTTCTCGTCGCCCTGCAGTATCTCATTAACATATCGTGCACATAATTCGTTAGGGTGATACCTTGAAAATTCTGTAGCCAACCTTGATACATTTCTTTTAAAAGTTCGGTCAGTCAATACTTTCCCTACCGCTTTCCTGATTTGAGAAGGTCTCGGTTTTTCTGTTTTTAAATCTATACCCAGTTTAAAAAAACCGATTCTTGCATTGATCTCGTTCTTGCCTTCGTGCACTCCCGCTGCGACTATGGGAAGTTCATTTTCGATTGCAAGTAATACACCTCCATAACCACCGTTGGTAATAAATACGTCGGCATAAGGCATAATATCTTCAAAGGGAATAAAGTCTTCAATGATAAGGTTGGATTGAGGGAATCGAACTCTTAAAGCGTCTTTACCTGTTCCTCCTGTAACCGCTACTACCAGCACGTTTGTATCTCTGAAAACTCTTAATGCAGGTACCAGTAACTTTTCTACGTCCTTTTCAACACTACCCTGTGTTACAAGTATTACTTTTTCGTACTGGTTTAGTTTCTCATTGAACCATGGAGCATTTTTAGATACAGGTGTATGAGGAACCAAAGGCCCTATAAACCGGATGTTGCTACCGCGGTCGCTTCTCTCGTATTCAAATCCTGCTGTACCACTTTGCATTACCAGTGTTGCACTTTTAATAATGAAATTGAAAACATCTCCGCCGGCATATCTTATTCCGTGGGTTTTACATACTTCAGCTAACACTTTGTTCGATTTTTTTAATAATGCATTATTAGCAACCCATCGCAACGCAGCCTGTTTTATACGCCCTGCAAAAGAATAAGAAGGGGTCATACCCAAGCCATTTGGAGGAAGATCTGTAGAGGTTTCTGCAAGCGGAAAAATGCCGACTGCAATTACCGGTTTCTTCATTTTCTCCTTCACGAAAGGAATGGCGCAGAAAGCACCATCTGCAATCATAAGGTCAAATGGAAAAGCAGTGTGTATTTCTTCTATGTCTGCAAAAAATTCAGGAGCCCTTTTTATAAAGCCATTAATCAAGTCAAAATTCAGCTTGTTTATCGTGCCTTTACAGTTTTTTCTCTCAGGAAATACTTTGTCTATATTTTCACCCCTGATGTCGAGCGCCCTTACAAATCCATAATGTGGTATCCCCAGTTTCCTGGTTTTTCCTGCATAATAATCAGATGTATACCAACGAACATCGTACCCAATACTTTTCAAGTAGACGGCCAAACCAGTTAAAGGATTAAAATGGCCATCTGCCGGGAAACTTGCAAAAAGAATTTTTCTTCCATTAGAAATTTTACTGATAGTATCTATATCTGCTTTTATCGTTTTATTGGTCATACTGTAAGTTTTAATAGCCACAAACATATATGAGTAGGTAGGCGAATGAAACTTATATCTGTACGAAATGAAATTTTCAGGTTTAGAAGCCCGAAATACAGGGATTAAAGGAAAAGACAAATTGAATGACTTCTTCCCTTCCGTTAGTTTGTTGCCATTTGAACCAAAAAAATGTAGAAAAACCTTGACCTGATCTTAGTAAACTAAATTCCGATTTCACCATCAACTCAAGCTGCTATCGCTATTTGGCACGAATACGGGGATCTACGATTCCATAAAGAATATCTGCCAGGATATTTATTACAATAAAGAAAGTGGCGGTAACCAAAACACTTCCCATGACAACCGGGAAATCTAACTTTTCAAGTGCGTCAACCGTTATTTTACCTATTCCCTTCCAACCAAAAATATATTCAACAAAAAAGGCTCCTGCAAGTAATTCTGCAAACCACCCGGTAATAGCGGTAATTACGGGGTTTAATGCATTACGGAGCGCATGTTTGAAGATTACGGCCCTTCTACTCAGGCCCTTTGCATAAGCGGTTCTTATGTAGTCCTGGTCAAGTACATCGAGCATGGCACTCCTGGTAAGTTGTGTGATTATTGCCAACGGCCTGATGCCTAAAGTAATTGCGGGTAGTACCAGGTTTTGCAGTTGCAATTGCCGTCCTTTAAACGGATCAACATTATAGAGGCTACCTGTCATATTGAGACCTGTATAATTGCTTAAAACAAAACCAAAGACATAGGCTATAACAATGCCCATAAAAAAAGAAGGCGCAGAAATACCTAAAACACTGGTAAAAATGGCTGAGGTATCCCACCAGGTATTTTGTTTAACTGCTGCTAAAACCCCGAGTAATATTCCAAACACAGTTGCAATAAGCATGGCCGAAAAAGCAAGCAACATGGTTCCCGGCAATGCATCTAACATTACATCTAATACATCTCTTTTACTTTGGTACGAACGGCGGAGGTAAGGAACTTTTAAACCGACTTTTGTTTGCGACCCTATGAAAATTCCCTGTAGTTTTTTGGCTGTTATCTCTTCTTTCGAATGAATGCACAAAGGGGAAACATCGTTGAGGTAAAAGACAAACTGCTTCCATTTTGGCTGGTCGAGGTACAGTTCTCTTCGAATGTTTTTTATAGTGGCACTGTCGCCCGTCTGCCCCAAAACCAGCCTGGCCGGGTCACCAAAACCCTGGAATAAAAAGAAAACCAATATCACTACTCCTAACAGAACCAGCAGGCCATAGGAAAACCTTTTAATTATATAGGAGAGCATGAATAAAGTGTCGTTTAATAAAAATGAACCGGAAAGTACGGACAGCCTTTCACCAGGTGACGTCGTTTACTGTATGTTTTTTTCTTCGCTGAATAAACTACTTAACGTACAAGTGAGTGACACAACGATGTTGAATAGTAATCCAAATGCCTGACACCAAAACGAGCTACTCAAGTAAACCCCGTTTATTCAACTTTCGCCACTAACAACTCACCATTCACTATTCGCTATTCACCCTTCACAACTCACTATTTCAACTTGTGTAATTGCGCAATAGCTTTATCAAAATCAGCATTCGCAAATTTACCTACAACATCGGCACCTTTCATGACAAAATATGTTGGATTTACCCGACCCGCCGTTTTTATTACTGTCGCATCGCATTTTAAATAATGAATGTTTTGTGTGGCCGGCAATTGTTTTTGAGCAGCTTCTGTTGTAGCCGTGACTATGAAAAAAGGGATTTGTTTTTGACCACATACCTTCGAAACTTCTGCGGCATTTTTATTCCATCCCTCTTCGGCCTGGTTCGCATCTTTCGACAGCAACATCACATAATACCCCGGCTGGCTTAAGATAGCCAGGGTAGTATCTTCACCGGCATCGCCATACAATATAAAATCGGTGATGGCTGCTGTTGCGCTTGCCGGTCGTATCAGCTCCTGCACCCGGTCAACATATTCGTAGGTGCTATCGTTAAAATCGTCGGGGAAATGTTCAGCATCGAACTCTACCTGCTTACCGTCTTTTTTATAAACAAATTTTATTGCAAAGCTGTCGGCGACGGCACCCTCCGGCATTTTCATTTTTTCTATAAGGTTGTTCCCTTTTTTATAAGCAAGACAATCAATTACCGGCAGATGTTTTATTACATACCATTGTGAAACGATACAAAACAAAACAGATAATGCGATTAGGAAGTTGCCCCCAAAACCTCTGAACAGTGGCTGAATAACATCTTTCTTAATAAAAATCACGAGTATAAGTACCAACAGCACGAGGTCTTTAATAAAGGACTGTTTAGGGCTAAGTGGTATACAATCTCCGAAGCAGCCACAGGTTTTAATTTTTCCGGAAAAGAGTGCATACCCGGTAAGGAAGGTAAAAAATATGATCAGCAATAATAGCAGCCAACTAACCAGTCTTATTCGCCAGCCTATTAAAATTGCTACCCCTGCAACAATTTCAAATGCATTCATGATGAGTGCAAAAGCAAGCGTATAATCGTTGAGGAAATGCATTCCCCAAACTTCAAAGAACTCCTGCATTTTATAGCTCAGCCCCATCGGGTCGTTAGCCTTGATGAGGCCGGAGAAAATAAATAATACGCCGACAACGAGCCGTATAATAGAAAGTAAAATTTTCATGAGTTAATGTTTTCCTTCGGAAATGAGTATCAACGCAAAAACTGAGTAATTTATGATATCTGTGAAATTTGCGTCAATGCCTTCACTGATCAACGTTTTTCCTTCATTCGCGAGTATTTGCTTAATGCGCAACAGTTTTACCAGTATCAGGTCAACAAAACTTTCCTGGCTCATTTCGCGCCAGGCTTCACCGTAATCATGGTTTTTATCCTGCATCAGGCTTTTTGCGAGCGCAATTTTTTCATCATATAATCTCGCAGCTTCCTCTGCCGGAAGGTCTTCCACGGCATACGTTCCTTTATCAATCTGAATCAATCCGATGACCGCATAATTTACAATGCCTTTAAACTCGCCTGAAAGGTCATCAGCGATCTTTTGTTGCTTAACTTCCTGGATCGTCCTGATGCGCTGGGCCTTGATAAAGATCTGGTCGACGATTGAGATCATACGAAGCACCCGCCAGGAAGTACCATAATCCTGCACCTTTTTAATAAATATATCCCTGCAAATGTTTACTGCCTGGTCGTATTGGTAGATCGTGTTCATTTCCTTAGTCATTAGGTCGGGAATCATTAATATCAGTCCATAGTCGATAGCTCATGGTCCATAGAGAGCGGAAGTAGTAATGGTTTTTAACTCTGTTCTTTTTTTATGTACCTACCTTTATTACTACTATTTCATGTTCGTTCGCGCTGTGTCGGAACTCTTGTGCGTCATGATCATTTTTTCTGCGGCCCACGTTTTTACAGATAATGCCGCACTCAATTCCTAATCCCTAATTCACAAATTCCTAATTGCTTCTCGTTCCCTCCTCAATGACTTACTGAGTTATTGACTAAATGACTTATTCCTAACTTCGCCAAAAATAAAGGAAACGAGCCAATGTTTACCCTCAATTGTAAAGGCAGGCTTTTAGTGATTAATGAACCGGTGGTAATGGGTATAATAAATGTTACAACTGATTCTTTTTACAGCGGAAGCAGAAAACCAGTCTTAGATGATGTATTACGTACAGCAGAAAAGATGCTAAACGAGGGCGCAGCCATTCTTGATGTCGGCGGCCAAAGTACGCGGCCGGGAAGCGAAGACATTGGTATAGACGGAGAATTGCAAAGAGTGCTCCCTGCCGTTGAAGCCATTAGCAGCCGGTTTCCTGAAAGTTTTATTTCAGTCGATACTTATTATTCAGCCGTAGCTGCTGAAGCTGTTAGCGCCGGCGCATCTTTGGTTAACGACATCAGTAGTGGAACTTTAGACGGCAAGATGATTGAAACCGTTGCCGCCTTAAAAATTCCTTACATAGCCATGCATATGAAAGGAACGCCAAAAACAATGCAACAACATGCCAACTATAAAGATGTAAGCCTTGAGGTGCTTGATTTTTTTATTAAAAAAATGGAAGAATGCCGGAAAGCAGGAATCCACGATGTTATTATCGATCCTGGTTTTGGGTTTGCAAAAACCATCGCTCATAACTTCACTCTATTAAAAAGTCTTTCCATTTTTGAAATTCTTCAAAAACCATTACTCGTTGGCATTTCCCGAAAGGCAACTATTTACAAAACACTTGGCATTACTGCGGAAGAAGCCTTAAACGGAACGACGGCACTGAACACAATTGGGTTATTGAACGGGGCAAACATATTGCGGGTACATGATGTTAAAGAAGCGGTTGAAGCGGTGGCTTTGGTAAAAAACTGTGGTTACTGAAAAGTTGGAGCAGTGAAATTGAAAGAAAAGCTGCCCTTATTTCGATTTCTGCACGGTCTCTTTAATTCCCTGTTGGTACCTGGTTGTTTTGAAATTGAACCGTTTATCAAATTTAGAAGAGTCGAAAAAATAATCCCGGTCGTATTGATACATCATTTCGGGCATTTCCTTCATAATAGGAACGAATAATCCCATTAATTTCAATAACCACATTGGCAATACAAAGACGTTATCCTTAGCATTCATTTCTTTCGCAAACATGCTAACCATTTCTCTTCCTGTTACCGGGCTTTTGTCTGTTGGTAAGTGCCAAACCTGGTTATAGGCGTCGTTTGTATTTCCTAATAATGCAGTGGCTTTTGCCGCATCAGGTGTATAGGTAAAGGAATGTTTTTTATCGGCATTCATAAACCAGTTTGGTTTCTTACCCTTTTTTATATTCTTGTAAACCAATTCATTTAGAATACTTTTATCATTATCCGGTCCGTAGAAATCGGCGGAACGGGCGATGAGGCCTGTTAACTTCCCCGATCTCACCTCATTTAACAACATTTCGGCAACTTCCTTTCTAACTTTTCCCTTTTTACTTGTTGGGTTGATTGCAGCTTCTTCGGTCATATGCGCAATTTCAGCTTGGTCGTACATATACACGTTGTCGAAAAATACCAGTTTGGCGTTGTGCTTTTTACATGCATCTATTGTTGCCCGCATTAATTTCGGCCATTTTTCCCGCCATACTTTTATGTTATAATCAAAACCTATTAAGAGGTAAACAACTGCTGAACCTTCAATAGCTTTTTCAACCTGCGTGGCATCTGAAAGATCCGCTGCAAACAGTTCGTCACTTACATTTATTTTTTTAGGATTTCGACTTACCAGTCGTATACGATCTGTATACGCTGCAAGTTCTTTTGCTAATACTGATCCTATTGTACCGTTCCCCCCGAGAATTGTTTGCATAAAAATTTTGTCATTTAAATTAGTTCTTCCGGCTGGTGTTTATCAGATTTTTAAAATTCTTTACAGATCCATCTTCCTGATGCCGCCCGTTAAAGATAACGGAGGAAACGCTTTAGGCAAGCCGAGATATTTGAAACACTAAGACACAAAATTTAAGTTCGGCCAAGGCTTCGGGTATCTTTCGCCGTGCATGTGTTGTTTCGGTCGATGAATAGAATAATTTCGGTACAAGAGTGCGACGCAACAATGTTTAATAATACGATACAGCCGGGTACAAAAAATGAACTTTATTTACCGGAAGTATTATCCATCCCCGTCTCGCTTTCACGTTCTATTGTTTAAATTGCGGCTAAACTATTGTTACCATGAGAAAATATTTCTTGCTTCCCCTTATGCTGTTACCATTGTTACCGGTGGCTCAAACGTTTCATTTATTTATCGGAACTTATACAGGCAAAGGCAGTAAAGGCATTTACGTTTACAAGTTTAATGCTTCTAAAGGAACAGCAGAATGGGTAAGCAATACCGACAGTGCCGCGAACCCGTCGTACTTAACCGTTTCACCCACGGGTAAATACATCTACGCAGTTAATGAAACGGGTGGCGATAAACCGGGAACAATAAGTTCATATTCCTTCGACAGGGGCACCGGAAAGTTGTCTTTTATAAACCAGCAATTAACCGGCGGCGATGCGCCTTGTTATGTGTCGATTACAAAAGGCAATAACCTGGTAATGGTGGCAAATTATAGTGGTGGAAGCTTGTCGGCTTTTGGCGTAAATAATGATGGCTCTCTAAATCCATTTAGCCAGTTAATTCAACATTCGGGCAGTGGGGTAAATAAACAGCGCCAGGATAAACCGCATGTTCATTCGGTGGTTTTCAGCCCCATGCAGGATTATTTATTTACCTCCGACCTGGGACTAGATAAAGTGATGATCTATAAAGTAAATGCAGAAGATTCTAAACCCTTAAGCCCTGCCAATCCTCCATTTGTAGCTGTTCGTGCAGGTAGCGGCCCGCGGCATTTCACTTTCCATCCCAATGGAAAATTTGCTTACCTGATGCAGGAAATGAGCGGAACCGTTGGTGCCTACAAGTACAACAACGGTAACCTGACCTTTTTGGAGGATGTAGCAACACACCGTAGCGGATTTAAAGGTAGAATTGGCAGCGCCGATATACATGTTTCGCCCGATGGTAAATTTTTGTATGCTTCAAACAGGGGTGATGAAAACAACATCGCCATTTTTTCGATTAACCAGTCAACCGGTAAACTGAAACTAAAAGGTTTTCAATCAACCAGGGGTAGAACACCCCGTAATTTTATGATCGATCCTACCGGCAATTATTTACTCGCCGCAAACCAGGACACTGATAATATTGTGATTTTCAAAAGAAATAAAGTAACCGGGCTTCTTAAAGAAACGGGCAAACAAATTAAAGTTTCAATGCCGGTTTGCCTGCAGATGTTGAAGTAAAGCCTATTATTGCAACAATTATTTTGAATGGAAACAAAAGCCGAAATTCTTCAACTGCTTCAACAATATATCGTTCAATACCCGGCTGAAAAACAAGATGTGCAGGGCTATATTGATTTTGTGAGCGAACACGAAGGAGACCAATTATTCGACAGGAAAAATTTCAACGGGCATATAACTGCCAGCGCTTTCATCATTAACAACGAGGCAAATGCGCTCTTGCTTTTAAAACATAAAGCATTAAATCGTTGGCTGCAACCCGGCGGTCATGTAGATCGAAGCGACTCGTCGCTTATGAATGCTGCACTTCGCGAGGCAGAAGAAGAAACCGGCATTTCTTTAGCAGATCTTATACCCGTTGACCTCACCGTTTTTGATTTCGACAGTCACTTCATTCCCGAAAATCGCAGGAAGCAGGAACCGGGACATTATCATCACGATATTCGTTTTTTATTTAAGTGCTCAAAACCAGGTGCTATTGATATAGCAAAGGAAGAATCTACCGACAGTACCTGGATGAATTTCGAAGATTTAGTAAACCATGAGGATTTCGGAAGGGTTGTGCGGAAAACAAAGAGCCTTATCGATATCAAGTAATTTTTTCTTTTCATGTTTTTCAGTTCTTTTTGTTGATGTACTTAAGTTTTTCATGGCGTCATCGTTGTGTCACTCACTGGTACTTTTAGTATTCCATCGCATCTTTCTTTTAGCCAACAGATGCTTGATCGTGGGGTACAAATTTTGAATTGTATCACTTATGAAATTACCACAACCATTTATTGAAGGAACTAATCATATTAATGCTATTGTGGAAACACCAAAAAGTAGCCGGAACAAGTATGCATATGACGAGGAAACAGACATGTTTCAATTAAAAAGAGCTTTGCCCGCCGGTATGGTCTTCCCTTTTGATTTTGGTTTCATCCCTTCCACCATTGCCGATGATGGCGATCCAATGGATATTCTTGTACTCACTGATGCTCCTACTTTTCCGGGTTGCCTGGTAAAATGCAAGGTGCTGGGAATCATTAAAGTTGAACAGGAAGAAGATGGTGAAAAAGTTAGAAATGACCGCGTTGTCGCAGTTCAACTAGAATCAAGAATGTATTCTTCGGCACGAAATATTGATGACCTGCCTGACGGGCTGGTAAAGGAGATCGTGAACTTTTTTGCCTCTTACAACCAGGTAAGTGAAGATGTATTTAACCCGCTTGGTAACGACGGCCCCGATGTAGCAATCGAACTTATTCACCACAGCATTAAAAAAGCGGTCGGATCTGGTAACTCAGGCGTCGCAGAAAATCCGAGTTAAACAGTCTTTTAATTGTCTCATTTGATACCAGTTGGCAAACAACCCGCTGTTATTGGTTTCGAATTGCTTTCTTTGCCTGATCTGCTTTTACCTTTATTACTACAAAAGATCAATTCTTCATGACCCACTTTGAACTATATGCAATCCCGGTAACGCTACAACCCGATCAACACTCAGTAAAGCAGAAATTCTATGAATTGAGCCGCAAGTACCATCCCGACTTTTATACCCAGGAAAACGAATACGACCAGTCGGAGGCGCTTGAAATATCTTCGCAGGTGAACAAAGCATATAAAGTGTTTCAAAGCCGCGACGAGACGATCAAATATGTGTTGCAACTGAGGGAATTGTTGGAAGAAGAAGAAAAATATGCGCTCCCCCCCGACTTCTTAATGGAAATGCTGGAACTGAATGAACAAATGATGGAAGCAAAAATGGAAGAAGATGCTGCAGCAATAGCTAAGCTAAAAGAAACAATTGCAGGGATAGAAGAAGAAATTTACCAGCCGGTTAAGACAATTGTTGAAGGATATGAAGAAGGGAAAACAACCACAGAAGATCTGTTAAAAGTAAAAGAGTACTATTACAAGAAAAAATATCTCAGCAGGATTTTGGCTACTATGCTCCGATGACTTAATATTGCAGCCCGAGAAAAAAAGTCATTTAGTTCTTAAAGTTTTTCTCTTTATTGACTTATTGTCTAATTCGCTTAATGACTTGAAGAAACCGCCCGGGTGGCGGAATTGGTAGACGCAGCAGACTCAAAATCTGCCGTTCGCAAGGATGTGCTGGTTCGATTCCAGTCCCGGGCACTACACCCCCTAATTCAGGGGGTTTTTTTATGGTTGAAGCCTAATCAGCAGAAGACAAATTCATACCTCCCTCATACTTTACCGGTTACAGGCAACCAAAATAGTCAGAATAAATTGTATATGATAGCATGAATACAAAGCTAATCTAACGGCAAGTGCTATCACACTTGCTATTATACGAATAACCCTTACTTTTCTTCGGGCGAAGTACTGATTTATTTCGGCACACGTTCCTCAGAAGTATTGCAGTTAGTTATTCAAATATCACGTGCGCTGTTTGTGCGATTCGCAGCATTAAATTGGATGGCTAAAGGAAACATTATGGCGGCATTTACAGCAGGCCGGCAGCTGTAGCCAATTTTACTCATTTTTTAATCGGCGGTCGTGCATCAGTTAAGGGACTAATGAGAAATTCCACTTTACCTTCCGCAGTTTGGATCATCGCGGCTATCTACTCATTATTTGCTGTAGTTTTTGGGAGGATCCTTTTCCACAACCCGGCAAGTCGGGTATCGGTACGACTTACAAAGGCTAGCAGTGAAGTTATAAATACATCTGCATCCACAAAGC
>JAQBNO010000142.1 GCA_028288485.1 Segetibacter sp.
TGCAGGTGGATGGATCTTGTTTGGGATACAGTTCATCTGGCAGTTCCCTCACTTTTGGGCCATCGCATGGGTTGCCCACAATGACTATAGCAAAGCCGGCTTTAAGCTCTTGCCTGCAGATAAAGGACCAACAAAGTTTACTGCATTACAGTCGATAATGTATTCAATAGTAATGGTGCCGGTTGGAATGTTGCCTTATTACTTTGGTATGACTGGAAATGTAAGTTTATGGATAGTAATTGCTTGCAATTTATTTATGGTGGTACAGTGTATGCGGTTATACATTGAAATGGATGTAAAAGCTGCAAGACGTGTAATGTTCAGCAGTTATATTTATCTACCTATAGTTTTGCTTGCATTACTGGCAGATAAGATTAATTGAGTATAGAGAATGCGCAACAAAAAGCCGTTGAAATATTATTATAAGTACAAGAGTGCGACGCAACGATGTAATATTCATTAACCGTCGCTGGGTCAATAAAATAAAAAATAAAAGAGATGATGGCTACAGTGAGTGAACAACAACGTAAAAGAATTCATCCACATAAATTTGCGCTATGGGTGGCAATGGCAAGCATATTAATGATGTTTGCAGGCTTTACCAGTGCGTATATTGTTAAAAGGAGTGATAGTAACTGGCTCGAATTTAGTCTTCCGCCGGTATTCTGGTATTCGACGTTTGTAATATTGTTAAGCAGTCTTACCATGTACCTTGCCGAAAAAGCTTTTAAAGCCCGAAATATCGGTCGTTACCGGCTACTGATTACAGTTACTGCTGCTTTAGGTGTTTTATTTACCGTGTTACAATGGTCAGGTTTTGATTACCTGCAGGCGCATGGGGTAAAATTAATCGGAAGCAACAGCAATGCGGCCGGATCGTTCCTCGGTGTGATCACTGGCGTTCATATACTACATGTATTGGGTGGTGTGGTTGTATTGTTGACCATGTTTATAAGGGCCTTTAACAGGCGTAAGAAGAATTATAGTAGTATAGCTATAGAAGTCGCGAGTACCTACTGGCATTTTGTTGATGCTATCTGGATATACCTTTTTATCTTTTTCAACATAGTCAGGGCCTCATAAAGTGTGCGGGTTATAGTAGGCACGGGCGGGAAATTATTCGTAGAGATAGTTATTAGTATTAAGAATATTTTAAAATTAGTACCGTTTTTTAGTGTTGGTTTCGACACGGACAAATAAATTTGCATACCAAACTTAAACAGAACACATGGAAACAACAGCAGTAGCAGCAGATACTAAATGGTGGAACGGAGGTAAAAGTCCCTTCAATGTGGAGTATGGGAAATTGATGATGTGGTATTTTTTAATGAGCGACTCTTTTACTTTTGGCGCTTTTCTTATTGCTTACGGCACCGTTCGTTTTGCCAGTAATGGCTGGCCCGACCCAAATGAAGTTTTCAGATCTTTTCCGGGTGCTTCTGAAGGAGCTAATGCCCCATTGGTTTTCGTAAGTGTTATGACCTTTATTCTGATTGTTAGTTCGGTTACAATGGTACTTGCAGTTCATGCAGGGCATGAAAGGAATAAAAAGCAGGTAGCTAAATATTTGCTCTGGACTATTATCGGTGGCCTTATGTTTTTAGGTTGCCAGGCGTGGGAGTGGAATCACTTGCATCATGAAGGTGCCTGGTGGGGAAGAAACCCTTTTCCCAATTCTGACGGCACAGGGTCAACTTCTAATTTTACTAACTTCTTTTTTACTATTACTGGGTTTCATGGTTTTCACGTTTTCTCCGGTGTGATAATAAATATTATCATGTTGATAATGACACTCACTGATACTTTTGAAAAGAGGGGACACTATCTAATGATCGAAAAAGCCGGGTTATACTGGCACTTTGTAGACCTGGTTTGGGTATTTGTATTTACGTGCTTTTATCTGCTTTAAACTAATTCATTATTAAAACTAATTTATGGAACATACCACAACTTCACATGCTGCACACGATAACCACGGTGGAACAAAAGAGATCTGGAGAACGTTCTGGATCCTATTAGGCCTCACGATTGTGGAACTAATATTAGGCTATATAATGATTGGAGTTGAAAGTAACGGCGGCCGTCTTGCTTTAAAGGGCGCAATTATTATTTTAATGTTGGCCAAGGCATTTTATATCGTTGCTTATTTTATGCATTTAGGCTCAGAGATAAGGAACCTTATAATGACTATAATTGTTCCCCTGGCACTGTTAATTTGGGGGATAATAGCTTTTTTATACGATGGCCATTCTTACAGAAGTAACAGGAACACGTACGATAAGTATACCAGGGAGCAAAGCCAGATAAAATCTACCGATAAAAGGGCTGATGAAAAAGGTGCCCATGGCGAGAAGAGAACAGGAGCGATGGAGTAGGAGGATAATTTATTTTAATAAAAGAACCTGAAAAAACCATCGCTTTCCGGCGATGGTTTTTTTGTATAAATAACATGAACAAAAAAGCTTTTATTGCTATTTGCTTAGCCCTTTTTATCCCTGTAATTAGTTATTATATAGTGAAAGGCGTAAGCGGAGATGCTGTTGATATACCACGACGATTTTATATGGATTCTGTTGTTGAGAAAACGGTGGATGGCAAAACAACAACCGACACGGTTTGGCACAAAACAGGAAACATAACACTCGTTAACCAGTTAGGAGATACTGTTAGCTTGTACGACATACAGGACCGCATTATTGTTGCCGATTTCTTTTTTACCCGCTGCCCGAACATTTGCCCGAAAATGACGCAAAACATGGCAAAGCTGCAACAGTCTTTCTCCCAAATGAAACAAGGTAGAAAGGTGATCGACTCTTCCATCGTACGCTTCCTGTCTTTCTCTATCGACCCTGAAAGAGATTCTGTAACAGCGTTAAAAAGCTATGCCGACAAATTCGGGGTTAATCACGACAACTGGTGGATGCTTACCGGGAATAAAAAAACGATTTACGACTTTGCTTTAAATGAAGTGAAGTTAGGCCTCGAAGATGGTGAAGGGGTGGATACTTCTTTTATACACTCACAAAAATTTGTATTGCTCGATAAAAACTACGTAGTAAGAGGTTATTACAATGGTCTTGAGAAAGAGTCCCTCGCTCTGTTAGCAAAAGACATTGGATTATTAATGCTTGAAAAAGATAAGAAAAATAAAAAGAGCATTTTTCAACCACAGTAATACGCTTTATTTAACCTGATATTTATGATAGCCGCAACCATTCAAAAGAACGATAAAAAAGCTTATTGGCTTATTGGAATATTTTCTGTTGTTGTTTTTACCGCCGTCCTTGCTCTGGGCAAATTTAAACTCGATGTTCAGCCAGGTTTCGACATACATATTTTTGCTAAAATCAACGCATTTGTAAACGGTGCTGTAGCCGTTTTGCTGATAGCTGCGCTAATCGCCGTAAAAAATGGAAAATACAAGTTGCATAAGAATATTATGATTACTGCAATGTTGTTATCCATTCTTTTCCTCGTTTCGTACATAGCCCATCATTTGCTGGCGGGTGAGGCAAGGTTTGGCGACCTTGATCATGACGGAATGGTAAGTGCTGAGGAAAAATTGCAGGTGGGTGCGGCTCGAATTGCCTATCTCGTTTTATTGGCAACTCATATTGTGCTTGCTGCCGTTATTCTGCCGTTTATTTTATTCACAGCTTACCGTGCCTTGACTTCCGAATGGCCGGCTCACAAGAAGCTGGCAAAGTATACCTGGCCATTGTGGCTATACGTTGCGGTTACAGGACCAATTGTTTATTATTTGATCAGCCCTTATTATACGTAGTGACTCCGGCTGCAAAAGTTCGGAAACGTCAAATGTGAAACCTGAAATACAACTTCAGCCGCGTTTCATTTTATTTGATTGCATGAATTTTTTTATGGGGCCGACATTTTATCTTGTTTTGACTTTTGTTGCGTCGCACTCTTGTACTGGTAATCTTTGAGCCCCTTTTTAAGTCTTCTGTTATATTAAAACGGAACTATTCATGTGATCCTTCAATATTTAATTTTCGGACCACTTTGGCGGGGTTCCCTACAGCTAATGTGTCATCCGGAATATCTTTGGTTACAACCGATCCTGCTCCGATAACACAACGGTTTCCTATTGTAACTCCGGGGCAAATAATAGCGCCACCTCCAATCCAGCAATCATCGCCGATTGTTACAGGTTTAGCATTTTCAACCGTTCGCCTGGTTTCATAATTTAAGGGGTGAGTTGCAGTATAAATTTGTACACCAGGTGCGAACAAAACGCGTGAACCGATAGTTACTTTCATTACATCTAAAACCACACAGTTCACATTAAAGTATACGTTCTCGCCACAAACAATATTATAACCATAATCACAATGAAATGGAGGTTCTATATATAAACTGGCAGGTGCGTACGGAATAAGTTCGGCTATTATCGATCTGGCATTGCCGCTAACCACGTATTCGGTTACATTCAATTGATGTAATAGCCTTTTTGCTTTTAACCGCTCACTCACCAACACTTCGTCAGAAGCAAGATAGGGTTCACCTGATAACATTTTTTCTTTTTCCGTTTTCATATCTCCCGATTTAACGAATTGTCGCATTATTAAAAATTAAAAGTTACATCTCTTATTCCCGGTAAATTATAACATTTGTTCACGAGATACGCTGTGCCGCATTTTTTTGATCATCGTTTTTCCACGCCTTTTTAATTTACTTAAATTACCATAGTCCTGAATGTCAGGTTTATTCTTGGCCTGGTTATTTTCTTCGTTGTTGGCAGCCTGTGCAGCCAATGGGTTTGAGTAGTATCTTTCATAACCAGCAGGCTGCCATTTTCCAGTACAAGAGAAGTTATTTCATTTGTCTTTTTATGCTTAAATAAAAATTTTCGTTCTGCTCCAAAACTTAACGATGCGATCGTGGCATTTCTTCCCAATGATTTTTCGTCGTCGCTGTGATAAGCCATTCCTTCATCACCGTTATGGTATAAGTTCAATAGACACGAGTTGTATGTTACCCCAGTAATTTCTTCCGTAATTTGCTTAAGCTCCAGCAATTCTTTGGTCCATGCCAATGCTTGTTTTGTAATATTTGAATAGGTATAGAGGTAGCCGGAGTCGCCATACCACGCCGCTTTTCTTTTAGTTATAATATGTTTGCCGAAAATAACAGCTTCATCGTTTTTCCATTCGATAGTATCTAGAAGTCTTTCATAATAATTCAGTGCCTCTTTTTGCTTAAGCACTTTACCGTGGTAGTTTACAACACCATCGTACGGCAGCAGGTTAACTATTTCAGCAGGATTAAATAAGTCCATTCTTCCAGTTTTTATAATCACTATATAAACAATGTCCGCAAGGACGAAAGCCTTGTTGTATAGCTTCATTTTTTGATTCAAAAAATACCCGGTTTTCTTTCTTCATTCGTTTTCCTGATTTACAATTGAGTTTGCCGTAGATTTTTAGCTTTGTATTTCCGCCTAAAATAACCACTTCCTGCCTTATTAACTTCATGAGTCGCGGATCATTTATTTCTACATGAGGTATCAAAACAATGTTATTTATTAATACGTGAAATAATCATTCGGGCGATCCTTCGAATCTATAAATCCTGGTTCTTTACGGTTCTCCGGTACAACTGTGCCGCCCTTCGGTAAAACCACGGTATCCTTCGAAAGTGATTAGGGCAAGAACTGCCACGCTGAATAATGCGATACAGTAAAAGCGAGCGTGGCAACGATGTTTAATAGCAAAACCCTGTTCGGGCCATAAAAAACTCAATTGAAGTCGGAGCCTAAAGTATCTGTATGCGCAGCTTCCCACCCAATGATGGCGGTTTTACGAGCACTTCCCCAGTGGTATTGCCCAAATAAGCCGGTTGATTGAATGATACGATGACAGGGAATTAAAAACGCAACCGGGTTATCGCCAATAGCGGTACCGACTGCTCTTGAAGCTTTTGGTACCGCTATTTGTTTTGCAATATTTCCATACGTCGTCAACTGTCCCATTGGAATTTTCAAAAGTGTTTCCCATACTTTCAATTGT
The DNA here is from genome assembly GCA_028288485.1 of Segetibacter sp. GTDB lineage: Bacteria > Bacteroidota > Bacteroidia > Chitinophagales > Chitinophagaceae > Segetibacter. The sequence goes on from JAQBNO010000142.1 coordinate 6,027, forward strand.
AATTCGGATCCTTTTAAGTGCAGCTTTATTTGGCTGAGTTTGCTCCAGTCGTGCGTGAAAATCCAGAGTACATTTTGTTGCGCAAGGTCAAGCATCTTCGTATACGTAGCTTTGGGAAATCTGGTTTCCAACGCCTGTAAAGCGTAGTGTTCATCGTCAGCAAAAGCTATATGACAAATTCCCTTCGCAGTAGATGCTACGAGAATATTTCCAAAAGGGCTTTCAGCAAAACTGTAATTGATGGAGAGATTTTCGCCCCCGTTTTTATATTCTCCCGGTGTCATTCCTTCAATGTTTATAAATAGATCGTGCAGCCGCCCTGTTCCCGACAAGCCTGTTTCAGCCGCAGCATCAAACAATGTACCGTGGTTATGCAACATTTTTTTGGCATACTCGATCGTCAGGTATTGCACGAATTTTTTAGGACTAACACCGGCCCAATCGGTAAATAACTTTTGGAAATGAAAAGGGCTTACATTTATTTTTTCCGCCACTTCTTCCAAATTAGGCTGCGATTTGAAATTGCTTTTTATATATTCAATAGCTTCTGCAATGCGGCGATAATTGATTTCCTCCTGCACTTTCATTTTCGTGTAATTTAATGAGACAAAAGTAGAATTGCAGGTAGCTGTGGCCAACCCGAAAATTGCGAACTTTAAAACAAGGTTGTTTTTAGAATTTTTCAAGTTATGCTTTGCGCCTATGATAAGTTCAAGTGCCAAACCTGTAAGGGTAAAAACTTATTCCTTTTAGTGCTTTCCCTCGCTAACTTTATCGCCAATTTTATCTTATGTACTCGAAGGACCAGGTAGTTGAACTGCAAAAACTTACACAACAATTAGTTGAAGGAAATCATACTGAAAAGGCTTTTGAGATTGTAGAGAACCTGCGAAACGTTCTGCAGTTTCACGAGCATCGCTATTATATATTGAATGATCCGTTGATCTCTGATACCGAATATGACCAGTTATTTAAGTTATTGGAGAAAATAGAAAAAGCAAACCCTGAACTCGTTACTGCAGCTTCGCCAACCCAACGTGTAGGAAACAGCCTCAACGCCTCTTTTAAAGCAGTAGCGCACCTGGTACCCATGCTTAGCCTCGAAAATAGCTATAATGCCGGAGACCTGGTAGACTGGGACCGTAAGGCAAAAGAAGTTGCAAAAAAAGATGAACTTGAATATTGCATCGAACCAAAGTTCGACGGTGCAAGTGTTTCACTAATTTACGAAAATGATCATTTGGCCAGGGGAGCTACAAGAGGCAATGGTATGGAAGGTGACGATATCACGACTAATATTAAGCAGATCCGTTCAATACCGCTTACGGCTGCTTTTAGTAAATATGGCATTCAGCAAATAGAGATCAGGGGCGAAATAATGATGTCGAAAAAAGCATTCAAGGAGTATAACGATCAACTGGTGTCACAAAATATTGCACCGCTTGCCAACCCAAGAAATGCAGCTTCAGGAAGTCTACGCATGAAAGATCCCAAAGAAGTAGGTCGTCGCAGGCTCGAAGCTTTTCTGTATAATGCAAGTTATTATATAAGAACTAAAGAGCCGGTTGCTCCTCAAAACGAAGAACTGTTGCACAAACATTCAGGCATTTTACAAATGCTGTGGAATGTCGGTTTCAGAAGCCCTATGAACGAAATGAAAGTGGTGAAAGGCATCCAGGCAGTCATTGACTATTGTAACGAATATGAAGGAAAAAGGGACAACCTTCCTTATGAGATTGATGGGATGGTTATCAAGGTGAATGACCTGGATCTGCAGGACAAAATGGGAATGACAACGCATCATCCCCGTTGGGCTATCGCTTATAAATTCAAAGCACGGCAGGCAACCAGTAAACTGCGTAAGGTAGAGTTCCAGGTGGGAAGAACAGGTTCAATAACCCCGGTAGCTAAAATTGACCCTGTTTTTATTAGCGGAGTTACAGTTGGGTCTATCTCACTATTTAATGAAGACGTAATCAAGGAAAAGGATTTAAAAATAGGTGATACGGTATTGGTGGAGCGTGCGGGTGATGTTATTCCCTACATAGTAAAGTCGCTGAGTGAGGTAAGAGATGGGAGCGAAGAAGAGATCGTTTATCCTAAAGTATGCCCCGTGTGCAATAGCGAATTATACAAGGAAGAAGGCGAGGCTGTATGGCGTTGTATAAATATTGAATGCCCCGCTCAAGTGGTTGAAAGAATGATCCACTTTGTAAGCAAAGACGCAATGGATATTAAAAGTTTTGGCGAAGCTAATGTTCGAAAATTTTATGAGCTGGGGTTACTAAAGGATATTCCCGGCATTTATACACTTGATTTTGCTGCTATCGGTAAAATGGCCGGTTTTGGTAAAAGGTCAATTGATAATTTACAGGCAGCAATTGAAGAGTCGAAACACCAGTCGTTGAACCGCCTGATTTTCGCCCTGGGCATTCGCTATGTTGGTGAAACAACGGCAAAGGTTTTAGCGAACTGCATCAGCCACCTTTTACACCTGAAAGATTTTTCTGAAGAGAAACTCCAGACGTTGGAAGATATCGGCGTAAAGGTTGCCAAAAGCGTACATACGTTTTTTCAGAATGAACAAAACATTGAAATGCTTCAACAACTTGAACAGTTAGGTGTTGAAATGAATAATAAAAAGAACGCAGTAATTGCAAAGGGTGGCTTAGATGGCCAGACATTTTTATTTACCGGAACACTCAACAAGCTCAAGCGCACTGAAGCAGAGGAAATGGTTGAGTTACACGGAGGAAAGTTACTGGGAAGTGTAAGCAGTAAATTAAATTACCTGGTTGCCGGCGAAGCCGCAGGAAGCAAGCTCGAAAAAGCTAAGAAAATACATACGGTTAAAGTTATTAGCGAGGATGAGTTTTTGAGTTTAATTGAAAGTAACTAAATTAAATTGCAGAACCTTTTAAGTTTATTCTAATGGAACGCATTTGTTTAATATAATGAACGAGATAGAACCGGGACATGCGGTAAGTGAAGAGCTATCTGCAATAAGCACAACTACGAAACTTAATGCCTTGCATTAACTGAAGAAGTTGCTATGTATGTGGAAAATTTTGAAGTAGATAAGGAATATGCAAAATACCTTTTCCAATGGCATTTTTATTTTATTTACAAGTCCTCAAGAACTTCGACTCTTTTCTGGAGCAACCTTGGCAGTTCAGAAGAAATGAATGCTTCATACTGGAGTAAATCAAGAGCGTTATCAGCTTCGTTTATCCCATAAGGTATCAGCAACTACTACCATAATTTAAGTTAGAGGAGCGATTCATCATAATGAAGAGAAATTTCGCGCCTGTCTAATTCTTTTCATAAAATTAAGCCAGTGCAGTCCGGCAAGGAAGCCGCTTTGCGTAGAGAAAGTCATTCCTTTATAAAAAGCATAACCGCAATTTCAAGATTAAGTTCAGCTTCGGTAAATGCTGAAGCATTGATATACGAGTTCTCTATCGTAATCATTTAAATTCTTTGTATAAAATTAATGAAAAATGGTACACTCCTCCGCAGCGAACCAGCTTTTTAATAAAACAGGTTTTCTGTTATAAATATTTGTTGCTTTGCAAGCATATTTTTACTTATGAAAAATTACAAATGCTACAACCATCCACGCTTACCTATATAAAAGACCTCACTGCAAATAATAACAAACCCTGGTTCGAAGAGAACAGGAATGCTTTCAACAACGCAAAAGATGACTTCCAAAAACTGGTAACGGAAATCATAACCACGTTTGGAACGGTTGATCCCGATATCGCGCCCCTTGAAGCTAAAAATTGCATTTTCCGTCAATACCGCGATGTTCGTTTCAGTAAAGACAAAACGCCTTACAAGCATCACATGGGTGCAAGCTTCGACAGGGGAGGAAAGAAGTCGGGCTTTGCAGGTTATTATTTGCATATTCAACCCGGAAACAAAAGCATGGCAGGTGGCGGCATCTGGATGCCGGAAGGTCCGGCTCTTAAAAAAATAAGGCAGGAGATCGATTATGGCTGGGATGAATTCAGCGACATTATCAACAAGAAAGAATTCAAATTGGTTTACGGCGAGTTGCAGCAAGGCGAATTCAAACTCAGCCGCGAACCCAAAGGCTACGAAAAAGATAATCCCGCTATAGAATATTTAAAATTAAAAAGCCTCGTAGCAATCCGTCCGCTTACTGACGAAGAACTTGTTTCGAAAGACTTGTTACAAAAAATTATGCAGGCTTTTGAAGCCCTGATGCCACTGCTAAAATTTATAAATCGTTCTTTAGAATAATAAGATTATGAAAAAGAACAATTCAGGTTCGGAATTACCGGTTGCGGATAATAGTAAGCACTATTCTTTTTTCCAGGACGTTTGGGATGTTGTAAGGCAAATCCCCGAAGGAAGGGTTACTACTTACGGCGCTATCGCGAGTTATCTTGGCACAAAGTCATCTGCAAGAATGGTAGGCTGGGCGATGAATTCCAGCTTTATGGTTAGCCCGAAAGTGCCGGCTCAACGGGTAGTTAACAGGGCTGGACTTTTATCGGGTAAGGCTCACTTTGCCACTGCCACATTAATGGAAGAACTTTTGCAAAAAGAAGGAATACAGGTAGAGGCTGACAAAGTTGTAGATTTTGGAAAAGTTTTTTGGGACCCTGCAATAGAACTGAAGACTTGAAATATCGGAATTCATTTTTGTTTACCAGCTATTTCCCTTTCTGCAGCCCCGGTTGTGTCACTCACTTTTACTGTATCTTTTCATAGCCGCGAGATAATGCCTTAAAACCTGTTTAAATCACCGATACTTCAACAGAAACACATCAATGAGATACTTTTTCTTCTTTTTATCCATTATTAATATATCGCTCCTTTCATGTGCCCAGTCGGGAAAAGTCCAATATACCAAGATTGAAAGAATGATTGCGATGAGGGATGGCGTCAAACTTTTTACAGCTATTTACATCCCTAAAAATAGTTCCGTTAAGATTCCAATACTCCTGGAACGAACACCTTACTCCTGCAATCCATACGGCGAAGATAAGCAGCGGGCTCAGTTAGGTCCGAGCAGGTTGTTCGCAGGTGAAGAATACATACATGTTTACCAGGATGTAAGAGGACGTTACATGAGCGAAGGAAAATTTGAAGAAACAACCCCACATATTGCCAATAAAAGATCGAATAAAGACGTGGATGAAAGTAGCGATACTTACGATACCATCGAATGGCTTCTCAGGAACATCGAAAATAACAATGGAAAGGTGGGGATGTATGGCATTTCTTATCCGGGGTTTTATGCCACGGCCGCTTTACCCAATGCTCATCCTGCACTAAAAGCAGTTTCTCCCCAGGCACCTGTTACAGATGAATTTGAAGGTGACGATGCTTATCATCGCGGCGCTTTCTTCTTAATGGATAACTATAGCTTCATGAACGGCTTCGACTACCCAAGAGATACTCCGTGGACTTCATACCCGCCCTTTTGTAGCCAGGAAATACCAGACGCCTATACTTATTATTTAAAGATGGGACCAATTAAAAACGCTAATGAACTTTGCTTCGATAATAAAAGTAAGATCTGGAACGAGTACCTGCTGCACGATACAAAAGATGAATACTGGCAAACGAGGGACATTCGTCAGCACCTGCAAAATATAAAACCTGCCGTTTTGGTTGTAGGCGGATGGTACGATGCTGAGGACTTGTTTGGAGCATTAAAAACTTATGGAGCCATTGAAAAACGAAATTCAAAAAATAATAACCGGCTTATTATGGGCCCCTGGACCCATGGTGGTTGGGCCAGGGGAAACTGGAGCGGTTACTCGACAATAGATTTTCAAACCAATACTGCTGCTTACTTTCAAAAGGCCGAGTTCGATTTCTTTACTAACTACTTAAAAGGAGCCGGAGATCTTACTGCTGCCGAGGCAACAGTTTTCGAAACAGGAAGCAACAAATGGAAAGAATATCCTGTTTGGCCGCCCGCAAATGCTAAGCCTGTTAACTGGTTCTTAGGTAACACCAAAACACTTTCTTTTACAGCCACAAATACTGCTTCCGGTTTTGATGAATATGTTTCTGATCCTGCAAACCCGGTTCCTTATATGAACACTAACCGGGGCGGAAGAAATAATGAATATATGGTAGCAGACCAGCGGTTCGCTTCAGCGCGAAAAGATGTGTTGAGTTATGAGAGCAAGGTATTAGAAAACGATGTTACGCTATCGGGTCCAATAACTGCGCACCTGTTTGTAAGTACCACCGGAACTGATGCAGATTTTGTTGTAAAAGTAATTGATGTATTACCTGATACAGCCGGCCGGGAAAATCAAAAAGATGTTGCAGGCATGCAACGACTTGTCAGGGCTGAAGTGTTGAGAGGAAAATTCCGCAATAGTTATTCAAACCCCGAGCCATTTGTTCCGGGTAAAATAACCGAAGTGAAATATGAATTAAATGACGTTGCACACTGTTTTAAGAAAGGGCATAAAATAATGGTTCAGGTACAAAGCAGTTGGTTCCCTTTGGTCGACAGGAACCCACAGAAGTTTATGAGCATACCAAAAGCAGATGAAAAGGATTTCCAGGCTGCTACCATGCGTATTTACCATGATGCTGCACATCCATCGTCAATTGAGGTTTTACAGTTAACCAGGTAACCTTTCATAACATTTATTGCTTTTAATCATGAAAAATAAGCTGCAGGAATCGTTTGGAAACATTGACATCTACCTCTTCGACCAACTCTTAAAAGGCACTTTCGATGATTGCAAAAGCGTTATCGATGTTGGCTGTGGCTATGGAAGGAATATTGTTTATTTCCTCAAAAGTGGTTTTGAAGTATTTGGTGTGGACCAAAATGCAGCGGCTATCGGGGAAGTTAAAAAGTTATCTAAACAATTAGCTCCCGCTAACCCCTTAGAAAACTTTCGTGTTGCTCTTGCAGAAGCTCTGCCATTCGGCGATTATACTTTTGATGTCGCTATTAGCAGTGCCGTGTTTCACTTTGCGAAAAGCGAGGAACATTTCGACAGGATGGTTAGATCAGTTTGGCGGATTTTAAAACCTGGGGGATACATGTTTGCAAGGTTGGCATCGAACATCGGGATAGAGAACCTGGTAGTGGATTTGGGTAATGGCAGGTGCCGGCTCCCGGACGGCTCTGATCGCTTCCTGGTTGATCAGCAAACTTTACTCGATTACACAAAGAAATTAAACGGCCAATTGTTTGAGCCAATTAAAACAACTAATGTGCAGAACTTAAGGTGTATGACAACCTGGTGCGTTCGCAAGATGGGTTGATATAAATCATACGTCTAAGAATGTACCGGCTGTTGTTTTCGCCTTCCTGTTTCAACAGCATTACTACCCTTGAAGAGTGCGACGCAACCGGGGCCACATGGTAATTCAACTACCGGGCACAAAAAAAATCAAAACGTGAACAGTTTTCCAACTTCCATTTGTTCAATTGCCTCTATATTTTGTTCTAATAGTGGTCGCAGAATTATCATGTATTATTTACACAATATAAATTGTGTTACTTTAACAGCCGATTTTCTGTTTATTTCTTCAACACCAAAGCAGTGCTTTAATAAATTGCTATATGAACACAGACGACACTTTAACTCCGCTTAACCGCAGCCGTAGTATTTTAATAGCTGAACCTACAAAATTAGTTACTTCATACCCTGCTTTCCCCATAACCGTTGATTGTGTAATTTTTGGCTTCGAAGAAAATGAACTGAAAGTATTATTAATAAGAAGTGACCTTCAATATTTTGAAGGAAAGTGGTCTTTGTTGGGAGATGTACTAAAAGAAACAGAAGCATTAGATGACGCAGCCTACCGCGTTCTATGTCAGAGAACTGGTATGACCGATGTTTTCCTGGAACAGGTTAAAACATTTGGTAGTCCGAGTCGCCATCCCGGTGGAAGAGTTATTACGATTGCCTATTGCTCACTACTGAATATTCATCACCATGAGTTGAAGATCTATGATAATGAACTGCACTGGCACAACGTAAAAAACCTTTCTGACATGGCTTTCGATCACCAGCTGATTGTGGAGGAGTGTTACCAGTGGTTACAGAAGCGCATACAGGAACATCCGCTCGCCTTTAATTTATTACCCGAAAAATTCTCCTTAAGAGAGTTGCAGAATTTGTATGAAGCAATCCTGGGGGTTGAGCTCGACAGGAGAAATTTCAGGAAAAAGTTTTTTGCGATGGATTTCTTAATTGATATGGAGGAATTTGAAGAAAACGTTCCTCATCGACCCGGAAAACTCTACAAATTCAATTTTGATAAATACGAAAAAAACAAACGGAAGTGGTTTGCTATTGATTTCTAAGTAACCCTTCCAATACCAAATTAATCACAATCCTTTCACTCCGCGGGTATCTTAAGCAATACTTGAAAAAAATTGTAGTGATTTATAAAGGGAGATTAAAAAAATACTATTATTGTGTATAATTTACACATTGAGTTGTAGTTAACGAAAGGTTGCTGTATATGAAATTTATATTTACACTCTTTTTTTTAGCATTCCTTCTTTCCGCCAACAGCCAGGAATGGGTTAAATGGAAAGCGACGTCCGAGCACGGAGGATGTTAAAAACAGGGCCTGCACCAACAGTTCCGGAAGTTACCATTTCAAAACACTTGTTGACTGTGCTGAAAAACCTTGACCGACTCTTGTTCAGCTTTTTGAACACCAGCAGGGCCGGAATTTGATTGGGAACTATCAATAAAAGTTGCGTGAAAAAAGCAGCGTTGTGATGTAATTATTGCCTTATCTCAATAGGAATTATCATTGAGAATATTGACCCGTAATCCTTAGAAAACTACAAAGATCTATTGTTTTATTACCAAAAAATTTTTTTTAAACCTTAGAATTATGACGATTAAAAGACTGCTTTACGCAATTGTCTTGCCTTTGCTTTTATTTTCAGCACAATTGATTGCGCAAGAAAGAGTAGTTACCGGAAGAGTAACAGATACGAGTGGTGCACCTGTGGCCAACGCCTCGGTATTGGTAAAAGGCGCTAAAACAGGAACACAAACTTCTGCCGATGGAGCGTTTTCAATAAGAGTTCCTTCAAATAACGCCTCATTGGTTATTAGCTCTGTAGGCTTTGGGACACAGGAAGTAGGCGTTGGAAGTGGCGAGGTTAGTGTTTCTCTTCGTTCAACTAATGCTGCGCTAAATGACGTAGTGGTGGTAGCGTATGGTACAAGAAGGCGGGGTGATTTAACAGGGTCGGTTACTGCCATTACTGCAAAAGATTTTCAAAAAGGAGTTATTACCTCGTCGGAACAGCTGTTACAAGGTAAAGTTGCAGGATTGCAGGTTACCACAGGCGGCGGCGCAGCAGGAGGCGGAAGCAGGATCAGGATTCGTGGCGGTGCTTCCTTAAATGCAACCAATGACCCTTTAATTGTTATTGATGGGGTTCCGGTAGAAAGTAATGGCATAGCCGGTTCTGCTAATCTTCTCAATACCATCAACCCTAACGACATAGAATCGATGTCTGTACTGAAAGACGCATCAGCAAGTGCGTTATATGGTTCAAGAGCATCAAACGGCGTGTTGATTATTACAACGAAAAAAGGTGCAAGAGGTAGAGTAAAACTCAACTTCAACACCCAGGCGTCAGTTGCAGAAGTTGTGAAAACAATTGACGTCCTTACTGGAGATGAAATTCGTGCTATTATTAATGCAGATGCAATAGCTACCGGGAATAACACCTATAAAAATATTTTGGGAACCGCGAATACTGACTGGCAAAATGAGATTTATCAAAAAGCCTTTACCACCGATAATAACCTGAGCGCAAGCGGTACTCTAGGTAATGTTTTACCATTTCGTATTTCAGCGGGTTATTTAAGGCAGGACGGAATTTTGAAAACAGATCATTTTGATCGCTTGTCTTCTGCATTAAACCTGTCACCACGTTTTTTTGCGGATCATTTATCTGTAAACCTGGCTGTAAAAGCAAGTCAAACAAAAAACCGGTTTGCTAACGGGGGCGCGGTAGGTTCTGCCGTTAATTTCGATCCAACTCAGCCGGTACTTGCAAATAATAAATTCGGCGGTTATTACGAATGGTTGCAGACAAATAGTTTCCCCATTGATCTTGCCACCCGTAACCCGTTAGCCTTGCTGAACCTGAGAGATAATACTTCAACCGTTAACAGGTTGGTTGGAAACGTTCAACTCGACTACAAACTACACTTCCTCCCAGATCTGCATGTTCTGGTTAACCTCGGCATGGACTATTCAAGTGGTAAGGGAAATGACAATATCGACTCTTTATTGGCGACTAACTATAAAACGGGCGGTAGCAGAACATATTACGAGCAAAAGAAGAAAAACTATTTGGCGGATGTTTCTTTATTGTACACAAAAGAATTACCCTCTATCAGAAGCAAGTTCGATTTGTTGGTGGGTCATAGTTACCAGGATTTCATCACTGAAGTTAGTAATTTTCCAAGGTTAAGTTACAGGGCTCTCGCTGATCCAGCTAACCCCGGCAAACGTGACACTATAGCTGGCTCTGAACCAACTTTCCTGAATGATGAACCTCAATATCGTTTGGAGGGCTATTTAACAAGGTTGAACTATACCTTCAACGACAAGTATTTGTTGACTGCTTCTCTCCGTCGCGACGCAAGTTCACGGTTTTCTCCACAAACTCGCGTGGGTTATTTCCCGGCAGTTGCTCTTGCCTGGAAATTAAGAGAAGAGTTCTTTAAAACAAGCCCGGCAATAAACGATCTGAAGTTAAGGCTAACCTGGGGGCAAACCGGTCAGCAGGATATTGGTAGCTTATATCCTTATTTGCCACGTTATTCCCAAAGTAATGGTACAGCTCAGTACCAGTTTGGTAATACGTATTATAGTTTTCTTCGTCCTTCGGCTTATGACGCCAACATTAAATGGGAAACTACTACCACTATTAATGCCGGTTTAGATTTCGCATTTGCAGCTAACAGGATCTCGGGTTCCGTTGATGTTTACCGGAAAAGAACGAAAGACCTGTTGAGCGTTATACCGGTTGCCCCAGGAGCTAATTTTGATATTGCCTTGTTAACCAATGTAGGGAACATGGAAAATAAAGGGGTTGAATTTACACTAAATACAACACCTGTACGACATTCGGATTTTAGCTGGGATTTTGGATTTAACGTAACCTACAACCAGTCGAGAATTACAAACCTTTTAAAACAGCAGGATCCTAATTTTAAAGGAATTGATGTAAGTGGTATTAGCGGAGGTACAGGTAATAATATAGGTAAATTTACAGTGGGCTATAGTCCTTATTCTTACTTTGCTTACAGGCAGGTCTACGACAGGAACACAGGGAATCCGATCGAAGGTTTATATGATGACGGGAACCGTGATGGCAAGGTAGATGACGCCGACCGTTACCTGTATAAAAAACCTGCTCCTGATGTATTGGCAGGTATCAACAGCCAGGTAAATTATAAAAAGTGGAGTGCCGGCATTTCGGGCCATGGCTCTTTTGGAAACTATTTGTATAACAACTATAATTCTAACAGCGGTATTCAAAGAACAATAAAAAACCCGCTGAATTTTATTGGCAATGCCTCCCGCAATTATCTCGCTACCCGGTTTGTTAACAACCAATACCTGAGTGATTATTATATCGAGAATGCTTCTTTCTTCAGGTTAGACAACCTTAATGTTGGCTACAACGTAGGTAAGGTATTCAAAAACGCTGCTAACCTTAATATAATGGGAAGCATACAAAACGTGTTTATAATTACAAAATATTCAGGGTTGGATCCTGAAAGCTCAAACGATACAGGAGTAGATAATACAATTTATCCACGTCCCCGTATCTACTCAATTAGGTTTAACCTTGATTTCTAATTCAAAAAGTGATTATTATGAATATTCGAACTATAAAAAATTTGATCGTCGCAGTTGTTGCAATAAGTTTTGCAACCTCCTGCGCTAAAAAACTAGACCTGTTTCCGGTTAATGATCTTACCCCGGAAAAAACGTATTCTACAGCGGCAGGTTATAAAAGTGTGCTGGCAAAAATATACGCAGGCCTTGCAATTACCGGTAATGCTGGTCCTGCAGGAGCGCCGGACATTGGAGGAGGACTGGATGAGGGATCGCAGGTTGCATTTATTCGCGGTTTTTTTAATTGCCAGGAATTACCTACCGATGAAGCTGTTGTTGCATGGAACGACCAGACCATCCACGATTTCCACAATTTACGGTGGACAAGTGCTGACCCTTTCTTAAAAGGGATGTATGCCCGTCCCATTTATAATATTACCATAGGAAACGAATTCTTAAGAGAATCAACCGATGAAAAACTCGCTTCGCGCAATATCACTGGTAACGACGCGGCTGAAATTAAAAAAGCCAGGGCTGAAGTTCGTTTTCTACGCGCTTTTAATTATTGGGTTATGATGGATCTTTTTGGTTCATCTACGTTCATTACCGAAGCCGATGAAATAGGTACCAGTCTGCCAAAACAAATAAAAAGAGCCGATCTTTTCACCTACATCGAAACTGAATTAAAGGCAATTGAGACCGATCTTGCTCCTGTTAAAACGATTGAATATGGAAGGGTTGACCAGGGAGCAGCGTGGGCATTGTTGGCACGTATATATTTGAATGCTGCTGTTTATACAGGAACACCGAAATACACAGAGGCAGTTACCTATGCTAAAAAAGTAATTGGCGGCGGTTATCAATTGAGATCGGGTTATCCAAAACTATTTATGGCTGATAATGATAAACAGAAGGATGAGTTTATGTTTACCATCAATTGCGATGGACTACGCACCCAGGCATATGGCAATACGTCATTTCTTATCCACGCGGCGGCGGGAGATGATCATGACGAGTATGGTACAGGAAGTGGGTGGAACGGCTACAGGGCCACGGCTGCTTTGGCTAATTTATTTGCTGATAAATCAGGTGCTACCGATAAAAGGGCATTATTTACTACTTCCAAATTCACTCCTTCCCCTTCACAGATGGCGATGCCGGATATAACAGATTTCAAAAATGGTGTTCATGTTAAGAAGTGGGTAAATATTCGTTCAGATGGTGGCGCGGTATCGGATGTAAACAGGGATTTCGCCGATATTGATTTTCCCGTATTCAGATTATCTGAAATGTACCTGATCTATGCCGAAGCATTCCTTAGGGGTGGTACAGGAGCCGATGCTGCTACTGCATTAGATTACATGAATAAAATCCGCTTTAGAGCGTATGGCGATAGTTACGGACCAGGTGATGCAGGTAAGCTGAATCCTACAGATTTAACCTTGAAAACTGTGTTGGATGAAAGAGGAAGGGAATTATATTGGGAAGGACATCGGCGTACAGATTTAATTCGATATGGTTTATTAACAACTGCTACCTATTTATGGCCATGGAAAGGCGGAGTTGCGTCGGGAACAGCAGTAGATGCAAAATATAATCTATTCCCGGTTCCGGCCGCAAACAGAACTGCTAATCCTAACCTGGAGCAAAATCCTGGTTTCTAATTGCTCACTGAATTAAAAAAAACTACTAATATGAAAAGTTTTTTGAAAATAATGCTCTTTTCATCTTTCCTTGTTACAGCCTTGGGGTCATGTAAAAAAGATGAAAAGAAAGACTTCTTTGAAGGAGGAAAGGCACCTGTATTAACTGGATCAGTTTCAGGTAATATTCCCCTGTCTTTCACAAACGCCGACGATCCGGCAGTGAAATTCTCCTGGACCAATCCTGATTATTTATTTACCACGGGTACCAGTTCGCACGATGTAAGCTATATATTAGAAATAGACACCGCCGGTGCTAATTTCACTAATCCCAACAAACAGACAGTCTCAATAAGTAAAGAGCTAACTGCTTCCTTTACTCACAGCGTTTTCAACGATTATTTACTTAACCAGCTGGTTTTAAGACCAGGAATGCCGCATAATCTTGAAGTGCGGGTAAAATCAACTTTAGGATCTAATAATTCTGTTCCGCTGGTTTCTAATGTTTTGAAATTTAGGGTAACCCCTTATGCCATTCCGCCTAAGGTAACTCCGCCTGCATCGGGCCGACTCTATATAACCGGAAGTGCTACACCCGGTAATTGGATGGGTGGAGGAGATGCTGAAAAAGTTGACCAGCGGTTTACAAAGATCAGCGACACACAATATGAAATCATTATTCCGTTAACAGGTGGCGCATCATATGTTTTTGTATCAGTATATGGTAATTGGGATAATAAGTATGCTATTAGTATTAAGAACGATCCTAATTCTGTAAATGGTGGCGACTTTAAGGCTGGTGGCGAAGATATTCTTGCTCCTGCTGCCTCCGGCAAATATAAAATTGTTGTTGACTTTCAACGTGGCAAATTTACTGTTACACCCCAATAAATTATAAACATGAAACATATATCAAGACTACTTCTCATGGCTGCTACCATTGCAAGTTTTGGGGCCTGTGATAAGGTAGACGATCTTCCACTTCATCAAAAGGCTACTCCTTCTTTGCTGACAACTTCTGCCACCACCCTTGCACCTCCTCGTGCAGATTCTGGTAAAAGCATACTTACCCTTAACTGGACCTATCCAAACCACGCAGCTGCCGATCCAAATTCAATTAAGTATATTATCGATATTGACTCGGCGGGTAAAAATTTCTCTAGTCCGCTTACTAAAGTGGTTATCGGAAGTTTAACAACCACCTATCTCGCAAAAGATTTCAATAATTTTTTACTTGCAAGAGGATATACTCCTGCTGTTCCTGTCGATCTGGATGTACGGCTTACTTCATCATATGGCAATAATAATGAAAGAACCAGCTCAAACATTTTGAAGTTGAAGTATACGCCCTATGCAATCAGGACTATCGTTAATTATAGCTTTCCTAAAGCTTTACGGGTTGCAGGAAATTACCAGGGATGGGCTCCCGGTACAGCGCCTAAAATTGTTGATAGCACCGCTTCAGGAACAACAGGCACTAAATACGAAGGTTATATAAACTTTACCAATGCCAGTCCCGAATTTAAATTTGTAAAAGGCGACGACTGGCCGGCAGGCGATTTTGGCGGTGCGGGGGCAAATAAGTTAGGAGGCGGCGACAACCTAAAGTTAACCGATGGCCAGGGTGTGTATTTGATAAAAGCCAACACCCGGGCACTAACATGGTCCGCTACAAAAATTAACTCGTGGGGTGTAATTGGAAGTGCCACACCTAATGGTTGGAACGCATCTACTCCAATGACTTTGAATGCTGACGGCACCTATTCAGTTACTGTTGCGCTTACCGGCGGTAATGACATAAAGTTTAGGGCGAATGATGCGTGGGATATTAATTTTGGGGATAATAAAGCGAACGGTGGACCTGATAATGTACCTGACTATGATAGCAACGATAATATCGCGATAGCCACTTCGGGAACTTATGTAGTTACTTTAGACCTGTCGAGAGCCGGAAATTATTATTATACTTTGAGAAGACTGTAATAGTTTGAACATATAAAAAGTATAGGGTTGTCTTTAATAAGGACAGCCCTTTTTTTGTACTTAACTTTTGTAATTCTCTGCAACATCGTTGTGTCACTCACTTTTACTTTCATCCTTAATTCGGCTTATTTGTCTCTTCAATTAGCCGTTGAATATTGTACTTATCTTCCCGCTATATTTATAAAAGCACGCAATTTCTACAACTTTCCTAATAAAGTGCCGCTCAATTATGCGTTGCCGATGAACGGATTGCGACGCAACGATGATGCCTCCCGAACTCAAGCTCGTATTATAAAAACGTCCTTCTAATCGTTCAGTCGCCATGATACGAATAGGCTGGTAACTAAAAAGTTCGCTACAGTCTTATTTGTGTAAGAGATATTTTATTAAAAGGATTTCTTCCTGGGGCAGAAACTATATTTGTAATTCCTGAATCTACTATATGCATTTGTCATCTAAAAGCTGCCGGAACGTGTTACTTGTGTGTTCCCTTTGTCTGCCCCTTTTGAAAACGGTCGCACAAACCGGGAAACCGGTAAAAGGCAACCTGGTATATGTAGACAAGAACGGCGTTCTTCGTTACACAAAAGGCAATGCCGAAGCTGCTTTTTTCGGAGTTAATTACACCGTTCCTTTTGCCTATGGTTACCGGTCTGTAAAACGGACTGGCATCGAATTGGAGCAGGCCATTGACCACGACGTGTATCATTTGGCGAGATTGGGTTTGGACGCCTTTCGCGTTCACGTATGGGACTGGGAAATAACTGATTCGTTAGGGAATTTGTTAGAAAACGAACACCTGCGATTGTTTGATTACCTGCTGGCAAAACTGGAAGAACGAAATATAAAGATCTTAATAACGCCAATTGCTTTCTGGGGTAACGGTTATCCTGAAAAAGATGAAAGAACAGGCAGCTTTTCGAACGTTTATGGCAAGGGACCTTCAGTGGTAGCGGAAGCTCCCATTAAAGCACAGGAGAACTATATGAAGCAGTTCTTTTCACACGTAAATCCTTATACTAAGCTTACTTACACAAATGATCCCGGCGTAATTGCTATGGAAATTAATAACGAACCACATCATTCAGGTCCTAAAGAAAGAACGACAGAATATATCAACAGGCTTGCTGCCGCCGTAAGAAGCACCGGGTGGACAAAACCCGTCTTTTATAATATCAGCGAATCTCCCACTTATGCCGATGCTGTTGTAAAATCGAATGTAGATGGCCATAGTTTTCAGTGGTACCCTACAGGTCTCGTTGCCAACCATACTTTGGAAGGAAATTTTTTGCCTCATGTCGACAAATACCATATCCCTTTCGATACCATTCCTGCTTTTAAAAAACGGGCAAAAATGGTATATGAATTTGATGCAGGAGATGTGTTGCAATCGTATATGTACCCGGCAATGGTGAGAAGTTTCAGGGGCGCGGGCATGCAATGGGCAACACAATTTGCCTACGATCCAATGGCAACGGCCTATGCAAATACCGAATACCAGACACACTATGTAAACCTGGCGTATACACCTTCAAAAGCCATCAGCCTGATGATTGCTTCAAAAGCTTTTCACAAGCTTCCCCGTTTAAAATCTTATGGCACCTACCCGGCTGATAGTTTATTTGATGTTTTCCGGGTAAGCTATAAAGCGCAATTAAGCGAAATGAATTCGCCGGAAGAGTTTTATTACTCTAATTCAACTTCCACCCAACCTGTAAACATAAATAATCTTAAACATATAGCCGGGGTAGGAAATTCTGCGCTTGTACAATACAAAGGGTACGGTGCTTATTTTCTCGATCAGGTTGCACAGGGCGTATGGAGATTAGAACTAATGCCCGATGCCATTCACATAAGAGACCCTTTTGAAAAGGCTTCACCAAAAAAAGAAGTTACCAGAATACAATGGTTAAAACAATCAATGCAAATCATGTTACCTGATCTTGGTACTGATTTTACAATTTCAGGATCAAATCCCGGTAATAGTTATTCCACTACTTCTTCAGCAAATACATTCGAAATTTCTCCTGGAACATATATACTGAAAAGCAAAGCAAAAAGTGGATTTGCAGTTGATGCAAATTCCAAAGTAGGATTATTAGGATTGAATGAGTTTGTGGCTCCTCAACCTGTTAACGGCGATGTTTATGTAACTCATCAACCTCACTCCGAAGTTTCTCCAGGAGTTCCGTTTACTATTGCTGCTAAAATTGTAGGTGTTAATGCCGGTGACAAGGTTTCTGCTGAGCTGCGGAACTCTTCAGGCAAATGGAAAACTATTCAATTAAATCCAACTTCCGGTTATGATTATAGTGCAGAGGTTCCTGCAGATATAGTTACTCCTGGCCTGGTTAATTATCGCATCATCATTCACAAAGGGGGTAATGATTTCGTTGTTTTTCCCGGTGCTCAAAAAGAAGATCCGTATGCCTGGGATGCATATGAAAGTGAAAGCTGGGAAACTTTTGTAGCACCATTGAATGCTCCGTTGGTCTTATTCAATGCAAATGATGACAGGAGGAAATTGGATATTTACAATCCTTCGTGGAGAAACAACGTGATAGAATATATAACAGCAGAAACTCCGGGCCAGCTTGTTTTAAAAGCAACAATGAATAAAAGAGCACCGCAACAAACTTTTGGCTGGCAACAGGTCATTTCAGGTAAGTTACAGGTTAGACAATCAGAAATCGGATCTTTTAATGAAATAGTGGTTAAAGCAAGAACGAAGGGTGACTTGCCAGTAGATATAAAAATAGTTTTACTTACTAAAGATGGTTTGGCTTTTGCAACTCATGTAAGCGTTTCTAACCAGTTTAAGAACATAGCCGTTCCATTAGATTCATTTAAAGCAGATTCTACTTTATTGTTGCCGAGGCCTTATCCGGGCTTTCAGCCACTTATGTTTAAAGCTGCAGCAACAGCGAGTTTCAGATTAAGAGATATAGAGAAAATGCAGGTTTTCATGGGAGAGGCAGCTAATAATATTGAAACTTCAATTCTGGAACTTGAGTCTATCTTTTTAGATAAGCGTAAGTAACATGGATGACATTTTAGAGGTTCTTTTTTAGTAGTGATAGAATGAATGTAGATAATTCCGGTATTGTGATTGGTGCATAGGGAATCTTCAAGTAAAAGTGAGTGACACAACGATGTTCAAGAAGGATAATAAGTTGGTCTGCGCAAGAAAAATGCATGTAGAGCCAGGCAGTATAATAGTATTGTGAGATTATATGGGGTGGCGTTTTCTGCAAACAAAACAACCGACCAAACGACCGAACAACCTAATAAAATAATTCAATGACCACCCTATCTCAAATATTAGAAACCAAAATAGTAGCGATCATCCGCGGAGCAAATCCAAAAGATGTTATAAAGATTGCCAAAGCACTGCACGAAGGCGGGGTAAAGGCGCTGGAGATAACCCTCAATTCACCAAAAGCATTATCAGTCATTGAAGAAGTTTCAGACCAGCTAGGGCACCAGGTATTGGTAGGCGCGGGAACAGTACTGGATGCTGAAACTGCAAGAGCCGCAATTACAGCAGGCGCAAAATTTATCATTTCACCCACGGTAGATGTAAAAACAATTAAGATGACGAGGCGCTACGGTATCGTTAGTATTCCCGGTGCTTATACACCTACTGAAATATTAACCGCTTATTCTAATGGCGGAGATATTATCAAAGTTTTTCCGGCCTCGGGAGGTGTACAATATATTAAAGACATTCGCGGACCACTTGCTCACATTCCATTAATGCCTACAGGTGGAGTTAGTCTCGAAAACATCAAAGAGTTTCAAAAAGCTGGCGGGGTAGCTTTTGGTATTGCAAGCGCATTGGTTGATACAAAAAATGAAATAACCGAAGAATATCTACAACAACTAACAGATAAAGCCCGTAAGTTTATACAGGCAGTTGCTTCACTTTAATAAACAACACTATGAAGATTACCGGGTACGAATTATTCACTGTTCCACCACGCTGGTTGTTTTTGAAAATTGAAACCGATGAAGGAATTACCGGCTGGGGCGAACCTGTAATTGAAGGCAAGGCAGCAACTGTAAAAACAGCCGTTGATGAATTAATGGAATACCTTATTGGTAAAAATCCAATGAATATCGAGGACCATTGGAACGTGATGTATCGGAGCGGTTTTTACCGGGGCGGTCCTATTTTAATGAGTGCCATCGCAGGTATCGACCAGGCTTTGTGGGACATCAAAGGGAAATTCTTTAATGCTCCTGTTTATCAATTGTTAGGCGGGAAAGTAAGAAATTCAATAAAAGTATATTCGTGGATTGGGGGAGACCGTCCTGCAGAGGTTGGCGCCGCAGCAAGAGAAATGGTTGACAGGGGCTTTACAGCCGTTAAAATGAATGCTACAGAAGAACTGCAATATGTAGACACTTACCGTAAAATTGATGAAGCTGTTAAGCGGATTGCTGCAGTTCGTGAATCGGTAGGACCTGATATCGGTGTGGGTGTAGACTTTCATGGGAGGGTTCATAAACCGATGGCAAAAATACTGGCAAAGGAACTGGAGCCTTTTCATCCGATGTTTATTGAAGAGCCGGTGCTTCCCGAAAATAATGAAGCCCTACGTGAAATTGCCCATCATGTATCCATTCCCATTGCTACAGGCGAACGCATGTATTCGCGATGGGATTTCAAAAAGTTGCTGGTAGATGGATACGCCGATATTATTCAACCCGATGTTTCACACGCCGGAGGTATTACCGAATGTAAAAAGATATTGTCGATGGCGGAGGCTTTCGATGTAGCTGCTGCTCCACATTGCCCGCTGGGTCCCATTGCGCTTGCCGCTTGCCTGCAGGTAGATGCAACTTGTCACAATGCTTTCATCCAGGAACAAAGCCTGGGCATACATTACAACAAAGGAAGCGACCTGCTCGACTACCTGGTCGAGAACCAGGTTTTCAAATATGAAGAGGGCTACGTAAAAATCCCGGATGGTCCTGGTCTTGGTATTGAAATAAATGAAGAGCACGTACGTAAGATGGCAGCAATAGGCCATAACTGGAAAAATCCCATTTGGAGGCACAAAGATGATAGTATAGCAGAATGGTGAGACGAAGGAGAGTTACAGGTTTCGGCTTGCAGGTTCCGGATTTTATGTTCCTTTTTTTTGGTACCGGCATTCGTATTTTATAGCATCATCGTTGCTTTCAATAAAGCGGAACAGTTCAACTTTCCATTTTCAATTTAACAGTGCTTACGAGTTCACACCGCGCAAGGTTGAAGGGTCGCATTTCGTTCAACGGTTATACCCGTATTGAGCTTCGTTTGTTGCAACTTATTCGGCCATAAACACAGGTTAATCTTTGTGAAACTTCGTGTCCTTTGTGCATCCGTGGTTCAAAGAATCGTCAAACCAAACATTAAGTGATGAATCGATTTTTAAGTTGCGACTGGGGTACTACGGCTTTTCGGTTAAGGCTTGTAGGAGCCGCAGGTTTAAAAATAATTGCAGAGGAAAGTACCAAACAAGGTATTGCAGAAACGTTTCAGTTGTGGAGGCAAACCGAAAGAAGCGAAGACATGCGGTTGCCATTTTATCTTGACATTATTTCCAGGCATATTCAAACTATTGAAGAAAAGACACGCACTTCTTTAGAGGATCTGCCACTGGTTATCTCGGGTATGGCCTCATCCACAATTGGTATGATCGACCTTCCTTATAAAAAACTTCCTGTTTCTGTTGACGGTTCAGATCTTACAATTCATACTATTGAATCAACAGGTCAATTCAAAAATAAAGCTTTCATAATCTCGGGTTTAAGAACCGACGATGACGTTATACGGGGTGAAGAAACCAAACTGGTCGGTTGCGCTGCTAATTCTTTCAACCAGGGAGATCAGATTTACATTTTCCCCGGAACGCATCCAAAACATGTGGAAGTAAAAAATGGTGTAGCAACCGGTTTTAAAACCTATATGACAGGAGAATTTTTTGAATTGCTGTCAAAGAAAAGTATCCTGTCTGTTTCGGTTAAAGAAGGGGAAGGTTTAGAATCGAAAAAAAGTTTACAAAGTTTTAAAAACGGAGTAAAGGATAGCATTAACTCGAACCTTTTGCACAATTGTTTTCTTGTGAGAACCAATGATGTTTTTAAGAAGCTTACTGCGGAAGAGAACTATCATTATTTAAGCGGCCTGTTAATTGGAGCGGAGCTGGGCAGTTTAATTAACAATTCCACCCAAATTACAGTTATTGGTGGTGCTGCCTTAAGTGCTCAATATGTTACCGCTCTTCAGGTTCTTGATTCGTCAAAACAAGTAACGACCGAAGACGCCGATGAGGCATTGATAAAAGGCCAGGTCCAGGTATATAGAAAGCTTATGAATATTTTATAACGCTTTTAAAACTAGTCCTGAAAGGGCGATAGTACGTTTGCCAGGGCGTAGCCCAATGCAACAAAAAGTTCATAAACTAAAAAGCCCTGAAAGGGCCAAATCAAAAGCTGCAATAAGTGGCTGTATGTTTCGTCAGCCCTTCCAGGGCTTTTAGCGCAGTTCTCCTGATTTGAATACTACCTTATGCCGGTCAAATTCAATTTAAGTTAATCCAATTCCTCCCTTTTTATCGAATTTTCCTGTTATCACTTGCTGTAAATTCCTTTACATTTACCGATTTACAATAGTATATATATGCTTCATTCAATGACGGGTTTTGGAAGGGCCGAACAGGCAGTTGGCGATAAAGTTTTTTTGGTAGAAGTGAAATCTCTGAACGGGAAACAGTTTGATCTAAGAATTACTATTCCTCCCTTACTGAAACCTTTTGAATTTAATATCAGGAATATCTTACAGGAAAGGCTCGTGCGCGGGAGTGTTGAATGTATTATTTACATCAAACAAAATGGATCAGCCCAGCCGGTTACGATAAATAAAGAACTGGCAAAAGCATATTACCAGCCAATAGCCGAATTGTCAGCAGAGTTAAATTTAAACCCGGGTGATGTGTTAAGCGCATTACTTAAACTTCCGGAAGTAATTACACCATCCAATATTGTTTTAACCGACGAAGACTGGGTTGGTTTTGAACTTGTTTTAATAAGTGCAATTGACCAGTTAAAGGAACACCGGGCAGATGAAGGAAAGTCGTTGGAAGAAGAACTTTCGTTAAGAATTGAGAATATTTTGGTGAATGCTGAAAAGATTGTGGTACTCGAACCACAACGCAAGCAAAGGATAAAAGATGGATTAGTTAAAATACTGGAAGACAGCGTAGGAAAAGACAATTACGATTCAAATCGCCTAGAGCAGGAACTGATCTATTACATCGAAAAGATGGATATCACCGAAGAACAGGTAAGACTGAAAAACCACTGCAATTATTTTAAAAGCATATTAAATGAAGTGGAAGATGGTAAAGGCAAGAAATTGTCCTTTATCATGCAGGAAATTGGAAGGGAGATAAATACAACCGGGTCAAAAGCGTATGACTCCGAAATGCAGAAAAGCGTGGTTCTGATGAAAGATGAACTGGAAAAAGCAAAGGAACAGGTGCTGAATGTGCTGTAAAGCCGCGGGTGGCTGTTAGGAAAAGGGCGGGGATTTGGTGATTGAAAACCGAGCGTTGAAAGTTGAGAATTCAGCATTGAAAATTTTCACTGCGATTATAAAAGAATAATCAATATTCAACGCTCGCTTGTTCAATATAAAATGAAGAATGAGAACAGCCTTAACTGAGTTCCCCGGCAAAGGGGGGGTGAATTATAATAACGATCAAGGCTGCCTAGCAATTTTCCGTACAAGTGAGTGACACAAGGATGTTGACATCTATTCTTCTGCCGGCCACCAAAATAAACTTCTACATTGTATAATGTGTCTGCCTTCTATCTTTGTAAAAAATACCCATTTGAATAAGTTTTGCTATTTTTTGCTTTTAATAATCGCGTTGGCTTCGTGTGAAACAATTAACATTTATGAGAAGACAGCAACTTTTTCGAGCCATAGCTGGAAAAGTGCAGAGAAACCTTCCTTTACTTTTGAAATAACCGACACAACCTCACTCTATAATATTTTTTTCGTGCTGAGGCATGAAGATGCTTACAACTACAATAATATCTGGATCAATCTTACCGTAAAAAGCCCGGTTGATGTAGTTACAATCAGGCGCGAATTCATTTTAGGTGATAACAGGCAAGGGTGGTTTGCAAGCGGAATGGACGATATTTTTGAGCATAGAACCCCATTTAACAAAACGCCTGCTCCATTACATAAAGGTACCTATACTTTCACCCTTCAACAGGATATGCGGGAAGACCCGCTCGACCATATAATTAATGCCGGTATCAGGGTTGAAAAGGTAAAATAAACTATGCGTACTTTTAAAACCAGGAAACTTGCTACTATTACAATTGTCTACTGGTTTTTGCTGTTATATATTACAGCTATGCTTGTTTGGTGGTACATTTCGTTGCAACAGCAAAACGATAAAATGACGGATCTTTTGCTGAACGAACTGCGGCACGACGAGCCAAATTATTACAACAAAGTTGAAGGCATACTGGATCAGAAAAAGAGGAAGACAGCACAGTATATAGGAGAAGGCAGTATATTTTTAGCATTGATATTATTTGGAGCTGGCTACGTTTACCGCATCATCCGCAAACGGCTTACGCTTTCGTTACAGCAACAAAATTTTATGATGGCAGTTACTCATGAGTTGAAAACGCCTATTGCTGTTGCCCGGCTTAACCTCGAAACTCTTCAAAAAAGAAGGCTCGAGGAAACGCAGCAACAAAAACTCATTAACATCACACTACAGGAGGTTAACCGGCTGAATTCTTTGTGTAATAATATCTTACTTGCTTCACAGTTGGATGCGGGAGAATATAAAATTTCTAAAAATGAATTTGACCTGAGTGAATTGGCAGAAAGAGTATTCTCAGAATTTAGTGTAAGAAATGCGGGCCGTGAATTAAAAGGGCATTTCGAAGAGGGCATATTGATTACCGGCGAACAATTACTGTTAGAAATGCTTATGAGCAACCTGGTGGAGAATGCATTAAAGTATTCGCCGAGGAATGCAACGATAACTATTGATTTATTTCAAGATAACGGTGGTATTTATTATACCGTAAAAGATGAGGGACCGGGAATAGCTGAAGAAGAAAGGGAAAAGATTTTTGAAAAGTTTTACCGGGTAGGCAACGAGGCTACCCGTACAGCCAAAGGAACCGGACTGGGATTGTATTTATGTAAGCAGATTGCAAAAGATCATAACGCAACAGTAAGCGTACGGAATAATCAACCAAAAGGATCTGTTTTTACAGTTACTTTTCGCCACCCTTCACCGGAGAGAAGAAAATGAATTTAATGCACAACACTTATTATGATAAGGCAGCAAAGTAAAGCGAACATTTTATTAGTTGAAGATGAGGAGAACCTGCACGATGCACTTAAGCTGAATCTTGAGCTGGAGGGCTATGAAATAACGTCTGCTTACGATGGTAATGAAGCCTTGAAAGCTGTAAAGGATGAATATTTCGATTTAATTATCCTCGACGTGATGTTGCCGCATGTTGACGGCATTACTGTAACAGAAACCATTCGCATACAAAATAACGAAGTTCCGATTCTTATCTTAAGTGCTAAGAATACCAGTGCCGACAGGGTTTTAGGTTTGAAAAAAGGTGCAGATGATTATATGGTGAAGCCATTCAACCTCGAAGAGCTTTTATTACGGGTAGACAAGCTGATCCTAAAAAATAAAAAGCTGAACGACAAAGAAACTGTGGGAGATATTTATGAGTTTGGTAACAATAAGGTCGATTTCAAAGCGCAGGTTGCAACTACCTGGAATAACGCTACCATAGAATTAAGCAAGAAGGAAGTGATGTTGCTTAAGCTACTGATTGAAAACCGGAACGAAGTAGTGACCCGCGAAAAAATATTGCAATCGGTTTGGGGTTATAATGTTTTTCCAACTACGCGAACCATTGATAATTTTATTCTCAACTTCCGTAAGTACTTCGAAAAAGACAGCCGAAGCCCCGCTTTTTTCCAATCGGTGCGAGGGGTGGGATATAAGTATACCGAATAGCCGTTTGTCGACAGCCCCGCAGTGGACAAACTCCAACGGGTGATAAATATTAACGCAATCCTGCCGTTATATATAAAACTTCCAGGCTTTTTAAGGGTACCTAACCATTCTTTTCAAGCGAATTAAGTACCTGTATCGCATCCAGCCTATGCTGCATCGCTTCTTCAATAGTATACATTGGCGTGTACATTCCCAGGCTACAGTTATCCAGTAATCCCTTTAATTGTAATAAAGAGGTGGCATTTTCGGGATGTTGCTGAATATAAAATGGTAATTGGCCCGGCACCAGGTTGAACTTGCAATCAAGGTAGGCATGAAGGTTTTTGCACAGCTGCTTATAGAATTGCGAACTGTCATTATCGGGCTGCAATTCACGTATTGCATATAAATATTCCGACGCATCAGGCTTTTTAAATTCTTCTTTTACATCCTCTTTGCCGGGCATGGCACCGCTGACTGGTATGGGACTTTTTTGTCTCGCATTATACCAAACAAATCCTATAACAATGGCCAGCAGACCTGCTCCTAAAATTATATAAAGCCGGTTTTGAAATCCTTCTGCGTCGGTGGACTTGTGTAAAGTGCGTAAAAAATTTTTACTTCCTTGTGCAACGTTTAAGGTGAGGGCACGTGTTGATTTGGTGATGTATTTGTTTGCGTTTACATCAAAATAGGTAAACTCTACAGGAGGAATTGTATAGTACCCCTTCTTATCTACTATAAAAGGAAATGTAAACGTCTTCCTGCTTTTAACCGGGAAATCCGATTTATCATCCTCATTCTGCTGCGAGGCATCAAAAGCCTCAATGCCGCGCGGCCATTTTATAACAGGAGTGTTTATTTGTTGCAGGTTTCCTTCGCCATGAACTGCAAACAGTAGCTTATTCGTCTTATTGGTTGTTAAACCCTCGTTGCCGGTGCTGATAGCAATACTAAAATTTCCAATTGCGCCGCTAAACTCTGAAGTGCCTATAGTCGGTACCGCTGGTAACGGTTTTACATCAACTGTTTCAGGTTTGTTTTGGATGGTTACCAATTGTTCCTCCACTGGTATCGAAGGATTGTTATAATACAGGTCGCGGTAATTTAGTTGTGCGGCATTGTAAAACGACACCTTGTTTTCAACACTCACCTGAGGTAAAACGAGTTTTCCTGCCTCGAGAGGAACGAGTTGCACTTTCCTGATAACAAAAACATTGTATTCTGTTCCATTTATTTTTTCGATGTGCTGGTCCTGTTCATCCCCGGTAAGTTCTACTACTGTACATCCGCTGAACTGAGGTTGTTTCACAACTTTCGATTTAGACCGTAGCCTTGTGCAGAGTTTATAAGTCGCCAAAATAGGTTCGCCAACATAGCAGGTTCGTTTACTAAGCTCCAGCCTTATTAAAATATTGTTTTTTATTTTATCAATCGCCTTTTCTCCCTTCTTTAAATATTGGCTGGCAGGAAGTTCATCCTCAAAAGGAAACTGGTCGAATAACGAAGGTTTGGGCGCCTGTACCGGTGGATTGCTTCCCGGCAGGTGATCGGTGTTCTTAACCTTTATTATTATTGTATTGCTTCGTTGCGGTTTGTTATCGATAAGCGCAGTTGCTCCGGGCACAAGCAGCGTACCTGTAGTGGTAGGCTGAACGATAACCGAATATACCATTTGTTGTTTTATCTGGTTACCGGTTGCCACTGTACTGCTGCTCAAATTCGGCCCCGATACTACAGTCCATTTAGTAAAAGCGGGAAGGACAAACTGGTCCATTTCAACATCTTCCGCTATATACTCAATCTGTAAAACATCCTTTTTCCCAATAGTTGTAGCCGAAACTTTGGTAGAAAAAGATTGCCCGAACGACACTTCACCCAGGAGTAACAGGATTAAAAATAAATATCTGGTCAATAGTTTTAATATTGGTTAAAGCAAAAGTAGCGTATAGCTAAAAGGAAAATTTCGAAAGCGGGTTAACCCGTAGTTAAAAATAAAGATTTGTTGCTAAGTAAAGTTTTTGCCGCGATGGAAGCACGAGGGTGTCTTAAGAAGTTAATTTACTATTCCATGTCGTTGACTAAGTATCGGGTGATGCCAGGCTGAGCCTGTCGAAGCCTTATCGCAATAGGAATAATTAGAACCCCAGACGATAACCCCAGGGTGACAAACGTTAGGTAAACGGCATTGATCTATTAGTGTTCTTTTTTTGGTTACCGGCATTTAAACACCGATGAATCATCGTTGCTACGCTCAGTTCAACTTTTTATTTTTAATTGAACAGGGCGTAGCAGTTAACCCTGGGCCGCGTCGAACGGTCGCATTACGTTCATCGTTTGTACTGCTATCACGCTTTCTTAAAGGTCATGGGCGTAGTAGAATTGGCAGCACTTTCTACGAATTCGAACTTATTGTCGCGTTACTGGTACGACTTTTAGCCGGGTCTGAGTTGATGGAGGCATGATGTTAAAAACATCCTTTACTCAGAAGCGGCCTAATTCTAATTTTTTGTTTCAATAATATTACAGATATTTAAATCTTCTGTTTACCTTAATTTCAGCTATATGAATTACAATAAAAAAATTCTTATTCTCACCGGTGATTCCGGTGAAAGTTTCGAGATACTCTATGCATCTCACCGCTTATTGGAAGCAGGCTATCAGCCTGTAATTGCAGCGCCTGCAGTAAGAAGGCTCAATTTGGTCATTCACGATTTTGAACCGGGCTGGGATACGTATGTAGAGCGGAAAGGTTATATTTTGGAATCAGAGATTTCGTTTGACGATGTAGATCCCGCAGATTACCATGCACTACTTATTCCGGGCGGCAGAGCGCCGGAGTTTTTACGCAACGATCAACGGGTGATCAACATTGTAAAGGAGTTTTATAACAGTAACAAATACGTTTTTGCTATCTGCCATGGCGTGCAGATCTTAGTTACTGCAGGTCTGGTGAAGGGTAGAAATATCGCCTGTTACGAACACGTAAAGTTTGAAGTCGAATCAGTAGGCGGTATATACATTTCCGACGACCAGGCCGTACAGGACGGAAAAATTATTACCGGCAAAACCTGGCAATCTCAACCCGAATTCTACAGGCTGGTATTTAGCTGCCTCGAAAAAACAAAAGAAGCAGAACCGGAAGCCCAGCTTGCTTTAAATTAACCGGTCTCGATGCATGTTTATAAGCAGTACGACCAGGCTTCTCTCGACAGCCAGTATAATAACCGGCTTCACGTTCGTGGTTTTGCCGATTACCTTAGCCGCTGGGAATTGCTGAGCCGGGAAACGGAAAACAAGCTTCCGGTTATAAAAGACATTGCATATGGAAATATGCAGCGGGAAACACTTGATATATTTCCCGCTGCATTACCCGGGTCAAAAACACTCGTCTTTATTCATGGCGGTTATTGGCAAATGCTCGACAAGCGAATGTTTCACTTTGTTGCCGGTGCATTACATGCTTATGGAGTTACCACGGTTTTAATAAACTATCCACTTGCACCCGGTGCTTCAATGGATGAAATTGTAGTAGCATGCAGGGAGGCAATTACCTGGATATACAGAAATATTTCAAGATTTAACGGTGATCCCGGGCAATTATATGTAACAGGTCATAGTGCGGGAGGACATTTGGCGGCAATGCTGCTGACAACAAATTGGAAGCTTTTAAACGATGATCTTCCCCGGGGCCTGTTGAAAGGATCTTGTATGATTAGTGGCTTGTTTAACCTGGTCCCAATCCAACAATCTTATCTCAACCAGGTTTTGAAGATGGACCTGGAAACTGCAAACAGGAACAGCCCGGTCCGTCTTGAACCCAAAAACTTTTGTCCGTTAATTATTGCAGTGGGCGCAGCCGAAACACAGGAGTTTAACGATCAAAGTAAAGAATTACATGCAAAATGGATTGACAAAGGAACAGAAATTGAATATTTGCAGTTGCCCCAACTAAACCACTTTTCCATTATAGAATCGATTCGCGATCCCAAATCCGTACTTCATCTTGCTATGTGCGAGATGATGAAGTTGCATTAGGCGTTTACCTGCAACCGTACATATAAACATTCTGTTTTTGAAACAGAGGGGAAGCTAATAGGTTCACTGATACCTGCTCCCTTTTAGAATTTAAAATTTTCTTCTCATAATTATTCCGATGCTTTCTATTCCACCAGGAAAGTGCTTTTCTTTTCTATAAAGATGCCTGCATAAAAGGTTGATGAAGCAAAAAGTTATTGATGGACAAACGTAAAAAGAAAGAGGGTAAATTTCTTTCGGTTCACCCTCTTTCTTTTGGTTTACTCTATTTAGAGATTATACTTTGTTTAAGATTTTTGCATCAGGCTTGCCTATTACACCGGCTTGTTCCATAGTTTCCTTCAGTTCAGGATTTGATAAAAATCCCTGGACTGCTTCTATGCCTGGGAATTCAGTAGTTACTGTTACATTGTTTGGATTATCAACTGAAGTATACACTCCTGTTGTTTTTACACCTGCCCGTGCACGAAGCGGCTCTCCCAGGTCAAATTGTTTTTTCCAGTTAGAAAAGTCTTTTACCTCGTGTGTTAAAATTACCGTCACCATAGTTTGTTTTGGTTTTATATATGAGAAATATAATGATATTTAGGGCCTAAGTGTAACTGATTTGCTTTTATTCATAAGCTTATATTATTAAACCGGTCGGAGTGTCGTGTATAAGCTTGTTAAGCAGCAGCATCTTTATTTTTTAGTAGAACTTAAATTTGTAGTGTGCCAGGTTATTGCTATTGTAAAAGCTAATCAAATGCTCTATTTGAGATTTTTGTTTTAAGTCGTCAACCCGAAGTATCCTGCTTTACTTGTTATTTTCATTACTAACCCGGTTTTGAGAGAGGAATACATTAAATAAAGACCAACGGATAAGGGAAGCACAGGCAACACAAATTGCTCTCCATAAAAAACATGAATTGTATGTCCGATAAAGTATTCATACAAAAGGCGGATATAGAAAATAGAAACCTGTGCTTACCAAAACAATTCCAAATATTAATGATAACAACCACTTCCTTATTTGTCTTCCTGTTTTAATTACAATTGTATCTATTGATTCAAAAGGAATGGTTTGATAGTTGTAAACACTTCGAAGCAAATGAATTCCTGGTTCTGAGATTCCAAGTTGCGCTGTTTCAAATTTGTAGGAATTCATAAAGTTCGAAAGGGTGAAATTGAGTTCTGCTATAGCTTCTAACGCGAAAATTGTTTAGTAGTATTGGCATCTAAAATACTGATTCTTTTTGTTGAATTTTTATTAATGTGTGAGATCTACTAGTGATATCATTGATTCTCCTGTCTTTATTCACTCTAAAATGCAGGTTTAAAAAAGTGA
The DNA here is from genome assembly GCA_028288485.1 of Segetibacter sp. GTDB lineage: Bacteria > Bacteroidota > Bacteroidia > Chitinophagales > Chitinophagaceae > Segetibacter. The sequence goes on from JAQBNO010000142.1 coordinate 36,920, forward strand.
ATTTGGATTTGCTTGTCGTTGTATCACCCTTTTAAATAACTTTTTCTTGAGTAGTACTGGAAATAACAATTTAAATAACACCCCTGCTATTTCAAGTTCTATCGCACCTTGGCTTTCAGTAAGCAATAGTGTGAGAGCAATTGATTTTTATAGTCAGCATTTGGAGCGATTGAAGTGTATCGACTGGAAGTGCAGGATGGAGGCATGATAGCAAGACTTTCAGTTAATGCTGCAGAATTTTGGGTGAGCGAAGAATCAACCGGTAGTTTAAGTCCGGATGCGCCGGGAGGAGGATCTGTCCGAATGATCTTAACCGTATCAGAGCCCGGACACTGGGTTTATTCAAGCTTTGCAAGCCGGGGCAACAGAAGTTTTGCCGTGGCGGAGGGACATGGCTGGACATTAGGTCGATTTGTTGATCCGTTTTGACTTCATTGGAAAATAGGTCGTCCTCCAGCAGCGTAATAACGTAGTTGTAATGATTAAGCCTTAGTTGTATGAAGTTTCCCCAAAGACGCAAAGGAATACAATGTAAAGGCGAAAAGATGCAAAGGTGAAAAGATGAAAAGATGAAAAGATGCAAAGATGCAAAGGCGAAAAGATGCAAAGGCGAAAAGATGCAAAGAACTTGTTGCCATTCAGATTTAAATGTACAAGAGTGCCACCCTTCCACAAGCTCGGTACCCTTCGCCGGCCTCCGGGGGTAACCGTTCGGCTATCCCGCAGTAAAAACCGGATGCTGAATAATGCGTTACAGTACAAGCGAGCGTGGCAACGGCTGTTACATAGCAGTACAATAGCCCGGTCCATAAAAAATACAAGCAGTCAGAAAAAGAAGGTTTTGGAAATACTCCTTACGTTTCCACTACATGTTCGGTAACATGTATCGTTTTTTGGTGCAGGTAATTATAAATCTCGATCTGCGACCTTACTTTCTTTTCCTCGTTGCAGGTAACGTAATTATTAGAAAGTTCATTATCTAGCCATCTTGCTTTTACATTATCGCGTAGTTGTATCGAAATAATGTCTTTTAATTCATCAGCAATATGTTTGTCGAGGACGGGTACAGCGGCTTCAACACGATGATCAAGGTTTCGAACCATCCAGTCGGCAGAAGAAATATAGACCTTTTCCTTACCGTCGTTGTGAAAGATCAAAACACGGGCGTGTTCAAGATATTCGTCGACAATACTGATAGCGGTAATTGGTTTTTTAAACTTGGGATTTTCAATTGCAGCACAAAAAATTCCGCGCACGATCATTTTTACCGATACGCCTGCGTGTGCTGCTTCATATAGTTTTTCGATTAAAGCAGCATCACTCAACGAGTTCAATTTTACGATAATAGAAGCTTCTTTTTTTGCCTTGGCATTTTTTATTTCACGGGCGATGAGCGCATTAATTTCACGCCGCATGTTCGTAGGACAAACCATTAGCGTTTGGCAAAGCTTAAGAGGCTGGTTTCCTCCTTTCGGGTTCTCGAGGTAATTAAAAATCTTGTTGATGTCGGCCATAATATGGCGATTGCTGGTAAGCAAACAATGGTCGCCATAAATACGGGCTGTTTGTTCGTTAAAATTCCCGGTGCTAACAAAGCCATATTGAAATACGTGGTTGGCCACCCGCTTTTTTATGATACAAACTTTTGCATGAACCTTCAGGTTCTCTACGCCTATCAATACTTTCACACCTTCTTCTTCAAGCCTGCCTTTCCAGAAAAGGTTCGCTTCTTCGTCGAACCGCGCTCTCAATTCAAGCATTACGACTACTTCTTTTCCGTTACGGGCAGCATTGATGAGCGCATTGATAATTTTAGAATTGGGGGCGAGACGGTAGGCTGTAATTTTTATCACTGTTACCTGCGGATCCATCGCTGACTCGCGTAGCAGGTCGATGATGGCATTGAATGAATGATATGGGAAATGAAGCATCACATCTTTTTCCAGTATTACATCTGTTACCCGCAGTATATGAGAAAAGGAAGGATGCATGATCGAGTTGCGCCGGGTGCTTTTAGAACTCCACACGTCGGGAAAACTCATAAAATGGCGGAAATTATGGATACGGCCTCCTGGTATAATATTGTCTTTCCGCGAAAGGTTTAGTTTACGAATCAGGTACTCAAGCAAACCTGCATCCATTTCTTTGTCGTAAACAAAACGAACTGTTTTTCCTTTACGCCTGTTTTTTATGCCTTTTTCTATTTTTTGGATAAGCGAAGTGGAAATGTCGTTATCAATGTCGATTTCAGCGTCTTTCGTTACCTTAAAAACATGGGAGTCGAAATGATCAAAGCCAAAATACGAAAAGATAGAAGGAAGGTTGAAGCGGATCACATCTTCCAGCAAAATAATATATTGTTCTCCTGTTACAGATGGGAGCAATATAAATCGGCCTACCGAACGTGTTGGTATTTCAATTAGCGCATATTTCTGGTCGTAAGCGCTGTCTTTTTTTCGCATAACTACACCTAAGTAGATCGACTTTTCTCTTAAGTATGGAAACTGGGGGATGCTTTCAACCAACAGGGGAATTACGTTACTTCTGACTTCTTCTTCAAAGTACTTTTTTACAAAATGCTGCTGCTCGCTATCTAATTGTTGTTCGTTTACAATAAAGATCTTTTCATTTGCCATCTCTTCAAGTATGCCTTCCCAGATGCGGTGAAATTCGTTCTGCTGCTGCAATACCACTGTTTGAATGTCGTCGAGGATCTTGAGAGGGTTTTCCTCCATGTGCATATTTTTGATGCCCAGCGATGTCATTCTTTTTAAAGTAGCCACACGAACCCTGAAAAATTCATCAAGATTGTTTGAAAAAATTCCAAGAAACCTAATTCTCGCTTTTAGGGGAACAGCAGGGTCGTTAGCTTCCTGCAATACTCTCGCATTGAAACTTAGCCAGCTTAAATCGCGGGGAATAATTTTGTGTTTGCTCATACTAATGATTCTTCAAATATAATAACGCCTTTTTTTACCCGATATTCGCTTTCTTTCTCCGGATCGAGCGAATTATAAAGCCGGGAAAAGAAAAAGCACTATTAAATTTACTAATTAACTCTGTCAGCGACAAAATTGTTTATAGCAGTATGAAAAGTTCATACCATACTTTACCAGGCACATTTACAATAAGATAACAAAGCGAAAGCGTATGTAGCGATGAAAAGCCTATCAGGTAGAGCAACTGGTGCTATTAGGAAAAGGAATCGTTTGAAGCAATTAGAAGCCGAAAATGTTTCGAAAAAAGAAAAAGATGTGGAAGTAGGACCCGGTGGTTTGTAAGGAGCGTGGGGGAGTAGTTGTTATTTAAATCCCGGTGGTTTACGGTATTTAAATAACACGGCGGCAAAGAAAAGCAGTAAATTCTAAAAATTATTTCGTTTCGGTGGCAATCGAAGACGTAGTTGTATTGGTCGGTTGGTACCGGTTTTCTTCAGCTGAATAAGCGTAAGGACTGAATTCCAACAAGGCATTTTTCAGCTCCTCGTCAGTAGTAGTATGATTTTGATCTCTTAAGTGGCGATGCGCTAACTGCCTGATTGTTTCGCCCTTACTACCTTGATTGATTCCTGTATGCATAAATAAGTTATTAAAATGACAAAGAAGAACCGCAAATAAAAGTCGAATTGAAAGTCAAAGCTAGTATTCAATAGGAATTAATTATTAATTCTTATCCACATGCTAACTAGTATAATATTTTCATGTAGAACGGGCACAAAGGCTCAACAAAAGAGCTGGCTGAATAGTTATGCCTCATACGGGAAATATTTTGGTACCGGCTTTTGTACCTTGTAGCGTCATCGTTGCGTCGCATTCCGTTCATCCTTTTGCCGGTAATGCAGCTATGTGTAATGTTTTTTTATTTATTCTGAAACCAACCGTCGTCTTCTAAACATTATGAATACATCTATTAAAGCGCTCCTTTCAGTTCCAGCTATTTTCTTTACACTTAATACCGAGGCGCAAAAAAAGCTACAAATTTTAACTGTGCCCGGTCAATACGAATTCACACACATCAACAAAAACGGTAAAACGGTTTTGCCAAGTGGCCGGTATGTTACTCCTGCCGGTCAAACTATTCAAATTACCCACGATCCATTTGGTTTGGCCGTTTCACCCGATGGAACAAAAACTGTCACTCTTCATAATGGTGTTTTTACAATAATCAATAACGCGACATTAAGTAAAACAAGAGTACCATCTTATGATAATAGTATTACCTCTCCATTATCGAACGGCTCATTTTTGGGTGTGGCATTTTCTTCGGATTCGAAAATTGTGTATTTGAGCGGCGGAGATAACGGGGCAGTAATTATTTACGACATCGATAAACTGCAACGATTAGATTCCATTTCGTTGAATGGTACGATTGACGGGACAGATTATGATGATAGCTTTACTTCCGACTTGTTATTTAATGAAGACAACCACGAACTATTGGTATTGGACCGGGGCAACTTTCGTATGGTGCGCCTTGATGTAAATACGAAGAAAATAACAGCTTCCATAAACACAGGCCGTCAACCTTTTGGCCTTGCTATAAGCCCCGATCATACAGTAGCTTTTGTTGCTAACGTTGGGGTTTACGATTATCCTTTATTAACGGGTCTTACTGAGAAAAATAAGGACAGCTTACTATTGCCTTTTCATCCTTACGCCGACAATTCGAAGGAATCCATTGAAGGGTATGAATACAAGGGAAGAAAAGTGCCGGGTGTTGGAAGCCCTTTAGCACCAGAAGCAATGAGCGTTTACACCATCGATCTTTCAACAAATAAAGTAATAGACAGGTTTAAGCCGGGACACCAGGTCGGGCAGATGGTGGAAGATGCCGAAGTTGTTGGCGGTGCAAGTCCAAACTCGATTGCAGTAGGCAGCAAATATGCATATGTAAGCAATGCCACCAACGATAATATTTCAATAATAGATTATCGCAACCATAAAATTGTTGGACACATTCCTATCAGGGTAAATAGGCTGATCGATCGTTATCGTGGCTTATTGCCTTTTGGAGTTTGTTTAAGCAAAGATGAAAAAACGTTGTATGCAGCATTATTAGGGTTTAACGCGATTGCCGTAATTGATGTTGATAAGAAGGTAACGACCGGATTAATTCCAACAGGTTGGGGACCGGCGAGGGTTCAATTAAGCAAAGACGAAAAAGAGCTTTATGTAATCACCTGCCGCGGCTACGGTGCCGGCCCGAATGGAGGAAAAGATTTTATTGCTCCTGTCCAGGGAACTTATATCGGCGATATTCAATTAGGTTCTTTTCAAAAAATACCGATGCCGGAAGTGAAACAGTTGGCTGCTTATACCAAACAATCGGTTGATAACACCTTTATTCGGATGACGGTACAGGATGATCTTCAAAATCCCCTACCGGTATTGCCGGGTCTTAGAAATAGTCCTATTAAACACATCGTTTACATAACAAAAGAAAACAGGACATACGATGAGGTAATGGGACAGTTGCCATCCGGTAAAGGAGATTCAACACTGGCTCGGTTTGGTGTGCGTGTAAATATCAACGATAAAAGTGGAAATGTTACAAATGCACACGTTGCTCCCAATCATTTAAAGGTTGCTATGGAGTTTGCATTTGCTGATAATTTTTATTGCGACAGCGATGCCTCTATTCACGGTCATCACTGGATGATGGGAGTAATACCGAACGAATGGGTAGAAACAAATTCAAGCGTAGATAAAACAGCCAAAATTTTTTCAAAAGCGCCGGGCAGAAGGTTCCCCGGGTCGACCGGAAGTATAGACCCTGAAGATTATGCTGAAAGAGGTGGTTTGTGGGAAGCTTTGGAGCGTAGCAAAGTTTCTTTTTACAATTTCGGTGAAGCAAACGAAACCGCACACGTTCGCGAAGAATGGAACGATACTGCAACAGGCGCTGCTCATGCCGTTATGGTGCCGATGCAGAAAGCTTTATGGAGCAGAACCAGTCATGATTATGCAGGCTACAATACCAACATTCCCGACCAGTTTCGGATGGAACAGTTTGAACGGAACTTCACCAAAATGTGGCTGACAGGCAAACAGAAAATGCCGCAGTTAATTACCATGCAGGTTCCGAATGACCACACCGCCGGCCCGCGGCCTAAAGACGGTTATCCATATCGTCATTCTTACGTTGCAGATAACGACCTTGCTGTTGGCCGGATTTTGCATTTCCTTTCCCGCACGCCTTACTGGAAGAACATGCTGGTAATTATAACAGAAGATGATCCGCAGGGAGGCGTAGACCATGTTGATGCACACAGGAGTATCTTAATGATGGCCGGCCCTTACGTTAAAAGAGGTTATACATCTCACACCCACGCCAACTTTGGATCGATACTTAAAACATTGTACAACATTTTGAATATACCTTACGTGAACCAGTACGATGCAACTGCTTCATTATTGCGCGACTTTTTTACAGGTAAACCTGATTATACTCCGTATACTTTGGTCATGCCTTCTAAAAGCGTCTTCGATCCACAGGAGGCCATGAAGCGATATAACAGGAACATCGACTGGCGGAAAATTATGAAGGGACCGGAAATGGATGACGAAGATGACCAGCGTAAAGATCATTATAAGCAAAAGGGGGAATAGGGGCAGTTGGTTGAATAGTGGCTTTGATAGGTTAATGATTTTGTGTAGCGGTCGCAATAACTCCTTTCAAACATCGTGGAGTTTAGCCTGAGGAATCGAAGGGTCACTCTCTTGTACTTGTTTATTAGTTGCAGCAAATTGGATTGCGCCAAGACGCAAAGGAATGGAACGCAAAGAAGAAAAACGTGCGGCTTTGGTCTTGCTTTATTTCCACTCGTCAAGCGTTCGTTAAGTAGCTGCCGACAATCATTTTTTTGATCCTGGAAATGTATTTCGTAGTGTTCTTTGTGATTTCTTTGCGTGCTTAGTGTTCCACAAAAGGAGCACAAAGAACACGAAGTATTACACAAAGTGCATGAAGAAAAAGATACCTTAATTCTATTTTCCAGGTTTTACAACGCTTCTAAGCACCCAATGTAGATTGTCGAATAGCGATAAGAAAAGTACAAGAGTGCGACGCAACGGCTGCATAATAGTACTAACAAATGCCGGGTCGACAAAAACCTTCTCCTAAGGAATTGGGGGCATAAATAACAACAACAGCATCAAAAATAAAATGAAGAAAATAAGTATACAACTATGTTTCCTCGTATGCGTGTTAACTGCAATGGCGCAGGGTAAGCAACGGAAAGTGGTATTTATAATTGTAGATGGTATTCCGGCAGATGTTATTGAAAAGGTTGCTACACCAAGTATCGATGCAATCGCAAAAGAGGGTAAATATATGCGCGCTGGCGTAGGGGGCGAAAAAGACGGTTACTCGCAAACACCTACCATCTCTGCTGTTGGGTATAATAGTTTATTAACGGGTACCTGGGTAAATAAACACAACGTTTGGGATAACGATATTAAAGAACCCAATTATAATTATTGGAGCATCTTTCGTTTTTTGAAGGAACAATACGGGGCTAAAAAAACAGCCATCTTTTCAAGCTGGACCGATAACAGGACTAAACTGGTTGGTGAAGGACTTTCGAAAACCGGTAAAATAAAACTTGATTATCATTTTGATGGCTATGAACTTGATACTATTAAATTTCGGCAGGATGAACAACGCGATTTTATGCGCCGGATTGATGAAACAGTTACAGACGCAGCCAGCAAAACCATAAAAAATGATGCGCCGGATTTATCGTGGGTCTACCTCGAATACACCGATGATATGGGGCATATGTATGGCGACAGCCCGCAGTTTTATAAAGCCGTAGAGTTGATGGATAAGCAGGTAGGAAGAATTTGGGGCGCTATTGAATACAGGAGAAAACAGTTTAATGAAGAGTGGTTAATGGTAATCACAACCGATCATGGCCGCGACGAGAAAACAGGAAAGGGACACGGCGGACAAACACCAAGGCAACGAAATACGTGGATAGTAACGAACCTGCAGAATATAAACAACTATGCAAAATATTACCAGCCTGCAATTGTTGACATTATGCCTACCATTGCCCGTTTTATGAATATTAATATTGATAAACGACAGGCTTGGGAAATAGATGGAACGCCTTTGGCAGGACCAATCTCGGTTGCAGAACTGAAGACTAACCTAATACAGTCACACATAGATATTTCGTGGAAAGCAATGCAGCCAAATGGGAAAGTGAAGGTATGGCTGGCTACAACAAACGATTTTAAAACAGGAAAACAAGATAGTTATTCATTAATGACAGAGGTGCCGGTTATAAATGAACATGCTTTGATTGATGTAAGTAAATTGAAATCCTCATTCTATAAAGTGGTATTGGAAGGCGAAAATAATGTGATGAATAAATGGTTGATGATTGAAAATGAAGGGAAGTGATTCTCTTTTGTTAGCTTAGACGATAATTCAACGACCAATAATGGGGCGATCATCGAAAAACTTAATATTAGATTAAGCAACATTTGCGGAAATTTACGATAATCTAAATTATAAATAATGAAAGACAAGAAACACAAATACCTCGAAGACCTTTTAGATGAATACATCGATCTGCAGGATGAGCAAATAGAAATTCCTGCACTGGTAGAGAAAGCGCAGAAAAAATTCAGCCAGTACGTGTCTTCCGACACAGATGCGATTTATAAGCATTCAGATGCTGAGGACTTATATAAAGTGTATATAACGATAAAAAAGCATGAAGAAAGAAAAGCAGAGATTCACGCGGAATTGACAGAAGTTGAAGAAGTGCTGAAAGGTTTCCTTACTTCCTTAAAAGGTGGCAAAGTATCGTACGAGAAAAAAGATGATAATGATAAATCGAAGGTTACTTTCCTGTTCTGGCTCGAAGACGACCAGGTAAAATGTAACAGGTAGTTTGATGATATTTACTTAACCAGGATCTTGCTTTGTTACAAAATCAAGTGGTAATCTTGTAAAGAAAATCAGCACTCTTTCATACGGCAAACAATCGTTAAAGCCCGCCCTGTTCGCAGGGGGGCTTTCTTTTTTAGCAGAAACTATGGTCGAGTTTCGCTTTGCCACCGCATGTGGCGGTGCTTCTATTTTAAAAGCTTCGGTATAAGTTTAAAAGCAACAACAAGAGGTATACAGGTAAGTATAACTCCTGCAATAATTAAACTCCACTTTCAACCCGGTTTAAGTAGGAAAACGTAAGCAAATGAAATTAAAAGAATGCAAAAACCCGTTCCTAATGCTCCGGTTATTGTAATCCATGTCCTGGTTTCACTAAATAAAGTGCCCTACCAAAGCTGCGACTCCCAGTCTTTAATTTCATCAACATCTTTGTATTTCTCTATTAAATGATTATATACTGCTTTTATGTATAAGCTAAATTCTAAAACTTCCAGGTCGATTAACATCGATAATAAAGGAAGAGAAATTAACCTGCAGCCAACGATTGTTTCCTTGTTAAAACCGACATCTGCTATTTTATCACTAAAAATAGCTATGGCAATGATTGCTCCTAATGTCGATAAGATAAATTAAGGAAGTAACATGCTTGTTACTATTGTTGCCGCTCAATTATTGCCAAAGTTGTAGTGTCTTTTGTTCCGTTGAAAAACCTCTCTAAGACTAACTGGAATACCGGATCGGCATTATGTACCGAAGCAAATAATGTCATAGATGATTTCAGCTTTACATCATCAGGGCTTCCAAATATCGTGTTCGCATTATTACTTTCAAGTTTAAGCAATTCATTACTAATCTCAATTAGCCTGCTACCTAATACGGGGTGGCTCAAAAATTCTTCCGCTTCATTAATGTCTTTTATTGCATAAAACTTTGAAGTCTCACTAAAGCCTAAACCTAGAATTTGAGGAAAGATATACCACATCCAATGGCTGCGTTTTCTGCCATTCTTAATTTCTGCTAAAGCAGCCGAGTAGTCTGCCTGCTGTGCGTCAAGAAATCTTCTTAGATTGTTTTCGTTGGTCATTTCCTTTATGTTGGTGGATGTAATATTTAGAGTATAAAGCCAATATCGTTTCCCAAATCTATTGGGAATTTCTTTAAGAATTGTAAACCCGGGGCTTTCATAAATATGCCTCGCTGCATCCATGAGTTCTGACGTATGAAGTGCTATCGTTTTTTCATTCAAATCTTTCGCTTTTTCGAGGCACGTCTGAGTTAGTGTTTTTGCAATACCTTGACCCGTATAGCCTGGATGTACTCCAACCATTCTTATGTAACACCAATCCTCCTCGTGAATATCAGCCGGTTTCCACTTGGTATCAGGAAGGCCGTTCCGACAATAGTGGTATCATGCAGACAGACAAATGAGGCCGATTTTACAATCAGTTCTAAAAATGCTTCTTCGTCATTCAAAAATCTATTTAAAGTTTCCCGATGTTCAGGACTTAGAATTGTTGAATATGGGCCATAAGCAAATACAAGAGAAGAACCGATTACAAAAACAGTATTTTGTACCATCTTGTTCATTATTCCACCGATCAATATTTTGTAACTTCTCCGTTAATGCGATTTTAGGGGTACGACTTAATTTTGAGTATTGATTGCTCAAAGTCTGCTTTAATTGTTCGTTTTTTTGTTCCGTATTTTCGTTTTTTATGCCGGTCGTTCGGGTTTTTACATTTGCCACCAACACTTAGATATAAGCCACCAACATTCCCGCCCAAAAATTAACCCATTGATTCCTAACCTACTTCATGTCGCATTTCCACATCGTCGTGACGGAAAGCAGTCTGTCGTTCCTGCCTCTTTTCATGCGCTTGCAACCGGTTTCTACTGCAGCTTCGCCGAAATGGGCGCAATGGTAAAAGTGTGCGACGCAACGACCGTTTAATAGTAATCCTTCCGCCCGGTACCTAAAAATTAATAACAAAACTTAACCTGATTTGTGAATAAACTCGGTTTCGTGCTTGCCCAAACTTTGCTAATTTGCAGTTCAATACAGTATTGAGAGCGAGAATATTATGGAAAAGTTTATTGTTTCGGCCCGTAAGTACCGGCCCCAGAATTTTAATACGGTTGTGGGGCAAAGTCATATTACCACTACCTTAAAAAATGCCATCCGCAACCAGCAGTTGGCGCACGCCTTTTTATTTTGCGGTCCGCGTGGCGTGGGTAAAACTACCTGTGCCCGTATCCTGGCAAAAACAATTAACTGCGAAAATATTAGCACCGATGGCGAGGCTTGTAATACTTGCCATAGTTGTGTGTCGTTTAACGAAGGAACCTCACTTAATATTCACGAGCTTGATGCGGCCAGCAATAACTCGGTAGATGACATCCGGGCATTGGTTGACCAGGTACGTTTTGCGCCACAGGCAGGAAAATACAAAGTGTATATTGTGGATGAGGTACACATGCTTAGCGCAAGTGCCTTCAATGCATTTTTGAAAACACTGGAGGAACCTCCGTCGTACGCCATTTTTATATTGGCAACTACTGAAAAACATAAGATCATTCCGACCATCTTAAGCCGTTGCCAGATCTTCGATTTTAAGCGCATTACCAATAACGATACAGTTGATCATTTGCAGGAAATCGCCGGCAAAGAAGAAATTCGCGCCGAAAAAGCTGCGCTGCAGGTAATTGCACAAAAGAGTGAAGGTTGTATGCGCGACTCGCTGAGTATCCTTGATAAAATTGTAAGTTTTACCAACGGCGAGGTTACTTACCTGAACACCCTGGAGCACCTGAACATTCTTGACCATGATTATTATTTCCAGATGCTGGATGCACAGTTGAACCAGGATATGGCAGGTTCAATGTTGTTATATGACCAGATAAACCGTAAAGGTTTTGAAGGCGACCTTGTGCTGAACGGCTATGCCGAGTTTGTGCGTAATGTACTGGTTTGTCAAAATCCCCGTGCCGCTTCTTTGCTCGATGTGGTGGAAGGGTTACAATCGAAGTATGTTGATGCGGCGAAAAGGGTAAGTCCTGCTTACCTGGTGAGTGCTTTAAATATTTTAAACGAAGCCGAGATCAACTACAAAATGGCCCGTAACAAAAGGCTGCATGTAGAAATGACGATGATCAAGCTTACTTTCCTACAGCAGGCGATCGAATTGTCGTTCGATTCCCAATCCGCTACTCTTATAAAAAAAAAGCGGGTTAACGGACCGGTAGCTGTAAAGTTTGATCCCTTGCAATCACTCCAGATCGCTTCTGCTGCTACGACCCTGCCGGGTCCAGGCGGAGGTAGCAAATTGTATATTCAAACTCAAACTCCCGCTGCAACCGCAGTTGCGCAACCAAAGCCGGTGGCTGAACAAAAGAAACAGTTAGCCGAAGTTGCCTATTTACAATCGCAGCAGGAAACGGTAGATACGTTAACTGAAGTTGCCGAAAAACCTATACCTCCCAAAGCTAAAATACCGGCAACAGGTAAAAAATCTTTGCTGGAAAGCCTGCGTGACCAACACATTACCAACAAGGTAAGCGTAAATAAAAAGGACGCGGTTCCGGTTACCGAAGAAAACTTACATGAACATTGGAACTGTTTTACGGACAAACTTAAACAGCAGTTTAAACATTCGGTAGTAACAGTCTTTAATATAGCCAGGCTGCAGGTAGTAAACGAGCAGCATTTTTCTGTAACAGTATCTACCAGTCTTGAGCAAAAGTTTATCGAACAGGAAAAGCTGTCCCTGCTGGAATATTTGAAAGACTGCTTCCAAAACCGTTATATAGGTTTTACGATACATATCGACGAGACGCCAAAAGAAATAGTAATTTCTGAAGTTACTTTGACTACAAGGGAGAAATACAACAAGATCATTGAGGAATACCCGATGGTAAAAGAGCTAAAAGATAGGTTGAAACTGGAGCTGGATTATTAGGGTTTTTTGGTGACCCGCAGTGTATCTTGTGGCCGGCCTGATGTACTTTACTGTTTTTTTATTATACCTACTTCAGTACGAACCGGCAACATCGTTGTGTCACTCACTTCTGCCGCAGAACTTTATGCAACTGGTTCACTTATTATTAATAGACGGTTATATTAATGGTTGTTGCGAAAATCGTCCTTCAGCATTTTTCAAGGAAATTTTATTACCCATCTTGCCTTTAATTCATTTTCATGTAATTTCACGGCTCAAAAAATAACGCAATAACGATTTGCAGAAACACGGCATTCTCTGTTACAGCGTTTACCAAAATATATAAGTATGGCGGAACCGATATTAATGCCCAGGTTGAGCGATACCATGACAGAAGGAGTGATAGCTGCATGGCATAAAAACGTAGGAGATACAGTGAAGAAAGGCGACTTACTTGCTGAGATCGAAACTGATAAAGCTACCATGGAACTTGAAAGTTACCAGGAAGGCGTATTGCTGCATCGCGGTGCTGCAGACGGGCAGAAGTTACAGGTAAACGACCTTTTGGCGATTATTGGTAAACAGGGTGAAGATGTAACCACTCTTGTTTCACAACATAGTGGTAATGGTGCGCCAGCCGCAGCTCCTGCTACTGAAGCTCAGCCGCAACCTGCACCAGCCCCGGCACCACAGGCACAAGCTGCACCTGCTCCCGAAGCGCCTGCTGCGCAACCACAAGCTCAGCCTTCTGCCGCACCATTAGATATATCTAAAATGGAGGAAGTGGTTTTAATGCCGCGCCTAAGCGATACCATGACGGAAGGTGTAATTGCTGCATGGCAGAAAAATGTAGGTGATGCAGTAAAAAAAGGCGAAGTGTTAGCTGAAATCGAAACTGATAAAGCTACCATGGACCTTGAAAGTTATAAAAACGGAACGTTATTATACCAGGGTGCAAAACCGGGGGAAAAGATTGCGGTTAATGAACTGCTTTGCATAATAGGTGACCCCGGAATGAATATAGATGCGATTGTTGCCGCTTCAAAAGGTGGTGCAGTTGCTCAACCTGCTCCGGCAGAAGAAGCGCCTGCTGCTCAACCACAGGCTGCAGCCGCACAAGCATCGTCTGCACCTCAACCCGTAGCACAACCTGTTGTAAATGAAGGACGCATCATAGCTTCTCCGCTGGCTAAAAAGCTAGCAGAAGAAAAAGGCGTTGATTTACGTTATGTAAAAGGTTCCGGCGATAACGGTCGAATCGTTAAACAGGATGTAGATGGTTTTCAGCCGGCACAGCAACCAGCAGCTCAACAACAGCCGGCACAACAACCAGCTCAACAGCAACCTGCGGCTCAGCAGGAAGCACCTGAACCTGCACCTGCAAAAGCGGCAGAACAAAAACCTGCAGCTCAGCAAACTTCTATCGGACAGGTGAGCTTCGAGGAAGTTCCGGTTTCGCAAATGCGTAAAGTAATTGCTCGCCGTCTTGCTGAAAGTAAATACTCTGCTCCGCACTTCTATCTCACTATGAGCATAGATATGGATAATGCGGTGCAAACACGGGCAAAGCTGAACGAGATGTCTCCTGTGAAAATCAGTTTTAACGACCTGGTACTTAAAGCGGCGGCTGTTGCGTTAAAGCAGCATCCTAAAGTTAATAGTAGCTGGTTAGGCGATAAGATCCGCATCAACCATCATGTAAATATAGGTGTGGCAGTTGCGGTGGAAGAAGGGCTGCTTGTTCCGGTAGTTCGTTTTGCCGACGCAAAAGGGCTTAGCCAGATCTCTGCCGAAGTAAAACAATTTGCACAAAAAGCAAAAGATAAAAAGTTGCAACCCGCCGATTGGGAGGGAAGCACATTCACTATTAGTAATCTCGGCATGTTTGGTATAGATGAATTCACGGCGATCATCAATCCGCCCGATGCCTGTATTTTAGCTATTGGTGGAATTTCACAGGTGCCCGTTGTTAAAAACGGCCAGGTAGTTCCTGGAAATGTTATGAAAGTAACACTCAGTTGCGATCATCGCGTTGTAGACGGCGCTACAGGCGCTGCATTCCTTCAAACCGTTAAGAGTTTGTTGGAAGAGCCTTTGAGAATGCTTGTATAAATTAGAACCACGATGAGCGATTTATAAAAGATTAAGGTGAGATTTTAGGTCTCACCTTTTTTTGTTTTTGGGCCTGTCTTCAGTGGTACTATTAAACATTGTTGCGTCGCACACTTCAACAATTCGCTCAGCCATCAGCTGGCATTCGTTGGGTCCTTTTTGGTCCTTGATGCCCTTAGTGTTCCTTTTCGGTGCCGGGGGATATGGGCTGAAATAGTGATGCGAATTTTACGATCTCTCATATGGAAAGTTGCGCGCTACTTTGCGCATCATTCTTTCCATAACTTCATTTGCAGAACTTGTTACGTGTTCGTTCATTTCTTTATAAAAGCGCCACAGTAGTTCTCCGTCTGACCCGTTGTAAATTTGCATGGTAAGTGAACTGCTTCCTGTTTTGCCAAATGCCGAACCAAATAAAACACTTTTCACAATTGCACCTCCTTCGCTGCTGGTTCTTTCGTAGGTGAACGAACATTTTACAACTGCATCTACCCCTAATGCTTTGCAAATAGAATCTTCAGTTAACTCGTTCAATTTGTCATAAAGCCCTTTTTGCTTTAGCAGTGCATTTGTTTTTTCAACATCCTGGAAGCTTACGGTATAGTCTGCTGACTTGCGTAATAAATAAGTATACATTCCCTGTTGCATACTTGCTGCCATATTTTTTTGGTCCAGCTCGTTGGCTTCCTTTTCAAAATACTTAGGAAGCTTTTTGTAAGAAATGGTAGCCTTAAATGGTAGTATAGCTACTTTCTTATGCCTTAAAATTTCTGACTGCATTGTAGGTGCTGCGTATACCTGTTTACTGCCTTCAAATTGTGCTATACCTGCCGTATGTGCTAAAATGGCGATTAAAATAATGAGTGTTTGCTTTAGTTTCATGTATTAAAAATTTAGTACAAAACAAAGCATTGTTAAGAGATTTATGAAACCGCTTATCAAGCGCCTCTTCCTTTAATAAAATAGAAAAGCTGTCTCAAAAGGGAACCTTATTCAATCAAATTGCATTCGGCGTTGGCGGGTTAGGGGGCATGCTGGAAATTGAACGCCACTCTGCCAAGCGCTAAAAAACAGTATTTAATAAAAAAGGCCTTCTTTCGGAAGACCTTTTCTATAACTTGTCTTTATAAGAATCAGAAGCCAAGACCAAGAGTGAAGCCAGCTATCTGTCCCGGCAAATCGCCCCCTGCTTTAGCTCGTCCGTTATTAATATCAATGTTGTAAATACGCGTTTTTCCTGATACTGTAAACAATCCATAAGCCATGTTGCTTGTTCCGCCAATATCAAAGCCATTGTTGGCATCTACATTTATACCAAGATCTCCCACCACCGATAAGGCTCCTGCATTTGGTGGATTCTGGATGTACAACTTATCTTTTGCAGCATCTATTACGTAAAGTGTAGTAGTTGTTGTTCCCGCAAAATTATTTGCATACGCCGCTGCGCTAACAGAAGGAGTTCCCGGGTTTAATGAGCCGTCGACTGTAGTCATGCCATCCTTAGGATTTACACGTAGATTTTGGCCGCTGTTACTCACTATTCTTATCCGGTCGACAACGGGGTTGAAGTCGACACCAAAAGAAGTACCCATTAAAGGTGTAGATAGTGCAGCTACAAAAGAAGCAGCTCCACTCGATGCATTAATTGTATAAAGCCGGCTATTGCTGCCCAATCCATACAACTGCCCGTTAACAGGACGAAAATCAATACCCACCAGCTTTTCCCCGGATTGTAACCCTGTTATTGGCTTCGCGATGGTATTAGAAGTTCGGTTCGGATTAAAGATGACAAGATCAGTAGCGCTAATTGCATAAGCTACCGGTAGTGTAGCAATGGCAATTCCATAATACATAGTACTACGGTTAAATTTATCAATCTTTTTTGCCTTACCGGTATTTAAATCAATAGAAAATAGAGTGCTTTTCCGGTTAACCTGGTAAATAGCAAGAGCGGTATTTTCAGAATATCCTGAATTCTTAGATGAAGAGTAAGCGTTATCTGACGCAGTGGGAGGCGCAATATCAAAACCCCCTTCTCCTTCCAGGTTGATATTTAGGGAACCTATTTCTTCAAGTGTACCATTGTTTGGCGGATTTTGCCTGTACAGTTTATCTGTCTTTACATCAATATCATATAAGGTAGTAGTGGCTGCACCAGCCACATTATTGCTATAGGCTACTGATGTTACCATAGCATTTGGTGCCCCGTTAATATTACCATCAATGGCGGCAACAGTACCGGTTTCAGGGTTAATCCTAAGGTTTTGCCCCGTGCTGGTTACAACTCTTATCCGGTCGACAGTAGGGTTAAAATCAAAGCCTGCAATAGTACCTGCTAACAGAGGGGTGAAAGGCCCTGAACCAATTGCACGTGCCATGCCCGATTTTGGATCAATTACATATATCCTGCTGCTGCTTCCTAACCCATATAGCTGCCCTGTTGCCGGACGAAAATCAATGGCTAAAATTTTTTCACTCGTTCCCAACCCGGTTATGGTGGCTGAAGCGATCAAATCTCCGTTGTTATCCATTGAAAACTTGTCTAACTTATTTCCCTCACCTAAAGCATAAAAGGTCACATCCGGGTCTTTTTCTCCGTGTCTTGCACTATATGCCAGAGCCGAGTTGGGTAAGTCATCGGATTGAAGGTCTTTTTTGCAGGAGGATGCAAATAGAATTAATGCCGAAAGCCCCATAATGGGAGAAAACTTTTTCATTGTGTAAATTTTAATTTAAAAAAATGTTAACGATGAATGTACGAGGAAGGGTTAACGAAAGATTTGAAGAACAATTAATATTAATATCGGTGGCTGGCTTAAGGAGTGATGTCATTTTTAAAACGGCAATAGAATTATTAAAGTAATTCATAAGGCCAACCAGCATAAGAATAAACCACAGAATTGCTTAGAAGTGAAGAAGGCGAGGTGACCGAAAACAAGGAGGAAAAGATGTAGAACGATATTTGGAAACTAAAAAGCAAAAAGGGTTAGGAGATTTATGCCGGCGGGTAAAGAAAGTGATTGTTCAGTTTTGCAGGCTATACCGCACAACCTCATGAAAAAGCCGTAAAAGGTAGAAAAAAAGCCATGTGCCTTTTAAATTGAATTATACTTCCCGCCTGGAAAGTTTGACATAGCGCGCTGTTGATTAGAGATATCAAAGATATAAGAGTGCGACGCAACGATGTTAAATAGAAGCAATAAAGACGGGCTCAAAAAAAATCATTGTACATTCTTATGCGCCGCGAAGTATAGAACTACAGTTCCTAATACCGTTTCATTGCAACAAGTTATAATACAACCGCTGATACCTTGTTTGCCTTAAAACCATATATGTTCCTATACCAGACAAAAGAGGTTGCCTCAACCTGATGAGACAACCTCTTTTTTAAATACTGTTGGTTAAGTTTATAGTTTCAAACCTAGTGTAAAACTTAGGACCCTGTTTTTGCCTCTGTCATTGGTGCCATTATCTGCTCCTGAATTTATTTTTGTAATCCCGTAACCATAATTGGCGCCGATAGTAAATCTTGTAAATTCAAATCCTGCTAAAGCGTTTAATCCATAATCAAATCTTTTAAGCTTTCCATATCCATTGTTTTCTTCCTGTGCAGTGGTGGGGTCATCCTTACTGAATTCAATATCCCTGCTGGTAAACGTTTGTAGTCCGAATACTTTCGATTCAACTTTGTTTTTACCTGTTATACCCATTGCACCATAAGGACCGGCACCAATGTAAAATTTCGAATTTTCGGTTAAGGCGATCTTGCCCACAAGGTTTAATGGTATCTCAAGATACATCGGATTAGAGGTTGCTTTATAGTAAGAATTATCAGTGGGCTGACCAACCTGGGTTTTTGCTCCTTTACCTGTGTATGTTGCTCCGGGCTGAAAAGAAAGTCCTGCACCAAGCGGAAGATCAAAAGCAATACCTACGTGAAAACTTGTAAGAGTATTTGCTTCGTCAACCCGCCCATTTTCCGTAACAGATATATTAGCCTGGTTGAGCCCACCTCTTATGATAAAACTACCTTCATTCGCCGAACCCTTGGTTTGCGCAAACACACCTAGTGACATCAATGAAATGACTGTTGCACTCAATATTTTCTTCTTCATTTTCTTTGGTTTAACTGTTTTTGAGACAATAACTAATACTATGCCACCTGGCTGGTTTTAGGCAAAAAATAGTCTGCAGCCTTCATTTTTCATCCCTATTCGTAGGAATGAAAAAGGCAGTGTGGGTAAGTTTATTAAAACGCCCAGGCAATTCACACTTGTATTCGGCATGTTTTATAAACATGGGGCAGAATTGAAAGAGACTTCGATGCTTGTCGGGTGGGGGGCGGTGAATTAAATTCTGTGCAAGGCCGAAAATGCCGTTTTTGCTATTCGCGTAATAGAGTATGGATGAACTTTTGTTGCTGTTGTGCGAGAGGTTAAGGTTATCCTGTATATATGTTTCAATATTTATTGAAAGTTTAGAAAGAATGATTATATTTGTAGTATGAATTTAACGGATGCAAAAGCACAATTTATTCAAAGTTGGGGTATCATGGGAAGCCAGTGGGGTATTAACAGAACAATGGCACAAATACATGCCCTCTTAATTATTGCCGCTCATCCCTTAACCGCCGAAGAGATTATGGAGCAGTTGAGTATCAGCCGGGGTAATACCAACATGAATGTTCGCGAGTTGATAGATTGGGGCCTGCTGCAAAAGGTTATTGTGCCAGGTGAAAGAAAGGAATTTTTTACTGCTGAAAAAGACATCTGGAAAGTAGCAACACTGATTATGTACCAACGTAAAAAAAGAGAGTTGGACCCGATGGTTAAAGTGTTGAACCAGTTAAGTGAAGTAGAAGGTGATAAAAATGATGCTGACGTAAAAGCTTTCACCGAAACGATTGGTAACATTAAAAAATTTACAGGGCAGGCAGAGAAAACCTTAGATACAATGATCAAAGCTGAGGAGAACTGGTTTTGGAGTAGTTTTCTTAAATTGTTTAAATAGCCTTTCGACGAGGCGATTTTAAGCCGCAATACGCGGCTTTAATTAAGTTCTAATGTTTCAGTTGTTATTGAAACATTAGAAAGAAAAGTATAAATATTTCAAATATGAGAGCTTTTAAAAAGATAGATCTATTGATACAGGTAATGCTGGTGATTGTATTTACGATAATTGAAATTGTACATTCTAAAAGCCTGTTCATCTTAGCCCTGTATATACTGGGAGGATGGCAGTTAATAAGCATGTTAATTCATTGGGCCAACAAGTGGCATCCCATGAAGGGCGGGAGACGGTTCAGTTTTCAAATAGTCTTCGTCGCATTATTTGTATTGGCAAGTTTGGCAGAACTGGTTTTTCAGAAAGTCTTTTTACAACATTTCCTTCTGTTCACCCTGCCCGTATTATCAATCTACTATAGCTACATCTGTTATATGGAGATCTTCTATTACAGCAAAAGACCTTTAGAGCTGATTTAAAAAAGATGGTTTATGAAAAACAAGAAAATTGTTATTGCCGGAGGCACCGGCTTCATGCGACAACACATTGCCAGTTATTTCGGCGCAGGCAACAATGTAGTAATCTTAAGCAGAAAACAAAAGCACGCCGCAAACAATGCTTTTAAGAGTTTTACAAGTGTAAGCTAGCCAACTTCAAACAACGGGGTAGTCGAGTGGAATGGAATGGAAAGGAAAGGATGCGGGCGTGTGAACTAAGGAAATTGGCGGCTGCGACCCGGTGATAAATCTCCGGGAAAATCAGTAAACTGCCGTTACACCAGCAAAAATAAAAAGGAGATCTTCGATAGCAGGACGAATTCAATAAAGGCAATAGCGGAAGCAATCGGCGACGCCGTTGCCCGTCGAAAGCGGCGGATCAATGCATCACAGGTAACAAATCGCTGCTCCCTGCATATGAATGGATGTTGAAACCTGGTGCTGCAGTAATTGGTGCCGAACCTGAATTAATTTTAAAAAGCCGGTGAGTGGTTCCTGTAAAGCTTTTAAAGGAAGGGTTTAAATTTTCATACCCCGACATTGATGGTGCTTTTCAAAACGTTGTATCACAGGTTCAACGAAAGAAATACACTTATTTTAATTTTTGAGTTAGTTTTAGCGTTACTCCATGGTGCAATTCTTGTGGTTGTAAATGCACCATTAAATAAAACTATTACATGGCAAAGAAGAAAACGTTAGTACTGGGAGCATCCACCAATCCTTCAAGATTCAGTTATTCCGCTATCAATCGTTTAACTGCTCATCAACACCCTGTTGTTGCAGTCGGGCTTAAAGAAGGCAAAGTCGGAAATGTAAATATTGTAACGGGACAGCCAAAAGAAGAAGATATAGACACAGTAACTTTATACCTCAATCCCACCAATCAAAAGCCTTATTACGATTATATCTTAACCCTCAAGCCTAAACGAATCATCTTCAACCCCGGTACCGAAAATGATGAACTGGAAGAATTGGCGCGCAAAAATGGTATAAACCCGGTAGAGGCGTGTACACTGGTGATGTTAAGTATTGGACAATACTAAAGTAGCTAAACAATAAAGTGTAGTATTTTTTAATACCCGCTTGATCTTTCCATAGCATCATCGTTGCGTCGCAATCCGTTCATCTGTATCTCATTGTTGATCTTACATTTACGGTACAAGTGAGAGACATCACCAAAGGGATCCATTTGGACAACCCCAAATGCACAAACAACAAATGCGGGGAAACAAAGAATTTCTAAAACTAATTTTCGTTAAAGATCTTCTAACTTAAAAGTCTCCTTAACTCGTATCCCTTTTTCAGTGTTCTGAAGTGTGCAACATTCTACTCTTGCATCGTGTTCGAAAAACAGGACGTAATCTCTTTCAACCGCTTCCTGTAAAAATGTTTTCTTTTCGGTGAGTGTTTTCAAAGGAAACATGTCGTAACTCATTACGTACGGTAAAGGCAAATGCGCCGTCGATGGCAACAGGTCGGCCATATAAACGATTGTTCTGCCTTTGTAATTAATAACCGGTAACATCATCGCATCAGTATGACCATAGGCAAACTTTAATGTGATCGCTTCATCAAATATTGAGGCACCTTCTTTCACTTCTACAAATTGCAACCGGCCGCTGTCTTCAATTGGTAAAATATTTTCTTTTAGAAAGGATGCTTTCTCACGGTCATTAGGTTCTGTTGCCCACTTCCAGTGTTGTTCATTACTCCAGTACGTTGCATTTTTAAAAGCAGGTATTAACTGGTCGTCTTCTTTTATAATACTGCCGCCACAATGGTCGAAATGAAGATGTGTATGAAACACATCCGTAATATCGTCCCTGGTAAATCCATGCTTTGCAAGTGAGCCTTCCAAAGTATCGTGGCCATGTATATAATAGTGACTGAAGAATTTTGCATCCTGTTTATCACCCATTCCTGTATCCACCAGGATTCTCCTGTCCCCGGTCTCGATTAATAAGCAACGTAAAGCCCACGTACACATATTATTTTCATCGGCCGGATTTAATTTGTTCCAGATGCTTTTTGGAACTACTCCGAACATGGCACCGCCGTCCAGTTTAAAGTAGCCTGCATTTATAACGGTTAATTTCATTTCGCTAAGTTTAGTACACGTTCCTGTTTTTCTTTTTGCAAGGTCACAAATAATGCAATAAACCCGGCAATAAAAAACACAATTAATGCAAGAACAGAATTACGCATATCGCCTGTTATCTGTTGAACAAGTCCAAAGCTAAACATCCCTATAACAATGGCTATTTTTTCTGTAACATCGTAGAAGCTAAAGAACGACGCTGTATCATGTGTTTGCGGCATTATCTTTCCGTAAGTAGACCTGCTTAAAGACTGGACGCCTCCCATTACCAATCCTACTGAAACAGCGATAATGTAAAATTGCATTTCAGTAGTGATGAAAAAGGCAGCAATACATATAGTGATCCATATTAAAACTACCAGCATCAAAACACGGAAGTTTCCAAAGTTCTGCGACAATTTGGCCATGATATACGCCCCGGCTATGGCAACTATTTGAATTAATAATAACGCAATAATCAGTTTTCCTGTAGGTAAGCCTATAACCTGGCTCGCAAACAAAGTTGCTGCAAGCATTACCGTTTGAACGCCCATGCTATAAAAGAAAAATGAAAGCAGGAAGGTTTTTAAAACAGGCATCTGTTTTACTATTTTCCAAACTTTTTTCAGCTCTGTAAACCCGTTTGTAAAAATGTTGTTCCCTGTATTTTGCTTTGCGGGAGTTCCTGGCGGCAGGCGTGCAAAAGCAATTTGTGCAAAGCTCACCCACCATATTCCTACCAAAAGAAATGATAGTTGCGGAGCGAAAGATGGATCTTTTATTCCAAACCAGCCCGGTTCCATTACAAACAGGAAGCACACCAACTGGAGTATGATACTTCCGGTGTAACCAAATGCAAAACCTTTCGCGCTTATACGGTCCTGGTCTTTTTCTGCGGCAATTTCGGGCAGGTAAGAGTTGTAGAAGACAAGGCTGCCGCAGTAGCCTATGGCAGCGAGCATACAACAAATAATTCCCAGGTAAAGCGTGTCAATAGTAAACCAGAATAATAAACAGCAGGCGAGGCCGCCGAGGTAACAGAAGAACTTCATAAAGCTCTTCTTGTTGCCTTTATAATCGGCAATGGAAGAAAGAATGGGAGAAAGGAGCGCAATGATAAAATAGGCTGCTGCAATAGTGTAATTATATAAAGAAGCACTTTCAAACTCGGTTCCTAAAAACCGCACTTTATGGCTAACTGCACTACCGTTATTTGTGGTAGTGATGGCATCATAATACGCGGGAAAGATGGTGGTAGTAATAACAAGGTTATAAGCACTGTTAGCCCAGTCATACATTGCCCACCCGTTAATAACTTTTTTAGAAGCAGTTGGCATAAAGATGCTTTTGGTTCTTTAAAGATAGGGAAGGGGGAAGTTATTTATATAGACGGGGAAATTAAAGTTGAAAGGGTGATGAGTTGAAAGGGTGTAAGTTGAAAAGTTGAAAAGGTGAAAGGGTGATTGGTTGAAAGGGTGAAAGGGTGATTGGTTGAAAGGTTGAAAGGGTGAAAGGGTGATTGGTTGAAAAGTTATAAAGGTGAAAGGTTGAAAGGTTGAAAGGTTGAAAGGGTGAAAGGGTGAAAGGGTGATTGGTTGAAAGGTTGAAAAGTTGAAAGGGTGATTGGTTGAAAAGTTAAAAAGGTTGAAAGGTTGAAAGGTTGAAAGGTTGAAAAGGGGAATGGCGTTACAAGGTACAAGAGTGCGACGCAACGGAAGTTTAATAGCAGACGTAAAGTCTGGCTCATAAAAGCCTTGCTTACCTCGTCTTAAATTCCTGAGTTTTTCGAAGCCTGCTTTCCGCCTTCCCTACACTCTTTGCCTTACACCTTACTGCAGATAGCCGGTATAAATCAGCACGAGTAAAACAGCTCCGACAATAATGCGGTACCAGCCAAAAAGCTTGAAACCGTAACGTTGCAGGTAAGTAATAAAAAATTTGATGGCGAGAAGCGCCACAATAAATGCTACCAGGTTCCCAACACCAAGAAGCATAAGGTTGTGCTTGTCTACCAGTACTTCACGATGGTCCTTGTACGTTTTCAGCAGCTTATAACCGGTTGCAGCAGCCATAGTAGGAACCGCCAGATAAAAGGAAAACTCGGCCGCCAATTTACGGGTAAGTTTCTGTTGCATACCTCCAATAATCGAAGCGGCACTGCGGCTAACGCCCGGTATCATTGCTATACATTGCCAGAGACCGATAATAAAAGCTTTGGAATAGGTAATATGCCTTTCTCTTTCGATCACCGGGTGGTTAAATGCTTTATCAATAAATAATAAAATAAAACCGCCGGCCAGTAAGGTTATCGCAACAGTCGTCGGACTTTCAAGTAATTCATCAATTTTTTCTTCAAGCAAAAACCCGATGCCTAATGCGGGGATTACCGCGACGACCAGTTTCAGGTAAAACTGCCATTTAGTAAAATCAAAAAACTTTCTCCAGTATAACACAACTACACTTAAAATGGCTCCCAACTGTATGGCAACCGTAAAAAGCTTTGTAAAAACATCGTCTTTTGGCAACATCAATAGCCTTTCGGTAATGATCATGTGACCGGTAGATGAGATGGGTAAAAATTCCGTGATCCCTTCTACTATTGCAATGATGATGCTTTCAATTAAGGTCATGACAGTTTAATCCTGGTTTTAATATGAAATATAAATACATTAAAAAAGGCGATGATCGTCATCGCCTGGTAATGTAACTAAGTACACTTATTGTTGAACTTTTGGCCTTTTAAAAATGGCAAATATTTCTATGCCTAAACCGGCCAATATTAAAATAGGAGCAATGGTAATACGCGAGGTGCTGTAAACAAGATTATAATCAAACTGGTTTGGATCGGAGTTTTTTCCGCCTGCCATTACAATCATACCGATTGCAATCACAACTGCACCAATTCCCATCCACAAATAATTGTCTTTTTCAAACAGTGGAAGTCTCGCTTTCTGTTTTGCAGCAGCACTTTCTCTCAATGTAGATGACCTTATTGTAGACGCAGATGTTGGTGGAACCACCACTTTCCTTTCAGCCATTGTTATATTTTTAGAAGATGCAAAGTAATGTAAATTAGTGAAAGGTAGGTAGTGAGCCGTAAGTGAGGGAAACGTTAAACTTCAAACTCATACTATCTACGAAATACACGCCGTAACATGAAAATAAATATTTGAATTGTTAGCACCAAAGTTTCAATTGGCAATTTGAAATGCCCTGCCTCCACCGGAAGGAGAGGGACCGGGGCTGAGGTTAATAAAGATCATCCAGGCTCATTTTCAAATACTTGATTACACTGCGGTGTGTACTATACAGCGATATTCCAACTCCAATCAATACCATTCCGCCAAACAGAATCAAAGTAAGCTTTGTATCGCGGATAGCCGTCAGTTGGGGAAACTGGCGCTCGGCCCATTGAATAAGAATAAACAACAAGAGTATCGCTATTCCCGAACTGATCAATCCATTTACTATTGCCCTAACTCCCATAGGTCGCGCAATGAAACTTCGGGTAGCGCCCACCATTTGCATGGTTTTTATTAAGAAGCGGTTACTGAACATGGCGAGGCGAATAGTGTTGTCGATGCTTACTATAACAATGGTACAAAGTACTACCGCTACCACAATAAATATCAATCCAAGTTTGCCGGCTCTTTCGTTCAGGTTATTCACCAGCAGTTTTGGGTATTGAAGTTCGTCGAGTTGGCTGCCCCATTTACTCACAATGTCGGCCGAGATCTTATTAAGACTGTCCTGGTTTACATAAGCAGACCGTGCATAAAAGTCGATGCTTTCGGGCAACGGGTTATAATCGAGAATCTTGGCCCAGTCTTCATTATTTCCCTCTTTGCTCCAAATAGTTTTTGCGGCCTCTTTATTGGTATATTGCACGTCTTTGGCATACGGTTGGGCCGCTATATATTGCTGGATCTGGTTAATTGTATCCCTGTTTATGGTTCGTAGATAAGCGCTTATGCGGATGTCCTCCTTGAAAGATGCACCTGCAGATTTGAAGTTTAGAAAAATCCAACCTAGGATTCCCATGATTAAAAGAACGAGTGCGACGCCTACAATACTGTAAATATAACTGGGCTTACTGCGTTTACTCGATGCTTTTCCAAATTGCGCCATGTGGGTTATTTGAGTTTGGTACGGTTGCAAATGTAGTGGATTGAGGTCTAAAACCTTATTTTTGCCACCACGCCTGCCATTTAATTAACGAGGGTAAATTACATACTTGCTGCATCAAAGCAGTTAAAGAATTGTTACGGTTTTTTTGTTAGCAAGCCAATGAATAACAATTATACATCCGTTGCGTCGCACTCTTGTACTTTTAAAGCTTTCGGCATCGATGGGAAGGAGGGTAGAAGGCGTAGGGTTTAAGGCAGAAGGTTTTTACGGACCGGGCTTAGATGAAAGGCAGACGTTAAAGTGTAGGAGGCAGAAGGAATATAAAACGACAAAAGGTTTACTGAAATACTGGTTTTTGCACTAAAAAGGTAGAAAACGAAAGAACAATTAAATAACTAAATGCCCGGCCTCCCTCTCCTTTGCAAGGAGAGGGACCGAGGTGAGGTCAAATATGGAATACAACTTCAGAGAAATAGAAAAGAAGTGGCAGCAGCATTGGCGAGATAGTGATGCCTATAAAGTGAGCAATGAAAGTGATAAGCCAAAGTTTTATGTGCTCGACATGTTTCCTTACCCAAGCGGAGCAGGATTGCATGTGGGGCATCCGCTGGGTTACATAGCAAGCGATATTTATGCCCGGTTTAAAAGATTGAAAGGCTTTAATGTTCTTCACCCGATGGGTTTCGACAGCTTTGGTTTACCCGCCGAACAATATGCTATTGAAACAGGGCAACATCCTGCTGTAACAACAGAAAAGAATATTAAACGATACCGCGAACAACTTGATAACATCGGTTTTTGCTACGATTGGAGCCGTGAAGTTCGTACGAGCGACGCCAACTATTATAAATGGACGCAGTGGATCTTTCTCCAGTTATTTGATAGCTGGTATAATAAACACGCAAAAAAAGCTGAACGCATAAAGATACTTGTTTCCATTTTTGAAGTGGAAGGAAATGCATCGCACCAGTGCCCGGGAAATGAAAGGCTTGTGTTTACTGCAGCGGACTGGAAAAGCTATGATGAAACCAGCAGGCAGGATATCCTGATGAATTACCGCCTTGCATATTCTGCTTATGGTGAAGTAAACTGGTGTGAAGCGTTAGGAACAGTACTGGCTAATGATGAAGTGGTGAATGGCGTAAGTGAACGGGGGGGCCATCCGGTTGAAAAGAAGAAAATGCGCCAGTGGTACTTACGTATTACTGAATATGCCGACCGGCTGTTGCAGGGGTTGGAACAGGTAGATTTCAGTGAGTCGATGAAGGATATGCAGAAGAACTGGATTGGGAAGAGCCAGGGAGCGGAGATAGTATTCCCCCTCGCCCCCGCCTCTCCCCGCAGGGGAGTGGAGCCTGACCAGAGCGAAGAGGAAATGCCGGGGTTTGGGTATACAAATTACAAAGTCGATAGTGAAATAAGTTTTGAGAATGTTAAGAGGATGAGGGAAGAGCCAACCGAGGCGGAAAATATCTTATGGAATGCGATTAAAAACAGGGCCACAGGTTACAAGTTCAGAAGACAACATCCAATTCAGAATTACATTGCCGATTTCGTTTGTCTTAATGCATGGTTGATTGTAGAGATTGATGGAGGATATCATACGACGAACGAACAGAAGGAGACGGATGCAGCGAGAGATGCAGCGTTGAAAGAAATTGGATTTACGACATTACGGTTCACTAGTGAAGAAGTAACAAATAATCCTGGGCAGGTGCTACAGAAGATTAAAGTTACATGCGATGAACTCATAGCTGCTTCAGTTGAAAAAAGATCTGCTGTTGGCGGCGCCTCTCCCTTGCAGGGAGAGGCGGGGGTGAGGGTTTATACCACCCGTCCCGACACAATCTTCGGCGTCGACTTCATGGTAATAGCCCCAGAACACGAATTAGTTTCAAAAATTACATCCCCGGAACAAAAGGATGAAATAGAAAAATATCTTACCTACGTAAAAAGCCGAAGCGAGAGAGAGCGCCTGGCAGAAGTTAAATCAATTACAGGTGCTTTTACCGGTGCTTATGCCATCAATCCTTTTGATGGCCGCGAAATTCCTATCTGGATCAGTGAATATGTATTGGCGGGTTATGGTACCGGGGCAATTATGGCTGTTCCTTGCGGCGACCAACGTGATTATAGTTTTGCAAAACATTTTAATATTCCTATCACCAACATTATTGGTGACGCATATAACGGTGAAGAAGCCAACCCAACAAAAGACGCTATTCTACAAAACAGCGGATTCATAGATGGAATGGTGATGCGGGAAGCGATGAATGTTGCTATTAATAAGCTGGAAGAAATGGGCATCGGAAAACGTAAAGTAAATTACCGCATGCGCGATGCCGGCTTTAGTCGCCAGCGTTATTGGGGCGAGCCCTTTCCAATCATCTACAAGGAAGGAATTACGTTCCCATTAAGTGAAACTAAATTACCCGTAGAGCTACCTTATGTCGAAAGTTATGGTCCGGGACCAGAAGGCGAGGGGCCTTTGGCAAACATTAGAGAATGGGTCAACCTACCTGACGGGGCGAGGCGGGAAACGAATACAATGCCCGGTTATGCAGGTTCATCCTGGTACTTTTTACGGTACATGGATCCGCACAACGAAGCTGCATTTGTTGACAGGAAAGCAGCAGATTATTGGGGGCAGGTTGATTTATACATCGGGGGAACCGAGCACGCGGTAGGTCATCTATTGTACAGCAGGTTGTGGACGAAAGTTTTGTTCGATTTAGGATATATCGGTCATGATGAGCCTTACAAGAAGTTGGTTAACCAGGGGATGATCCAGGGATCATCGAGATTTATTTACAGGGTAATGCCGAACCTTAGCAATGAACAGCAAATTAAATTAGAAGAAGTATCAACTGATTCGGAAATCCATCCTCTTTTTGTTTCGAAGACTTATAGGGATAGGATTATTAATGGCGAGATTGCGATGAAAGACCTGTTTCATAAAGTTTCTGGTTATTCTAAAAATAACAAGGGGTTGATGGAACTTTTTGGAGACACCGTGGAGTTTAGATTAAATGATTTGCACGTCGATGTAAGTTATGTTGACGGCGTTGAATTAAAGGTAGATGCTTTAAGTACTTCAAAGCCGGAATTTCACAATGCACTTTTTATACTTGAAGATGGCAAAGTAATTTCTAAAGGAGAAGAATTTGACGAGGTAAATGACAAATACATCTGCGGAGCAGAAGTAGAAAAAATGAGTAAAAGCAAATACAATGTCGTCAATCCCGATGAGATTGTAGAACGCTTTGGTGCCGATACTTTCCGCATGTATGAAATGTTCCTCGGACCAGTTGAACAAAGCAAACCCTGGGATACAAAGGGAATTGAAGGCGTGCATCGCTTCTTGCGTAAGTTCTGGAGACTATTTGTGGATGACATAAAAGGACTGGTTGTAACCAATGATTCAGCAACGCCAGCTGAACTAAAAGTGCTTCACAAAACAATCAAGAAGATTGAAGAAGATACGGAACGGTTCAGCTTTAATACTGCTGTAAGTGCTTTCATGGTTTGCGTGAACGACCTGAACGAGCTCAAGTGTCATAAAAGAGAAATACTTGAGCCCTTGGTTATTTTGCTTACTCCCTATGCTCCACATATCGCAGAGGAACTATATCAAGAACTTCTTAAAACCTCCCCAGCGGGGAGGTTGGAGGGGGTCTCAGTATTAGACGCAGCTTTCCCAAACTTCGAGGAAAAATACCTTGTTGAAAGCAGTAAAGAGTATCCGATTAGCATCAATGGCAAACTACGGACTAACCTCAATATTTCGTTAGATGCAGCTCAGCCGGAGGTTGAGCAATTGGTTCTTGCTAACGAGATAGTTCGGAAATGGCTGGATGGAAAACCGCCGAAAAAGATAATTTTTGTAAAAAACAAGATGATAAACGTAGTGATATAAGTTCTTGAAAATGGACTTAAAGAAGAGGAACTTTTATTGTTGATTAGCGGCAGTTATATTCATAGTATGAAAATATTTTCAATTCTCGTTTTGTTGGCTTTGCACGTTTCTTTACTGCAGGCACAGAATGATGAACAGCGGATCCGGAGTTATTTGAAAGAGCGTTTACACCAGGTGAATGATCCTGAAAAAGTATGGCTGTTTCAATGTAAATATAAGCCGGGTAAGGAGTGGCAATATTTGATAGCCTGCATAAATACAGTCAACAAAAAGCCCGTAACAACCTTGCTGTTTGCCGAAAGGGTTCAGGATAGCCTGCTACACATCGAGCCTTTTCATTTTAATTCGGTAGAAGCTTTTGATCACATTAACATTGATAAGAGCAGGGATAATATTGAAGAATTATATATCACTACTTCAAAAGACAGTGGAAACCTGAGTGAAAAGCATACCGGCATATACAGTTGTAAAAAGGGTTTTGTTGATACTCTTATTAATTTTTATTCCTTTGAAATTAAAAGTCTAAAAGCCCCTTATTTTACTTACCAGCCCGGTTTAGTTGTTGAACAGGAAGGCTTATGCAAGCTGACAGATGTAAATGGAGACGGCAAAATTGATATTGCCAGCAGAGTTCACCGCAAAATAATTAATAAGGAACCGGGTACGGGGAATTATACGTTTGATCATGAAACTGATTATACGGAATACAGGCTTAATAAGGGCAGGTTTACAAAGATGGCCTCAACTAAAATACCATCAACAGTGGATGAATAGCATGGTGTGCTGTTTTAGTGCAAGTCATTCTTGTATTATCATTTTTGGCAGGCAGTTTTACAACCAATAATTTACCAGTTCGTGTTATCTCCTTTATATAGCTTATTGCAAAAACATTTCTCCACTTTCCATCCTGTAGTAGAGTTTGATGTAACAAGGGATAGGTTATTGCAACTGGACTTTACCAGCGCAAATACAACGCTTACGCCGGAGATCTTAACCAATACCGATGACTTTACTGTTTACATATCTGACCTGCTGGGAACAGAGTTTAAGTATGGTATTGGCGGGTACAACGAACATCGTACTATTTATGCAAGGAGTCACGTTTTTGACGGGGTTGAAGAACCGCGACGCCTTCACCTGGGCATCGATATATGGGGATTAGCGGGTACTGCAATCTACGCTCCCTTAGGGGGTTATGTTCACAGTTTTGCCTTCAATGATAATTACGGTGATTATGGTGCAACTATTATACTTCAGCACCAATTAGAAGGAGTTTCATTCAATACCCTTTACGGTCATTTAAGTTTACGTGATCTTGATGGTTTGCAGGAAGGGCAATACATTAGTCGTGGTGCCCGGTTCGCCCATTTTGGCGAGCCAAAAGAAAACGGTTACTGGCCGCCGCATTTACACTTCCAGGTAATACATGAAATGCATGAGAAAAAAGGCGATTACAGGGGAGTTTGTAAGTTTTCGGAACGCGAAAAATACCTGCTGAATTGTCCGGACCCTGACGCTATTCTGCAAATGATGCAGTATGCGGTAAAGGGTTAAAAAGGTGCATAGAATTACAACTGCTGAACGGAGCGTCGCAACGATGTTTAACCGGAGATGCTGTGCCGGCCGCCCAAAAGCTAAGTAAGTTTCATCTAACATCGTTGCATAGCACTCTTGTACTGAACCAAGGAAATCATCGATTTTTTGTTTTGATCGCTTAAGTACTTTCAGAAACTTGTTGTTTTAAAGCCCTTTCTGGCGTTGCGATTACCAGTTTTTTTGGATGTATAATTTCATCAACATAATAAATTAATCCAGCTACAGCGGCAATTTGTATCGCAGAAAAATCAATATTGCACCTCGCCTACTATGCCCGACCCGATTATGCCAATTTTCATTAGTTTCGGTTAAGGTGAGAGAATAATTTAGTTTTACACCCAAGAATATATAGAATGGCGAATCCAAACTTAAATACGGGCAAAGAAAATGTGTCGGCAGCAGAGGCAGAGTTTGAAAATAATATACGACCAAAGGAAATTGAAGACTTTGCAGGCCAGCCTCAACTGATAGAAAACTTAAGCATTTTTATAAAAGCTGCGAAGCTGCGGGGGGAAGCGCTTGACCATATTTTATTCCATGGGCCGCCGGGTTTAGGCAAAACAACGCTAAGCCGGATTGTTGCAAACGAACTTGGAGTTAAAATTAAAGAAACGAGCGGACCAGTAATTGAAAAGCCGGGAGACCTGGCGGGGTTGCTGACAAATCTTGAAGCAAATGATGTTTTATTTATCGACGAAATACACAGGCTGAGTAATGTGGTAGAAGAGTATCTCTATGCCGCAATGGAAGATTTTCGTCTCGACATTATGATCGATTCCGGTCCAAATGCCCGCAGCATTCAAATTAACCTGAACCCTTTTACACTTGTCGGGGCTACTACAAGAAGTGGATTGTTAACAGCTCCACTTTTATCAAGGTTTGGAATTAAATGCCGGTTGGAATATTACAACGCAGATGTTTTAAAAAACATTGTTGAACGAAGTGCAGGCATTTTAAATACAACTATTACCGGTGAAGCCTCCTTCGAAATTGCGCGTCGCAGTCGCGGTACTCCCCGTATTGCAAACGGGTTATTAAGAAGGGTTCGTGATTTTGCCCAGGTATTAAGCGACGGAAAGATTGAAATGGGTATTGCACAACATGCATTAAAAGCTTTAAATGTTGATGAACACGGTCTCGATGAAATGGACAACCGGATCTTATTAGCAATAATCGAAAAGTTTAAAGGTGGACCGGTGGGTCTTACTACGATTGCGACAGCAGTTGGTGAAGAACCTGGAACGCTTGAGGAAGTATACGAGCCATTCTTAATCCAGGAAGGCTTTATGCAACGAACCCCAAGAGGACGGGAAGTGACTATAAAAGCATACGAGCATTTGGGAAAAAGGGCACAGGGGTCTGGCGGAACGTTGTTTGAAAGATTGTAATCATTCAACAGCGCCAAACTCAATTAAAAAACCCATGACATTATGCATGGGTTTAAAATTCATATAGTTGTTTCAGCACTTATGGAGCTACCAACCTGAAACCATTGCCGTGAATATTAACGATCTCAATATTTGTATCGTCTTTCAGGTACTTGCGAAGCTTCGCTATATAAACATCCATACTTCTCCCGTTGAAGTAGGTGTCGCTGCCCCATATTCTTTTTAACGCCTGTTCGCGGGGAAGCAGGTCATTTTTATGCTCGGCCAACATTTTAAGCAGGTCATTTTCTTTTGGCGATAAGGTTTGCATGATACCTGCATGGCTTAATTCCCTAAGCTTTGGATTGAAGTGATAACTTCCCAGGTCGAATTCTATATTTTCGTTGATCCTGTTTTCTTCTTCGTTGCGTTTTAAAATTGCCTTGATCTTTAACAGCAACACCTCACTGTCAAAAGGCTTGGTTATATAATCATCTGCACCCAATTTATAACCCGCTATAATATCTTCCTTCATTGTTTTTGCACTTAAAAAGAACAAAGGCATGTCGGGATCAACATCGCGAATTTCTTCAGCAAGTGTAAAGCCATCCATATTAGGCATCATAACATCAAGCAGGCAAATGTCAAATTTTTCACGCTGAAATGCAGCCAAACCCAATCTTCCATCTCTTTCCAGTATCACATCGTAATCGTTCAGTTCAAGATAGTTTTTGAGGACCATACCTAAATTGGTATCATCTTCACACAATAGTATTTTGTATTTTCTGCCTTCCATGATATTCTTTTTTATTTGATTTAAAGATAAAGCTATGACAGTAAGCTGCACAACTCGTTGATAACTATTTTTCTATGTAAGATTTTTCTTTCCCTGTAACCAACAAACCAGCATAAGCAATTGTTGCGCAGCTTTTTTATATCTTATTTTTTTGTGAAAAAATTATGCCATCCAAGTCTTCCGCCTTCCGGCGTTCACTTACCTGATCGCGAGTTTTGACACAATTAATGAAGAGTTGTTTAATTTCGCCATTAATATTTAAAACAGTATGTTGCTTACACACGATAATAAGTTGAAAAAGTTGATAGTTATAGGTGACCGTGTTTTAATCCGACCTTCGAAGGCTGATGAAAGAACGCAAAGCGGCCTGTACCTTCCCCCTGGTGTCCAGGAAAAGGAAAAGATCCAGCAGGGAACCGTTATTAAAACAGGTCCCGGTTATGCCATTCCAATGCCGGTAGAAAATGAGCCGTGGAAAAGTGAAGAAGAACAGGTGAAGTATATGCCGTTGCAGGTACGCGAAGGTGATGTGGCCCTTTTTTTAGTAAGCGGTGCAACCGAGGTAATGTACGAAAATGAAAAATACTTCATTGTTCCTCAAGCCGCAATACTGATGCTGGAAAGAGAAGATGAGTTGTAGCAAGTTTATGTACTAAGCTTTTTTGCTACTATTTAGCATTGTTGTGTCACTCCCTTGTACGGTAAGTTTTTCTATTGTGCAATAGAATGACGATAACCAAAGAAAAACATCTCGAACATTTTTTAATGTTCAATACGCAATTAAGACCGTTTACCTAACGTCTGTTGCCCTTAGCTTGCCGAAGAGTATCTAATTACTCCTATCGTAATAAGGCTTCGACGAGTTCAGCCTGACATCATATAGGCGGTAAGTCAACCGCATGGAATAAGCAACGTTCAATAGACAACGATCAATGCGTAAATATCCTGCATGCTTTTCAATAACTGTTTTCCATGCGTTTTGAACATTGAAACTTGGTTACTGTTTGTTTCTTCTTACGTTACCATGATGACAACGAAGGGTAAAACAGTTCAATAAGGCTTAGTCGTAGAAGAGTGCGACCTCCGCCCACCGTTCCGACGGGCAAGAACGTTTAATCAATATTCAATGCCCGGTCAATAAAAATTCTCTTTCAACTACCTTTTCATATTATATTTTAAAAAAGTATTCAATGGCAGAACAGGCAGGATTTGTTGAAGAAATTAATTCAGGTTACACCTTTAAAGGTGAGAGCGTGAAGATCGGAGCAGGGATGCTTGATGGTGAAGTAGTGAATGGCGCAGACGTATATCTTCCTTTCAGAACAATGAACCGACATGGTTTAATTTCTGGCGCTACTGGCACTGGCAAAACCAAAACCTTGCAAATGCTGAGTGAGGCACTAAGCGACGCTTCTGTTCCTGTTTTGTTGATGGATATAAAAGGTGATCTAAGTGGTATTGCTATGGCTGGCTCACCCAACGAGAATATGCTCGAACGCTGCCGAAAGACCGGTATTACTTATACACCTTCCGGTTACCCGGTTGAATTACTAACCTTAAGCAACGGGGAAGGAGTTCGGCTCAGAGCAACTGTCAGTGAATTTGGGCCAGTATTACTTACAAAAATTCTTGGGTTAAATGATACCCAGGGAGGTGTAATTGCAATCATTTTTAAGTACTGCGACGATCATAAGCTGCCACTGCTCGATCTAAAGGATTTCATTAAAGTGCTCCAATTTGTAGGTAACGAAGGGAAAGCTGAAATTGAAAAAGCTTACGGCAAAATTGCTTCGACAACCACAGGAACAATATTGCGTAAAGTAGTAGAACTTCAACAACAGGGAGCCGACGTTTTCTTTGGAGAAAAGAGCTTTGAAGTGGAGGACCTGATGCGCATAAACGATGACGGACGGGGAATGATCAATGTTTTACGCGTTACTGATCTTCAAAACAGGCCGAAGTTATTTTCTACGTTCATGCTGCAAATGCTGGCAGAATTATACGCCATCAGCCCTGAAGAAGGCGACCTGGATAAACCTAAGCTGGTTTTGTTTATAGACGAAGCACATCTTATTTTCAAAGAGGCGAGCGACGTTTTACTTCAACAGGTGGAAACGGTGATCAAGCTGATCAGGTCAAAAGGAATTGGGATCTTCTTTGTTACACAAAACCCAATGGATGTTCCTGCAGGAATTTTGTCGCAATTAGGTTTGAAAGTTCAGCACGCTTTACGGGCATTTACTGCGGCAGATAGAAAGGTAATTAAGCAAACAGCAGAAAATTATCCTGAAACCCCATTTTACAAAACAGATGAATTGGTCACAAGTTTGGGTATCGGCGAAGCCTTGGTAACAATGTTAAATGAGAAAGGAATTCCGACCCCGCTTGTACATGTAATGCTTAACCCGCCCAAGAGCCGGATGGATATTTTGACTGACAGGGAAATTAAAGATATAGTTGCCCAAAGTAAACTTGCATCAAAATATAATAAGGTGGTCGATAGTGAAAGTGCATATGAAATTTTGAATGCAAAGCTCGATGAAGCTGCGGAAAAAGAAGCGGAGGCAACAGAACAAAGGGCATCAAAGACAGGTAAGCGAAGGGCTGAAAAAGAAGAAAGTTTTTTTGATAACCCTATAGTAAAAAGCGCCGGAAGAACCGCAGCAAATATCATTACTCGTAGTCTTTTAGGTGCTTTAGGTTTGGGAGGCAGAAGCAGGAAGAGTAAAAGCTGGTTTTAGTGAATCGTGAGTGCAAAGCTGAATTCCTTATAATCCTTTACAGATCCATTTAAATCATGGTGCTAAGATTCCTTTTTCATTAACTATAATCTTTCCTTCCGACTGCAGGAAGTCCAACACTTTCCAGACTTTTTCTTTTTTAAAGCTATTAAGATAGCTTAACAAATGCGGGATTTCTACCGTATTCCCGTTCATATAAGTAAGAATCCTGTTGGAGATGAGGTTAAATTCTTCAGTTGAAAGTTCAATGTTTTTTTGTTTAAGACAGTTGTCGCAAACTTCACATTTCTT
The DNA here is from genome assembly GCA_028288485.1 of Segetibacter sp. Taxonomy (GTDB): domain Bacteria; phylum Bacteroidota; class Bacteroidia; order Chitinophagales; family Chitinophagaceae; genus Segetibacter. The sequence goes on from JAQBNO010000142.1 coordinate 74,284, forward strand.
CATTTTTACATCGCCAAAATAATTCCCGATATATTGGCTTCTGCAATTTACGGTAAGGGTGATGTACTTTTCCATCGTGTCGACCCTTAACTGGTATTGTTGCTTTCGTTTAAGATATGCCTCGAGATTAAACGAAAGATATTCGGCAGGCGCACGGTTTTGAAGAAAGTAGATTTGAGGATTTTCCTTTTGCGGCTGATAATTAATAATCCCAAAAGCTTGTAATTCTTTTAATTGGCTGGTTAGCTCTTCGGCAGTTAATTTGGTTAAACGGATTAACAGCTTTTCGTTCACCGACACTTCATTATCAAAAATGCCCTGGTAGCTCCGGAGCAGATATTTTATAAGTTCTTCTAAGTGTGGGTACGAAGTTTGGAAGGTCTCCAGGTTATCTTTATTGCATGCAAAACCTATTTTTGTCGAAAGGAAAACCTGTTCGTTAAAGGTTAAATAACCCTCCTGTTCCAAAGCTTTAATAGCATTGATAACTAAGAATATATCGAGTTTGAAATTTTTTACAAACTCGTTGAGATTAAAATCGTAATAGATTCCTTCTCCATTGCCTACTGCTATCTGCAGGTGATTAGCCAAAGCCTGGTAAACATTCTTAATCTCTTTTACTGCTGGGTAATTAATGTCAGGAAGCTTTTTGAGTTCTTCAAGCTCAATTTGAGAATACAATAAAACAGCAAAGGCTTTTTTACCATCGCGGCCGCCGCGACCCGCTTCCTGGTAATAATTTTCCAGGTTGTCAGGGATATCCAGATGAACAACTACCCTTACATCGGGTTTGTCTATTCCCATTCCAAATGCATTGGTACAAACGATTACCCTTATTTTATTTTGTATCCAGTCTTCCTGCTTTTGACTGCGTTGTTCCTGCAAAAGACCTGCATGATAAAAATCAGCAGAGATATTGTTTAGCTTTAGAAGGCTCGCCAGTTCTTTAGTTCGTTTCCTGTTACGGCAATAAACAATTGCCGTCCCGGGAACCTTTTGTAAGATTTCAAGGAGCTTATTAATCTTACTCTCTGCTTTAAAAACGCTGAATGAAAGATTTGGTTTTTCAAAAGATTGCCGGAAGATGTCAGCGTTTTTAAATAACAACTTCTCGCAAATATCGGTCTGAACAATTGGGGTTGCAGAAGCCGTTAAGGCCAAAACAGGTACAGTTGGGTGTTCAGATCTTATGCTGGCAACGCGTAAATAGGGCGGCCTGAAATCGTACCCCCATTGTGAAATACAATGAGCTTCATCAACAGCAACCAGGTTAAGGTTAAAAGCCGGCAAATACTCTTTAAACAGCTTACTTTCCAACCGTTCGGGCGATACATATAAAAACTTATAGGGGCCGAAAGCTGCATTTTGCAATGTTTGTTTTACTTCAAAATAGGTCATTCCACTATGAATAGAAAGCGCCATAATATTACGCTTCTTCAGGTTTTCGACCTGGTCTTTCATTAGCGCAATCAGCGGACTTATTACAAGGCATAAACCTTCCTTTGCCAAGGCCGGAATTTGAAAACAGATCGACTTTCCTCCACCGGTTGGTAATAATGCCAATACATCTTTGCCTTCCATTACAGCTGCAATGATGTCTTCCTGCAAAGGACGGAAAGAGTTATGTCCCCAGTATTGTTTTAGTATTTCTTGTGGAGAAGGCAAATGAATTATAATTTAATTAGTACAGCTGATCATGAGGGCCAATATCAACAAATGTTACTTAGGTTGGGTTGCTTCTGTCTACGATTATCCTACGATTATTCTCTATTTAAAAAGACCACACGTCATGTAGGCGACCTTTCAATTTATGAAGTGCCAGGGAAGCAGAAAATGGATCACTTGAAAAAGAGGCACCTTTTGTAAAACAGAAACGGCGACCTCGGGCCGCCTTGATACAATTTTTTTGAATGATTTTATAAAATCGGTTGCTGAACTCAATTTGCATCTTTGACTAAATTTTCAAACGTTTTTCCATCTTTACTTTCCCGCCGCACCTCTTCTACAGCTTTAAGATCTCTCTTCTTTTTACGTCTTAATATTTCACGTAGTACATCTAATTCCTCTTCAGAAAGATGTTGGTTTTCACGATTTCTGCAAACCAAACCATAACTACTGTTTTATTTAAAGTTATTACTTTTCTTTTACTCTTATTTGTTCAACATTTTCTTTGATGCCAGGAATAAAGGCGCTTTTACACTGGTGGAAAGCCGCGATAAAAAGATACAGTATAAGTGAGTGACACAACCGGAGCTGCACAAACAATTTATGCCGGCTCATAAAAGTACTTCTTACCGGTAACACCAGTTATTAATCTAGCTTCTTCCATTTCAGCCACAACGAATTGCCTGCCAGCACAACATCACTTAATCCCATGACCAGTGCACCTGCAGTTGGTGTAAGCAGGCCAACTGCAGCTATCGGTATGGCCACTACATTATACAAGAAAGCCCAGAAAAGGTTTCCTTTAATCGTTCCATAAGTATGTTTGCCTAACTGCATGGCAAGGGGTAGTTTCTTAAGACCGCTATCCATTAAGACAACAGAAGCGCTTTGAATAGCTAGTTGTGAAGCTTTACTCAAAGAGATACTGATGGTTGCCTTTGCCAGAGCAGGGGCATCATTAATGCCGTCACCCACCATTACAGTCGGTTGTTCATTTACCAGTTGTTCTATTTTGTCAAGTTTCTGTTTCGGAGTTTGTTCTGCAATCACTTCATCAAGCTCCAACTCATCGGCAATTAACCTGCTTTTTGCATAGGTATCGCCACTTAGTAAAATCGTCTTTATGTTTTTTCTTTTGCAATAGCTGATCACCTCTTTTGCTTCGGGTCGTAGTTCATCTGCAATATCAAGCCAGCCAATCATTGCTCCGTTTTTTGTAACGTATAAATGATGCGATACATCTTGTATCGTTTCGTCCATCTTTGCTGAGCCTATTAAAACAATATTTCCTTCTTTGTCTTCGCCCTTCATTCCAACACCTTTTATTTCCTCCACTTTTTTAAATTTTAGTGGAGAACTTGTTTTCCAGGCTTCAGTTATACTTTTAGCAATTGGGTGATTCGAAAATTTTTCAAGAGAGAAGACAAGTTTCTTAAATTCTTCGGTATCTATCTCGCTTTTAAAATTGGTGATCGTAAACTTTCCATTAGTAAGTGTCCCGGTTTTATCAAATACAATTTGTTTTATGTTTTTAAACAGCTCCATGCTTTTTGTATCGGTATACAAAATCCCTTCTTTAGCAGCTCTTCCCAGGCCAACTGCTATGGCTGCGGGTGTTGCAAGTCCCATAGCACAAGGACACGAGATGACCAGCACAGCAATTGAACGCATTAAACTCTCCTGGAAATTCTGCCCGGCAAAAAAGTAATTAACAGCCAGGGTTAAAATTGAAATGGTAATGACTGCAGGAACAAACACGGCACTTATTTTATCTGCCAGCTTTTGTACCGGCGGCTTTTGGCCTTGCGCCTGTTTCATCATTTGAACAATACTGTTCATAACTGTTTCCTTTCCTACGGCGGTTACATACGTTTTAACTGTACCGTTTGCTATAACACTTCCACCGATTAAGATATCATTTAGTTTTTTAAAAACAGGTAAACTTTCCCCCGTTATAATTGCTTCGTTCACTTCAACTTCACCACTTAATATTTTGCAATCCATTGGTACCTGTTCGCCGGTTTTAATTAACAGTAAGTCTCCAACCTTAAGATGCGTATTTTCAACCGGAAAAACGTGCTCATTGTGCTGGTCGTCGTATGCAATCATATTCGCCATCACTTTTTCGTTCCTGGTGAGTTCTTTGATGGCTTTCTGTGTCTTTTGAACCGTCATGTGTTCAAGCCATTCTCCAAAGAAAACGATATTGATAATCGAGGCAGAAGTTTCGAAAAAGATTTTGGAGACATCGGCGGTTATAAGGCCAATGAGGCTGTAAACAAATGCTGCAGTCGCTCCGAGTGCAATCAGAACATTCATGTTCGGAACACCTGAACGTAAACTATTAATAGCACTCTTGCCAAAATAGCTCATGCCGACGATGTATACCGGTAGGCATAAAACCAGTTGAACAACCGGGTTGTGCAATAGGTGAAGATTAAAGGTCATTCCAAGGTGACCTAACATTAGCAGCAGTGTAAATGGAAGACAAAACCAAAACTTCTGCAGATGTGTTTTTAAAAACTTTTTTGCAGGTTTTGAGGTCGTTTCTGTTCCATCTGCCTTTACGGTATATCCAAGTAATTCAATATTTTTTTTAGCTTTTTCAACATTGCCATTTGCAGAAGCAGTTTCAAATACTACATCGCCGTTTATAGGGTTAACGGCAATATGTTGCATGCCCTGTTTTTGTAACACCTTGTTTACACTCAGCGCACAATTGCTACAGGTCATCCCTTCAACCTTCCAACTCACCTTTTCCATGTTCTTTAATTTATCGTACAAAAAGTTCTTCTGCAAAGTTAGTTTATAGGTGAGCGCTTTGAATTTATGAGGGGGCGCTATCTTTACTACATTGTTGCAATTCAATTAAAAAAAACACGGTTTTTTGCTTTACGTTCAGATATGGAATTCACTTTTAATTTAAGGGAAATAAAACAGGTAGCTCAAAACCTGTACGCGATTGGAAAGAATAGGAAAGTATGGGCAGTACACGGAGAAATGGGCGCCGGAAAAACAACATTCATTCATGCACTGTGCGAAAATTTGGGTGTTGAATCTGCAATAGGAAGCCCCACCTATTCAATTATTAATGAATACAAAAGTTCAGTTGCAGGTACTATATTTCACATGGACTGGTACCGGCTGAAAGATGAGGATGAAGCTTTGCAGGCGGGGGTTGAAGATTGCCTGTTAAGCGGCAACCTTTGCCTGGTCGAATGGCCGGAAAGGGCAGCCGTATTACTTCCCGACGATTGTTTTCATATAATAATAACTGCATTGAACGAACATACACGGCAGGTTTCTATAACTGGTGTATAATGTGAAAGGAAGAATCGCCGTTGTTTTTCATCAAACATAAATAATATTTGTTAACTGTATGCCTTCTCTCTCTAGTGGGGTGCAATTTCTATTCTCGGTAAAAAGCTTAGCTTTAATATTTAAATCAACGAGTTTTCATGATATAGTATTCTCTAATTAACTTCGCGCATACATGTCATCTGTAAAACCCCTTATCAGTACTTCTTTTTCTTACGAAACCTTAGAAGAAACCCTCGACATTAAGGCGCAGGGTGCTCAATTACATATCGGGATACCTAAAGAAACTGCCTTCCAGGAAAATCGTATCGCATTAACCCCCGAAGGTGTAGGTGTTTTAATCAACAACGGGCATAAGGTTGTGATAGAATCAACTGCAGGCGATGGCAGTAAATATAGCGACAGGGATTACAGCGAGGCAGGGGCTAAAATTGAATACCAGCGCGAGGAGGTTTTTAAGGCCCCGATACTGGTAAAAAGTGCACCGGTTGTTGAGGAAGACCTTCCGCTCCTGCAAATGAACCAGACGATTATTTCGCCCATCCACTTATCTGCAATGAAGGGCGAATTCCTCCAGACAATGATGGAGAAAAGAGTAACAGCCCTCAGTTTTGAAAACCTTAAAGACGATAGCGGCACTTACCCAATTGTTCGCAGCATGAGCGAAATAGCCGGTGGTGCAATAATGCTTATTGCTGGTCAGTACCTTGGTTGCGCAAACAATGGAAAAGGTGTTCTCTTAGGCGGTATCAGTGGTATTCCACCAACCAAAGTTATTATTATTGGTGCAGGTGTGGTTGGCGAATTCGCTACCCGTACCGCATTGGCGCTTGGTGCATCGGTAAAGGTTTTCGACAACAATGTGTACCGATTAAAAAGATTACAGAATAATTTGGGTGTAAGGGTTTGGACGAGTGTTATTGAGCCAAGAATCTTAGCGAAACAACTGAAAACATGCGAGGTTGCCGTTGGGGCAATGAGCAGTGAGTTTGGTCGTACACCGGTGGTAGTTTCGGAACAAATGGTAGCTGCCATGCGTGCGGGAAGTGTAATAATTGATGTAAGCATTGATCGCGGAGGCTGCTTTGAAACGAGTGAGATCACCAGCCACCAGCAGCCGACTTTTATAAAGCACGATGTAATACATTATTGCGTTCCTAATATTGCCAGCGGTTTTGCCCGTACCGCAAGCCAGGCAATTAACAACGTATTAATGCCTTTGTTATTAAACGTAAGCGAGGAAGGCGGGGTGGAAGAAATGGTGTGGCACGACTTCAACCTTCGTAACGGCATATATATGTATAAAGGGTACCTCACAAATTTTTACCTCAGCCAACGGTTCGATCTAAAGTATACCGATTTGAATTTGCTGATTGCAAGCAGGAGATAATAAATGTTTTTGGTACAAGCTTACCAATGCTATTAAACATCGTTGCCACGCTCGGTTCAAAGGCATTTTTTCATAGCAACGGTGCAGTTCTTGCGCTGAGCAGGGTCGGAAGGGTATCCTAAGCGTGTCGAAGGGTCGCATTTCGTTCTCTTTTTGCACGACTAATTTACTTTTTCGAAGGCGTATTTTGAACCACTAAGGCACGAAGAAAGCAAAGTAGCACGCAGGAACCTTTTGCTCCTTTATATTCAAATGTCAAAACGGAGCGTCGCAAGGATGACGCTATGAAATACACCGGACCGTACAATAAAGAATACTCTTCCGCAATTACGGTCGTTGGTCACACTCGACAGTTCGTCGTCAATCGAACAGCTCAATCATTGATCCTCTTTCCCTCTGTCGTCCGTCAACTGTCATCCGCATCTTTTTCAAAAGCTTCACTTATAATCCATTATGCTAATTACGTTCCGGCAAAATGAATATTCATTTACATCGTTACTGCTTACGACAATCGTTTTAGTTTTCGCGTAATCACTTATTAAAGAATGGTACAATTGAAAACCGCTGGCATCGAGGTTGGTACAAGGCTCGTCGAGCAGCAGGAGAGGAGCATTTGAAAAAATAGCCTGCGCAAGCTTAATACGTTGCTTCATGCCGGAAGAATAATAACGAATTTGCTTTGCAGCCGCCTTTTCAAGACCAATAATGTTTAAAATTTCTTTAATAGATAAACCTGGCAGAAGCGGTTTAAATTGCTGATGAAACTGGAGAAATTCGGCAGCCGTCATTTCTTCAATTACTTCAACGTAAGGTGCAGCAATAGTGAGGTATTTATAAATGTTATCGGCGTTGATGGTGGCGCCGTCAATTTCCCAATTGATTTTTCCTTCGCTGATTTCGAGGCTACCTGCCAAGGCTTGTAATAATGTACTTTTACCACTGCCATTTGAACCCGTAATTGCATAAGTGTGACCGGGTAAAAAAGTATAAGTCGCCTTCCTGAAGATCCAATCTCTGTTGAAACGTTTTCCAGCGTCAGAAAGGGTTATCATCATCATTGGCAGTTTTCGAAGGACGCTTGATGATGCCCGTTTTTGAGCTCTTTACAAATGCTATAATCGCATCGCGTTCGCGGGTAGATTCGAATGATGCTTCAATTTTTTCTAATGCTGCAGAAGTGGTGTTCTTCTCAATAAAAAGAACACGATAAATATCCGTTATTTCCTTGATTTTTTCAGGTGTGAATTTTGAACGTTGCAGACCAACGGAATTAATTCCCGCAAAACACATCGGTTCCCGGGCTGCCTTTACATAAGGCGGAACATCTTTTCTTATTACCGTATTTCCGGCAATATAAGTATGTGCTCCAATTCGCGTAAATTGAACCGCTCCACTTAAGCCGCTGATTATTGCAAAATTTCCAACCTCAACATGACCAGCTAACTGAACAGCATTTGCCAGTATTACGTTATCTCCTATTACACAATCATGAGCTACATGGGCGTAAGCCATAAGCAGGCAGTTCTTTCCAACAGTAGTTTTCCACTTATCCTTTGTTCCCCTGTTTACTGTTACACATTCGCGAATTGTAGTGCCATCGCCTATTTCTACGGTCGTTTTTTCACCTGCAAACTTTAAATCCTGTGGTATCGCCCCTATCACGGCTCCGGGAAAAATTACACAGTTCTTGCCAATAATTGAACCATCCATTATTATCACGTGAGACATTACGTGTGTTCCTTCTCCGATGTATACCTCCGCATGAATAACAGCAAAAGGGTCAACTTTTACATTGTCACCAATTTTTGCATCAGGGTGAATATGGGCAAGTGGACTTATAATGCTCATGCTTTAGGTCTTTTTACAATTTGCGCCACTAACGTAGCCTCTGTAACGATCTTGTCGCCAACAAATATGGTTCCTTTCATTTCAACTATTCCCCTTCGAATTGGGTTTAGCAGCTCCATTTTCAAGATAAGCGTATCTCCCGGAACTACTTTTTGTTTGAATTTACAATTGTCGATTTTCAAAAAATAAGTGTCGTACCGGTCATCGGTATTTCTTGGAATAGCAAGCAAACCACCGGCCTGTGCTAATGCCTCCACCTGTAATACCCCTGGCATTACTGAATTGCCAGGAAAGTGTCCCTGGAAAAAGGGTTCATTATAAGTAACGTTTTTAATAGCGATTACAACCTTATCCGTAAGTTCCAACACCTTATCGACTAATAAAAAGGGGTATCGGTGCGGTAATGTTTTTTCTATTTCCTGTACATCCAAAAGGGGAGGCTTGCAAGGGTCATACTTAGGTACGGCCTGCTTGTTCTTGTTCTTTTTAATGTGCTCCTTAATCTTCTTCGCAAATTTCACATTGCTTGCATGACCAGGCCTGTTAGCTATAATATGAGCTTTAAAAGGGAAGCCTACCAAAGCAAGGTCACCAATTACGTCGAGTAACTTATGCCGTGCAGGCTCATTTGGAAACCTTAATTCAAGATTATTTAAAATGCCTTCCGAGCTTATTTTCACATCTCTTTTGTCAAACACCTTTGATATTCTTTCTACCTGTGCTTCGCTCACTTCTTTATCAACAACAACTATTGCATTATTGATATCGCCGCCTTTAATGAGGTTATTTGCGATAAGCCATTCTAATTCATGAAAAAAGCAGAAAGTTCTGCATGGAGCAATATCAACGTTGAAATTGGAGAGATTTTTTAGCGCCGCGTGTTGGGTACCTAAAACCGGGCTATTGAAATCGATCAGGGTATTGATACGGTATTCATGATACGGTAATGCCACCATTTCAACCTTTTTCTCTTCATCCGAAAAGGTGATGTTGTGGTCGATAGTATAATAAATCTTGGGAGCCGATTGTTGTTGAAGTCCTGCTTTTTCGAGGGCTTCAACAAATTGCTGGGCACTTCCATCTAAGATAGGTACTTCTTCACCATCAATCTCAATTAGTGCATTGTCAACCTGCATGCCAACAAGCGATGCCATCAAATGTTCCACCGTACTTACCCTTGCCCCGTTATTCTCCAGGGTGGTACTACGGTTGGTTTCTACTACAAAATCCACATCGGCTTTAACTGTAGGCTGACCGGCAAGGTCGACGCGTTGGAAGATGATGCCTGTATTTGGGGCAGCAGGTTTTATACGCATCGTAACCGACTGGCCGGTATGAATGCCTGCTCCTGAAATACTTATTTCTTCATTTATAGTGTGTTGAAATGTCTGTCCGTTACTAATCATATGCTCCGTAAAGGGCACGAAAGTATGAAAAGTATCGGATTATATTATAAAGCAAGCAATTATAAATAACAGTTATAGCTGGCCATAATGGATAGAAACAATACCTTTTGCGGCTGAAAAACCGCAAACGTAAAAATGAACAGCCTTTTCACGTTTTAATTTGACAACTCATTATGCTACTAATTCGTCTTGCTCTCAGGAGATATGGCTAAGATTGGCTTTCTCTTCGAGTAAAAGTTTTAGCTGGTTTTCGAGTTCTGTCAGCCGCTTTTCCATCTCGGGCAGGTTGCGTGAGAGCGCCTGGCTTCTTAAGGCGCTCGTATAGTCAAAGGCGGGAGAGCCAGTAACAGCCGAGTTAGGGGTCTTAATAGATTTGCTCACACCACTTTGTGCATTTATTTTACTTCCATCTGCAATTTGAATGTGTCCTACAACACCCGCCTGGCCACCGATCATTACATTGTTTCCAATCTTGGTACTGCCGCTAACACCCGCCTGTGCTGCAATTACAGTATTATTTCCAACTTCTACGTTATGGGCAATTTGGATGAGGTTGTCGAGTTTTGCTCCTGCCTTAACAATTGTAGAACCAATAGTGGCCCTGTCTATTGTTGCATTAGAGCCTATTTCAACGTTATCTTCAATAATAACGTTGCCGATCTGTGGTACTTTTTTAAATGAACCGTCCGCTTGCGGAGCAAAACCAAAACCGTCACCACCAATAACAGAACCTGCATGAATGGTGACATTTTTACCGATAATACAATCGTGGTAAATTTTAACACCAGGATGCAAAATAGTATTCTCCCCGATTTTAACATTATTTCCTATAAATACTCCCGGAAATATTTTTACGTTTTTCGCGATTTCGCTTGCCTCACCTATATATGCGAACGCACCAATAAAAACATTTTCACCTTTTTTTACTCCCGGGCAAATGAAGCTGGGCTCCTGCACGCCGTTCATTTGTTGCGTCTTCATTTCCTGGTAATGATGTAATAAGCTGGCAAATGCAGAATATGGATCGGCTACCCTAATTAAAGTTGCGTCAACCTGTTGTTTCAGCTCAAGTTTATCTGATATAATAATTACCGACGCTTTGGTACTATATAAAAAGTCTTCGTATTTAGGGTTGGCTAAAAATGCAAGTTGCCCGGTTTGTGCTTCTTCAATTCTTCCAAAGCCATTAACAGCACTATCAGCATTTCCTTCTATCCTTCCGTTAATTAAAACCGCTACCTGGTTTGCAGTAAATGTCATGTTTAAGAATTTTGCCAAGCTGTTGCATTAGCCGTAATTGAATATTTGAATTGAACTGCAGATTATAGCCCAACACTATTCATAATAACAAATGTAAAATTTTTTTACAGGGCTTGCCAGAGTTTTATGAATAAGAGCGTTGTCAACTTGTGAAATATTTTTTACCTGGCCGTCTTTAAATAAAATATTAATATGCTCGTCCTTTGTTTTATACATCGTGTTTACCAGTTTTCCGGTAAACACAAGGTATCCCGCAGCTGCTTCATCAATGTCAAGCCTTTGACAAGTATCCTTTAATTTTTGTTGCATCAATTCTTCGTTAAAAGGTTCTGCCTGGAGTTTAATCTTTAACAACTTTCTATCTAAAATTCCCCTGCATAAGGTGCTTAAAACAATGTCGCTATGATGGCTCCAGGTTTTGATTGCGTGCATAAAATCAAAATCATCAAGCCGCGCAAAATTCTTCAAAGCTTCATCATCCATTATGCCACTGAAACCTTTAATAAAGTAATCAACGGCAGTGCCTGTTAACAGGCCTTTGTCTTTCGTGTCATAAATTGTTTGTACCCGTTCAGTTATTTTCACGAGCATATTTTCTGCAGCAAGCACTGTCTTATGCAGGTATACCTGCCAATACATTAATCGCCTCGCGACCAGGAATTTTTCGATGCTGTAGATAGCTTTTTCTTCCACCATCAGTTCACCGTTGTTTACTACCAGCATTTTTAATATCCGGTCATACCCGATCACCCCTTCGCTTACACCGGTAAAAAAACTGTCCCTGGTCAGGTAGTCCATCCGGTCTACATCCAACTGCCCGCTTACTAACTGGTGTAAAAACTTCTTTGGATATTTATCGGTAAAAATGTCAATGGCCATTTGAAGTTCCCCACCAAATTCTTCATTCATCAACCGCATTATATGTAAGCTCAGCGTTTCGTGATGAATACCGGGGAGTAGAATATTCTCAAGTGCATGACTGAAAGGGCCATGGCCGATATCATGCAATAAAATAGCTGCCTTTGCCGCCACTTCTTCTTCCGGGGTTATCTCTACTCCTTTACCGCACAGTTCTGTAATGGCGTTCGACATTAAATGGTACGCTCCTAAAGAGTGGTGAAACCTTGTGTGCACGGCACCGGGGTAAACAAGATGTGCTAATGCCATTTGGTAGATCCTGCGTAATCTCTGGTAATAGGTGTGAGTGGTTATCTTAAAAATGAGCGGGTGATTTATCGTAATAAAACCGTAAACAGGATCATTAATAATCTTTCGAGGTAGAGCAGGCATTGAAATAGTTGTTGTTAAAATAAAGATACCTGCGGCAAATCTACAATTGGCTATACTAAAAAGGGTAATTTTGAAACATTGCGCACTAAAATATTGATCATATTATGCTACAGGCGAAAATTTTATGGGTTGACGATGAAATAGAAAGTTTACAAAGCCAGAAGATATTTTTAGAAAACAAAGGATACGAGGTACACACACTTACCAACGGTTTTGACGCTATTGAATATGTAAAAGAAAATGCTGTAGATGTAGTATTGATGGATGAAAGTATGCCCGGCCTTACCGGTTTACAAACTCTTGCACGTATCAAAGAAGTAAATTCCCAAATTCCCGTTGTACTTATTACAAAAAATGAGACCGAAAACTTAATGGACGACGCAATTGGTAACGAGATCAGCGACTACCTGATTAAGCCAGTTAATCCAAACCAGGTATGGTTAAGTCTTAAGAAAATTATTGACAACCGGCGCCTTGTTGCTGAAAAGACCACCACAGCTTACCAGCAGCAGTTTACGCAGCTTTTTACGGCACTGAACAACAATCCGGACTACAACGAATGGATGGATATTTATAAGAAGTTGGTCTACTGGGAACTGGAGATGGAAAAAAGTGATAGCCCTGAAATGCAGGAAATATTGCACAGCCAGAAACAGGAAGCTAATACCGAATTCTTCAAATTCATCAGCCGTAACTATGCTTCGTGGATAGATCCTAAAAACAGCGCTCCTATAATGAGCAATAATTTGCTTCAATATAAAGTGTTGCCGCATGTTGAAAAAGGAACTCCTACTTTCTTTTTGCTCATCGATAATCTTCGCTTTGATCAATGGAAAGCTATTCAGCCACTTTTTGCCGAAAACTTCCGGATACTGGAAGAAGAAACTTTTTATAGTATTCTTCCAACCGCAACCCAATATTCACGTAACGCTATTTTCAGTGGTTTGCTTCCAATAGATATTGAAAAGCAATTTCCTGTGGAGTGGAAAAATGACGATGAGCAGGGCGGCAAGAACCTGTATGAAGAAACCTTTTTTAAAGGTCTATTAAAAAGATTGAGAAAGGATAACATGAAATACAGTTATACCAAGGTTGTAAATAATAACGATGCATTACAGATGGCAAACAATATCCATAATATGATGGGTAACGACCTGAATATTATTATTTACAACTTTGTAGACATGTTAAGCCATGCCCGAACGGAGATGGAGGTACTGAAAGAGCTCGCAGGTGATGAAACAAGTTACCGTAGCATAACACGCAGTTGGTTTGAACATTCTCCACTTAACCAGGCCCTTAAAAAGATCGCCGATAAAAAGGTTAATTTAATTCTAGCCACCGACCACGGAACAGTAAAAGTTAAAACACCCTGCAAAGTTATTGGTGATAAACAAACCACTACAAACCTTAGGTATAAGCACGGCCGCAATTTAAATTACGAGCCCAAAGAGGTGCTTGCGTTTAAAGACCCAAGGCACGCGGGATTACCAACGCCTAACGTAAATTCTTCTTTTATCTTTGCTAAGGAGGACGGTTTCTTGTGTTACCCAAATAACTACAATCATTTCGTAAACTATTATCGTAATACCTTTCAACATGGTGGTGTAAGTATGGAAGAAATGATTGTACCGGTGATAAAAATGGTGAGTAAGGTTTCTTAGGTGAGTGGGCAACTGTTAACGGGCAATGGTGAAAGCATAATAGATGTTTTTTAGTTAGTTATTATTGGTCTTCCGTCTGGCTTGCGGTTTTATGTTTGACTTTTTTGGTAGCCGGCATCAATTCTTTCTTCAGCATCCGTTGCGTCGCACACTGCAGCTTTTGCATTTTAATCATCTTTTCCTGCCGGCTATTTTGTGGATAAGTGATAAAGCAGGTAAGAAGGCATAGAATTATTTTTGCCATCAAAAAAAGAGCGCCGTATAGCGGCAGAAGCGTATGAAGTACAACCAGGCGACACTCAACAAAATTGAAAAAATATTAGATGAGGGAGAATACGTCGTCCGCTATGAAAGAGGTACTTTTCAAAGCGGCTATTGTATTCTTGAAGCTAAAAAAGTGGTAGTATTAAATAGATTTCTAGATGCGGAAGCGCGTATAAATACACTTGTCGATCTTATTCCGCAACTCAACATTAATTTCGACCTTCTTACCCTGGAGTCCCAAAAGCTTTACAATGAAATAATTAAGAAGCCTGGCAAAGAAACGGAGGCGCCGAACGATCAGCAGGAGTTGGATTTGAAATAGTGTTAGTGTCGGCATTTTATCCAATCGCTGTAATCTTCGCAATCGCCACCTTCGTCGTGATAGTATTCGAAAGTTTACGGCCCATGCTTATTTTTTGGGGTTTTGCATGAAAAAGTATCATCATTGTTCCTATAGAACAGTTTAATCCGCAAAAAAAAAGCTTCTTAAAGATCCATCACACAAAACGGAGCGTCGCAAGAATGATGAATATTAACAAATGCGTGGATCCTAAAAATAAATACCATCATCCATGAACTAATAGTACTTTCTCTTTCAGAAGATTGTCATTTTCCTGTAGGTTTGTAAAGTGACCTATCCAACCTTAACGATAACCTTTCTTGGTACTGGCACCAGCACCGGTGTACCAATGGTTGCCTGCGAATGTGAAGTTTGTACTTCTGAAAACCCTAATGATGCAAGGTTACGAAGCAGCATTATGGTTCAATCGTCAACTACAACCCTGGTAATTGACGCAACACCTGATTTCAGGTACCAAATGCTGCGTGAAAAGGTAAAGCACCTCGATGCACTGCTTGTAACGCACCCCCACAAAGATCATATTGCCGGAATCGACGACACGCGCCCTTTCCAGTTTTTTTCGCACAAGCCTACCGAGATTTATGGAAATAAAATGTCGCTCGATGGAGTGGCTAAGGAGATACCTTATTCATTTCAACAACTTAAATACCCCGGTATTCCTAAAATTAACCTGAATGAAATAACTTTAGCCTCCTTTATTGTGGGTGATATTCCCGTTACTCCCATACTTGTTTGGCATTACAAGATGCCCGTGTACGGTTTTAGATTTGGAAATTTTACGTATATTACTGATGCGAATAATATCGATGCATCTGAAAAAGAGAAAATTAAAGGAAGTGAAGTTCTTGTATTAAATGCATTAAGGAACGAACCACACATTTCTCATTTTACGTTACAGGAAGCGGTTGATTTGGTAAAGGAGCTTGGGGTGCCAAAAGCGTATTTTACGCATATAAGCCACCAACTGGGTTTGCACGAGATAGTAAATGCAGAGCTGCCCCGGGGAATATCATTGGCATATGATGGATTAAAGATTGAAGTTTAAGTCAGCCGCCGCCCGAATAATAACTGTATTAAACAGTTCTATATGAATTATCGGTGGCGCAATATTGTTAAAGATTATTTTACTTTTTCTAAGAGAGAAAGAAACGGCATTATTATAATGTTTTTTCTTCTTGCAGGTATTGTTCTTTTTTTCAGGCTGGTTCCGGGAAAGAGGGCGACAATCAATAAAGATGCTTTTCAACAAGAACTTGCTCAATTAAAGATTTCAATTGACAGCTCAAACAGCAACAAAAGGTACCCACAGGAAGATTACCATGCTGATTATTCTCAACCTAAAGCTTACGGTGGCTATGATAACTTCAAGGGAGAGTTATTTTCTTTTGATCCTAACACACTCGACGCAGCAGGTTGGAAAAGGTTAGGAATAAGAGATAAAACGATCAACACGATTCAAAATTTTCTGGCGAAAGGATATAAATTCCGGAATCCTTCAGATATTCAAAAGATTTACGGACTTAGAAAAGAGGATGCACAAAGGCTTATGCCATATGTACAAATAACTGCACATGAAGATAATGCGACCGGCTCATTTGCAGCCTCCAATGCTGCAAAACATATGGCAAAACCTGCTGAGAAAGTTTACACTCCAAAAATTATAGACATCAATACCGCTGATACATCTGCTTTTATCTCGTTGCCTGGTATTGGAAGCAAATTAGCATCACGTATTGTAAGTTTCCGTGATAAATTAGGAGGCTTTAGTTCTGTTAATCAACTTGCAGAAACTTACGGCTTACCTGACAGTACTTTTCAACAGGTAAAAGCTCGTTTACAATGTGATAATCCGGCTTTAAGAACTATAAACATCAATACTGCCGAAGTTGGCGAGCTGCGTACCCATCCATACCTGAAATGGAATATTGCTAATGCAATTATTAATTACCGCAAGCAACACGGTAATTATAAGTCAATAGAAGAACTAAAAAAAATTGACATAATAACTGATGATCTCTTCAATAAAATCGCTCCATATCTCGTTTTATAATTTATGCAACAAAGTACCTTTCTAAATTGCGATAGGTTTTCCTGTATTTTTGTTTTATCTAAACGAGTGAGCGCATGAATTTTGACGTTTCGGAATTGACACAACAGGTTTCGCAAACAGCCCGCGATTTTGCTTTGCAGCATATTAAGCCGAACGTAATGAAATGGGATGAGACTCAGGAATTCCCGGTTGAATTATTTAAAAGATTGGGAGAATTGGGACTAATGGGCGTTTTGGTTCCGGAAGAGTATGGTGGAGCGGGATTATCTTATTATGAATACAATGCGATAATACAGGAGATCTCTAAAGTTTGCGGTTCAATTGGGTTAAGCGTTGCTGCCCACAATTCTTTATGTACAGGACATATTTTACTATTTGGGAGTGAAGGGCAGAAGAGAAAATACCTGCCAAAACTAGCTGTTGCAGAATTTATAGGAGCGTGGGGATTAACGGAGGCAAATACCGGTAGCGATGCAGGTAATATGAAAACAACCGCAGTAAGGGAAGGGGATGAATGGATATTAAACGGAACAAAGAACTGGATAACCCATGGTATTTCGGGAGATGTTGCAGTGATCCTTGCACGTACAGGTGAAGTAAGAACCAGTGGTAACAGCACCGCATTTATCGTTGAAAAGGGAACGCAGGGATTTTCAGGAGGTAAAAAAGAAAATAAACTGGGAATGCGTGCGAGCGAAACGGCAGAAATAATTTTTGATAATTGCCGTATCAGCGATTCTCAAAGGATAGGTGAGGTTGGCGATGGTTTTCGACAGGCCATGAAAGTATTGGATGGTGGAAGAATTTCTATAGCAGCTCTAAGTTTAGGAATTGCGAAAGGTGCATTTGAAGCAGCGTTACAATATTCGAAAGAACGCCACCAGTTTGATAAACCCATTTCCAGTTTCCAGGGTATTAGTTTTAAACTGGCAGATATGGCGACCGAGATCCAGGCCGCGGAATTATTGATACAAAAGGCGTGTGACTTAAAAATAAAAGGAGAAAAAGTTACAAAACATGCTGCAATGGCTAAATATTATGCAAGTGAGGTAGCGGTAAAGGTGTCAAACGATGCAGTTCAAATTTTCGGAGGATATGGGTATACCAAGGATTTTCCGGTGGAAAAATTTTACCGTGATTCTAAACTCTGTACAATAGGTGAGGGAACCAGCGAAATTCAAAAAATAGTAATCGCAAGAGAAGCTTTGTCGTAGTTTTTGTTTAACTCTTACTGGATTTAAAACTGGCATTAAAGCGTTAAGATAAGAGATTGTAAAAATCCTAACGCTTTAATGCCAGTTTTTTATATTATAACCCGAAGCCACCTAATCCAGAGCCCGCAGATCCTGAGTTACTGTTTGATCCCCCTGTAAACATTTGATCGACTGCGCCACCTAGCATGGGAAATTTCTCTTTTACAAAGTCTGCAATTGTTTCAAGCGCTTTTTGAGCCTGCTCTGGAGTGAGGTTTGCCTGTGTTGTGAGACGTTCTATTATTTCATTCATAATTAAAAATTTGTTTTGCAATTTACTCAATAGTTTAAAATACTATTCCAGATATTATTTGCCCGTATATTATGCAACAATTGGAATACGGAGGACACCAAGGATTTACACAAAGGCGCAAACAAAAAGGTCAATAAAGGTTTGTGGTTGAAGAGTGCGACGCAACAGTAGCCTGAATAGCGGGTAAATGCTTGCTCCACAAAAAATTCTTATAGTAAGGTTCGTAAAATACAAAAGCCCTGAACTTCTCCAGGGCTTTTACACAATTATATTCAGACTATGCTACTTTAAGCATACTCATTTTGCTCTTTCCAAATTGTCTTTCGGCATATTCAAGTGTTACGTGTAATGCCTTTTGGCCGGAACTGGGAAGCTCATACATTGCTTCAGTTAAGATGCTTTCGCAAATACTTCTTAAGCCGCGGGCCCCCAGTTTGTATTCCATGGCTTTGGTAACCATAAAATCGTAGACGTCGTTATCAATGGTGAGTGTAATACCCTCGATCTCGAACAAACGGTTGTATTGTTTAATAATGCTGTTCTTAGGTTCGGTTAAGATTGCTCTTAAGGTTTCAGCATCTAACGGATTTAAATAAGTAACTACAGGTAAACGACCAAGCAACTCAGGTATTAACCCGAACGCTTTTAAATCCTGGGCATTGATGAACTGCAATAAGTTCTTCCGCTGGTAGTCCTGTAATTGTTTGTTTACATTAAAGCCGATTGCGTTAGTATTAACCCTGCGGGCTATTACTTTGTCAATTCCGTCAAAAGCACCTCCGCAAATGAATAAGATATTTTGCGTATTTACCTTAATCATTTTTTGTTCGGGATGCTTACGGCCTCCCTGTGGTGGAACCAGTACTTCAGTTCCTTCCAGCATTTTCAATAATCCCTGTTGAACACCTTCACCACTTACATCGCGGGTTATAGAAGGGTTGTCTCCTTTACGGGCTATTTTATCAATTTCATCGATATATACTATTCCGCGTTCTGCTGAATTAACATCATAGTTGCAGTTTTGAAGCAGGCGGGTTAACATGCTTTCGACATCTTCACCAACATATCCCGCTTCAGTAAATACTGTGGCATCGACAATAGCAAACGGAACATTTAAGAGCCGGGCAATAGTTTTGGCCAGTAAAGTTTTACCGGTACCTGTTTCGCCAACCATTATTATATTGCTCTTGTCAATTTCTATATCAGATTCAGTCTGCCTGTACTGTAACCGCTTATAATGGTTGTAAACTGCTACTGCCAAAACTTTTTTAGCATCATCCTGACCGATAATATACTCATCCATGAACTTCTTTATTTCAGTAGGCTTACGAACAGTAAGCTTAAAAGAAGCTGGTTGAGATTCCGTTTTTAATTGTAATTCCTGCGCAATAATTTCCTGGGCATGTTCTACGCAGTTTTCGCAGATATGACCATCCTGGCCGGCAATGAGTATTTTTACTTCATCGCGGCTTCTTCCACAGAAAGAACAGTGTAAATGACTTTGTTTAGGCATACAATAAAATTATCTGTTCATAGGTGTTTTGAAAAGCGGGGGTGGTAAATGAGGTAAAATTTCCTACGAAAGACTACACAAAAGTACAAAAAACCGCTACTAAATAAGCCTTAATATTCAGCTTATAAGAGTAGCGGCGGTAATTTAACAAAAATATCTACAGCTTTTCTAATATGGTGTCTACGATACCATATTCTACAGCTTCCTTAGCATCCATCCAGTAGTCCCGGTCGAAATCTTTCATGATTTGCTCAAATGACTTACCGCAATTCTCCGCTAGTATTCTTGCACCTAGTTCTTTTGTTTTTTGGGTTTGGATGGCTTGTATTTCAAGGTCTGCGCTTGTTCCCTGGAAGTAGCCGCCAAGGCTTGGCTGATGTATCATCACTTCTCCGTGAGGGAAAATGGAGCGTTTTCCCTTTTCTCCAACACTCAATAAGATCGAGCCCATGCTAGCTGCAAGCCCCATGCAAATGGTACTTACAGGAGAACTTATCATTTTAATAGTATCATAAATAACCATGCCGCTTGTAACCACTCCGCCAGGACTATTGATATACAATTTTATTTCCTGTCCGGGCTTATCACTTTCCAACAATAGTAGCTTGCTCACAACATCTTTTGCGCTCTTGTCTTCAACCACTCCCCACAGGTAGACAGCTCTTTTTTCAAAAAATTGCTTTTCAATCTTTTTAGCTAATAACTTACTTTCGGGAGATTGTGGTTCGTCCTTCGGTTTTTCTTCTTCATCGTCCATCCTAAAAGGATTGACGATATATTTTGATGTAATCATTGTGTTGATAGAATTTTTTTAAATGTTATCAGTAGCGAATGATCAATGGCCAATGGTTAAAAGTTGTTGATTTTCTCGGCTGATGTTTTACTTCTTCTTTTAATATTCACCATTGCCCATTGCCTGTTGACTTCTCTTAATCCTTATTTTGTTTCCGGGGATTGATAAGTAATACTTCGTCAACCAATCCGTAGGCTTTTGCTTCTTCTGCACTCATCCAGAAATCTCTGTCGCTGTCTTTAGCCACCTCTTCAGAGGTTCTGCCAGTGTGGAAAGCAATAATCTCGTAGAGTTCTTTCTTGATTTTCTTAATCTCGTTAACGGTAATTAAGATATCACTTGCCTGTCCGCCAATTCCACCGCTGGGCTGGTGCATCATTACACGGCTATGTTTTAATGCAGTACGTTTACCTTTTACACCAGCACACATTAGAACTGCTCCCATGCTTGCAGCTATACCTGTACAGATTGTAGATACGTCGGGTCCTATAAATTGCATGGTGTCATATATTCCTAAGCCTGCATATACACTTCCTCCGGGACTGTTGATATACATTTGAATGTCGCGGCTTCGATCAGTACTTTCAAGAAAAAGCAACTGAGCAGTAACTATATTAGCTACATAATCATTAATGCCTTCGCCTAAAAATATAATTCGGTCCATCATAAGACGGCTGAATACGTCCATACTGGCAACATTTAACGGCCTTTCTTCAATTATATATGGGGTAAGATTCGTTACCTGGTGTTGCTGAAAGTTATGAAGAGTGGCACTGCTGATGCCCTTGTCTTTTACAGCATATTTTTCAAATTCTTTTCCAAAATTCATTTATTCTAATTTATTGAAGTGAAGATAAGAGTTGTTAATTAATTGTTCAGGCTATAGTTCAAATACTATGCGAAACACGAATTGCGACAAAATAGCACATTCCTCACAATGTTGTTGAATTTAAGAACCTGTTTTTATGGAAGGTATTATGCAAAAAAATAAGGCCAGACTTCGCCTGACCTTATCCGTTATCATTTTATTGCTTTAATGGCTGTGATTATGCTGCATTGCTGCTAATTCTTCAGCGGTTACCACATCTTCAACCACATTCACCTGCTGTTCTAATATATCAAACAGTTTGCTCGTTTGTAGCTGGTAATAAGTGTTTTCAATAAATTTTTTGTCCTTCAACATACTGTCTGCATAGCTATCTAACCAGGGAGCTTCTTCTCCACCAAGCTGATTACCCATATAACCCATTATCTGTTGTTTCGCAAAGTCTTTAATCTCTGCTGGATCAACGCTGATTTGGTGCTCGTTGGTTAGCTGGGTGGTAATTAAAGTCCACTTTAAAGAGTTGGCAAAATTTGGATATTCTTTTTCTGCCTCTTCGGCAGTTTTTGGTTGTTCCTGCCCTTCTTTGATCCAGCGCTTCAGGAAGCTTTCGGGAAAATCAATATGAGTATGATCAACTAATTGATGATAAATCTGGTCGTGTAACTGGTTTCTTGTTTGCCCGTCCCATTGACTTTCAATTGTCTCCTTTACTGCCTTACGAAAATCATCTTCATTCGCTATGTTTTTCCCTGGGAAAGCCTGGGCAAAAAATTCTTCATTCAATTCAGGCTTTTCAACCAGGCCAACTTTAGTGATTGTCATTTTAAAAAACTTACCGGCTGCACCTTCTTCATTTACGGCAATACCTAAATCGCTTGTTATCCATTCTCTTTCTTTTTCGTCAAAGGCCGTATTTAGTTGCAAAACAAGGGTATCATCTTTTTTCTTTCCCATCAACTGACCACGGAAGCCTTCGCTGAAATATTTCACCAGTACGGAATTTCCCTTGTTTATTCCGCCTTCAACCTCATTTCCTTCAATGTCGCTTTCTGCAAAAGTTACATTCAGTACATTTTCTTCCGTCGTTACTTCTTCCGGATCAGTCATTTTACCATGACGGATCTTTAACTTTTCAATCTCTTCATCAATCATCGAATCCGTTACTTCAACTTTATGACGGGTAACAGTTATATTTTTGACATTGAGATCAATAGCCGGTTTAAGGCCGACTTCAAAAGCAAATGCATAGTCGGCAGGGTTATTCATATTTACCTGCCGCGCGTCAGTTTCCAGAGGCAAGGGCTGAGCAAAAATTTCAAGCTTCTCCTCCTGCATATATTTGTTCAGTTCTTTTTCAACTGTTCGCAGCACTTCTTCAGTAAACACCCCGCTTCCGTACATTTTCTTTACCATACTTGTTGGCACCATTCCTTTACGAAAGCCTGGAATATTTGCCGTCTTTGCATATTTTTTTATCGATTGCTCAAAAGCAGGCAGGTAATCTTCTTTAGACAGCTTAACGGTTAGTTTATCATTAAGCACACCAATATTCTCTCTTGAAACAGTAGCCATACTATTTTATTTAAGTAAATTTTTTAAAAAGGTTTTCCAACAACCTGAGCAGCTTGTTGAAATTTTCGGGCTGCAAAGGTAGGTTGTAGTGTCGAATAATTTCACACATTATAATTTTTACCGTTTTTAAAATAACTACTCTTATATCATCTGCGTATCATTGATAATTAGTAGGCGAATATTAACTTTAAAACCTAAGGCGTGCTTTTATCGAAATTTCGTAGGTAAATGTAGGAGTGAGTGAACAAAACAATTTCTTTATTAATCCATGCTTTTATAAAAGCTTTTTGTAAGTGTCAACCCTTTGATATAGCGATGTTTTGAAGCACGGGTTTAATTAAAAGCCTGACAAAATAAAGAGTGGAAGCCGTTATAACTCTTGATCATATGCCTCCTGGTTATGGGGTACAAGGATTTAAAGTACCGGAATACATGCTCTAATAACAGAAACTCGCCGCAGTAGAAAAATTGGTCGGGGGTTAAGGAAATAAAAAACGGGGCTTTCAAGAGAAAGCCCCGGAGGTGCGGATGATAGGGGTCGAACCTACATGCCTTGCGGCGCTAGATCCTAAGTCTAGTGCGTCTGCCAATTTCGCCACATCCGCAGGGGGTGCAAATGTAGGGGTTTTAGCAAAAACAAAAAACAGTATCAGTGAAAATTTTCAAAAAGCTTGAAATACTCATTTAAACAAAACCCAACAATCACATTAAAAGCCGGAAGGGTAAGTATCAGGCGGTTCTCTGCGTGCAGAAGTACCGAGTGGATGCAATGCACTCGTTTGATCGATAAAAACAAAGGCATCATATCTTTTGGGAATAATTGAAGGGACATAATTTCCCTGCTCCTGGTTTGGATTGTATACGACACCGATTGCGCGGTGACCTATCGATTGCTGCAACGAAGGAATGTCCTTTATTTCTTTTGAAAGGATAATTTTATTTGAAGGACTGATAGCATGCAAAGCTCCCTCCCAACTATTTGCAGGTGCAGGCGGTACATTCATTCTTTGTATCGTACCACCCCAGTTTCCCGATGCTATTACTGTTCCCTGGTAAGAACCAAAACCTACTGCAAATACATTTTCCTGGCCAAACTCTTCTCTTGCCAACTGGCCGACGTTCACCATTCCTTGCGCTGCCATATCTGTATAGCGGGCATCGCCCACATGGGTATTATGTTCCCACACGATGATTTTTGAGCCCGGTCCATGAAATTCCAGTAACCGCCGAATCGTTTGTGCCATGTGCCTATCCCTGATATTCCAGGAGTCTTCATAGCTGGTTACCGAACTTCTGTAATAATTTTCAGCGTTTAAAGCTACCAAAGCATTCTGTTGCATTACAAAATGTGCCTCGTTTTTAGCTGTCCCATTACCTGTTATTCCGGTTATGGCCTTCCACAGGTTAGTAGTTTGTACACGACAGTTAGCCGAAGCATTTGCTACGGCATAACCGTAATCCTGGGCATCGGAGCTGAAGGGCTGAAAACATTGTCGTACTCCTTGTGCTGCATTTATTACAGAAGAATCGGCTCCCTGCAGGTAAGGCATCAGTTCGGTTGTTGACTCCCACAAACAATAAACGTCAAGACCATAAAAGCCAACTTTATCGCCAGCCGGTTTACTTTGGTTGTAATTGTTCATCCACGTTACCAACGATGCCATTTCATAATTGCCCCACATCCACGTTGGCCACCTGTCGTATTGTTTCAAAACATTTACGGCGGCAAAACTATCCTGCCGCGGCCCTTTAATAAAGTTATTTACCCTATACGAGTCTGCCCATTCGCCTTCTACAGCAATAAAATCAAACCCCTTCTCCTGCATCAGTCTTTTTGAGATAGCTGATCTCCATTGATAATATTCCGCAGTGCCATGCGAAGCTTCGCCTAATAATACAATTCGTGAATTACCGATTTGTTGTAACAGAACATCAAGATCCTGCTCGCTATTCAACCTGTGGCTTACAATGTTTTCAGAAACGATCGAGTTTCGCAGATCCTGTTTTTTACAACTAAATGCTACAATACAAGCAATTAGTATTGCCCAACTTTTTCCTGGTGCACTTTTCATAATTCCTCAATTAGGTTCTTGTTGTTCTTCATTAGCAGAACAAATAAAAAGCCGTTTCCTTTTTTGCCGGATAAGATCGTCATTGAGGTGTTCTTTTTATTACCGGCGTCGGTTTTCATGGCGTCATCGTTGCGTCGCAATCCGTTCATCTTGCGTCACTTGTTTCGACTTCAGCTTCCGGTACAAACAACTTTAATTAATTGCAACAGCTTCTACTGCTAACAGGAAGTGTGGAGAATGAAGGAGGATAAACAGGAGAAAATATTCAACATAATTTTTCGCCCTTTTGCCGTTGTTGTCGATTACAGCGTTAAGATGATATAAAGGAGTAGTTTCGGCTGCCCTCGCGGTGGCTGGTCAGCTGGCGGAACAACGGCAGAGTTCGAGATGCGACCACAGCTGGCATAAGCCGATCAATAAAAAATGGAAAAGTACAAGTGAGTGACACAACGATGTCGAATAACGAATCGATAGTTTGCCCAATAAAAATTCGTGATCGTCCCGACTTTCCTACTAATTACGTACACCTGTTAAAACAGGAGAATTACCAGAACGCGCCGGGGCTAAGTAAAGAGTAATTATTCAACTATTTCTCTCTTCACCCCGGGTATTTCCATCACCAGGTCTTCTCCATAAACGCCTGCAGGCGTTTGGTAGCCTGTTGAAAATTGCCCCTGTAATATTTTTTGTGTAATAAGTAAAGTACTATCGGCGGTTAATGTATAGGCATCTGGGGCGCTTAGTCTTGCGGTCGCTTTCTTGCCTGCATTATTGGTAGCCTGGCCCCACACAAGGCTTTTTGATTTATGTCGCCTTGTATCGTCAAGCCCGGGCGCCTTGTTATCAATGATCTTTTGAACCAGGCGCCGCATTAATGAAGTTCGAAGCAATGGATTAAACAAGCCCTGGAATTTTAAGAGTTGATGTACTGCTTTTGGCATTGCTGTATACGATTCAATGTCGGGAATACCTGTGGTAACATAAGCTGTAAATATGTCTCCCCACGGCAAGCTCATCACAAATAATTTTTTTTCACCTCCCGATCCATCAGCAAAATCAACCCACATTCCTTTTTGCCCCAACGGTACAGGTACTATTTTGCCACCCTTTCTCTCAGCACCTGGTTCGCCCATTTTGAAAATGCTTGTTGTTGCTGTACCGTGCGATAATCCGCCACCAGGAGTGGCAAAAGCTATTTTAAGTGCGGTAGCATCGGGTAGTAATTTTTGCAGGAACAAGGCCATACAATCTGTAGGCACCACATCAAAGCCTACGCCCGACATAATCATTATGCCGGCTTGCTTTGCTGCTTCATCGTAATTCTGCAGCATCTGAAACACATCAAGGTCTCCGTTAATGTCGGTATAGTGCGTTCCTGTTTTTAGGCAGGCATCTATCATTGGTTTTGCCGTAATGTGAAAAGGTCCGGCAGCATGCACCACCACTTCAACTTCCTGCAGTGCAGCTATTAAAGCGGCCTGATCGTCAAGTTTAATAACTTTATAAGGTAATTTAAGTTTTTCCGCTAAGGGAATCAATGCTTCTTTACGACGGCCGGCTAAAATGGGCTGCAGGTTGTACTTATTTGCATACCGCGCTATTAATTCACCTGTATAACCATTAGCTCCATAGAGTAGAAAGTGGTTGTTTTGCATGGCGAAATGTACAAACAAAATTGTAACAGGCTTTAATTGGGTTATGAAAAGTGAAAAGTGAAGCCTGGAACCTGAAAGAAAGTCGCGGCATTCGCGTTTGACCTTACACTTTTAACTGCCTAAATGTTATAAAATTTGTATTTTATATTCATTAGTTGCTTCTTGTCTTTTAATATTAAATTGCTTCCATAGTTTTAATTCTCATTATTGAGAATACTACCCGGGAAATTTCTCCGTTTTAAAAGAAGGATAACGAAGATTAAATTCGTTCATGTATGAAAAAAAAATTACTGCTTATTGCTATTTTGTTCCAGCTTAAGCAGCTTTACGCGCAGCAAACTCCGGTTAATCCATTAGACCATATTGGAGATACTGTTACTATTTCGGGAAAAATATATGGGGGATCGTTCCTCGTTAACGTAAGAACCAGGCCAACCTTTCTAAATCTTTGGGACTCTGTTCCCAACCACCGCCTGATGATCCGTATTGAGCCTGGCGACCGTGACAAATTTCCTTCAGCGCCTGAAAAGTTTTACCTGCATAAGAATATAAGTATAACCGGTGTTTTGGATAATTATAAGGGGTCAGCACTTATTAAAATTTCTGATCCTGCAGCCATTAAAATTCAACAACCGGTGTTTGATACAGTGGTACTTACAAACACAATCCTAAAAAATAAATTTGTACCAGGTGAAACAGGTGCAGACAAAGGACAACAGTTGCAGAAGATAACCACTGATACCGTACTTCAATCTGCATGGATCAATGGTGTTGCCAATAGATCCTCCTTTGAGCAATCATCTAAAAATGTAAGAATTGTTCAAAAGAAGATCCCCTTGTCTGTCGCACCTGGTAATGATGCTCCTGTTATAGGAGAACTGGAGCCTGGAATTGTTGTGGCTATTCTGCTGAAATCAAGGAAATGGAGTTATATAGCAGTAAGAAAACCAGATGGAACCAGCAGCGTGTTTGGCTTTATAAAGAATCGCCGGTTAAAACATCTTAAAAAGGAAAAGGGAAATTAGGGGCCCGGCGCAATCACTTCAATCATCATTGTTGCGTCGCACTCCTGTACTTTTTTTACCTCCCCCGGTTTTTTAAGCTTTTATATCTCGTCAATCGGGTTTGGGAGAGCGAGAAGATCCTAAACTTTAACCGGTTATTATGATCGGTTACGTTATTTTCATCACTCGAAAATATATGTGTAAACGTCGTTACTTATTAATTCTTTTATTTTTTATCGTTGCTAATGTTAATGGACAAAGAAGACTTATCAATGGTTTTTTGAAAGATAGTATTACTCTTTTTCCCATAGCGGCGGGTACTGTCACAAATGGAACAACGAGCCAAAAGGTACTGACCGACGAAAAAGGTTTCTTTCGCCTCGAAGCCGCACCTAATGATTTTATTTATGCTTTTGCTTCGTCCTATCACTACGACACTTTAA
>JAQBNO010000146.1 GCA_028288485.1 Segetibacter sp.
TTATATTGATAACCGGCCACTATGCTAACTTCGAAGACAGTGATGATGTGTTGCTGAAGAACTTTGATAAAATGTTGAAGTTAACCGGCGATATACCCCTGGGTCTGTATGAGTGTCCGGCGCCTTATAAAAGAATCTTACCGGCGGAAGTTTTCAAAAGATTAATAGAAACCGGGCGCTTCATTTACCACAAGGATACCACGCGGGAAGTGGCAGAAGTAAAGGCAAAGCTTGCGGTGATACCTGCTAATAATACCAGTTTTGAATTTTATGATGCACACACTCCAAACGCTATGTATTCAATTCGAAGTGGGGCAAAAGGGATGTCGGCAATTGCAGGAAACTTTTACCCGGAAATACTTGTGTGGATGTGTAGTAATGCAACTGACGCGGCGAAACAGGAAGAAGTTGAATGGCTGCAATCTGAACTTTCAAGAGTTGACCCTTTAATACACGACGCCTACCCATTAAGCGCAAAGTATTTTTTGCGTAAAAGAGGATTACCCATTCGAACGATCAGCCGGGCGCATGCACTGGAGCTAACGCCTCAGCAAAAGCAAACCCTGGATGACATCTACAACAGCTTCTTAGGCTGGTGCCAACGCCTCGCGATAGAACCCGTAAATGTGGAAGAGTTAATGATGCCGCCGGTTCATTTGGATCCGCCGATTTAAAAATTTGCGCTTAGTTTTTAATTAGTAAACCTGCAGGTATTTTCCCTTCAGCAGAAGGGAAGGGAAATGCTAATAATTTAGCTACTGCCGGTGCTATGTCCCGAACATTCATCGCAGGTATAACTCCTCCCTTTTTAATACCGGGACCCGTTGCTACAAAGCCAGTTTGTATTTCGTGGAAATCGGGGAAATAGCCATGAGCGCCGCCCTTTCCCGGCCTGGTGGCTTCCCCGGTACTTGCACCTCCAAAAGAAGCTCCGTTTTCACCTGTTAAAGCAAGTGCCACTTCAGGGTTCGCCTTTGCGGCGTCCAACTGCTTGCGGTCAATGATCCTAAAAAGCTTTCTTTCTTCTGCAGGTAACTTTCCAAGCATTTCTTGTACCTGGTGGAGCGTGTTTACATCCTTCTTATCTTTTAAATATAAATATGCTGAACCACCAACAGTATAAAACTGGGCTTTCCAGTCATCTGTTTTAACATCGGTTAAAAGTCCTGCCCTCGCCAGCCATACATTTGGACTTACATTTGTTTTTACATCAACAAACCCATGGTCGCCGGTTACAATTAGCACAGTATTGTTCCAGATGCCTTCTTCTTTCAACGCGTTTACAATAATACCGACGCCACGGTCTGCGTCTCTCACAGCAGCCTTTACCACATCACCTTCACGTCCTTCCTGGTGTTCGATGTGATCTACCCAAAAAAAGTGAATGGTCATCAGGTTCGGTTTATCTTTCTTAATTACATAGGCTGCTATCTTCGCCACATTTTCATCGTGCCCGTATTCAATTTTATCGGCGCCATTAAACACTTCCTTTTTGAGGGTATTGATAAAGCCGGTAGGTTTACTGTATCGCTCCCTAATGCCTTCTCCCATGCTTCCAATATCAGGGATGTTATAAGATACCTTTGCGTCGGCAGAAACAGGCCAGAACAAGGCTGCAGCTTTTAAGCCCTTCGTCTGTGCAGCTTCCCAAATGGTCGGCACTTTAACCGAACTTGCATTCCAGTAAATTTTGCCTGTTGAACCATTTGGTTCAAACATTCCATTGTAATAAATTCCATGTCTTGCCGGTTGTACGCCTGTAACAATCGTGGTGTGCGAAGGGTAGGTCATCGATGGAAAAACGCTGTTCACTCCTTTAGCATAAGCGCCATCGTTCATGAGCCCACGAATGTTTGGAGCCTCCCATTTTTCGTCCAGGTAAAAATCAGGGCGAAAGCCGTCAATGGTTATAAGAACAACATGTTTTGCCTGCTGCGCATGCAACATAGAAACCAGGAAAGAAACAAGAAATAAGAGTGAAAGCTTTTTTGCCATTATTTATGTTTAGAAAGAACGATACTGTTTATCGAAAATAAGGATATAATCAATTGGAGTGATCGCAATTACGAACTGTTACAATTATTCTCATACTCATCGTCGCCAATTGGCGGGAATAGAAGGTTTTTGTTTTTAATCAATGTATTTCCTTTAGTGGCTTTCGTTTTGTATTTTTCTTATTAAATTAATTGAGCCGTTGTAAAACCACCTTGAAACAACTGATGTAGTAAAAATAAAAACGACATAGATGGAGAACTTGCAGCAAAGTTTCTTTCAGAAAATCAAACAAAGTCTTCCAGCCCATCTTTCATTGGTAGATGAAGTGGCTACGCTGCTCAATATTAGCAATGACAGCGCTTACAGGAGAATAAGAAATGAGAAATCGATATCTTTTGAAGAGATAAAAATACTCGCGGCTCATTTTAAAATATCGGTCGATCATTTACTTAACCTGCAAACAGACACCGGCAGCTTTTCTGCCCGCTATATCACTCCCGGCAATTTCGACTTCTCCTTGTACCTGGAGAAAACTTATAAAGACCTCGAACTCATTGCCGGCTTTAAAGAAAAAGAGATCTATTACTATTGCAAGGACTTCCCGCTTTTTTATTACTATGCGTTTCCCGAGATTGCTGCATTCAAGTCTTTTATCTGGATGAAAACGTCTTTTAATTTCCAGTCATTGACACATGTTCCTTTTAGCTTTGAATACTATATGAAGCCTTTCATTGAAATGGGCAGGAAGATATTCTCGATGTATGCCCGAATTCCCGGCACCGAGATAATGAATGTTGAGAACATAATTACAACGTTACTGCAAATTGAATACTATAAAAATTCCTTCATGTTTGGCTCCAGTGAAGTTGTAGCTACACTGCTGAATAAATTAGATGAATTGACAATACATATTCGAAGGCAGGCAGAAGAAGGAGTGAAGTTTCTGCCGTCTGAAAAACCGAATAGTCAATCGCCTAAATACAACCTGTATGCAAATGACTTTGTAATTGGTGACAACTCCTGTATTGCAATCTGCGACAATAACATGACCTCATTCATTATTCACAGCCATGTAAATTATATGACCATAAATGATTCTAAGTTTACTAACTATCATTACGGGTTCATTAAGAATATCATCAAAAAATCTATTCTTATAAGTGATACAGGTGAAAGGTACAGGGAGCGTTTTTTTCATTTGATCCACGAGAAGATCGAACAATGCCGCAATAATCAACTCCAGACAATGGGATAAATCAATGTAGCGGACAACTATAAGCGGGGTTAAGTTTAATACGACTGTTTGGTTGGTGCATGATTTAAAAACTGCATTCCTGATTTAATAGTTCATAGAAGTCCTCTTTTGTTGACCAACAGTGGTAATTTAAATCAACATCGTTGTGTCACTCTCTTGTACCATTGTTTTATCTAGTCAGCAAAAAAAGATATCAATCGTAAAGTTAACAAAGTGAGCATCAGTAATTAACCCGTTTATTCCACACACACACACACACACATCCAATCATAGCGGTACTCTTAATGTTAATGCTGGCTGGTTTTTTAAAGCCACGGAGTTTTGCTGCGGGTACAATGTTTTTTGATTATGTAAGCTTATTGTGGCAGCCACACGGCTATTTCTTTTAGAAGCTATAAAGAGAGGAAGACTGCCCAATGAAAGGCCAATGCCTGTATAAAATAAAACTTCGGTAGCAGCACCGGCCTTTTTAGGCGGAGTGTCAGAAAATGTATTAAACACTGCATCGCTTAATTGGTGAAGTCCCATTATCAGTGCGATCGAACTCATTGCAGTACCTGCCAGAAGCATCAATGCGCCGCCCGATTTTTGGTCCCTGCTTTTTTGTAGATAATACTCACTTGAAAATGTAGTATCAGTTGTTTGACCGAAGGTTTTTACCAGGAAAAGTAAAAGTGCCAGTGAAAAAATAACTTTTTTCATAATCGTAATTTTTTGCCTACTCTTTCAATTTGCAGTTTTCGGCCAACCTGGGTGTTAATCGTGGTAACAGGTTTGAAAAGCTTCGTTGTTGAAGCTGCTAATGGCAGCCTAATCACCACCCCATACATTAATATTGCTTAACGAAGATTCTAAAGCTGATTGCGCAGCCCACGCTAATGCTGCGATTCCTCCGGCCACCACGCTGGATATAGCTAAACCTCCGATAATTTTCGACCGATTCGTTGCTTCTATATTTTTTTGATTGATATCTAACTTAGTTATAGCCGCGATGGGAAGTGAAAACTGTGCCGTATCAGCAACACTCTTTTCGGTTGCATATACATGAACCTCACCAAGAACTTCGTATTCATGAACCTTTAAATAAGGGTTTTTATTTCTTGAACGGGGATGCAGATACCGTTCCTGTATTTCGTTTAGTGGCAGAAGTCTTCCTTTTAACTCGTTGCCGGAAATAGAAGGGCCGGCCATAACAAACGACGTGTCTTTGAAATGTATAATAAACTTCTTGTCGCTTTTTATTAAAGCGGTAATCGTATCCGCTGTATTCTCTTTGGCGGTCTGTATCTTGTAGAGGTTCGCGCAGCTTGTTAACGACATTGTTATTAATACAATCGCGGCAATTTGTACCAGCCTGAAATTCTTCGCATCGAAAAAAGTGGCACGATGACTTAAAGTGGAACTAGAAGTTTTCATAAACTATGTTTTAGAGGTTGATAGTTTCTGTATTTTTATAACAATTAATACTGTTACTGAATACAACACAAACCTATTCCTATTAACATCGTATACATAATTGCTTCCCGGCCTCTGCTGTATTATTTTTACAGTCCTTGCCAGATACTTTAGCTGCGGAAAGTTAATTTTGCAGAAATTGCAACAGCTATATGGTTCTTGGAGAAAAGGGAGGATTTTTGCAAATAATATTGCAACGAATTTGCACAAGTGTCAAAACAATTTTGGTAGTAGTTATTTAAAAAAGTGGATTGTTGGCGCGGTTCTTCACCAACAGCATCTATGTATAGCTAGTTTTGCAGGAAGAACACCGAAAAGGCAAGGCTGACAAGCAACACTTTTAAGAGTTCTATTAAAATCGAATGTCATGTAGCAAGGAAGAAGTAATCTACTTTCTTTTTTAGCTCAATACTGAACAGGCAAGTAAAAGTGAGTGACACAACGATGTTGAACGAAGATCCGCCGCCCGTCCCCAAAAGATTCTAACTTAACTTTCTTCATTGCAAATACGGGTCTTGTAAACCTGCTAATACCACCGGTTCCGTTGTTTATTCCACGAGGTGAAACCGATCTTGAAAGTAACGGGGTTGGTGAATTTGTTGGCTACCGAACCTACCACATAAATGCCGACTTTGAATTTGGAAGCGACGTTAAAAGGCCATTTGAAAGCTCTTTCAACACCTACAAAGGTTTCTGCATAGCGAAGGTTGCGCTCGGGAGCAGAGAGAAATCCGGCACCGGCTATTTCGCGCAATTGCAGCTTTTTGAGTAAGGGAATCTTATTAATAAAATAGCCATTGAACTCGTGCACGATATGGCCCTGGTAGAAACGCTTAAACACAGGGAAACTGGAATCGAGCGCCTGGAAAGCGGCGTCGGGATTCATAAAAAGCAAAGGATCGCCACGCCGCTGGAACTGGTAATCGACTAAACGAAGATCGCGGCGACTAAGGAAAGTTCCACTGTTTATATTGTAGTGAAGGGTGCCTAATAAACCAAAGGTGATCTCCTGTTTAATGCCCAGGTCCCAATAATCAAAATCGACCTTGCTATTGAAAATTCCGCGGAACCCTTTACGGAAGGTAGTATAAAAGGTGGGCCAGTTTGAACCAAGAATTATTTTCTCCCTCGGCTCCCTTATGTAGCGTTGATAGGGTGTATACTCAAGCCCTATTTTTCCATACAGGGCGTTGTAGGGTTCAAAAGCAAGCGGCTGGTTCTCTTCGAGTACGTTACCGAATAAACTGTCTACAGTGGTGCCTGTTTTATAATCTTTTAATGATCTTCTGAAAGCTATATCAAGGTCGGTGTACAAAAAGAGACCGTTTTTTATTTCGAGGCCATGGTAGAAACCAAGTGCATTATTCAAGTACAGGTTGCTGCGTTTCAGCATATTTATCCAGGCATCACCAGCAAAAATAAAATCAAATTCGCGCTTTAGTGAAACGCCATAAAAGCCCCGGTTAAAAGGATTATATAACCTGTTTAGCCTTATTGAACCGTTTACATCATGGTTTCGAAAGCCATAACTAACGTTAGCGAATATATTTATGTTCTTACGAGATTTATAGGTTTTGTAATAATACACAGAAGGACTAATACGGCTACCTCCAAAAGCAAATGGCTGGTAAAGGCCGGGCAGGGGAGGAAGCGCCCATGTTCGCTCCAACTCCCTTTTATATAAGGTTTGGCCGGAAAGCAGCAGCTTCTTCAGCGTAAACTTATTCGTTTCCCTGTCCAGGGAGTCAAGGTATTGTTTTGAGTGTGTTACCCTGTAAACACTGTCTTTATACTGTATTAATTTTATCTCTTTGGCAGTAAGTGGTTCAGTTCGGGCTGTTTGCCAGAAACCCGTATCACGCCTGTAAGCTTCTTCTGTTGTAGCACTTACTTCAACTCCAAAATAATTCTTTGGAAATTGCTTGTTCAATTCATAATCATTATAAGTAACTACGGTGCTGCCTGATAATTTGCGATGACCAGCTTTTGAATTGTACGTAAACTGCTGCTTCGATAACAACGGAGAGTTATTTTGATACCATTGCTCTGTTTCAAAGAAATCGTACTGTGGTAAATGGTATGTAGGGAAACTAAAACGTGCATGTTCAATCGTCCAGCTACTATCGTTTATTGTTAACTCGCCTTCTACCGTAGCATTGCTCATCTGGCGTGGCTTTACGCCTATAATGTACCGTTTGTAAGCACCTCTTTTTTCAATACTAATGGTTCTGAACTTATAGCCCAATAAACCACTATAACTAATCGGTGATAGAAACTGCGCCGTGGAAAGTCCGGGTACTTTTACAAGGTTATTATAAAAATTAAAAAAGCCTTCGGTAGCAGACAGGTAAAAAAGGTCCTCGTTGTTGCCCGACTTTTTTATCCCCAAACGCTCTTCTTTTATCCTTTGCTCCGATGCATAATCGAGCTTCAGCGAAACTTCGGTCATCGCCATTCCTGCTATGTCACGATCCATTTTTAGAGTAGCAGAATCTTTCTTCGATTTTCGTTTAGGCGCCCGCGATGAAGAATCCTGTTGAACGGCTTTGATATAAACTTTAGAAGACCAGGAGCCAACCGATGCAGCCAGGCTGTCTTTACGACGAATCACATTTCGTATTAGGTCTGCAGCTCCGTCCTTGTATTTTGTTTTTATA
Organism: Segetibacter sp.; assembly: GCA_028288485.1. Lineage (GTDB taxonomy): Bacteria > Bacteroidota > Bacteroidia > Chitinophagales > Chitinophagaceae > Segetibacter. Next base: position 7,363 of record JAQBNO010000146.1, read on the forward strand.
GTTACATTTTGGAGGATGGCATTCTCCTCTTCCAATATGATATTCTGTATATAATTTTTTGTTACCACCAAGGGTACGACCTGAGGTTTGTATCCTATAATGCTGTAAATGAGATCGTATTTTCCTTCTTCAACAGTGAGAGTATACGTACCATCTTCTTTGGTTACCGTGCCGCTATGCCTTTCTTTTACTTGTACAGAAACGAAGGCGACCGGTTCGCGTGCAGCATTTGTTACTCTGCCGGTTACTTTAAAGGTTTGTGCCTTTGCCAAAACTGCTGTGCAAATGAACAATAAGAACAGTAGCCGTTGGCGCATGTTTGGTTTTTATTGCATCAAAAGTCTGCTTAATATTGGTAGTATATTATCAGTTCTGGGTTTTTGCTTTGCTTTAACATCTGCAGTTAATTGTTTTTGTTTCCGGCGGCATTTGGACCAGGAAAATTATTGAAGTTGTTAGTACTTTTATGGAATTGGAATACTGAATATACTGTCAAAGCCAAAAACATTGCTGTTACGTTAGGGTTGCTCCATGCTCCGGTACAGGAAAAAAATCACTTTTTGAAGAAAGTATTTTTAATCATTGCAGTATAACAATAATACTTTCTGCACAAGACAAACGACTATACCGGTGACAATTACTTTGTATGCATATAAATAGCTTTCTACAGGTTTTTGGTTTGGAATAAATAGCGCAGGCAATTTCGGTCAGCAAAAAAAAGTCGAATTGAAAAATAGACAAGTACAAGTGAGTGACACAACAATGTTTCTATGAAAAATTACTGCTGGTAACAAAAGGGAAACAAGAACAAGAGCACAAGATGCTTCTTTCTCAGTTCACGATATTCTTAATCTCCTGTCCCTGTAAAGCCCGCATGCATGCCTGCGCACCTTTTACCCGTATTTCCTGTAACCCTTCTTCACTGTAAAAGGCTGCATGCGGATTAATCAATACTTTGTGGTAAGCCGGGTGGTTAGGATCCTTCCAGGCTATTACCAGTTTGTCATCAACCGGCGG
>JAQBNO010000169.1 GCA_028288485.1 Segetibacter sp.
TGTGAATTTTCTAATTTTACATCTGTTTCGTTGTTGAGGCTATTGCAAGCTGCCAACATAAAAACCGTCAAATACGATGCTTCGATATATTTTAGGGTTGTCGCCATATTGTTGCTGCCAACGTTTAAGTGTTTATGAAGTTGTGGTAATTGAAAAACGTAAGATTCAATTAACGACAAAAGCAAAATAGTGGTTTATAGATGAATGCCTAACGTCGAGCCTCATTTTTATAAAACACACTGTTGGCAGCATACCACCACCCTACAATTGAAAGAGTCTGTTGGCTGTATCTAGGATCCCCCTATAGAAAAACTTACCTTCCTTGCTCTCCTGCCTTATTCTTTCAACTATAGGCCTAAACCGGTCCGCCGTTTGTTTATCAATTGGTAAATGCCAAAATGTTGCATAGAATTTAAACTCGTGGTAATCCCTATCGTCAGTCGTAGCCGGTTTTATTAACCGCTTAGCAGCATATTGATATTCATTGTCCAGATTCTCAGTGTCGGCTACCTCTACAATATCACCTGGATAAAATTCAAACAACACGCTAGGATCAGGATCAGAATATTCTTCGTCGTTCAATATTATAAACAATTTATCATTGATCTGCTCTGCGTTAACGGGTACTAAAGTATTGCTACCGTCAATCATGCGGATATAAATTTTGTCTCTCGGCATTGGTGCTTCTGGTTGCTGCTAACGAACAAGTATTGCCGAATGGTGGGTGATTTGAAAAACCTCCACCTCGCAACCGAAAGTTCATTATTTATTCAAAGGTTAAAAATTTATTCTGATGTTCAAAAGAGTTGCTTCCTCCGGAGCCAAAGTTGATAGCGATATTCAGCCCATTGCTCCACGCTCCAGCCCCACTCTATGCGCCGCCTTCGCTTCGCTCCAATTCCGCAAACATCAGTTCACCAAAATACAAGTACTTCTATTTATGAGTTCTTATATATTCATTCTACTTAGCAATTGATGGAATAGCCAAATTGGAAATAACATCCCACTGGAAGCGCAAAAACTTGTGAAGGGATTCTTCTAAAATTCTTTCCTGGTCGCTGTGGGCACCAAAACCCTTTGGACCGTCTTCACTGTCTGTCATTGGTCCAATGCCGTAACACTGTATGCCACGTTCACGAAGGAAAGCCATATCGGTAGCTCCGGTAAGCATTGTCGGCAACGTTATAGTATTGTAAGTACGCTTGACAGCGGCTTCAATTACTTTAAAGGCTTCCGTATTGAGACTTGATGGTGATGCTGCGGGTCGTGCCCCAAAACCGGTAGGAACAATTGCGACTTGAGAATCATTAATAACTTCACGCATTGCATCCAATAGTTTCGGCATATCTTCATCAGGCAGCGCACGGATATCGAGTGTGGCTTCTGCCTCAGAGGGAATAACATTGGTACGATAGCCACCTTTAATAATATTAGGAGATACAGATGTATGCAGAATTGAATAATATCGAGGCTCACTCACCGCCATATACTCCTGCACTGCTTCTGTAATTTTTCCTGTAAGTAGTGTCTGGTAACGGGCAGCTGGTTCTGGAGCGCTTATTTCGGACAATCTTTGGAAAAAGGCCTCAGTTGTCTGATTTAAGCGCATGGGTGTTTGCCAAGCTGCAACCTTTGCCACGGCTTGGGCCAAGTGAACAATTGCATTGCTTCGAAGTGGAACTGACCCATGCCCTGATATTCCCCGGGCAATAAGCCTTACTCCGCACGGAACTTTTTCCGTGGTTGCGACACCGGCGAATTGCACTTTTCCACCCGTGCGTGGAACACCTCCGCCTTCAGCGAAGCAGTATTCAGCCTCTATTTCCGGCCAATGCTCTTTAACCATAAACTCTATTCCATACTGAGGACTTCCTTCTTCTCCGGCTTCTGCTAAAAATATCACATCACGGTCTAATGAAATTTTCATCCTTTTAAGCATTAGCATCAACATTAATCCTGTGGAAACGTTATCCTTATCATCCACGGAGCCCCGTCCATACACATACCCGTCTTTGCGAATAGCAGAGAAGGGCGGATAAATCCATTTGCTTGAATCGACATTCACAACATCTGTGTGCGCCATAATAAGAATTGGACGTTTCTTCCCGTTGCCTTTTATGCGAGCTACCAAATTTGGACGTTTGGATTCCACAGCGAACGTTTTAACTTCAATACCTTCCTTTTCAAGCAGGGATCTCATATACTCAACGGCCGGCAATTCAATACCCGGAGGGTCACTTGTATTCATCCGCAGCAAGGCTTGGAAATGTTGCATTGTTTCTTCCTCAACGGCTCTCCAGTCCGGCTGTTTGATTTGACCTTTTACAACGGAGCAAGCAATAAATGGAATTACGTACAAAAAACAAAAATATTTTCTCATAATAAGTGTTTTGAATTTTTATAGGTAGTAGTTTGCCAGTTTGAAACTTGTCCAAAAAGGTGGCGCATAACGTTAAAGTGTTTATGAAGTTGTGGTATTTGAAAAACGTCAGTTTCAATTAATCACAAAAGCAAAATAGCGATTTATAGTCGATTGCTTAACGTCCTGCCACAATTTTATAAACACACTGTTGTGCGTCGTGCTTTTCGCATTCGGCTTACATCACGCAGCTACTTATTATTATCTTTTGTTCTCTGCAATCCATGCATTTACATTCTCTTGCAATAAGGAAAGTGGAATACTGCCACTGCCGAGCACCACGTCATGAAAGTCTCTGATAGAAAAACCCGCTCCCAATGCTTTTTGCGCCGTTTGTTTCAACTCCGATATTTTCAATTGCCCAATTTTATAGCTAACAGCCTGCCCCGGTATAGCAATGTAGCGGTCTACCTCTACCTGAATATCTTTTAAAGGTTTGGGAGAGTTTTTAGTGAAATAATTGTTTGCCTCCTCGCTGCTCCAGCCGTAAAAATGAATACCTGTATCAATCACTAAGCGTATTGCCCTCCAAAGTTCATAGGTTAGTTGGCCGTACCTGGAGTAAATATCCTGATATAAGCCCAGTTGTTCGCCAAGGCTTTCTGCATAAAGTCCCCATCCTTCCGTAAAAGCTGTTATTTGCTGAAATTTGAGAAAGTCAGGCTGTGTCAATTCACCTTCCAGAGCTATTTGTAAATGATGTCCCGGCACGGCTTCATGTAATGTCAATGCTTCCATTTCCCATTTCGGTCGGCTTTTTAAATCGTAGGTGTTGGCATAAAAAAAGCCCGGTCTGGCTTGCTGGTGAGAACCTAACATATAGTACGCGGTTGGTTGGGAAGGAGCAGCATAATCTGGAACAGGTTGCACGCCATACGGTAGTCGTGGTAGTTTGCCAAAAAGTTTCACCAGCTCAGGGTCTATGCGCTTACTAATGTCCCGGTACCCTTGCACTAAATCACTCGCAGAAGTATAAAAGAAACGGGGGTCTGTTCGTAAAAACTCATTGAACTCCTTCTCCGAACCTTTGAATCCCGATTTCTCACGAATACTTTTCATTTCACCTAAAATACGTTTTACTTCTGCAATTCCCAACTGATGAATTTGCTCAGCCGTTAGATTGGTGCTGGTAAAAAAGCCAACTAAAAATTGATAAATCTCTTTCCCCTGTGGCAAGCTGCTTAATGAAACGTTATCCCTGCACTTTGAGTAATAGTCATTTTGAATATAGTTAAGCAGTTTTTGATAGGCAGGATTAATTTGTTTTGTAATGATGTCTTTTGCCTTCTGCTGAAGGATTGCTTTGGTCGAAGAGTCTGAAGAAAAGCGAAGGTTTACAAAGTTGTTGTAGAAAGGACTTTTGGAAATCGTATCCTTAATAATCGCTTTGATTTGATCAATTACCGGAGCAATGGTAATTTTCGCCGGTACAATGCCTTTGCCTGTACCTTCACCTAAAAGAGAAAGAATTTGTTCGATGACTTGATCAATGCCTGCCATCATCCTTAATACATTGTCCGCATCCTTTGGTGAATTTATTGGTAATCCATTTATCACACTAACAATGGTCTTGTGTAATCCAAACATTTGGTTAATTGGCATTAGGTAAAGGTTGTACCCAATACGCTGTACACTTTCGCTGGCAGACTTTTCAATGAGGCTAAGATACAAGTCATCTGTTTTAGCAAGGCCGGTCTTATTTATTTTTTTAATGGCAGCGAGTATTTGTTGATACCATGCTTTGTTCCTGATGGATGCGTGCGAACTAATGTCTGTCCACCTTCCATCATAGGCCGTGAAACCATAGGCAAAGCTGGCTGCGGTCGGGTCCATTTCTTTGAGCATGTCCCCGTACAACTGTACAATGCTGTCCACTTGCTCCTTTGGATTGTCGCTCTGCCGGCTAAGCTGTGTAAGGCGTGTGTCGATACGGCTGCTTTGAGCAAAAGAATTGCAAGCCGTTAAGACCATTATGATCGTCCATACATGTTTTCTCATATTGTTTTGGTTTCAGGGTTTAGGCGTTTAGCATGACGCACAACGAACCAGTATTGCCGATGGTGTGGTACTTGAAAAACCTCCACATGGCAACCGAAGTTTTATTATTTATTTAAAGATTAAAATTTATTCTGAGGTTCAAAAGTGTTACTTCCGCCCGAACCAAAGCTGATAGCAATATGCCGCCGATTCCTCCAACGTCCAGCCCCACTATTGGCAATACTCTTGTTGTGCGTTCGTGCTTAAAGTCATTATGATATTGCTTTAATAATTAAGCGGAGGGCCTACTGCCTCCATTCCATGTGCTCTACTAAAATTCGTTCTCTCCTCATTAGACATTTTACTCAATGCGCCGGTACTGATTACTTTGAAAAATTCCTCCATTTTACCAGCGGGCTGAAATAACATCAGTAGTTTTCCATCTCCTTCGCTAATCTTTGCAAAGGCATGAGGCACTTTCCTCGGCCCAAATACGCTATCTCCCGCTTTTGCTTCATAAGTTTCATTTCCCACTTTGATAAGAAACTCGCCTTGCAAAACATACCACCACTCATCTTGTTCATGATGGTAATGTAACCCGGGGCCGCCTTTTTTTACTCGTGTCGATTCATACACATAAATGTGACCATCGGTGTCTTTGGAGGAAACTTTACAAAAGAAAATGTCGTCGTTAAACCAGTTAATGGGTTGATTAAAACGGTCTTTTCCTGTTCCGACTTTGAAGCCTTTATCTACTCTTCTACGTTGCTTCGCCAATAAAGCAAAAGGGGCCGTCAAAAAAGAGACAACGCCTACACTAAATTTTAAAAAAGAACTACGGTTCATAAAATCGCTTTTAGAAATAAGATAATGTGGAAATCTGATGGTATTGCTTGCAATGGTTAACAGTTCGAAAGCATGACGCACAACGTTAAAGTGTTTATGAAGTTGTGGCAATTGAAAAACGTCCGGTTCAATTAACCACCTAAGCAAAATAGCGATTTAAAGTTGAATGCTTAACGTCCAGCCACAATTTTATAAACACAGTGTTGTACTAAACCTTCGGAGTTAGTAAGCCTCTTCAAGATTAAAGAGGCTTTGTTTTGCATGAACAAAAAATTATTTTTATGCAAACAACAAAACGGGCTACCGGGCTTCGTACTGCTGCGGGTGATTACGAGACTTTAGTACAACGCGCCATTAACAAAGTAACAGGTTTTGAACAACTGTACAAAGAACTTGAGCGGGCTATTAATGTAACGGGTAAAAGCACAAGTACGCTCACAAACGATTCGCGTCATCTGGCTCATCTTGCACTTCATTATCATATCCTGCCAACAGAGTTGGACAACGAACAGGTGTTAGACTATTTGCATCGTGTTAAAGCCAGGGTTCTCCCTCTGCCAGCTTCTTCAAGTTTACTGTTTAAGGTCTGCGGTATGCCTGTAAGCTCCGGGGATTACAGTATCAGCAATTCAGCCTTCCTTCTATTGAGCGAAATTACAAGCTACCTGTAGTGCTGAATGCTTCAGACGTAAGAGGATTGCGAAGGAGTGTTTTTTGCTAAAACACCGTCTGCTTATTGGTCTTTGTTATGAATGCGGATTGCGCTGTGCTGAAGTGAGCCAGTTGCGGGTTGCAGATGTAGATATAGAGGGTGGGATGGTACACGTACATCAGGGCAAGGGTAATAAAGACCGGTGTCTTCCTATGGGAGCCATGCTTGCACGAGGTATCCGCTCTTATGTAGAGGCAGAGAAGCCGTGTAAATTTCTTTTCGAGGGCAACAAGGGTGAAGCCTATTCTCAACGAGGTGCGATATACCTGCACCTTGCGCGTCCGTCTTCAAGCCTTGCTTTTAGTCCTATGGATACACTGTACAACCAGGCTCAGTAATGCAGCCGGCCTTTGAGATGGCAGATGTGCTGCAAGCACATCTGCCTGCAGTGCAAGATGGCGGCCGCTTTAATACATGGCAGCTTCGTACACTTGATGCTGTAAAGCGGTGCCGTACAGCATCACTTGGGAGCCATATAGATGGCTGCACCAGTTGCGGGCAACTTTGCATCAGCTATAATAGCTGCCGCAACCGTCATTGCCCTAAGTGCCAGGGTACAGCACGTGAAAAGTGGATACAGGCAAGAGAAGAAGAAGTCCTGCCTGTTCCATATTTTCATGTAGTATTTACCTTGCCGGATACACTCAACAAACTATGCCTGTACAAGCCTAAAGTTTTGTACGACCTGTTGTTTAGGACAGCATGGAGCGTACTGAACACCTTTGGTAAGGACCACAAGTGGCTGGGAGCACAAACGGGTATGATAAGCATACTACACACATGGGGTCAGACAATCACCTTACATCCACATCTCCACTGTATAGTTCCAGGTGGTGGGTTGACAAAGCGGGGTAAATGGAAAACAGCCAGAACAGGTCCGCAAAGGGTAGTTGAATATTTAGGGCGTTATACACATAAAATAGCCATGAGTAATCACCGCATACAAAACATTGAAAATGGTAAAGTAATCTTTAGTTACAAAGATTATAAACATGGAAGTGTAAAGAAATCAATGAGTGTTGAAGGCATAGAGTTTATAAGACGATACGGCCATCACATTTTACCGAAAGGTTTTGTAAGGATAAGGCATTATGGTATATGTAGCAGCGGTTCGAAGGTTAAAAGTGCGTTGGTAATAAAAGCACAGTTACCACTACAAATGGCAAGGCCATTTGGCGTAACAACCAAAGCCGCGCCTGAGCCTTATAATTCCCTTCAATGTCCCTGTTGCAAAAAGGAGGCGATGGAAACGCTCATGCGTTTTAACAGGCGTGGACCTCCAGCTAACTGGAAAGAATTGGCTACAGATTTACTCGCAGCTATGAAAGCCTTGAATATTGAGACTGTATAAAATAAAGCTGCAAAACGCGGACAGGCATTGTTATGAATATCGAGCAGAAAAAGACGCTAAAAAGCAGGTAATGCAACCAAACTTTGTAAGGTCGGGGAGAGTAACTACAAGCAGTTAACGGATAATCTGTAAAATCACTGCCTTTTGTATTACCCATCCTCCCCCCGGAGGGAAGCTTTAAGAAGAAAGACAAATCGCCATCCCCATACTAGCAGCTACTTCGCACTCTACCTTCAGGTTCCGTACAACATTAACTTCATGGTTGGTGCTGCGACCCCACGAAGTCTTATTTGTTGTGTCCTGCCTTTCTGTACTTTGTAAACCAATTTAGTGTTATAAAGAAAAGAAGTTGGATGGAATTAATAAAAAAGAAATGGTGGCGATGTCACTCTTTACAAATCGATGCTTTAGATACAATGTGAGTCGGTGAATAGCTTTCTTAATCTCAAACCAGTTCATTATATTAATAAAAATAAAAAGTATATTAAAAATGTATAGGCTAATAAGAAAAAGAAAAACGTATTTGTCATTCAGTCCAGTATGAAAAAATTTTGCTATAGCGAAATACAGATAGACAATATATAGTAACACGGACCATGAAACCTGAAACTTCATTATTTTTCTTCCTGTTTCGTTTGCCAGAGTTATTTTATCCTTGTAAACGATCCATACGACCATTGGAAATATTATTCCGAGAAAAGGATATATTAGAAATCCTAGTGCAGAAAAATTCATTAAGAATAATATCGACTTATTTTCTTTTAATTGTGGCTCAAACTCTTCTCTTGGTTTTGCACTAGTCAGGTCCTCAACATTTGCATTTAACGCTTTTGAAATTCTTTTGAGAGAGTCACCCCTTGGCTCTGTTTCATTATTTTCTATTCTTTGAATTGTTCGCTGGCTTAGTTGTGACATTTCTGCTAGTTCATCCTGTGAAATACCAAGTTGTAACCTTAGCTCTTTAATCTTTCTTCCTATCTCAAAATGTTTCATAATTATATTATTTAATATAGGTATCAAAGTTATGATATCTGCATATCGATATGCACGGCATATTTACGTCATAAAGATGGCAAACGTCAAGTTAGAAGCCGTTTCCTATATTAGCTGTATATAATAGAGGGTAGGTTATTTAGGTAGCACACAACGTTAAAGTGTTTATGAAGTTGTGGCAATTGAAAAACGTCAGGTTCAATTAACCACAAAAGCAAAATAGTGATTTGAAGTTGAAGGCTGATTCGTCCAGCCACAATTTAATAAACACATTGTTAGCGGCAGGTGCAACTATAGCGTCTTTTGCTCTTTCTGGTAGCTTTCAGTGTTACCATCAACTTTTTCGATACGGAGACCGGTAATCTTTCCCGCCTCTCTGACAAACCGTACCCGAAAGAGGCTTTCCTCAACATCGAATAAATCGTCACCCATGGGAATAAGTACTGCCTCGCGTATGCGTGTTACCGGAAAGAGAAGTTTGTCGCCTTCTTGTGTAACGATTATTGAACCATACATACCGGCATATTCTTTTAGCTGTTTCTCCTCAACTTTTATTGGCTTCTGTTTCACTTTCAGGGATGTCAATAACCAAGGATAAATACTGTGAGGATTGTTAGTCTCTTTTTGTGCTAGGGTTTCCAGTGCCTTTTGTTGCGCCATGAAAAGAGCATTGGACCCAGGCACTTTTATATCGGGCTGTACACCTGTGCCCTCCCAATTGGTGCCGGTAATGGGGCTAATTGCCCTGCCTGTAGGAACGAAAACAGTAAACCGGTCGTTAATAATTTGATCGCCCCCGGGATTCGCTCCTCCGCCGGTAATTTCCCCAATGATCGTGGCACGTTTTAAGTTTTTCAGATTATAGGTGAATTCTTCTGCCGCTGAAAACGTGGCTTTGCTCGTCAGCACATAAACATCCATATCGGGGCGTCGCTTACCATCAACATAAGGCAGTGTCCATGTTTGGGTGTGTGCATTTGTTGGACGGAAATAAAAATTATTTAGGTGTACAGGGGTTGCAGCAAATAAGTAGCTGCTGATAAGCTGAATCATTTGTGGGGAACCACCGCCGTTTTTACGTAGGTCGATAATGAGTGCATTGCAGTTACTAACGAAGTTCATAGCGGCAACAGCCGTTTCACCCGCAATTTGCGGGGAAAAAAAATTGCGCAGGTCAATATAACCAATGTTGCCGTCCAGAATTTTAACTTCTTTAAAGCCATAGTTATTCATTCTCCGTTCCTCAAGAATTGTGGGAGTTAATCCCCCACTGTTTGCACCTTCGGATTGCTTTGCTTTGACCTCTTTAATGAAGTCCGGATTCAGCCGTACCCGTATGTGCTTGTCCGTGCTGATGGACTGCAGGTCGGAGGTAAGTCGTTCGGAAAACAAAACAGGGTCGGTAAAAGCGGAATAGGCGCCTTTATTCAGGTTAGTGGAAAGAAAGTCCGCCATTGATTTTGCCGTTTCAGGAAAAACATAATTGCTGTTTAACAACCGGGCTATTGTATCGATAACTGCTTGTTGTTCTGTCGCTGTAACAGGTGGCTGATTTGTTTGCGCTTTAC
>JAQBNO010000181.1 GCA_028288485.1 Segetibacter sp.
TTTAACCAGAACAGGGAGAATAACACAGGCACCATTTATAACAGTAACCCCGCCGGAAACTATACTTCAACCACAAACGGTGGCTCGATGTATAAGAGTATGCAATATTTATATGCAGGTAAAAAATTAAAAAGCGGAAATGCTTCCTTCCTGTTTTTTACCGACCAGTTCAGCAAGTACCACATGGACTCGGCCACTAATCTAAAAGCATATGAACAAGGAAGCTGGGCAAGAGCAACAACGGGCTTTTATGTAAACAACACCTTTAATAAACTGGGCGTAACAGCCGCTGCCTATTACCAGTTTGGTAAAACAGCTACTGCTCAAAAATTAAGTTCCTTCCTTTTAAGCGGTTCAGCTCAATATACTATTAGTAATAAATTCAATGCTGCTGCTGGTGTTGATTATACCTCCGGCGCCACCAATGGAACTACCAGTAACACCTTTGATCCTTTGTATGGTACTCCACACAAATTCTGGGGACTAATGGATTACTTCTATGTTGCAAGTCCTTTTGGAAAAAATGGCCTTGTTGATTACTACATTAAGACCAAATACAAGCCTTGCGATAAATTTTTGCTCTCTGCCGACCTACACCAATTCAACAGCGCCGAAAGTATCACCACTACAAGCGACAACAAAAAGAACTTCGGACAGGAGCTTGATCTCATCGGTTCTTACACGATTACAAAACAAATAAACATCGAAGGAGGGTTTGCACATTTTTTTGCCACCTCACTCCTTACCTCTCCTGCCGTAAAGAACATTCCAAATGCCCGTACAAATGCTAATTGGGCATATGTAATGATCAATATAAAACCAGAACTGCTTTTTAAATAATGTTACGATTGCCTGCCTACTTCAAACTAATTATCCACCCGTAACATTTACAAAATGACAAATTCATCGCAGCAACCGTTATCAAAATTGAACGTACTCAGCTTTAAAGGGGTACAAATGAAAACCTTCCACACAACATGGTTCATGTTTTTTGTGTGTTTCTTTGGCTGGTTCGGACTTGCGCCTTTAATGCCAACTATTCGTGAAGACCTGGCATTAACAAAGTCACAAGTTGGAAACTTAATTATCGTTTCTGTTTCAACCACCATCATAGCCCGGTTGATTATAGGTAGATTATGTGATACCTGGGGACCACGAAAAACGGCAGTCTGGTTATTATTAATAGGTTCTATACCTGTTTTCCTGGTTGGCCTCGCAAAAGATTATACAACCTTCTTAATTTTCAGAGCTGCTATAGGTATTATTGGTGCATCGTTCGTAATTACACAGTTTCATACTTCCATGATGTTTGCTTCAAACATCAAAGGAACGGCTAATGCAGTTGCCGGTGGCTGGGGCAATCTTGGAGGCGGTATTACCAATATGGTTATGCCCGTCATTTTTGCATCTATTGTTGGCTTCGGTTTTACAAAAGGAGAAGCATGGCGCTATGCTATGATCGTTCCCGGAGTAATGATGTTGATTGCAGCGGTTTTATACCAGAAGTACACAAAAGACACGCCCCAGGGAAATTACAGCGAGATTGGAAAAACAAAAGGAACGCATGCAAAAACAGACTGGTCTGTTCTTAAAGACTGGAGAGTTTGGGCCTTAACTTTTGCTTATGCCATGTGCTTTGGTATGGAAATAACTTTCGACAATGTTGCTTCCCTGCATTTTGTAGATACGTTCAACTTGCCCCAGGCCACTGCAGGAATGCTCGCCGGTATATTCGGCGCAATGAACATTTTTGCCCGTGCTTTGGGAGGCATCGTTTCCGACAAAACAGGTAAAAGATTTGGCATGCGCGGTAAGGGATTATTACTGGCCATCGTTCTTTTACTCGAAGGTCTCGGGTTGATATTGTTTGCTCAGGCAGGCACAGTGGTATTTGCAATCGCTTCCATGTTAACTTTTGCCTTGTTCCTTAAGATGGCAAACGGCGCTACCTACGGAATTGTTCCTTTTGTAAACGAAAAAAATGTGGGCTTAGTAAGTGGTATCGTAGGTGCTGGCGGAAACCTTGGCGGTATGATGTTCGGCTTTTTATTCAAGTCGGAAAACATCTCTTACGCACAGGCTTTCACTTACATTGGCTATATCGTTATTGCAGTTTCAGCAATTGTATTTGTCACGAGGTTTTACAAAGTTCCGGCTACAAAGGAAGAAGTGGTATTACAACCCGGCGTTGCGATAGCATAGTGGTGAGTGTTGAGGAGTGACTGAGGAGTTTTTTATGTACCTGGCATTTGAATAAGAATTAAACATCGTTGCGTCGCACTCTTGTACTGGCATCACACTTTTCGACAAATGAAGATTAAACCACAAAGGCACAAAGGAACCAAGTCACACAAAGAAAACTTGGTGCCACTTCGTGTACTTCGCGTCTTTGTGGTGTAGAGAACAGCACCATATTGAATGAACTGTACAAGTGAGTGACACAACCGGAGATGAATAGAGAACAACAGATGGTTACCAAATAATCAATCAATGAGTACTGATACGAATAATATAAATAACGCTTCGACGAGCTATCGGACAACCTGTTGTTATTGTGGCGTTGGCTGCGGTGTTGTGGTACATAAAGACCGTACCGGAAAATTGCACCTCGAAGGCGACAAAGATCACCCGGTAAACAAAGGCATGCTTTGCAGTAAAGGCATGAACCTTCATTATACGGTAATGGATCAAAGCGACAGGCTGTTGTACCCCGAGATGCGCTACAATAAAAGCATGCAGCGGCAAAGGGTTTCGTGGGACCAGGCGCTGGAAAGAACGGCTGCTGTTTTCAAAACATTGATTGATAAATATGGTCCTGACTCTGTTGGTTTCTATGCATCGGGGCAATGCCTCACCGAAGAATATTATGTAGTAAACAAATTGATTAAAGGTTTTATAGGCAGCAATAACCTTGATACCAATTCAAGGCTTTGCATGAGCAGTGCGGTAACTGCTTATAAGATGAGTTTGGGTGAAGACAGTGTTCCCGTAAGTTATGAAGACCTTGAACTGGCTGATTGCATTTTTGTTGCAGGCGGTAACCCTGCCTGGTGTCATCCTATCATCTGGAGAAGAGTTGAAGCAGCAAGAAATAATAACCCCAACTTAAAAATAATTGTAAGCGACCCAAGAAAAACACAAACATGTTCTTATGCAAATGTTCACCTTCAACTAAAGCCGGGAACCGATGTAGTGTTGCACCATGCAATTGGAAGAGTGCTGATTGAGAACGGTGATATTGATGTAAACTTTACCCGGGATCATGCAGAAGGTTTTGAGCAATACCGTGATAAAGTAATGCAACGTACCGTTGCAGAAGCAGCAGCAATATGCGATGTAAGCGAAGAATCGATAAGAGAAGCTGCAGGCTACATAGGCAATGCAAAGGGTTTTATGACCATGTGGACGATGGGTTTAAACCAAAGTGTAATTGGTGTAAATAAGAACCTCAGTTTAATTAACCTGAACCTTATTACAGGTCATATTGGCAAACCGGGTAGCGGACCTTTTTCGCTCACCGGCCAGCCAAACGCCATGGGCGGTAGAGAAGTTGGTGGAATGGCTGCAATGCTTCCTGCCCACCGTACAGTTACGAATGCCGGCGACCGTACTTTTATGGAAAACTTTTGGGGAGGTGGAATTATAGCCGATAAGCCAGGATACACCGCAACAGAAATGTTTGAAGCGCTGAACGACGGCCGGCTAAAGGCTATATGGATCATGCTGACTAATCCGTTGGTTAGTATGCCGGATGTTCGGATAGTTGAAGAGGGATTAAAGAAAGCAAAGTTTGTAGTTGTACAGGAAACAAGCAACAAACCTGAAACGCTGAAGTATGCCGATGTGATTTTACCCGCGGCAACATGGGCCGAGAAAGAAGGCACGATGACCAATGCCGAACGCCGCATCTCCTATTTACGTAAAATTGTTGATGCGCCGGGAGAAGCAATTCCTGACGCAGAGATCATTTGTCGCTTTGCAAAAAAAATGGGCTTTCACGGTTTCGATTATAACAGTCCATCTGAAATATATGCAGAACACGTAAGAACAACGGAAGGAACAAGCATTGACATAAGTGGGTTGAATTATGACATACTAAAAGAAAAACAAAGTGTACAGTGGCCTTTTATAAAAGAAGAAAATTCAGGCACGCCACGACTGTTTACCGATCACCAGTTTTATACTGATTCCAAAAAAGCCATCATACATACGTTTGATGATGCAAATCAATCAGAAAAAACAACGGAAGACCTGCCACTGGTATTAACTACCGGTCGTGTTCGCGACCAATGGCATACCATGAGCAAGACAGGAAAAGTAAGTAAGCTGAAACAACATGTGGCGAACTCATTTTTAGAGATCCATCCTGAAGATGCCGCTAAAAGAGATATACAAGAAGACGATCTTGTTCAAATAATTAACGGAAGGGGAACGGTAAGAGTAAAGGCAAAAATTTCTGCTGACATAAAAAAAGGTGTTGTGTTCTTACCCATGCACTGGGGTAAGATTCTGAACAGTGATCTGAACAGGGCTAACAACCTTACTAACAATCTTATTGACCCTGTTTCCAAAGAACCTGATTTTAAGTTCTCTGCTGTGCAGGTGGAATTGTATAAAAAACCAAAACAAAAAATCGTTGTAATAGGTGCAGGTGCCGGTGCATTCGGCTTTGTCAAAAGCTACAGGGCCCTGAATGCAGAAGACGAGATTGTGGTTTTTAGCAAAGAAAATTTTCCTTTTTATAACAGGGTTATGTTGCCCGATTATATCAGTGGTGCCCAGCAATGGGAGCAGCTCATTAAAATGCACGATGAAGAGGAAGCGAAGTTCAACATCTCTTTACACCGCGGCATAAGCATTGAAAACATCGACCGCGAAAACAAGTTGGTAACCGACAGCAACGGTGATGTTCACGCTTATGACATCGTGTTTATGGCAACGGGCAGCAGGGCTACGATGCTAAGAGACGTTCCGGCTATGGATGGGATTTTCACCATGCGCAGCCGCATCGATGCCGATGATTTTAAAGCGCATGTTAATGCTTCAGAAGGAAAAGTAATAATTGTAGGTGGCGGACTTCTTGGAATTGAATTAGCCGCTTCTTTACGTGAAGTTAAGGTTGAAGTAACGATCATTCAACGTATCTCCCGTTTAATGGACAGGCAACTGGATGTTTTAGGAAGCCAGTTATTACACGAGGAATTAACCGACAAAGGTGTTGATATTTTTTATAACGATGAAATCGAACGATTTATAGGAAATGGAACTGTAAAAGGCATTCGCTTGAAAAGCGGGCGAGAAATAGACTGCCAGGCAATCGTAATAGCAATAGGCACTACGCCAAACATCGAAATTGCAAAAGCTTGTGGACTTGAATGTAAAAGAGGAGTTGTAGTAAATGACTACCTGTTAACCAGTGATCCTAACATTTATGCAGTTGGTGAGATAGCCGAGTTTAAAGGTTTCTTATATGGTATAACTGCTGCTGCTGAACAACAGGCAGATATTGTGGCAAGACATCTTGGAGGAGATATATCGAACTATTATGAAGGCTCGTTACTAATGAACATCCTAAAAATGCATGGAACAGACCTTTGTTCATTGGGATTAGCAGAAGCGCCACCAAACGATCCATCTTATGAAGAAGTTGTATTTATTGATAAAGCAAAGCGTTACTACAAAAAATGTGTTATTCAAAACGATCGATTAGTTGGTGCAATACTCATTGGAGATAAAACAGAATTTTTAGAGTTCAGGGATCTAATTCAAAATAAAATTGAACTATCAGAAAAACGCCTCGAGCTATTACGTTCAGGCAAAAAAGCTGAACCGGTTATAGGCAAACTGGTTTGCTCGTGCGGAACTATTGGCGAAGGCAACATTATCAATAAAATAAAAGAAGGGTGTACAGAACTGAAAGCTTTGTGTACCGCTTCCGGCGCAGGAATGGGATGCGGCAGTTGCCGGCCGGAAGTACAGGCGATACTGGAGAGAATAAGCCCGCCCCCACCTAAAGGGGAGCTGAGAAGAGAAAAGGCTGAAAGGGTTTTAGAAACGGTAGATTAAGAAGGTCCATGGTCGATAGTCCATACGCCATCGAAAACAAATCGATCGGAATACCAACTTTTACATCTGGTTGCTTTTTACTATGCACCAGGCCTATGGACTTTTCCTTCAATCACTAAATGACTACAGAAAATGGCATCAACAGAACTGATCTATATAAACTTTAAAGGAGGCATCGTTTCTCCGGGGTATTTAAAAGAAGTGCTTGATATAGCTGCATCGGCGAAAGTGGAGCACGTTGGTTTTGGTTTGCGCCAGCAGTTAATGATGGAAGTACCTCAAAAGGGATTTGCATCATTTAATAAAGCTTGTAAAGAAAAAAATATACAGTTTGACAGGGAGCAAGTAACCATTCCAAACATTGTCAGCTCCTACCAGGCTGCAGGCATTTTTACAACCGATAGCTGGTTACGTGAAGGTGTGTATAAAGATGTATTTAACCTGTTTGATTACACGCCAAAATTAAAAGTGAACATTTGCGACAGTACACAAAGCTTTGTACCGTTTTTCACAGGTCATTTAAACTGGATTTCTTCTGACTCTTCTCACTTTTGGTACCTGTACATCAGGTTACCAAAATCGCAGACCGTTTATTGCTTCCCTGCTTTAGTATATACAAACGATCTTGCTTTAGTTTCAAAACACCTTGAAAAACTCATATTGTCAGAAGGTGTTACAAGCGGGCAAGAATTGTATAAACAGTCAAAAGAAACGCTGCATTTTATATCAAAACCAATTGATAAGGAACTGGAAATGCCAAAATTTTCATTACCCTACTATGAAGGTTTTAATAAACATGACAACACGTATTGGTTAGGCATTTACCGTCGCGACCAATTGTTCTCCGTTTATTTCCTCATCGACCTTTGTAATATCTGCTTGCAAACTAAAATTGGCGAGTTATATACAACACCATGGAAAAGCATCATTATCAAGGGAATTGAGAGCAAACACAGGAACCTTTGGGATTATATACTAGGCACTTACCGCATCAATGTTCGTCATGCAGCCAACGAATTAAACTGGCAGGTAGAGGACAATAACGAAGAAGGACTGATGTTGAAGCGGCACATCATCAGGCATTTTGACAAAGAGGATGTACGTACTTATGGGATAAGTTTTGCTGTAAAAACCAAACCTTCTTCCAGCATGTTTGGCTCAGTAATTATAAGAAAACAACAGTCGAAAAACGCAAACCGGTTAAAGTCGCTCGACCGTTTTGAAATCTTATACACCAGTGATTTCAACCCCAATTCATCCAACTATAAGGTATTCAGGAAAGATGTTGAAAAAGATTACTTAGGTATTTACCTTGTGTCGTTATGCAAATTTTTCTACGAAAGGAAAGATTTCGAAGGATCCGTTTCTTTAGAAACCTCTCATCCTTCACTAAACCCTGCAGCAGAACCAGTGAGCTCTAAAACAGTGCATCAATGTAAACATTGCCTGAGCATTTACGATGAAACCTTGGGTGATGGAGAAAACGGAATTCTTCCGCTTACATCTTTTAATGATATCCCGGATACCTACAAATGTCCTTTATGCGAAGCAGGTAAAGAAGATTTCATAACAGTTGAAGAAAGTAGTTTACAATTACAAGGAGCTTAAATCTTCGGGGGAATTATAGTTATTGAAGTATCGTTTCCACTCTGGTAAAACAGGTACATAAAAAGTGTCTAAACTTTCAAGAACATAATGAAGGTTGTGTTTTTTTAATTGACCCGCATTGTATTGGTCATATATTTTTTTCAAACCCCGAGAAGTATATATAGCACATACAGGTTCAACATGAGCGTCATTTTGAAAAGCAAAAGCGTCTTCGTTTCTAACTAAACTCAATTGTACCAGGTAATCAAGCGGCTCAATTTTCATGGAAGGCATATCACATGCAAGCACCAACAAATTTTCACCTGCCAGTTGAATATGTACAGATAAAATACCTTTTAAAGGACCATACACATCCAAAGATGGATCGTCTTTAA